>NZ_NEUF01000128.1 GCF_002910915.1 Streptomyces sp. SM10 | reverse complement strand
GCTCGGCGAGCACCTGGCAGCGCTCCAGGAGCGCCGCCGCGACCGGCCCGGCACGCAGGGCACGCAGGGCCGCGAGGTCGTCGGGGCGGGGGTCGTAACCGGCCGCGAGGGCGTCCTGGAGGAGCTCCAGATAGCCGCTGAGCGAGCCGGGGAGGGCGTCGCGGTAGCGGGCGAGATCGGCGAGGAGGAAGGCGCGCAGCCGGCCCGCCTCACTCACCACCTCGTCCACCGCGCCCGCCAGGCGCAGGCAGTCCTGGACATCCTCTTCCGGCAGGGGCGTGGGGTGGAGGGCGTTGGCGAGGGCACGTCGGAGCACCCGGAGCTCGTCCGCGCTGAACGCCATGCCGCCGCGTGATCCGTAGGGCGTGGGCATGACGCGACAATACGTGCTAAATGGACAAAATCCGCTTAACTAACCGCCCGGCGGCGCGGCGCAGGACGCCTCGCCGCCGGGCTGTTCCCGCAGGTGACCGCAGGCGCGCCCTACAGCCGGGCCATGTTGCGCTCGTACACGAGGCGCAGCCCGATGAGCGTCAGCCAGGGCTCGTGCTCGTCGATGACGGAGGACTCCCCCAACACCATCGGAGCAAGGCCCCCGGTCGCGATGACGGTGACCTCGTCCGGGTCGGCCGACAGCTCCTTCTTCATGCGCTCGACCACGCCGTCGATCTGGCCCGCGAAGCCGTACACGATGCCGGACTGCATGGCCTCGACGGTGTTCTTGCCGATGACGCTGCGCGGCCTGGCCAGCTCGATCTTGCGGAGCTGGGCCCCCTTGACCCCGAGGGCCTCCACCGAGATCTCGATGCCCGGCGCGATCACCCCGCCCGTGTACTCACCGCGCGCCGATACCGCGTCGAAGGTGGTGGCCGTGCCGAGGTCGACGACGATGGCCGGGCCGCCGTAGAGCTCGACGGCGGCGACCGCGTTGATGATGCGGTCCGCGCCCACCTCCTTCGGGTTGTCGGTCAGGACCGGCACCCCGGTCTTCACACCCGGCTCCACGAGGACCGCGGGAACGTCGCCGTAGTACCGGCGGGTGACCTCCCGGAGCTCGTGCAGTACGGCCGGGACGGTCGAGCAGATCGCGATGCCCTCGATGCCGTCGCCGAGTTCGACGCCGAGCAGCGGGTGCATGCCCATCAGGCCCTGGAGCAGCACGGCCAGCTCGTCGGCGGTGCGGCGGGCGTCGGTGGAGATCCGCCAGTGCTCGACGATCTCCTCGCCGTCGAAGAGCCCGAGGACGGTGTGGGAGTTGCCGACGTCGATGGTGAGCAGCATCAGGCGTCGGCCCCGTCGGTCTGCGCCGCCTCACGGAAGTCCAGGCCGATGTCGAGGATCGGCGAGGAGTGCGTGAGCGCTCCGACCGCCAGGTAGTCGACGCCCGCCTCCGCGTAGGCGCGGGCGGAGTCGAGGGTGAGCCGGCCCGAGGACTCCAGCGCCGCGCGGCCGCCGACGAGGGCGACCGCCTCGGCGGTCCCGGAGGGCGTGAAGTTGTCCAGGAGGATCAGGTCGGCGCCGGCGTCGAGGACCTCGCGGACCTGCTCCAGGGTGTCGACCTCGACCTCGATCGCGAGCTCGGGACAGGCCTTCCTGACCCGCCGGAAGGCCTCGGCCACGCCTCCTGCCGCGATCACGTGGTTGTCCTTGACCAGCGCCGCGTCCACGAGCGACATCCGGTGGTTGACCCCGCCGCCGCAGCGCACCGCGTACTTCTCCAGCGCGCGCAGCCCCGGGGTGGTCTTACGGGTGTCGCGGACCGCCGCCTTCGTGCCTTCGAGGACATCGGCCCAGGCACGGGTCGCGGTCGCGATCCCGGAGAGCCTGCAGAGCAGGTTGAGTGCGCTGCGCTCACCGGTGAGCAGGTCACGCGTGCGGGTGGTGACCGTGAGCAGCTTCTGGCCGGCGGCGACGCGGTCGCCGTCCTCGACGTGGCGCTCCACCTCGAACTCGTCGGTGCAGACGATGGAGAGGACCGCCTCGGCGACGCGCAGACCGGCGACGACGCCCGCCTCACGCGCGGTGAAGTCGCCGGTGGCGACGGAGTCCTCAGGGACGGTCGCCACGGTGGTGACGTCCTCGCCCCCGTCGAGGTCCTCCTCGATCGCGACGTGGGCGATGTCCTCGACCTGGACGGGGTCCAGCCCGGCGTCGGCCAGGAGCTGGGCCAGGGCGGGGTCGAGGCCGCACTCCAGGCCGTCGGGGTCGTAGCCGTCACCGCAGCCGCAGCCGTCGCCGCAGCCCCCGGACTCGGCGGGTGCGCCGATGTGGATCAGCGGTACGTCCACGGGCGTGGGGCGCGGATTCTCTTCGGGCGTGCTCACGGTTACGGCTCCTCGGGGGCGTCGGCGGGGTCGGTGCGAAGACGGGTGGGCGGTGCTGTGACCACGGGGTCCGCGGGGTCCCCGGGGCGTACGGGCGGGAACGCGGCACCGTCCGTCGCGCGGACGACGGGCTGCCGCTCCGGCGTGACGCGTACGACGAGGTGGCGGCGCCAGGCGGCGTCGTCGCGGTCGGGCCGGTCCTCGCGCCAGTGGCAGCCGCGGGTCTCCTCACGCTTCCGGGCGGCGGCGACCAGGACCCTCGAGACGAGGAGCAGGTTGGTGGCCTCCCACGCGTCCACCCCGGGCACGGCGTCCTTGGGACCCTCCTCCTCGGCGGCGGCCGCGGCCCGCTGGAGGGCCTCCAGCTCGCCGGCCGCGGTGGTGAGGCTGTCGGCGGACCGGATGACTCCGGCGCCCCTGCTCATGATCCGCTGGATCGAGATCCGGGACTCCGCGGTCAGCAGGGGGACGGTGGGGGCTCCGGCGGCGTCCTCGGCAGGCGCACGGCGGGGCTCGGCGCGGGGGCCCTCCACGATGTCGGCCGCGATGCGCTCGGCGAAGACCAAACCCTCCAGGAGGGAGTTGGACGCCAGCCGGTTCGCGCCGTGCACGCCCGTGCAGGCCACCTCTCCACAGGCGTACAGACCGGGCACCGTCGTGCGGCCCCGCAGGTCCGTACGCACGCCGCCCGAGGCGTAGTGCGCGGCGGGGGCCACCGGGATCGGCTCGGTGACGGGGTCGATGCCGTGGGCGCGGCAGGCCGCGAGGATCGTCGGGAAGCGCTGCTCCCACATCGCGGAACCGAAGTGCCGGGCGTCGAGGTACATGTGCTCGGCGCCCCGGAGGTGCATCTGGCGGGTGATCGCCTTGGCGACGATGTCGCGGGGCGCCAGCTCGGCCAGCTCGTGCTGCCCGAGCATGAAGCGGGTGCCGGACGCGTCGACGAGATGGGCTCCCTCGCCCCGTACCGCCTCGGAGACCAGCGGCTGCTGGCCCTCGGAATCGGCGCCCAGAAACAGGACGGTCGGGTGGAACTGGACGAACTCGAGGTCCGACACCTCCGCGCCCGCCCGCAGCGCGAGCGCCACCCCGTCGCCGGTGGAGACCGGCGGGTTGGTGGTGGCGGAGAAGACCTGGCCCATGCCGCCGGTGGCGAGCACCACCGCGGGGGCGTGGACGGCGCCCACGCCGTCGTGCTGCCCCTCGCCCATGACGTGCAGGGTGACGCCCCGGGTCCGGCCGTCCGCGTCCGTGAGCAGGTCCAGGACCAGCGCGTTCTCGATGGTGCGCAGGGCGGCCGAGCGGACCGCCCCGACGAGGGCGCGGGAGATCTCGGCGCCCGTCGCGTCGCCGCCCGCGTGGGCGATGCGGCGGCGGTGGTGGCCGCCCTCACGGGTCAGGGCGATCGCACCCGTGTCGGTGGTGTCGAAGTGCGCGCCGGTGTCGATCAGCCGGCGTACGGCGTCGGGGCCCTCGGTGACCAGGGCGCGCACCGCCGCCTCGTCGCACAGGCCGGCCCCGGCGACCAGGGTGTCGTCGAGGTGCTGTTCGGGGGTGTCGCCCTCGTCGAGCGCCGCGGCGATGCCGCCCTGCGCCCAGCGGGTGGAGCCGTCGTCGAGCCGCGCCTTGGTGACGACCACGGTCGCGAGGCCCGCAGCGGCGCAGCGCAGGGCGGTGGTGAGACCGGCCACGCCGGAGCCGACCACGACGACGTCCGCGTCGATGGCCCAGCCGGGGGCGGGGGCGGTCAGCCGTATTCCGGTCACGTGAGGGCTCCGAGGGTCAGCGGGATGTTGTCGATCAGTCGGGTGGCCCCCACCCGCGCCGCGACGGCGAGGACCGCCTCGCCGCTGACACGGTCGTCGGGGACCTCGGTGAAGTCCGCCGGGTCCACGAGGGCCACGTAGTCCAGGGTGAGCGGCACCTCCTCCCCGGCCGCGTCGTCCAGGACGGCACGGGCGGCGGCCAGCACCGCGGAGGGGGCGACGGTCGGCCGGGCCAGCGCGACGGCCTGGGTGTCGGCGGCCGCGCGGGCCTCTCCGAGCCGGTTGAGCCCGGCGGCCCGGCCTTCGCTCTCCGGCAGCGCCCGGGCGCGGGCGTGCAGTGTCTGCTGGGCGACCAGCCGGTCGCGCGCGGCGAACAGGGCTCTGGGCAGGGCGAGCGCGGTGCGGCGCTCCTCCGCGGAGAGGAAGCGGTTGCGGCTGGAGAGCGCGAGACCGTCCGGATCGCGGACCGTCGGTACCGCGACGATGTCGATGCCGAAGTTGAGATCGCGCACCATGCGGCGGACCAGGGCCAGCTGCTGGGCGTCCTTCTGCCCGAAGAACGCGGCGTCCGGCCGGGTGAGGTGGAGGAGCTTGGCGACGACGGTGAGCATGCCGTCGAAGTGCCCGGGGCGTGAGGAGCCTTCGAGCCGCTCGCCCATGGGGCCCGCCGTGATCCTGACCTGGGGCTCGCCGCCGGGGTAGACCTCCTCGACGGCCGGGGCGAAGACCGCGTCCGCGCCGGCCTCCGAGGCGACCGCGAGGTCGGCCTCCAGGGTGCGGGGGTAGCGGTCGAGGTCGGCTGCCTCCCCGAACTGGAGCGGGTTGACGAAGACGGTGACCACGACCTGGCCACCGGGCCCCGCGGCGGTCCGTGCCGCTCGGATCAGGGTGGCGTGGCCGTCGTGGAGCGCGCCCATCGTCATCACGACGCTGCGGCGGGCCCCGGCTCCCCGGCCGAGGGCGTCCAGCTCCGCGGCGGAGCGCAGCAGGGTGGCGGGTGCGGTGGTCATCGCTTCTCCCCCGGCCCGGAGTCGTCCGGGCCGTGTGTTCCGTTCGGTCCGTGCACGGCGTCGGTGTCCGACAGGACGCCGAGGAGGTCCTCCGCGAGCTCCGGCTTCAGCAGGCCCTGGTCCAGCGCCCGGTCGGCCGTCGCGCGGGCCATGGCGAGATATCCGGCCACTGTCTGCGGGGCGTGCGCGCGCAGCTCCCTGATGTGCGCGGACACCGTGCCCGCGTCCCCCCGGGCGACGGGCCCGGTCAGGGCCGCGTCCCCGGAGCGCAGGGCGTTGTCGAGGGCGGCTCCGAGCAGCGGGCCGAGCATCCGGTCCGGTGCGCCGACGCCCGCCGTGCGGAGCAGCTCCATGGACTGGGCAACGAGCGTGACCAGGTGGTTCGCGCCGAGGGCGAGTGCCGCGTGGTAGAGCGGACGGGACTCCTCGGCGATCCATTCGGGCTCGCCGCCCATCTCGATGACGAGTGCCTCGGCGGCGAGCCTGAGCTCCTCCGGGGCGGTGACCCCGAACGAACAGCCCGCCAGCCGCTGCACGTCGACCGAGCTGCCGGTGAAGGTCATCGCCGGATGCAGGGCGAGCGGGAGCGCCCCGGCCCGCAGCGCGGGGTCGAGCACCTTCGTCCCGTACCGCCCGGAGGTGTGGACGAGCAGCTGGCCCGGCCGGACGGCGCCGGTCTCGGCGAGGCCGTCGACCAGACCGGGCAGCGCGTCGTCGGGGACGGTCAGCAGCACGAGCTCGGCCCGTGCGAGGACCTCGGCGGGGGTGACCATGGGGACGTCGGGGAGCAGCGCGGCGGCCCGGCGCACGGATGCGTCGGAGACGCCCGACACCGCGACAGGGCGGTGCCCGGCGAGCTGCAGCGAGGCGGCGAGGGCGGGGCCGACCCGTCCCGCACCGACGACTCCGACGGTGAGGCGGGCGGGGCGGTCCCTCGCGTCGAGGGTTTCCTTGGAAACTGAAGCATTCACGCGGCGATGGCCTTCCGTTCCAGTCCGCGGGGGGTACCGGACGATTCCTCTGCATGCTACGCCAGCGTTTCGCCTCATCCCCGACTGTCCACACCCTGTGGATAACTTCGGACGGCAGGGAGAACCCGGGGTGGGCGGTGCCGGCGGCCCGGGTGATGATCGTCCCATGGGAGACACCGATGAGCAGAAGCAGCGACACCGCAGGCTGACCGCATGGCAGCGCTCCGCGAAGGTGCTGGCGCGGGCGTCCGCGGACCACACCCTGGCCGAACGTCTGACGGCGCTGGCGGCCGACGCCGGCACCGTCCACGACCTGGACGAGTGGACGGATGTCTACGGCGACGGGGTCGTCGCCGAGGTCGAGCGGCGCACGGCTGACCTGCTCGGCATGGAGGCCGCGGCGTTCTTCCCGACCGGGACGATGGCCCAGCAGATCGCGTTGCGGTGCTGGGCCGGGCGCACCGGCGACCGGACCGTGGCGCTGCACCCGCTCTCCCACCCCGAGGTGCACGAACGCGGAGCGCTCACCTCGGTGAGCGGCCTGCGCACGGTGCACCCGACGAGCGCGCCCCGGCAGGCGACGGCCGACGAGATCAGGGACTTCCCCGAGCCGTTCGGCACGCTGATGGTGGAGCTGCCGCTGCGCGACGCCGGATTCGTCCTGCCCACCTGGGAGGAGCTGGAGGCCGTCGTGGCCGCCGCCCGCGAGCGGGACGCGGTGGTGCATCTGGACGGGGCACGGCTGTGGGAGTGCACCTCCCACTTCGGGCGCGGACTGCAGGAGATCGCGGCACTCGCCGACAGCGTGTACGTGTCGTTCTACAAGTCCCTGGACGGACTGTCCGGGGCGGTGCTGGCCGGTCCCGAAACGCTGGTCGAACAGGCTCGGACCTGGCGCCACCGGTACGGCGGACAGGTCTTCCAGCAGCATCCGGCCGCTCTCTCCGCCCTGCTGGGCCTGGAGCGCGAGCTGCCGCGGCTCCCGTCGTACGTCGCACAGGCGAAGGTGGTCGCCGGCGCCCTGGCGGAGGGGTTCGCCGACTCCCCGGTGCCGTGGTTCCGGGTGCACCCCGAGCCGCCGCACACCCACCAGTTCCAGGTCTGGCTCCCCTACGCCGCGGACGTGCTGGACGAGGCGTCGGTGCGGCAGGCCGAGGAGACGGGCGTGGCCCTCTTCCGCCGCTGGTTCGCGGGTCCGGCGGGGCCTCCCGGACTCTCCTTCACCGAGGTCACGGTGGCGGCGCCGGCTCTCGGCTGGACGGCCGGCGACGTGAAGGAGGCGGTGGCGCAGTTCGTGGCGCGGCTGACATAGGCGCCGCCTCAGGGCAGGGGCGGCAGGTGGGCTGCCGTCCAGGCGCGGATGCGCCTGCGGAATCCGCGCAGGACCTCCCGGTCGTGGCGGCCGGGCAGCGGGGGCGGCACCTCACCGTGCCGAGCGGCCCGATAGCTGTCGAGCATGTGCTGCTGAACGATGTCCATGGATCCAGCCTGACCCCGTCCCGGCAGGTCCGCCCGCGGATTGACGGCTGCGGTCAAGTGGCGACGGCTCGGGCCCCCGCACCCCGCACCATGGAGGGGTGAGCGTGCACATCGACATCGCGGGCCTGCCCCCCGAGCGCATGGTTTTCGAGACCTCCCCCCTCGCCGAGCTGGGGCTGGCCCTGCATGCGCTCTCCGAGCCCGGACACCACCCCGGCCTGCACGGCTGGGCGACCGCGACCTCCGCGGCCCTGGAGCCGGACCTCGCGGACCGGCTCGACGAGGCGGAGTTCCTGTGGCGGAACACCTTCTCCGACGTCTTCATGCCGTTCGCCGGAGTGCGCGGCGGGGACGGCAGGACCGGTGCCACCCTTGCCGAGGACCTGGACATGCTGGACCGGCTCGACGACGAACGGTTCGTGTCGGCCGCCCTGGAGTTCACCTGTTCGAGCCTCTACGGCACGGGGGCGCCCTCACCGCTCGCCGACCCCGGGATGCGGGCCCGCGCGCTCGACATGGCCGCGGCCAGGGGACCGAAACAGCTGGACTTCACCCGGCTGCTCCTCGCCGACCCCGGCTCGGTGCGCAGCTGGGTCCGCCGCCTCTTCGAGGACTGCGACCAGGCGTTCTTCGCCGACACCTGGCGGCGGGCCCGGGTCCAGCTGGCCGCCGACGCCCGGCACAAGACCGAGGTGCTGCGGCACAGGGGGATCGGAGCGGCTCTGAGCTCGGTCTCCGCCGCCCTGTCACTGGACGAGCAGACCGGCAGGATCAGCGTCGACAAGCTGACCACGGGCCGGACCGAGGCCACGGGCTCTTCCGCGGGCACCGGCCTCACCCTCATCCCGACCAGCTTCGGCTGGCCGCATCTGATGGTGCTGCACGCCCCGGGCTGGCGCCCGGTGATCCACTACCCGGTGCACCGCCCCGAGCTGCCCTCCCCCGCCTCCGTCGAGCTGCTCCGTCTCCGGATGGAGGCGCTGGCCCACCCCCTGCGGATGCGGATCTGCCGCAACCTGGCCCGTTCGCCGTACAGCACGGGTGAACTCGCCGACTCGCTCGGCATCACACCCCCCGAGGTCTCCCGGCACCTGGGGGTGCTCAAGAAGGCGGGACTGGCCACCACCCGGCGCCGCGGCCGGTACGTCCTGCACTCCCTGGACCTGACCGTCGTCGCCCGCCTGGGCAGCGACTTCCTGGAGGGCGTGCTGCGGTGACCGGTGACGCGTCCCGGAGGCGGCCGTTCAGCCCGCCCCGCCGCCGGCCCTGACCAGCCCCGTCTCGTAGGCGAGGACGACGACCTGGACCCGGTCGCGCAGGCCCAGCTTGGTGAGGATGCGGCCGACATGGGTCTTCACCGTCGCCTCGGACAGCACCAGCCGGCCCGCGATCTCGCCGTTCGACAGCCCCTGGGCGACCAGCAGCATCACTTCCCGCTCGCGCCCGGTCAGCTTCTCGACGTGCTTGTGCCCCGGTTCCCGCGTGCCGCTCGGCAGCATCGGGGAGAACCGGTCGAGCAGCCTGCGGGTGGTGGACGGCGCGACGACGGCGTCACCGCTGTGCACGGACCGGATGGCCGAGAGGAGCTCGCCGGGCGGCACGTCCTTGAGCATGAAGCCGCTGGCGCCCGCCTTCAGACCGGAGAAGGCGTACTCGTCCAGGTCGAACGTGGTCAGGATCAGCACCTTGGGCGGATCGGTCCGCGCGCGGATGCGCCGGGTCGCCTCGACGCCGTCCAGCCGGGGCATGCGTACGTCCATCAGCACGACGTCGACGGCGGTCGAGCCCAGTACCTCGATCGCCTCGGCCCCGTCGCCCGCCTCCGCGACGACCTCCATGTCCGGCTGGGCTGCGAGCACCATCCGGAACCCGGTGCGCAGCAGCGCCTGGTCGTCGACGAGCATTACGCGGATCGCCATGAGGGGGTCCCGTCCTTCTGTCACTGGTTGGCCGGCTTGAGCGGGAGCAGCGCGCTGATCCTGAAGCCGCCGCCCTGACGCGGGCCCGCGTCCAGGGTGCCGCCGACCATGCCGACCCGCTCGCGCATGCCGATCATTCCCTGCCCCGCCCCGTCGGCCCCGCCGTCCTCGTACAGCTCGTGCGGGGAGCCTCGGCCGTCGTCCTCGACCAGCAGGCCCAGCCCGTCGTCGAAGTAGACCAGCCGCACGCTCGCTCCCGCGTCCGGGCCGCCGTGCTTGCGGGTGTTGGTGAGCGCCTCCTGGACGATGCGGTACGCGGTCAGCTCGACCCCGCTGGGCAGCGGACGGGGAGTGCCCTCGATCTTGAAGTCCACCGCGAGGCCGGTCTCCCTGACCTTGCCGACGAGCTCCTCGATCTGCTCGACGTCGGGCTGGGGGACGTACTCCCCGCTCTCCTGGGAGTCGCCGGTCCTGAGCACTCCGAGCAGCCGCCGCATCTCGGCGAGCGCCTGGCGGCCGGTGCCCGAGATGGTCTCCAGCGCCTGCCGGGCCTGATCCGGGGACGCGTCCATGACATATGCGGCGCCGTCGGCCTGGACCACCATCACGGAGACGTTGTGCGCGACGACGTCGTGCAGTTCGCGGGCGATCCGGGCCCGTTCGGCGGCCACGGCGACCTTCGACTGCGCCTCGCGCTCCCGCTCCAGCCGGGCGGCCCGCTCCTCCAGCTGGCTGAAGTAGGCCCGCCGGGTGCGTATCGAGTCGCCGAGCACCCAGGCCAGGACGAAGGGCACCGTCATGATGACGACGTAGCCGACCGACTGCACCCAGCCGCCGCCGGGCGCCTCGTCGGGCCACCGCAGCCGGGACAGCCCGGCCGCGGACAGGCTGCATCCGAGGGCGAGGCGGGACGCCCTGCGCTCCCCCACCGTGGCCACGGTGTACGTGATCACCAGCAGGGCGAAGTCGGCCACGCCCGGCCGCACCCCGAGGAGGAGTTGGGCGAGTCCCATCAGGATGGCGAGCAGCAGCATCCTCTCCGGGAGGCGGCGGCGCAACGCGACCACGACGGACAGGCCGACGGCGATCGGCACGGCAGCGACGCGCTCACGGCCTCCGCCGGCCTGCTCGGCCACGATGGACACGCCGGAGAACCCGAGGAGGAGGACAGCCCAGAGGATGTCGACGCCCGTCGGGTGTCTGCGGATGAAATCGTAGAAGCGCTGCACGTTACCCAGCGTAGGGACAGCCGATCGGTGCTCGGGTCAGCCGAAGGGCCGATCCGGGTCCTGGGACCGTACTCCCCAAGGTGGAGACTTGCCTACGTGACGTATGACTGGTGCCGCTGGCGGGAAGCCGCAGAGACCGCTTTGTACGGGGAAGAGGGGTTCTACCGGCGCCCGGAGGGCCCCGCCGGCCATTTCCGTACCTCGGTGCACGCCTCCCCGCTGTTCGCCACCGCCGTCGCCCGGCTGCTGGCCCGGACGGCACGCGAGCTGGGGACGGACTCGGTCGGTCTGGTGGATGTGGGAGCCGGCCGCGGCGAGTTGGCGGCCGGGGTGCTGGCGGCACTGCGGGACGGGACGGTGGCTCCCGGCCTCACCGCGCGCGTGTACGCCGTCGAGGTCGCCCCGCGGCCGGCGGGCCTCGACCCGGCCGTCGAGTGGTGCGCCGAACCACCGCGGGGCGTACGCGGGCTGCTGTTCGCCAACGAGTGGCTGGACAACGTCCCGACGGACATCGCCGAGGCCGACGCGGACGGGGTGCCGCGCTACGTCCTCGTACGGAGGGCGGACGGCACCGAGCGGCTGGGCGACCCGGTGACCGGCGAGGACGCCCGGTGGCTGAGCCGCTGGTGGCCGCTCTCCCGGCCCGGGGACCGTGCGGAGATCGGCCGCCCGCGCGACGAGGCCTGGGCCGGCGCCGTCGCCTCGCTGGCCGGCGGCACCGCGGTGGCCGTGGACTACGCGCATGCGCGGGGCGCGAGGCCCCCGTTCGGGACGCTGACCGGATTCAGGGGAGGCCGCGAGGTCCCGCCGGTGCCCGACGGGAGCTGCGACCTGACCGCGCACGTGGCTCTGGACGCCTGCGCGGCCGCGGCGGACGGCGAGGCCGAGCTGCTGGACCAGCGGACGGCGCTGCGGGAGCTGGGGATCAGCGGCGAACGCCCGCCGCTGACGCAGGCGTCGACCGACCCGGCCGGCTATGTGCGGGCGCTCGCGTCGGCCGGCGAGGCGGCGGAGCTCACGGCGCGCGGCGGGCTGGGCGACTTCGGCTGGCTGCGCCATCGGGTCCCCGATGGCGAGGGGGGATACTGTCCCGCATGACGGAGACGACGATCGGCATCGGCGGCGCGGCGGAGAGCACCGACATGGTGTTGAACATCGGCCCGCAGCACCCCTCCACCCACGGTGTGCTCCGGCTGCGGCTCGTCCTGGACGGCGAGCGGATCCAGCAGGCCGAGCCCGTCATCGGCTACATGCACCGGGGAGCGGAGAAGCTCTTCGAGGCCAGGGACTACCGGCAGATCATCATGCTCGCCAACCGCCACGACTGGCTGTCGGCGTTCTCCAACGAGCTCGGGGTCGTCATGGCCGTCGAACGGATGCTCGGCATGGAGGTCCCGGAGCGCGCCGTCTGGACGAGGACGCTGCTCGCGGAGCTGAACCGGGTCCTGAACCACCTGATGTTCCTCGGCTCCTACCCGCTCGAACTCGGCGGGATCACCCCGATGTTCCACGCCTTCCGCGAGCGCGAGGAGCTCCAGGCCGTGATGGAGGAGGTCTCCGGCGGTCGGATGCACTACATGTTCAACCGGGTCGGCGGCCTCAAGGAGGACCTGCCCGCGGGGTGGCTCGGCCGGGCCAGGGACGCCGTGGCGTCCGTGCGTTCACGGATGGACGTGTACGACCGGCTGGTGCTCGGCAACGAGATCTTCCGCGGCCGCACCCGGGGGGTGGGCGTGCTCTCCGCGGAGGCCGTCCACGCCTACGGGGTGTCCGGTCCGATCGCCAGGGCCTCCGGGGTCGACTTCGACCTGCGGCGCGACGAGCCGTACCTGGCGTACGGGGAGCTGCGGGACACCCTGAAGGTCGTCACCCGGACCGAGGGCGACTGCCTGGCCCGCTTCGAATGCCTCCTGGAGCAGACGCACAACGCCCTGGACCTCGCCGACGCCTGCCTGGACCGGATGGGAGAGCTGCCGCCCGGACCCATCAACCAGCGGCTGCCGAAGGTCCTCAAGGCCCCGGAGGGCCACACCTACGCCTGGACCGAGAACCCGCTGGGCATCAACGGCTACTACCTGGTGTCCACGGGCGAGAAGACGCCGTACCGGCTGAAGCTGCGCTCCGCCTCGTTCAACAACATCCAGGCGCTCACCGAACTGCTGCCCGGCACGCTCGTCGCCGACATGGTGGCGATCCTGGGCTCGCTGTTCTTCGTCGTCGGCGACATCGACAAGTAGAGAGGACCCGGCGGGCCGGCGACCGCACGCCGAAGGCCCCTCGCGGCTACGAGGAGATCGCGCTCCGCAGCTCGACGACGTCCAGCTGCTCGGTCTCGTCGTGCGCGGTGAGGTCGATGACCTTGCCGACGGCGCGGTTCTCGATCGCACCCGTACGGTGCGCCGCCAGCGCCTCCTCGCCGACCACGTCCGCGAGGTCCTCGTTCTGCACGGACTCGATCGCGGCGTCCGCCTTCTGCGCGCCGAAGAAGTCGAAGCTGCCCTGCGGCACGAGGTGGCGGCGGGCCGCGGCGTACGGGGCGACCGCGGAGGCAGCCGGGACCGCGCGGGGCGGGCGAACGGCGGCGGGAGAGAGCTGAGGTGCGGGGAGGGCTGCCTGCGAACGGCGGTGCTGGAGGTCACCCGCTCCGCCGACCGCCGCGTGCTTCCCCTTGGGGCCGTCGCCCTCCGGGTCCCGCTCCGCCGAGCGCTCGGCGATGTCGCGCCTCCTGGCCAGCTCGGCCGTGCGGCGGGCCTCCTGGAGCGCGGCGTTGCGCGTCAGGTCCTGCAGCGCCTGGGCGGCACGCAGATAGGAGGCCGGGGTGGGCGTGGAACGCGCGGGGAGGAGTTCGCGCGGCGAGGACGCCTCGATGGCGAGCTGCCTGCGGCCCTCCAGCGCGCTGGCCCGCTCCGTCTCGGCGTTGGCGTAGCGGCGCAGCAGCGCGGCGTGCTCGCCCCGCAGACCGGCGAGCTCCACGCGCTTGCGGCGCAGCTTGGTCTCCAGCCGGGTGCGCAGTTCCCGTGATTCCTCGAGGTCCGCCTCGAGTTCGGCTATGCGCTCCTCGGTCTTCCACTCGTCGCTCACCCGGGCACGGGTCAGCTCCGCGACGCGCAGCCCCGCGGCCCGGTCCCAGCTCCGCATCATGCAGGCGCCGGTGGCGGCGGCGGCCGCCGTCACCGCCACCAGGGCGCGCAGGGCCAGAGGTTCCGCGAGGAGCCAGGCTCCGGCGGCACAGACGACCGGCACTCCGGCCACCACGGCGGGAGGCAGGATTCTGTGGAGGGGCGGCGAATGGCGGTGGCGTCCTCGTGGCATGGCCCGAAATTTACCGTGTGTACGAGTCACTTGGGAGGCCGCCCGGCAATCTGTTCCCCGCCGGTTACCTGACCGGGCGCCCGCGGCCTCCCAAGTGCCCCTTCCGGAGGCCTTTCTACTTCTTGACCAGACCCTTCGACCGGAGATACTCCCCGGCCGCGTCCGCGGGCTTGGCGCGCTCCGCGTCGACCTTGCGGTTCAGTTCCGCGAGGTCCTCGGTGGTGAGTGCGTCGGTGAGCTTCCCGAGCGCCTCCGCGATCTCCGGCGAACCCGCGTCCTTGGCATTGAGTACCGGAAGGACGTTGTCCGCGTTCTGCAGCTTCTTGTCGTCCTCCAGGAACACCAGCCCGTAGGAGTCGAGCACCGCGTCCGTGGTGGTGGTCAGGACCAGCTGGTCCTTGCCGTCCTTGACGGCCTGCTTGGACTGCGGTGTGCCGACGCCCTTGGGGTCGATACCGGTGACGTCGATGCCGTACGTCTTCTTCAGTCCGGGTGCGCAGAAGGGGCGGACCTCGCACTCGTCGCCCGCCGCGATCTTCACCTTGATCTTCGAGTTGCCGAGATCGGAAAGCGTCGTGAGGCTGTTCTTCTCGGCGAATTCCTTCGACACCGCGAAGGCGTTCTGGTCGACCGCGCCGCCCGCCGGGAGGACCTTCAGTCCGAGCGGGCCGGCGAGCTTCTCGAGAGCGGTGACGGTCGCCGCCACGTCACCCGAGGCGACCGGCTTCTTCTCCGCCGCCGCCGCGCCGTTGACCTTGGCGTTGAGGAATTCCGCGAGGGTCGCCGCGTATTCCGGGACGACGTCGATCTCGCCCTTCTCCAGGGAGGGCTCGTACAGTTCGCGGTTCTTCACCGTGGTGATCGAGGTGTCGTACCCGGCGTCGCCCAGGACCTGGGCGTACAGCTCGGCGAGCACCTTGGACTCGGTGAAGCCGGCGGCGCCCACGACGAGCGAGCCCTTCTTGGAGTCGGAGGCGGCGCCCGTGTCGGAGCCGCCCTCCTTCTCCAGGCTGTCGCCGCCGCAGGCGGCGAGCGACCCTGCCAGCGCGACCGCTCCGATGACCGCACCCGCTATGCGCGAGGTCCTGCTCATTTTGTTCTCCGTCCGAGAAAAATGGTGTGCACAGTCCGAAAGGTCCACAGTCCGAGAAGTCCGCCCGCTCATACCGTCCGGCGGCGGCGCAGGGGCGACAGCAGCCGGTCCAGCGCCACGAGGACGCCCTCCACCACCAGGGCCAGCAGGGCGACCAGCACGGCGCCCGCGAAGACCTGGGCGGTGTCGTAGGTGTTGAATCCGGCGGTGATGATCCGGCCCAGACCCCCGAGACCGACCATCGCCGCGATCGAGGCGGTGGCGATCACCTGCACGGCGGCGGACCGGAGACCCGTCATGATCATCGGGTAGGCGAGCGGGAGCTCGACCCGGACGAAGAGCTGCACGCCGGACATCCCCATGCCGCGCGCGGCCTCCAGCACCGACCGGTCCACCTCTCTCATCCCGACGTAGGCGTTGGTCAGCAGCGGGGGCACGGCGAACAGCACCAGGGCGATGACGGTGGGCAGATAGCCGGAGTTCCTCAGGGGCGTCATCATGAAGAGCGCCAGCACCGCGAAGACCGGGACCGCCCGCCCCACGTTGGAGATGTTGACGGCGAGCCCGCCGCCCTTGCCCACGTGCCCCAGATACAGCGCGACCGGCAGAGCGATGGCGCAGGCCGCCGCGAGCGCGATCCCGCTGACGTACAGGTGCTCGGCAAGCCGGTGTGCCGCCCCGCCGTCCCCCGACCAGTTCGCGCCGGTGGTGAGCCAGACCCACGCCTCTTCGACGACTCCCATGGATCAGCCGGCCTCCGTCTTCGCGATGCCCTCACCGGCGGATGCCACGGCGGGCGTCCGTATCCGGGTCCAGGGCGTGAGCAGGCGTTGCACACCGAGCAGCAGCAGGTCCGCGGCCACCGCGAGCAGCACGCAGAGCACGGACGCGGTGAGCACCTGGGCCTTGAAGAAGCTGGGCAGGGCGTCCTCGATGAGATTGCCGAGCCCGCCCTTGCCGACGAGGGAGCCGACCGTGGTCAGCGCGACCGTCGACACCGTGGCGATGCGGAGCCCGGCCATCAGCGCGGGGAGCGCGAGCGGGAGTTCGACCTCCCAGAGGAGGCGGACGGGGCCGTAGCCCATGCCCCTGGCGGCCTCCTTGGCCTCCTGCGGGACCGCTTCGAGGCCCGCCAGGATGTTGCGTACGAGAATCGTCAGCGAGTAGAGCACCAGGCCGGTGACGACGAGCGCGGCCGACAGCCCGAAGAGCGGCAGCAGCAGCGAGAACATCGCCAGCGACGGCACGGTGTAGAGCACCGTGGTCAGGCCCAGCACCGGGCCCGCGAAACCCCGTCCGCGGCGCGCGAGCAGCGCGAGCGGAAAGGCCACCGCGAGCCCTATCAGCACGGAGACCACCGTGATCCAGATGTGCTGGACGGTCGCTTCGGTCAACTCGTGGCTGCGGGAGCGCAGATACTCTCCGCAGATCCAGTCGTTCGCCACCAGGCAGTTCTGCTCGGCCATCCGCCCCCACCTCCTGTGTGCCCTCGCGACGCCGCCCCGGGTCCGGTCCTGGATGACCCTATCCTCGACCACCGACAATCGCCGAGGCTGTCGTATTCCGGCAACATGGCCTTCACAGAACCCGCGTCACACTGGGGAATCATGATCCGTTTCGAGCACGTCACCAAGCGGTACGCGGACGGCACCACCGCCGTCGACGACCTTTCCTTCGAGGTCGCCGAGGGTGAACTGGTCACGCTCGTCGGGCCTTCCGGATGCGGCAAGACCACCACCATGAAAATGGTGAACCGCCTGATCGAACCGACCGACGGCCGGATATTCCTCGACGGGGACGACATATCCGCCATGGACCCCGTCAGACTCCGCCGCCGAATCGGCTACGTGATCCAGCAGGTCGGCCTCTTCCCGCACCGAACGGTCCTGGAGAACACGGGAACCGTTCCCCATCTCCTCGGCTGGGGAAGGGAAAAGGGCAGGAAGCGAGCGGCCGAACTGCTCGATCTTGTCGGACTGGATCCTTCCGTTTATGGCGGCCGCTATCCCGAGCAGCTTTCCGGCGGTCAGCGCCAACGGGTCGGCGTGGCCCGCGCCCTGGCCGCCGATCCCCCGGTCCTGCTGATGGACGAGCCTTTCGGCGCGGTGGACCCGGTCGTACGGGAAAGGCTGCAGAACGAATTCCTGAAACTGCAGGCGCAGGTGCACAAGACCGTGCTGTTCGTCACCCACGACATCGAGGAAGCCGTCCGTCTCGGCGACCGGATCGCAGTGTACGGCCGGGGCCGCGTCGAGCAGTTCGACACCCCAGCCACGGTGCTCGGGGCTCCGGCCACGCCGTACGTCGCCGACTTCGTCGGGGCGGACCGCGGCCTGAAGCGGCTCTCGGTCACGCCCATCGAGGAGAGCGACCTGGACCAGCCGCCGGTCGTCCACCTCGACGATCCGCTGGCCAGGGCCACCGAGCGGCTCCGGGCCGACGGCGCGCGCTGGGCGGTCGTCCTGGACGGCCAGGACAAGCTGCACGGCTGGATCCCCGCGGACGACGGGGTGTCCGCCGAAGGCACGGTCCGTGAGCAAGCCCGGCGCATGGAGGCCTGGCTCCCGCTCGGCGCACCGCTCAAGCAGGCCTTCGCCACCATGCTCCAGCACGACGCGGGGTGGATCGCCGTCATCGACAAGGAGGGCTCCGGCCGCTTCCTCGGTGTCCTCACCCCGGCCCGGCTCCACGAGGCGCTGCGCCGCTCGATCGACGCGGATGCCCAGGACGTGTCGCGCGCCGAGGTCGCGGTGGAGACGGTGGCGGGCGTCGGCTCCCCCTGAGGGCCGCCGCCTCCCGGCCCGGGCGCTCCCGCCCGGCCCCCCCGCCTCCCAGCCGCCGACGCTCCCTCCCGGCCCTCGGCATCCGTCCGGCCGAACGGGGCGCGGACGGATCCCGGAGCGGCGGACCCCCCGCAGGGCCCTCCCGGGGACGGTGCCGCGCCGCCGGCGGCGGATCCGGCGGCGACGGCCACGCGGGAGCGGCCCGGCCCCGCCCTTCACGGGCCTAGGCTGGTCGCATGAGTACGTTGCGAGGACGGGGCACGGTGCGGGGTCTGCCGGAGTGGGACCGCTGCGCGGTCATGGGAGTCGTCAATGTGACGCCCGACTCCTTCTCCGACGGAGGCCACTGGTTCGACACCACGGCGGCGATCAAGCATGGCCTCGAACTGGCGGCCGAGGGCGCGGACCTGATCGACGTCGGCGGTGAGTCGACCCGCCCGGGAGCGAGCAGGGTGGACGAGGCGGAGGAGCTGCGGCGGGTGATCCCCGTGGTGCGGGGGCTGGCCGCGGAAGGCGTCACCGTCTCCGTCGACACCATGCGGGCCGGCGTCGCCGAGCAGTCCGTCGCCGCCGGCGCCACGCTGGTCAACGACGTGAGCGGGGGCCTCGCCGACCCGGCCATGATCCGGGTCGTGGCCGACGCGGGAGTGCCCTTCGTCGTCATGCACTGGCGCGGCTTCAGCGAGTCGATGAACAGCCGCGCCGTCTACGCGGACGTCGTCGGCGAGGTCGTCACGGAACTCCGTGCGCGCGTGGAGGCAGTGATCGACGGCGGGGTGGACCCCGAGAAGCTGGTGATAGACCCGGGGCTGGGCTTCGCCAAGGACGCCGCCCAGGACCTCGCGCTCGTCGCCCACCTCGACCGGCTGCACGATCTGGGCAGGCCCCTGCTCGTCGCCGCCTCCCGCAAGCGGTTCCTCGGCCATGTCCTGGCAGGCGAGGGCGCCGCCCCGCCACCCGCCCGGGAACGTGACGCCGCCACGGCGGCGATCTCCGCCCTCGCGGCCGCCGCGGGCGCCTGGGCCGTCCGCGTGCACGCGGTGCGGCCCACGGCGGACGCGGTACGCGTCGCCCGCGCCGTCGAGGGAGCCGCGTGAGCCCCCCGCGCGACGAGCACGAGGAGGCGGCCGCCGACATCGCCTCGGTCGAACAGGCCAACACCGCCTTCTACGAGGCGATGGAACGCGGCGACCTCGACGAGCTCTCCGGCCTGTGGCTGCCCGGCGAGGACCTCACCGTCTCCTGTGTCCACCCCGGCTGGCCCGTGCTCACCGGCCGCGGCGAGGTGCTGCGGAGCTACGCCCTGATCATGGCGAACACCGAGTACATCCAGTTCTTCCTGACCGATGTCGGCGTCGCCATGACCGGTGACACCGCCCTGGTGACCTGCACCGAGAACATCCTCAGCGGGGGCCCGGCGGAGGACGGCAACGCGCTCGGCCCGCTCGTCGGCCAGCTCGTCGTCGCCACCAATGTGTTCCGGCGCACACCGGACGGCTGGAAGCTCTGGTCCCACCACGGCTCCCCCGTACTGGCCGAAGCCGGTGAGGAAGAGGACGAGGAACCGACCGCCTGAGCGGACGGAGCGGACTGCGGGGATTGGGCTCCCCGATCCCGGGGTATACGCGGCTACCAGCCCCTGCCGGGCCGGGCCGCGCCCCCGCGGGCGGGTGCTGTCGGTGCTCGCGGGTAGATTCGAAAGACGGCACTTCACCGCCCGCACGCGGTCAGGTGTCTCCGGAGACGACGAAAAGCAGGAGTGATTCGCGTGGATCGTGTCGCGCTGCGCGGCCTCAAGGCCCGTGGGCACCACGGTGTCTTCCCCAGAGAACGGGAAGAGGGCCAGACCTTCATCGTGGACCTGGTGCTCGTCCTCGACACCCGACCCGCGGCAGCCGCCGACGACCTGTCGAAGACCGTTCACTACGGCGTGGTCGCGGAGGAGGTCGTCGATGTCGTCAAGGGTGAGCCGGTGGACCTGATCGAGACCCTCGCGGAACGCATCGCGCAGCAGTGCCTCAAGCACGAAGGTGTCCAGGAGGTCGAGGTCGTCGTCCACAAGCCGGACGCACCGATCACCGTCCCCTTCGACGACGTGACCATCACCATCACCCGGAGCCGAGCATGACCGCATTTTCCACCGAGGGTCAGAGCGACCCGACCGTACAGCCGGTTCCCGCGGCCGTGGTCGAGCAGGTCGACGCCGCCGATGTCACGCTGTCCAACCCCAAACGGGCCGTGATCTCCCTCGGCTCGAACCTCGGCAACCGGCTGGAGACGCTCCAGGGGGCCATCGACGCCCTGGAGGACACCCCCGGCCTCCGGGTCAAGGCGGTCTCCCCCGTCTACGAGACGGAGCCCTGGGGCGTCGACCCGGGCACCCAGCCGTCGTACTTCAACGCGGTGATCGTCGTGAAGACGACCCTGCCCCCCTCCTCCCTGCTGGAGCGCGGCCAGGCCATCGAGGAGGCGTTCGACCGGGTCCGTGAGGAGCGCTGGGGTCCCCGCACCATCGACGTCGACATCGTGTCGTACGCCGACGTGGTCTCCGACGACCCGCTGCTGACCCTTCCGCACCCGCGCGCCCGCGAGCGAGCCTTCGTGCTCGCCCCCTGGCAGGACGTGGACCCGGAGGCCCAGCTCCCCGGCGCCGGCCCGGTCGCCGACCTGCTGGCCGGCCTGGGCCGCGACGGAGTGCTTCCCCGCCCCGACCTGGAACTCCGTCTCCCCGAGTAGTCGTTAGGCTCAGGAGCCACTACGGGCGAACGACACGGACACGGCGGCGAAGGGCGGCACTCTCGGTGAAGCAACTACGGCTCGGGCTCCTCGCCGGACTCCTCGTGGGAGCCGGCGTGCTGTCCTGGGGCGCGGCCCGCCTCTGGGACTCCCTGGGGACACTCCCGAGCGTGCCGCTCGCCGCACCCATCGTGCTGGCCGTGATCGCCGTCGTCCTGCTGGCCACGGCCCTGTCGATCCGGGCACGGCTGCGCGCCCAGCGGGAGCGTCGCCCCGGGGCGAAGGGCGTGGAGCCGCTGATGGCGGCCCGCGCCCTGGTCTTCGGCCAGGCGAGCGCACTGGTCGCGGCACTGGTCGCCGGGATGTACGGCGGCACGGGCATCTTCCTGCTCGGCTTCCTCGACATCCCGCCCCGCCGCGACCAGGCCATCTACGCGGGCGCGGCCGTGCTCGCGGGCATCGGCGTCATCGCGGCCGCCCTGTTCCTGGAGCGCGTCTGCCGCCTCCCGGAGGACGGCGACGAGGACAGGAACTCGGCCCAGGCCGCCTGACCCGTCGGGCGCCGCGAGCCGGACCCGTCAGCCGGGCCCCGCAGTCCGGCCCCGCAGTCCGGCCCCGTCAGTCGGCCACCGGGTTCTCGATCAGGGTGACCCGGTTGCCGTCGGGGTCATGGACGGCGGCGAACCGCACACCGCGCGACCCGGGCTGGGTCTCCCCGGCCGTGATCCCCCGCTCCGCGAGGTCCGAGAGCGTCCGGTCCAGGTCGTCGACGACCAGATTCACCAGCGCTCCTCCGGCCTGCTCGGGCGCCCGGAACACCTGGAGCCAGGCGTGCGGGGAGATGTGCCAGTCGGCCAGCCCGTCCATGGGCCTGGTGTCGGCAGGGCGGCCGAGAAGCCGCTCGTACCACTCCACCGCCGGCTCGATGGCCATCACGGGCGCAACGGCCAGCACATGGGTGTAGGACATCGGGAAGCTCCTTTCCTCGTGGATCCGGCCGTCCGGCCTCTTCCCCTACGGTCGACTCTCCCCGCCCCGCGAACTCATCGCTCCCGCACCGGCTCCCGTCCGTCTTCTCAGCGCGCCATGATGAGGCTCATCGCCTCGGCGCGCGTCGCCGGATCGCGCAGCTGTCCGCGCACCGCGGACGTGAGCGTCTTGGCCCCGGGCTTGCGGATTCCGCGCATCGACATGCACATGTGCTCGCACTCGACGACCACGATGACCCCGCGCGGCTCCAGTATCGCCATCAGGGACTCGGCGACCTGTGTGGTGAGCCGCTCCTGGACCTGGGGACGGCGGGCGTAGACATCGACCAGCCGCGCCAGCTTCGAGAGCCCCGTGATCTTGCCGGAGGTCGCCGGGATGTACCCGACGTGCGCGACACCGTGGAACGGCACCAGGTGATGTTCACAGGTGCTGTACACCTCGATGTCCTTGACCAGCACCATCTCGTCGTGGCCGAGGTCGAACGTGGTCGTCAGGACGTCCTCGGGCTCCTGGTGGAGGCCCGCGAAGATCTCCTTGTACGCCCGCGCCACTCGCCCCGGGGTCTCACGCAGTCCCTCACGGTCGGGGTCCTCGCCGACCGCGATGAGGAGCTCGCGTACGGCGGACTCGGCCCGCTTCTCGTCGAATACGCCGATCGAGCCCTGGCCGTCCAGCGTCACCGGGTCGGTCATCTGTGCCTCGTTCCTCTGTGCAGTCACACGCGCGGGCCCACCAGGACCTCACGGACATACGGCGGGCACAGCGCAGGCATACGAAATAGCCGCGCCCCCACAGGCTAGAACCTGGGGGGCGCGGCATCCATTCCGGGCCTGGTGGAGCCCCCGTGACAGGGGCCACACCAGGTCGGGCAGGGGGCTAGCTCTCGGGGCGATCCTCGGGGAGCGCCTCCGTGGAGGTGCCGGTGTTCTTCGTCATGTCCGTCGGAGCGATCTCCGGAGTTCCCGAACCATTGGCGCTGCCGTTGGTGAGGGCCAGCTCCTTGGGAGAGAGCACGGGCGGACGCGTCGACGGAGTACGCCGGGCGGAACCGGTCCACGCCGGACGGGCCGGGCGCTTCACGATCGGGGCGAAGATCTCGGCGATCTGCTCCTTGCCGAGGGTCTCCTTCTCGAGAAGCTCGAGGACCAGGGCATCGAGGATGTCCCGGTTCTCGACGAGGATCTCCCACGCGTCGTTGTGGGCGGTCTCGATGAGCTTCTTGACCTCTTCGTCGACGAGCGCCGCGACCTCTTCCGAGTAGTCGCGCTGATGGCCCATCTCCCGGCCCACGAACGGCTCGGTGTTGTCTCCACCGAACTTGATCGCACCGAGGCGCTCGGTCATGCCGTACTGCGTGACCATCGCGCGGGCCGTTGCGGTGGCCTTCTCGATGTCGTTCGCAGCACCGGTGGTCGGGTCGTGGAAGACCAGCTCCTCGGCCGCGCGCCCGCCCAGCATGTACGCCAGCTGGTCGAGCATCTCGTTGCGCGTCGTGGAGTACTTGTCCTCCTCCGGGAGCACCATCGTGTAACCGAGGGCACGGCCGCGGGAGAGGATCGTGATCTTGTGGACCGGGTCCGACTGGGGTGAGGCCGCCGCGACCAGGGCGTGTCCGCCCTCGTGGTACGCGGTGATCTTCTTTTCCTTCTCGGACATGATCCGGGTCCGCTTCTGCGGACCCGCCACGACGCGGTCGATGGCCTCGTCGAGCATGTGATTGTCGATCAGCTTCTTGTTGCTGCGCGCCGTGAGGAGCGCGGCCTCGTTCAGCACGTTCGACAGGTCGGCACCGGTGAAGCCGGGCGTACGACGGGCGACCGCGTTGAGGTCGACGTCCTCCGCTACCGGCTTGCCCTTCTGGTGCACCTTGAGGATCTCGAGGCGGCCCTGCATGTCCGGTCGGTCGACGGCGATCTGCCGGTCGAAACGCCCGGGACGCAGCAGCGCCGGGTCCAGGATGTCCGGCCGGTTCGTGGCGGCGATCAGGATGACGCCGCCCTTCACGTCGAAGCCGTCCATCTCGACGAGCAGCTGGTTGAGCGTCTGCTCGCGCTCGTCGTGACCGCCGCCCATACCGGCACCGCGGTGGCGTCCGACGGCGTCGATCTCGTCGACGAAGACGATCGCCGGAGCGTTCGCCTTGGCCTGCTCGAAGAGGTCACGGACACGGGAGGCACCGACACCGACGAACATCTCGACGAAGTCGGAACCGGAGATCGAGTAGAACGGGACACCCGCCTCGCCCGCGACGGCGCGTGCGAGCAGCGTCTTACCCGTACCGGGCGGCCCGTACAGCAGGACGCCCTTGGGGATCTTGGCTCCGACGGCCTGGAACTTCGCCGGCTCCTGGAGGAATTCCTTGATCTCGTACAGTTCCTCGACGGCCTCGTCCGACCCCGCCACATCGGTGAACGTCGTCTTCGGCGTGTCCTTGGTGATCAGCTTGGCCTTGGACTTGCCGAACTGCATGACCTTGGAGCCGCCGCCCTGCATCTGATTCATCAGAAACAGGAACACGACCACGATCAGGACGAAGGGCAGCAGCGAGAGAAGGATCGAGACGAACGGGGACTGCTTCGACGGCGAGACGGTGTAACCCTTCTCGATGTCACCGCTCTCGAACTTCTTCTGCAGCGTGTCGGCGAGCTCGACACCCTGGTTGCCGATGTAGCTCGCCTGGAACTTGCTGCCGGACTCGCCCTCGAGTTTCTGCTTGTCCTTCAGCTCGATCTTCAGGATCTGTTCGTCACCGGTGGTCAGCTTGGCCTGCTCCACCTGGTTCTTGCTGATCGCCTGGATCACCTTGCCGGTGTCCACCGTCTTGTAGCCGCCGGACGAGCCGACGACCTGCATCAACACGACCACGGCGAGGACGGCCAGCACGATCCACATGACCGGCCCACGGAAGTATCGCTTCACGTCCATCCATACGGAGCGAAGTCGCCCCGTCCCTCCTGCCCGTAGGTAAATGCTGCTGTGAGAAAAGACTGTTCTTCGGACGGTACCCCAGCATTGTCACCCGTGACCGCAGGGGAGGTACGACAAACCCGTCTTCGAAGGCTCCAACGGCCCGAACGCCATGAGGGTTCCCGGGAGTCCGGCCGGGTTGGGCCGGGCCGGGTCGCCTCAGCCGCCGTAGACGTGGGGGGCGAGCGTACCGACGAAGGGAAGGTTGCGGTACTTCTCCGCGTAGTCCAGCCCGTAGCCGACGACGAACTCGTTGGGGATGTCGAAGCCGACCCACTTCACGTCGATCGCGACCTTGGCGGCATCCGGCTTGCGGAGCAGCGTGCAGACCTCCAGGCTCGCGGGTTCGCGCGAGCCGAGGTTGGTCAGCAGCCAGGACAGCGTCAGACCGGAGTCGATGATGTCCTCGACGATCAGGACGTGCTTGCCCTTGATGTCGGTGTCGAGGTCCTTGAGGATCCGGACGACGCCCGAGGACTGGGTGCCGGCGCCGTACGACGAGACGGCCATCCAGTCCATGG
The DNA here is from genome assembly GCF_002910915.1 of Streptomyces sp. SM10. GTDB lineage: Bacteria > Actinomycetota > Actinomycetes > Streptomycetales > Streptomycetaceae > Streptomyces. The sequence continues at coordinate 25,879 of NZ_NEUF01000128.1, read as the reverse complement.
TGACGGGGGTGGACAGTGCGCGGGCCAGGTCCGCCATCACCATCACCGCGCCCTTGAGCACGCCGACGATGAGCAGGTCCTTGCCCGCGTACTCCGCGTCGATCTTCGCTGCCAGCTCGACGAGCTTCGCGTCGATCTCTTCCTTGGTGAGGAGCACCGACTGAAGGTCGGTGCCCATGTCCTTCTCGTTCACCAGCGTCTCTTTCTCTGCCCTGCCGGACCGGGCCGCTGCCCGGGCCGGACCGGCGTTTCGCCTGCTCTTCAGCCGCTTGCGCTTCAGCTCTGCCGAATCACCAGTCTGCCACCCTGCCGCCGGACCTCGACGCGGCCGGGCAGGTTGATGGCGCCCTGGCCCCGCCATCCGGTGATGAGCCGGTCGACTTCCTCGATGTGGCGGGCGAAGAGCGAACCCGCGGGAGACCCGGAATCGATCACGGCCCGGCGCAGCACCCGGCGGCGCACCGCGGGCGGCAGGACGGAGAGCTTGGCGCACTCCAGCCGTCCGTCGTCGTCACGGACCGATCCGGCGGCCTCGGCGGCCCAGGTGTCGAGCGCGTCGGCATCGTCGCGGGAGAGCTGCGCCGTACGGGCGAGGGCTTCCACCACGCCTTTGCCCAGCGCCTTCTCCAGGGCGGGCAGGCCCTCGTGGCGCAGCCGGGAGCGGGTGTAGGCGGGGTCGACGTTGTGGGGGTCGTCCCACACGGGGATCGACTGGACCAGGCAGGCCTTGCGGGCGGTCTGCCGGTCGAGCTGGAGGAAGGGCCGGCGGTAGCGGCCGGCGGGGCCGGAGGCGGCGGCCATCCCGGAGAGGGAGCGGATGCCGGAACCGCGGGCGAGGCCCAGCAGGACGGTCTCGGCCTGGTCGTCGCGCGTGTGGCCGAGGAGGACGGCTGCGGCGCCGTGGCGCTCCGCCGCCGCGTCGAGGGCGGCGTAGCGGGCGTCGCGGGCGGCGGCTTCGGGCCCGCCGTCCCGGCCGACGTGCACGGCGACGGCCTCGACCGGGTCGAGGTGCATCTCGGCGAGGCGGGCGACGACCTCGTCGGCGCGGAGTCCGGAGCCGGGCTGGAGGTTGTGGTCGACGGTGATGCCGCCGGCGCGGACAGGGAGCTTGCGCGACTCGAAGGCGAGGGCGGAGGCGAGGGCCATGGAGTCGGCGCCCCCGGAGCACGCGACGAGCACCAGCGGGGTGTCCGGCCGTTCCGGGAGCGTCGAACACCGCCCGCCCGCCCCTGCTTCGGCGAACTCGGCGCGTCCGGCCTGTTCGGTGTGACGGTGGTGTTCGGTGACGACGTCGTGGAGTACGCGGCGGACCGCCAGGCGTATCGCCGCGACCGCAGGATGGGGACCCATGTCCGGTGCCCTTCGGGGTGAAGTTTTGGGGGGTGCCTCGGAGAGGACGGGACGGAGTCCCGTCACTCAGAGTGCGTCGATGGTGACAGAGCCAAGCTGTTCATCGAGCATTGCACGCCTTCCCATGCCCCTATGGTCCCTCGGATGGGTGATTGGCGAGGCAATCTTCTGCCGCAGGACCGGCCGAGATCACGAATCTGCCTTACGGTGCACCCGCGCCACCCAGTCCGCCGGGGCGGCGATCTCGGCCTTGGTGGGAAGGGTGTTGGGCGAGGTCCACACCCGGTTGAACCCGTCCATCCCGACCTCGTCGACCACGGCCCGGACGAACTTCTCGCCGTCGCGGTACTGCCGTAGTTTCGCGTCGAGCCCCAGCAGCTTGCGCAGCGCCAGGTCCAGCCGGCTCGCGCCGCGCGCCCTGCGCCGCTGGAACTTCTCCCGGATCTCGGCGACGGAGGCCACCACGTCGGGGCCCACCCCGTCCATCACGAAGTCCGCGTGCCCTTCGAGCAGGGACATCACGGCGGTGAGGCGACCCAGGATCTCCCTCTGCGAGGGCGTCTGGACGATCTCGACGAGGCTGCGCCCGCCGTCGTCACCCTCCTCGCCCCGCTCCCCCTCGGGGCGGCTGCCTCCGGAGAAGGCCTGCGCGGCCTCACGGAGGCGCTCCAGCACGGTCATGGGGTCGATGTCGGTCTCGTCGAGGAACGTCTGGATCTCGCCCTGCAGATGGTCACGGAGCCAGGGGACCCCGGTGAACTGGGTGCGGTGCGTCTCCTCGTGGAGGGCCACCCAGAGCCGGAAGTCGTGCGGGTCGACCTCGAGTTCGCGTTCGACGTGGACGATGTTGGGGGCGACCAGCAGCAGCCTCCCGCCGCCCTTGGAGGACGCGGGGAACTCCCGGGTGGCGGGGGCGAAGGTCTCGTACTGGCCGAGTACGCGGGAGGCCAGGAACGACAGGAGCATGCCCAGCTCCACGCCGGTCACCTTGCCGCCGACGGCGCCGAGCACGGCGTTGCCCGGGCCGCCGCCGCGGCGGTCCTGCATCTTTCCGAGGAGTGGACCCAGGAGCTCGCGGAAGCCTGCGACGTTGGCCCTGATCCACCCCGCCCGGTCGACGACCAGGACGGGGGTGTCCTCGGGTTCGTGGCCCTCCGGGATCATTCGGGTGAACGAACGGACGTGCTCCTCCGAGGCCTTGGCATGCCGGCGGAGCTCCGCGACGACGGCGCGGGCCTCCTCGCGGCTGATCTCGGGACCCGGCCGCACGAACCGGGTCGCAGTCGCGACCGCGAGATTCCAGTCGACCATCTCGGCACCACCGATGCTCGTCATGCGTCAACCGTACGTGAGGTGGTCGCTCCGTGGTGGGGTGTCAGCCGCTCACCGGGTGGCTTCGGTGAGTGTGGCGGCCAGGGCGTCCAGTGAGGCTTCCGCCTCGCCCGGGGAGGTGGTGCCCGAGGCCAGGAAGGCGAAGGCGAGGAGTCGACCCCGCGCGTCGACCGCGGTTCCGGCGAGGCTGTTCACCCCGGTGAGGGTGCCCGTCTTGGCCCTGATCAGGCCGGTAGCGGGCGACGTCTGTGAGTAGCGGTCGTCGAGCGTGCCGCTGAATCCGGCGATCGGCAGGCCGGTGAGGACGTGCCGGAGTTCGGGGTGGTCCGGTGCGGCGGCGAGCGCGAGCAGCCGGGCCAGGAGACCCGCCGTCACCTTGTCCGCGCGGTCGAGGCCGCTGCCGTCGGAGAGCCGGGCACCGTTCAGCGGCAGGCCGAGCGCCTTCAGCCGGGCGGTGACGGCACGGCGGCTCCCGGCGAAGGACGCGGGCTCCCCCGCCTTCAGCGCGGTCTGCCGGGCCAGGGCCTCGGCGATGTCGTTGTCGCTGTTGGTCAGGGCCCGTTCGACGAGCGCGGAGAGCGGCTTCGACAGGTGCGTCGCCACCGTGCGGGAGCCGGCCGCCGACCGCCCGGACGAGGGGGCGGACCGGGTGGAGACGCCCGCGTCGCCGAGCAGCCCGGCGAAGGTGCGTGCGGCATCGCCCGCGGGGTCGTCGGTACGGGGGGCCGGTCCCTTGTCGCTCGCGTCGAGACGGCCCTCACCGGCCATGAGGGCGCTGACGGGTGCGATGTTCTCGTTGGGGCCGATGGGGTGAAGGGCCGGTCCGGAGTAGCGCGAGGTGTCATACGTCAGCCGCACGGTGCCGGTGCCGCCGTCACGCAGGGAGCGTGCCGTGTCGGCCGCCAGGGCGCGCAGGGCCCGCTCGTCCAGGGTGGGGTCGCCCCCGCCCACGAGGGTGAGCGTCCGGGAGTCCGGGGAGAGCGTGACCGTCGTCGCGATGCGGTGGTCGGGGCCGAGAGCGGAGAGCGCGGCCACGGTGGTGGCGATCTTCACGGTGGACGCGGGGGTCATGGGGGTCCCGGCTCCCCGCGCGTACAGCTGCTTGCCGGTGGCCGTGTCGACGACCACGGCGGTGCGTACGGAGCCGAGGGCGGGCACGTCCAACAGGGGCGCGAGGGCGGCTTCCAGACCGCTCGTGCCCGCCGGGGCCGTGAGGCCGGTCGTGGCTCCCAGTGCCTTCAGGACGGCGGGCGCGCTGGGCGCGGGCGCCGGCCCGTCCGAGGTGGTCCCTTCGTGATGTGCACCACCTGCGCGCTGCTGGGCGGCCACCCGGTCCCGCTCGGCCTTACGCTGACCGGAGTCCCAGGGACCGGCGGCGAGGACGGCACCGGCGGCGACCACCAGGCCGAGCACCGCGGAGCCTGCGACGAGCCGGAGATCGCCCGGCCCACTCCCACGCTTCAGGTACTTGGGGGCTTTCCACTTGCCCCACCCGGTCAACGGTTCGTCCGTCGGTCTCTGCACCGGCTCGGCCACCGTCGACCAGCCCCTTTCGCGAGCACTCATCTGCGTGAGGGACACTTAACCACCAGTCGTATGTGTTGATCATGGAGGAGCCACCCGTGGAGTTCGACGTCGTTATCGAGATCCCGAAGGGTTCGCGGAACAAGTACGAGGTGGACCACGAGACCGGTCGGATCCGTCTGGACCGTCGACTCTTCACCTCGACCAGCTACCCGGCGGACTACGGTTTCGTCGAGAACACCCTCGGCGAGGACGGCGACCCGCTGGACGCGCTGGTCATCCTGGAGGAGCCGACCTTCCCCGGCTGCCTCATCAAGTGCCGTGCCATCGGCATGTTCCGGATGACCGACGAGGCCGGCGGCGACGACAAGCTGCTGTGCGTCCCGGCGTCCGACCCCCGGGTGGAGCACCTGCGCGACATCCACCACGTGTCGGAGTTCGACCGCCTCGAGATCCAGCACTTCTTCGAGGTCTACAAGGACCTGGAGCCCGGCAAGTCCGTCGAGGGCGCCGACTGGGTCGGCCGCACCGAGGCCGAGGCCGAGATCGAGGCCTCCCGCAAGCGCCTCGAGGCACAGGGCGGCAAGCACTGACCTGATTCCCTCCGGCTTCCGCTTACGGGCGGGAGCCGCGGATGACGGCGCATGGGGCCGAGCGGCCCAGCGAGGCGTACGGACAACGGGCGGCACACCTTCACCGGTGTGCCGCCCGTGGCGTGTGCGGCCCATGACCGTGCTCATACTGGGCAGAAGCGCTCCCGGAACGAACGAGCAGTCGAGGAGGAACGAGGTCGAGTGGTGGCGGAACAGGGCGGCCCCGAGGACCAGAAGCCCCAGTCCGACGAGGTACGCAGCGCCTTCGTCCCGCCGACCGGTGTGGGGCAGCCGACGACTCCGCCCGAGGACGACCATCCGACATCGGAATTCGCTCTTCCGGCCGGGGTGCACCCCGACACCCCGGCGTCGTCCGGCTCCGGCCAGGGTTCCGCTTCCGGCCCGGGGGGCGGTTCGGGCGCCGACACCCTGTCGTCCGCCTTCGTCCCGCCGAGCGGGTACACCGCCCAGCAGCAGCCGCCCGCGTTCACTCCCGCGCACGGCATCCCGATGGTCCGGCTCACCAAGGAAGCGCCGTGGCAGGACCGGATGCGCACGATGCTGCGGATGCCGGTGTTCGAACGTCCGGCACCCGAGATCGTGCAGAAGACCGATGACTCGGGGCCCGCGGTTCCGCGTGTGCTCGACCTGACGCTCCGTATCGGGGAGCTGCTGCTCGCGGGCGGTGAGGGCGCCGAGGACGTCGAGGCGGCGATGTTCGCGGTGTCGCGTTCGTACGGGCTCGACCGCAGCGAGCCGACGGTCACCTTCACGCTGATCTCCATCTCCTACCAGCCGTCCCTGGTCGACGACCCCGTGACGGCGAGCCGGACCGTGCGCCGCCGGGGCACCGACTACACGCGGCTGGCCGCCGTGTTCCGGCTGATCGACGACATCACCACGGCGGAGCACGTCGAGGTCTCGCTGGAGGAGGCCTACCGGCGCCTCGCCGAGATCCGCCGTAACCGCCACCCCTATCCGGGCTGGGTGCTGACGGCCGCCGCCGGTCTGCTGGCCGGCTCCGCGTCGGTGCTGGTCGGCGGTGGTGTGCTGGTCTTCCTCGTGGCGGCGGCGGGCGCGATGCTCGGCGACCGGCTCGCCTGGCTCTGTGCCGGACGCGGGCTGCCCGAGTTCTACCAGTTCACGGTGGCGGCCATGCCCCCCGCCGCGATGGGCATCGCTCTGACCCTCACCCATCCGACGGATGTGCGGCCCTCCGCGGTGATCACCGGTGGGCTCTTCGCGCTGCTGCCCGGAAGGGCACTCGTCGCCGGGGTGCAGGACGGCCTGACCGGCTACTACATCACCGCGGGAGCCCGGCTCCTGGAGGTCATGTACTTCTTCATCGGCATCGTGGCGGGCGTGCTGCTGATGCTCTACCTGGGGGTCCAGCTCGGCGCCGAGCTGAACCCGGAGGCACGGTTCATCGCCAACGACCGGCCGGTTCTCCAGATCCTGGTCTCGATGAGCCTGACGCTGGCGTTCGCCATCCTGCTCCAGCAGGAGCGGTCCACGGTGCTCGCCGTGACCATCAACGGGGGCGTGGCCTGGGTCATCTACGGGGCGATGGCCCGCGAGGGCGGTATCTCACCGGTGGCCGCCACGGCGGTCGCGGCCGGTCTGGTGGGGCTGTTCGGCCAGCTCTTCTCGCGCTACCACTACAGCTCGTCGTTGCCCTACATCACGGCCGCGATCGGCCCGCTGCTGCCCGGTTCGGCGACCTACTTCGGTCTGCTGGGCATCGCGCAGAACGAGGTGGAGACCGGGCTCACCTCGCTCTCCACCGCTGTGGCCACGGCCCTGGCGATCGCCATCGGGGTCAATCTGGGGAGCGAGATCTCCCGGCTCTTCATGCGGGTGCCGGGCGCGGTCGAGGGCGGAGCCCGCCGGGCGGCCAAGCGGACCCGGGGCTTCTGACACGAGAGGGCGCCCCGGCCCCTCGCAGGGACCGGGGCGCCTTCTCGTGCGCGCGCTCGCGGGTCAGCGCCTGTTCTGCCACCCGTACTGACCCGGGTCGTCGTCCCTGTCCTCGCCCCGGCCGGCCGCGGGCCGGTCGCCGTAGGGGCCTGCGCCACCGTCGTCGTACGGACCGGGCTGAGCACCGTCGTACCGGCCGTCGTGTCCGCCGTCGTACGGGGCGGCCTGTCCGGCGCCGTACTGGCCGGCCTGGTCGTACCGGCCGCCCTGACCGCCGTACTGACCGCCGCCCTGAGGTGCGCCGTACTGGCCGGCGCCGTACCGCGCGCCTTGGTCGTACTGGCCCGGCCGGCCGTACTGACCCGCCGCGTCGCCGCCGTACTGACCGCCCTGGTCGTACTGATCTGCCTGGTTGCCGCCGTACCGACCTGCCTGGCCGTCGCCGTACGCGGCGCCCTGGTCGTACCCGCCGCCGCCCTGAGGCGCGCCGTACGGACCCGCCTGGTCGTACTGGCCGCCCCGAGGCGCGCCGTACTGACCGCCGGCCTGCCCGCCGCCGTACTGGGGCGCGCCGTACTGACCCTGATCGCCGTACTCGCCGACGCCCTGGGGCGCGCCGTACTGACCGCCGCCGTACTGCGCGCCCTGCTCGTACCGGCCGGCCTGGCCGGTGCCGTACTGGCCGCCGCCGTCGTACGGGGCTGCCTGGTCGTCCGCGTACCGGTGGGCGGCAGGGCCGCCCCGGCCCGCTCCGCCGTGCGGGCCCTCGCCCGGGCCCGGGTCGGAGGGAGACCGGTCGTCGCCCTGCTCAGCAGCGCCTTCCTTCTTCGACTTGCCGCGCGCCCGCAGGAACTCGATCAGGATCGGCACCACCGAGATCAGCACGATCAGGATGAGGATCATCTCGATGTTCTCGTGCACGAAGGCGATGTTGCCGAGCGCCGCCCCGAGCAGCGTCACCCCGACGCCCCAGAGCACGCCGCCGATGATGTTGAACGTGATGAACGAGCGGTACTCCATCCGGCTCACACCGGCGATGATCGGCGTGAAGGTCCGGACGACGGGCACGAAGCGGGCGAGCACCAGCGACTTCGGGCCGTACTTCTCGAAGAACTCGTGCGCCTTCTCGACGTTCTCCTGCTTGAAGAGCCGGGAGTCCGGGCGCTTGAAGAGGGACGGCCCCACCTTGCGTCCGAAGAGATAGCCGACCTGGTCGCCGATGATCGCCGCCAGCGCGACCAGGAGGCAGACGAGCCACAGGGGGTACTTCAGGTCGCCGGTGGTGACCAGGAGACCCGTGGTGAACAGCAGGGAGTCACCGGGGAGGAAGAAGCCGATGAGCAGCCCGGACTCGGCGAACACGATGAGCAGGAGGCCGGGCAGCCCGAAGGTGTTGAGCAGGTAATCCGGGTCCAGCCAGCTCGGGCCGAGCGCAAGCGTATTCAAGGGTCCGGGCTCCAGGGTGGGTCGATGTGCGGCGGCTGCGTGGCCGTCCCAAGCTATCAACGCCGGGGAGGACGGCTGGGTTCCACTGGCGTAAGCGCGGATGCGCACGGCCCGAAGCAGGGCAAAGCTTTCCGCAGGAGGTGCCACACCATGGGCATTGAGGACTTCGGCGGCGGACAGACACCCCAGGCGGACGTCCTGGTCGTCACCACGAACGACGTACCCGGATACCAGGTGACACAGGTCATCGGCGAGGTCTTCGGGCTCACGGTCCGCTCCCGCCATCTCGGCAGCCAGATCGGCGCCGGTCTGAAGTCGATGATCGGCGGTGAGCTGAAAGGGCTGACCAAGACACTCGTCGAGACCCGCAACCAGGCGATGGAGCGGCTCGTCGACCAGGCCAGGGCGCGCGGCGCGAACGCGGTGCTGATGATGCGCTTCGACGTGAGCGAGGCGGCCGAGGTGGGCACCGAGGTGTGCGCCTACGGAACGGCGGCCGTGATCAGCAAGGCCTGACCGGCACCCTTTTCCCCTCACCCCCCCCGGAGGTTCCCGCATGCCCACGTCCGTCAACGTCGCCGTCATCTACTACTCGTCCACCGGCACCATCTCGACGATCGCGAAGGCCATCGCGCGGGACGCCGAGAACGCCGGTGCGCAGGTGCGGCTGCGGAAGGTCGCAGAGCTCGCCCCGCAGGCGGCCATCGACTCCAATCCGGCCTGGGCCGAGCATGCGGAGGCGACCGCGGACATCCCCGAGGTCTCGCCCGACGACATGGTCTGGGCGGACGCGGTGATCCTCGGCACGCCCACCCGGTACGGCAACGTCGCCGCCCAGCTCAAGCAGTTCCTCGACACCCTGGGAGGCCTCTGGCAGGCGGGACAGCTCGCCGACAAGGTCTACAGCGGCTTCACCGCCAGCAGCACCACCCACGGCGGTCAGGAGTCCACCCTGCTGGCCCTGTACAACACGATCCACCACTTCGGCGGCATCCTGGTCCCTCCCGGCTACACGGACCCGACGAAATTCGTCGACGGCAATCCGTACGGCACCTCCCACGTCTCCGGGCAGGGCGACATCCCGGTCGCCGAGCAGACCCTGACCGCCGCACGGGTCCAGGCCGAGCGCGTCGTGAGATTCACCCGGGCCATCAAGGCCGGACTCGCGGCCGAGAACTGAGGGGACCGCCGACCGATGCCACTCCACCAGGGTTCGCACGGCAGGCCCGCCCCGTCCGAGGAGCACCGCAGACTCGCCCTCAACCCGTTCTTCGGGGAGGCCGACCCGACCGCACCGATGGTCGCGGCGCCGCCGACACACGTCCTCCCGGACGGCCCGCTGCCGCCGTCGACCGCGTACCGGCTCGTCCATGACGAGCTGATGCTCGACGGGAACTCCCGGCTCAACCTCGCGACCTTCGTCACCACCTGGATGGAGCCCCAGGCCGGTGTGCTGATGGCCGAGTGCCGGGACAAGAACATGATCGACAAGGACGAGTACCCGCGCACCGCCGAGCTGGAACGGCGCTGTGTGGCGATGCTCGCCGACCTCTGGAACGCCCCCGATCCCGCGACGACGGTGGGCTGCTCGACCACGGGGTCGAGCGAGGCCTGCATGCTGGCGGGGATGGCCCTCAAGCGGCGCTGGGCGGCCAGGAACGCCGACCGGTATCCGGCGACCGCCCGGCCCAACCTGGTGATGGGCGTCAACGTGCAGGTCTGCTGGGACAAGTTCTGCACGTTCTGGGAGGTGGAGCCCCGCCTGGTCCCGATGGAGGGCGAGCGCTTCCATCTGGACCCGCGGGCGGCCGCCGAGCTGTGCGACGAGAACACCATCGGCGTGATCGGGATCCTCGGCTCCACCTTCGACGGTTCCTACGAGCCGATCGCGGAGCTGTGTGCGGCGCTGGACGACCTCCAGGAGCGCACCGGGCTCGACATCCCGGTCCATGTGGACGGGGCGTCCGGGGCGATGGTGGCACCGTTCCTCGACCCGGACGTGGTGTGGGACTTCCGGCTCCCCCGGGTGTCCTCGATCAACACCTCCGGGCACAAGTACGGACTGGTCTACCCGGGGGTGGGGTGGGCGCTGTGGCGTTCACCGGCCGAGCTGCCGGAGGAGCTGGTCTTCCGGGTGAACTACCTGGGCGGTGACATGCCGACCTTCGCGCTGAACTTCTCCCGGCCCGGCGCGCAGGTGGTGGCGCAGTACTACACGTTCCTGCGGCTGGGCCGGGAGGGCTACCGGGCCGTCCAGCAGACGTCCAGGGACATCGCGCGACGGCTCGCCGGGGCGTTCGAGGCCCTGGAGGACTTCAGGCTCCTGACCCGGGGCGACGAGCTTCCGGTCTTCGCCGTGACGACGGCCCCCGAGGTGACGTCGTACGACGTCTTCGACGTGTCGAGGCGGCTGCGGGAGCGCGGCTGGCTGGTGCCCGCCTACACCTTCCCCGCCAACCGCCAGGACCTCTCGGTGCTGCGCGTCGTCTGCCGCAACGGCTTCTCCTCGGACCTCGCGGAGCTACTGCTGGACGATCTGCGCAGGCTGCTGCCCGAACTACGCTCCCAGGCGCACCCGTTGCACCGGGACCGGGGGGTCCAGACGGCCTTCCACCACTGAGGGCGCCAGGGCTCCGGTCAGCGGCTGAGCCGCGCGAACCTCCGCACCGCCAGGGGGAGGAACACCGCGAGCAGTGCCACCGGCCAGACCACGGCGAGCAGTCCGGCGTGTTCGGCGGCCCAGGAGCCCGAGGCTCCGCCCGGGTTGCCGAACAGGCCCCGGACCGCTGCGGCCGTGGCGGACATCGGGTTCCACTCGACGGTGACTCCCAGCCAGCCCGGCATCGACCCCGGCGAGGCGAAGACGTTGGAGAGGAAGCCCACCGGCCAGACCAGGATCTGCACGGCCTGCACCATCTCCGGACGGCCCGCCACCATCGCGAGGTGGATGCCGATCCAGAGCATCGCGAACCGCAGCAGGAGCAGCAGGCCCAGCGCGGCCAGGGCGGCAGCCGTGCCCTCGTGCCAGCGCCAGCCGAGGGCGAGTCCGACTCCCGTCATCACGGCCAGCGCGGCCACCGACTGGAGCATGTCGGCGGCGCTCCGCCCGACCAGGACCGCACCCGAGACCATCGGCATGGAGCGGAAACGGTCGATGACGCCCTTGTTCAGGTCCTGGGTGACGGCCAGCATCGTGCCCTCCAGGCCGAAGGCCATGGTCAGCGCGAGCATGCCGGGCACCAGGAAGTCGGTGTGGTCCCCGTCGACCCCGGAACCGCCGCCCACCAGGTAGTTGAACATCAGGAGCAGCATCACCGGGAAGACCAGGCCGACGAGCACCTGGACCGGCTGCCGCGCCCAGTGCGCCAGCTCGCGCCGGGTCATCGTCCAGGAGTCGGCCAGCGCCCATCCGACACGTCCCTGTCCCGCCGTCGCCGTACTCATGCCGCCACCTCCACTCCCGTGGGTGCGCCTGCCCCGGCGCCGCCCCCGGTGAGGGAGAGGAACACCTCGTCCAGCGTCGGCCGGCGCACCGCGATGTCCTCCGCCTCGATGCCCGCCTCCTCCAGCGCCCGCACGGTCCGGGTCAGGGCCGCCATGCGGTCCGGGGCGGGTGCGCGGAGCAGCCGCCGGTCCGCGTCGGTGATGACGCCCTCGCCGAACAGAGCGGCCGCTTCACCGAGCCGGCCCGCGTCGCGGACGACGACGTCGATGCGGTCACCGCCGACCCTCGCCTTGAGCCGGTCGGCCGTGCCCTCCGCGATGACCCGGCCGCCGTCGATCACCGAGATCCTGTCGGCCAGCTGGTCCGCCTCCTCCAGGTACTGCGTGGTCAGCAGGACGGTGGTGCCCCCGGCCGCCAGGGAGCGGACCGCGCTCCACACCTCGGCCCGCCCCCGGGGATCGAGCCCGGTGGTGGGCTCGTCCAGGAAGAGCACCTCCGGGTCGGTGATCAGGGAGGCGGCCAGGTCGAGGCGCCGGCGCATGCCCCCGCTGTACCGCTTGACCGCCGTGCGGCCGGTGTCCGCCAGTCCGAACCTCTCCAGGAGCTCGTCGGCCCGCAGGCCCGCCCGGCGTGCGCCCAGGTGGTACAGGCGGCCGAACATCTCCAGGTTCTGCCGGCCGCCGAGCTCCTCGTCCACTGCCGCGTGCTGGCCGAGCAGCCCGATCCGCCGCCTGACCTCGGCGGCCTCGGACCTCACGTCGAACCCCGCCACCTCCACACGCCCCTCGTCGTGCCGCAGCAGGGTCGTCAGCACCCGTACGGCGGTGGTCTTGCCCGCCCCGTTCGGCCCGAGGACCCCGTGGACCGCCCCCTTGCGGACCGCGAGGTCCAGCCCGTCCAGGGCGGGTTTCCCTCCGTACCGCTTGTGCACTGCCTCGACGACGATCGCGTCGCTCACGCTGTCCACCCGTCCTCCCCGCCTCACGGCCTCAGAGCCGCAACGATGTAGTCAAACTTGACTAGCAGGGCAAAAGTAGACCCGCCGATGCCATTCGTCAAACTTGATTACTTGGAGTCCCCCGGGTCGGTGACCCCTGTCGCGTAGGGGTTCTCCTGCCCCTCGGAGAGCACTCCGACGAAGGGCTCCCCCTCGCCCGAGAAGGTGTACGCCCCGGCCTCGATCCGCGCGATCAGACCCCGGGTCCACTCCGCCCCCGCATCCGCCGAGTGGACCCACATGTTCATGATCTCGCCGATGTGGCCGAGCGCCTCCGGCCCCTCGGCCGGGGTGTAGTGCTCCGTCACCGAGGCCCTCCACCCCTCGATGGCCACGATGCGCGCCCTCAGGAGCGCCACCGCCTCGGCCCGCTCCAGGTCGACGATGAAGCCGATGCCCGCCGAGAGCACGTCCACACCCTCGTCGTACGCGGTCAGAGAGGCGCGCAGCAGGGTGAAGTACTCCTCGGCTCCCCGGTCGGTGATCTCGTACTCGGTGCGGGGCGGGCCGCCGGCCGTGGACGGGGCGACCTCATGGGCGATCAGCAGTCCCTGCTTCGCCATCTGCTTGAGCGCGTGGTAGATCGATCCGGGCTTGGCGTTGGACCACTCGTGGGCGCCCCAGTACTCCAGGTCGTTGCGCACCTGGTAGCCGTGCGCGCGGCCGTGCTGGCGCACGGCCCCCAGGACCAGGAGACGGATCGCCGACATAGCACCCCTACCCTTTGTAATCAACTTTGACTAGGGTAGCCCGCCTCTTCGGCGACGAGATCGCGGGCCGTCCTGCCGTCGAGCGTCTCCCTGAGGATGTCGGCGTGTCCCGCGTGACGGCCGATCTCCTCGACGAGGTGGATCAGCAGCCAGCGCATGGAGCATCGCGCGTCCTCGGGGAACCAGGGCGCCTGGGGCAGCGGGAAGGTGTCGTCCATGCTGCCGACGTCACGGCGGATGAACTCCTCCGTCTCCACGGCGACCTTCGCCCAGAACTCCAGCATCTGCGGGACCGTCTCGTCGCCCACGAGCCGGAAGCCGTCGGCCCAGGTCTCGGCATTCCGGGCCTTGTCGTTCGGACGCCGCTGCGCCATCCGCAGCCAGTTCAGCTCCGTCTCGGCGACGTGCTTGAGCAGCCCGGAGAGCGAGAGATCGCTGACGCCGGGACGGCTCGCGGCCTCCTTCTCGGAGAGGCCGAGCACGGAGCGTCGGACCGCGCCCCGCTGTGCCTCGACGAAGGCCAGGAGCGCACCGCGCTCGTCGCCGGGAGCCTCCGAGGGAACGTGGGTGACCATGGTGCCTGCCTTCGGTCGGGCTGGACGTCTGCTCGCCTGCCTGCTGACGTCAACGTAGCGATCCATCAGGTCGGATCCTGTCCGCCACGGACCGCGTCAGAAGGGAAAGACCGTGCGCCCGTGCTGCACGGAGATCCACTTCCGGGTGGTGAACGCCTCCACCGCCGCCTCACCGTTCAGCCGCCCCATGCCGGAGCTCTTCTCGCCCCCGAAGGCGACCGCCGGATCGTCCTGCACGGTGGCACCGTTGACGTGGAACATCCCCCCGGTGATGCGCCGCGCGAACCGCACACCGCGCTCGGCGTCCGCCGTGTGGACGGCGCCGCTCAGGCCGTAGGGGCTGTCGTTGACGAGGCGCACGGCGTCGTCCTCGCCGTCGAAGGGCAGCAGCAGCGCCACGGGCCCGAAGATCTCCTGCTCGAGCAGCGGTGACCCTTCGGGCAGCCCCGTCAGCACGGTGGGTTCGACGAGGTTGCCGCGCGTGCGGCCCCGGACGAGCGCGGTGGCGCCCTCCGCGATCGCCCCGTCGACCAGCGCGGTGAGCGCCTCGGCCTGGAAGGCGCTGATGACAGGGCCGATACGGGTACCGGGGTCCCGTGGGTCTCCCGTCGGCAGGGCGGAGACCGCGGCCGTGAAACGCTCGGTGAACTCCTTCTCCACCGAACGGTCCACCAGGATGCGGTTGGCGGCCATGCCGACCTGCCCCTGGAACAGGAAGCGGCTGTAGACGGCCGCCCGGACCGCGTGTTCGAGGTCGGCGTCCTCCAGCACGACCAGGGCGCTGTTGCCGCCCAGTTCGAGGATCGTCCGCTTGAACAGCCCGGCGGCGACGGCGGCCACATGACGGCCGACCCGGTCGGAGCCGGTGAACGAGATCACCTTGGGCACGGGGTGCTCGATGAATCCGTCACCGATCTCGGCGCTGTCGGTGACCACGACGTTGAGGAGTCCGGCGGGCAGGCCCGCGTCCTCGAAGATCCGGGCCACCAGGGCGCCGCCGGCGATCGGCGCGTTCTGATGGGGCTTCACCACCACCGCGTTCCCGAGGGCGAGCGCGGGTGCGACCGTCTTCACCGTCACCAGGAAGGGGAAGTCGAAGGCGCTGATCACACCGACGACCCCGACGGGCAGCCGGTAGACACGGTTCTCCTTGCCGTCGGCCAGCGAGGGCAGCAGTCCGGCCAGGGGGCGCGTCGCCCGCCCTGCTGCCTCCCGCAGGAACTCCTGCGCGGCACGCACCTCGTACTCGGCCCTCGGACGGGTGCCGCCGAGTTCCTCGACGATCAGCTCGGCTATGTCGTCCCGGCGTTCCCCGACGAGCCGTACGGCGTTCTCCAGAACCGCCCGCCGCTCATGAGGACCGACCGTCGCCCATTCCCGCTGCGCCCGTTCGGCCGCCCGATAGGCACGGTCGACTTCCGCCGCGGTGGCCACGGTGATCGAGCAGAGTTTTTCGCCGTTGTAGGGATTGAAATCAATGATGTCCCACTCACCGTTGCCGGTCAGCCACTCGCCGTCGATGTACTGGTGGGCCAGTTCACTGAGGAAGGACATGCAATCCCTTACTGCAGGCGCAGACTCCTGTCGGTCTGTCATCGTACTGTCGATTCAAGTCAGTTGAAGGAGTCCCCGGAGAAGATCCCGGCTCTCCTCCGGGCCCGGGCTGTCCTCGTGGAGCCGGACCATGGCCTTTTCGTACTGGGCGACTTCTTCTGCCTTGTCCAGATAGAGCGCACTTGTCAGCTGCTCCAGATAGACAATGTCCGACAGGTCGGATTCGGGGAAGCGCAGCATCGTGAATGCCCCGCTTTCACCGGCGTGGCCGCCGAAACTGAAGGGCATCACCTGGAGGGTGATGTTCGGCTGCTCCGACATGTCGATCAGGTGCCGCAACTGCGCACGCATCACTTCGCGGCCGCCGTACGGACGGCGCAATGCCGCCTCGTCCAGCACGGCGTGGAAGCGGGGGGCACGCTCGGAGACGAGCGCCTTCTGCCGCGCAAGCCGCAGCGCGACCCTCCGGTCGATCTCGGCCGCCGGTGCACCCGGCATGCCGCGCGCGACGACCGCGTGGGCGTAGGCCTCGGTCTGCAACAGACCGTGGACGAACTGGACTTCATAGATCCGGATGAGCGAAGCCGCCCCCTCCAGACCGATATACGTCTGGAACCAGCCGGGCAGCACATCGCCGTAACTGTGCCACCAGCCCGCCACGTTGGCCTCACGGGCCAGGCCGAGGAGCGAGTCCCGCTCCACCTCGTCCGTGACTCCGTACAGCGTGAGCAGGTCCTCGACGTCCCTGGCCTTGAAGCTCACCCGTCCCAACTCCATGCGGCTGATCTTCGATTCGGAGGCGCGGATGGAGTAGCCGGCCGCCTCACGGGTGATGCCTCGCGACTCGCGCAGGCGCCTGAGCTGTGAGCCCAGCAGGATGCGCCGCACCACGGAACCACTCGACTCGCCTGCCGACACCGGCTTCCCAGCCCTCCCCATCGCTTCCCGTACTCCGGAGCTCCCCCGAACCCCGGAGGCGGATTCTGCCACCAAAACGCTTCAGCCCGTACTCATTCGATTACAGAAATGGCAAGACTTTCCGAAAGCTCCAAAACTATGAAGCGGAAGAAATGAGTCCGAACCAGCACGCTACCGGTCAGATCAGGCGCGTGCACGTGCATCTGCCCTTGCATCTGCCGTGCGCATTGGGAACCATGGTCCTCGCGCACCTGCGTGCTCGTTCGTGTTGTGCCGCTGTACCCGCAGTGCCCGCATCAAGCAATGCCGCTACAGCCGCGAATCCCGGGAGTGCCTCGCATGGGGACGAATGGATCGACGATGCTCGAGCCGTTACGGCAGGGGCTTCCACCCATCGACCCCTCGGCGGTCGCGGGCTCGGCCACCTGCGCGCTGCCGGCCCGGTACGAAGCGGTGGGCGGGGCACGGCGGTTCACCCGTACGACGCTGACCTCCTGGGACCTGGGCGACCACTTCGACGACGTCGCCCTGGTCGTGTCGGAGCTGGTCACCAACGCGTTGCGGCACGCCCTGCCGGCCGATGCCGCGCGGGAGCGGCAGGACACCACCGTGCGGCTGCACCTGATGCGCTGGGCCTCGCGCCTGGTGTGCGCGGTGCGCGACCCGAGCGAGAAGGGGCCGGTGGCGGGCCAGGCTCCGGATTCGGCCGAATCCGGCCGGGGCCTGTTCCTCGTCGAGTCGTTCAGCGACTGCTGGGGCTGGCACCCCTCCCCCGTACCGGTCGGTGACACGACACCCGACGGAGGCTTCGGCAAGGTGGTCTGGGCCCTGTTCCGGCTGACGGACCACGCGGCCCCGGAGCCCGTTCCGCTCGACGCGTTCCCCGACAGCCTCTAGGCGCGCCCCCGGCACCGGACGGGTACGGAGCTCGCCTTCGGTGTGCGACCGGCCGGGCGGACGCGTGCCCAGGGCGGGCGGTCCCGCGGTCAGGACACGCGGTCAGACGGACGCGCGGTCAGGCGCCCGCGGCCAGGTGGTCGAACTCCCCGTCCTTGACGCCCAGCAGCAACGCCTCGATCTCGGCCGGCGTATAGACGAGTGCGGGCCCGTCGGGATGGCGCGAGTTCCGCATCGCCACATTCCCTCCGGGCAGTTTCGCGAACTCCACGCATGATCCCTGGGAGTTGCTGTGTCTGCTCTTCTGCCAGACGACCCCGCGAAGCTCTGTGGCCGCCATGCCGTTGTACACGTGGTGCACAGGACGCTCCCCGAGTTGCAAGGTGCAAGTGTCAACTAGCTCGGATCATAGCTGTGTTCATATGCCAATGCATGAGCAGATGCACGTGCACGCCGGGTGCGCACGCGATTACAGTTTCCCCTGATCCGCCCGGGCGGTCCGTCCACCCTTCCCCCAACCTCTATGAGGAACAGACGAACGGCACGCCAATTTGGCTCCCGTTTCGCGGAGTTGTTCTGTGCGGTCCTGGTAGTTTGGCGCGGACTTCCGGCCGTGAATCCACAAGGGGAACTCCATATGGACAGGCTTCCGCGCTCCGGCGCTCTCGCCGCAGCCGGTCTCGCAGCCATGTGTGTACTGGCCGCCTGCAGTGGTGACGGCCCCGCCCCGGACGACGCGCCGGCCGCCGGACGGCGCACGGGACAGAGCGCGCCGCCCACCGGCGACGGCCAGGACACGGGAACCCCGGGTCCGGGCGTCGCGGCCCTCGATGGCACCTGGACGAGCACGTCCGACGGCTCGCCCGTCGTCCTGTCGGTCACCTCCGGCAAGGTGGCGCTCGTCGCCGACCAGCACGTCTGCCAGGGCGAGGTGAAGGACACCGGCGAGGTGACGCTCACCCTCAAGTGCCTCGACGGGAACACCGACCGGACGAAGGGGGCCGTCGAGTCCGTCGACGGCGACAAGCTCGTCGTCTCCTGGGGCGCCGGGGCCGAGGACACCCTCGCCAGGACCGATCCCGACAAGCTGCCGACCGGCCCGCCCGAGGCGCCCTCGGCCTGACTCCGCTCCCTACGCCCGCCCGCTGCTGATCTCCAGCGCCCGCGAGAAGTCCTCCAGGGCGCGGAGCAGCAGGGTGGCTCCGTTGCGTACGAAGGAGTCGGGCGGCGGACCCGGGGCGGCGTCCCTGCGCGCCAGCGTCTGCCTGAACTCCTCCCAGTCCGGGACGCGACGCTCCCGTACCGCCTTCGCACCCTCCTCGGTGACCCGGCGCACCACGTCGGCCAGCTCGGCCGCCTCGGGGACGGGAGTGGCGGACGCGGCGGGCAGGTGGGCCTCCATCAGCATCGCGACCCGGCCGAACTGGGCGAGCGCGTCCTGCGCGTCCGCGGCGGAGGTCCGGGAGATGCCGCGGTGGCGGACGGGCTCGTACTGGGCCCTGTCCAGCGCCTCCTGCCAGGCGACGCGGGCCTCCCGGGTGGTGAGCAGGGCGGTGCGCACGTCCTCCAGGGTCCTGGACGCGGGATCGGCGTACCGGTCGAGGACCGTGGCGGCGTAACGCCCGTCCGTGGTCACCCAGCCGGCCAGCCGATCGCGCAGTCGCGGGGTCTCCCAGGCCGGGTAGACCGCGTACGAGATCATCGCGAGGAGCCCCCCGACGAGGGTCAGGACGACCCGCTCGGGCACGGTCTGCGACCAGTCGTCGCCGGCCATGCCGAGCAGGAAGACCACATAGGCCGAGGCACCGATCTGGCTGACCGCGTATCCCGTCCGCATCAGCAGGTACATCACCCCCGCGCTCACCACGGCGAGCAGGGCGGAGAACGCCACGCCCGGATGGGCGGCCTGGACGATCCCGGTGGCGACGGCCACACCGATCACCGTGCCCATGAAGCGGGCCACGGAGCGTGAGTACGTCTGGGTGAACTCGGGGCGCATCACCATCACTGCGGTCATCGGCGCCCAGTAGCCGTGGCCGAACGGCAGGGCCACCCCCATGAGGTAGCCCGCGCCGGACACCGCCGACACCCGGATCGCGTGGCGCAGGATCATCGACCCGCGCCGCAGTTCGCGGCGCATGGAGCGGTAGACGACGGGGATCAGCCGCAGCAGGGTCGGCCGGCGGCGGTGCGGGACGAGCGGCTCCCCCGGCGTCCTGTCGTCCGTACCGGTGCCCTCGGCGATCTCGATGACGTCACCCAGCAGGGAGGCCAGCCGGTCGGCGGCCCGCTTGGGCGGGCCGGTGAGGATGACCTCGGTGTCGGGGGACTTCAGCACCGAGAGCGCCGTCTCGTCCAGGCGGACGGGGTCGCCGTGACGCACCGCCCGGGCCGCGGAGTCGAGCAGGGACCCGGCGGCGCCGAGGATCTCCTGCGCCCAGTAGCGCTCCGGGCCCTCGGCCGGAACCCCCAGGGCGGGGTCCGCCAGCGAGGCGAGGACCGGCCGCAGCCGTTCGGCGACCCCGCGCGCTCCGTGCAGGTCGGCGGGGCGCCGCCGGGCCTGGCGCGGGGTGACGGCTGCGGCGTTGCGCGCGGTCATCAGCGGTACGGGGTCGAAGGGCGCGACCGGGTCGTGCCGGAGTCTGCGGGCGTAGTCGGCCTCGCCCTCGAGTGCGTCGGCGAGCGCGTCGCGCTGGGCCCCCCATCTGCGCACCGGGAACAGCACGATCAGCGCCGCCTGCACCAGTCCGCCGAACGCCATCATCCCGGCGTGTGTGGCGGCGTCCGCCACCGAGGTGGGCAGGGTGATCGTGACCAGCATGATCGCGACGTTGGATCCGGCGATGATGCCGCCCGTCGGTCCCGCCGCCCAGGTCATCCCGGCGGCGAACGTCCAGAGGACCAGGAGGGGGAGGAACACCACGATGTGCGAGGCGGTGACGTAGCCGACGAACGTCGACACGGCCAGGCTGGCTCCGGAGACCAGGGCGAGCACGGGCCGGGGTCGCCAGCTGCGCTGGAACGTGGCGATGGCCGCCTGGAACGCGCCGAAGGCGGAGCCGGCGGCGATCACCGGCCCGAAGAACGCCAGGCTCACCCCGATCACGAGGGCGAGCCCCGCGGCGCCGCGCAGCGCGATGAGCGGTTCGAGACGCCGCCGCTCGATCGTCAGCCCCGAGCGGGCGGTCTCCCTCAGCGCCCGGAGCCAGCTCATGGACCGAGCCTAGCCGGATTCCCCTGCAACTCCGGCTTATGCCGCACCACCCGATCTATGGGCGGATTCCGGGCCCGCTTCCGCCCATCCTGGCCCGGTCGGCCGCAGCCGTTCCGTGGTTCCAGCCCTCGGCGTCCGTCGCCCCGCGCAACCGCGTCGTGGTGGTCCGGGGGAACATCCGCTCCGCGGTGTCGGTCACAGCGACGTCCCGGGCGGCCAGGACGGGCAGCAGCGCTCCGGATCCGCCGTCGGTGCTGTCGGAGCCCTCGGATCCCGCCGCGGCGGTGACCCGCGCGGTGTCCGCCGTGAGACGACTGCCCAGCCGCTGGGCGTACGCCATCAGGAAGGACTGCCGGAAGGTCTTGGTCCGCTTACGCCCGCCCGCCCGCTGCCCGGCCTCCGCCTTGGTCATCGCGGAGGTCCCCTGGACCAGCAGAGAGGTGAAGAGCAGCTCCACGGCCTCCAGGTCGGGCTCGAAGCCGACGACCGTGGTGAAGCCGAGGTCGCTGTTCCACACCGCCCGGCAACGGTTCGCCGACGCGACCGAGTCGAGCAGGACCGCCTTCGCGCTCTCGTACGGCGCGTCGACCCCGATCCGGACGGCGCCCGGCGTCCCGGCACTCCGGGTACGGGCCGCGAGGAGCGCCTCGTCGATGCTGTGCCGGGCCATCAGCTCCTGCGCCTTGGTCGTCAGCGCCTCGGCCTCCTCGGGGAAACCGGTCGCCTCCGCCTTGGCGAGCAGCGCCCTGATGCGGGTGAGCATGCGGGGCTCGCCGTGCGCGGGCGGGCCGTGCGGTGCGCCCGCGGCGGAGGTGCCGGGCTGCGGCCCGACCGGCTCGATCACCGGCAGCCTCAGCAGCAGCCGGTACAGCTCCAGGAGCGCGGAGGCGTAGGTGAAGCGGTCGGGACGGTTGCGCGGCGCCGGGACGGGCATCGCGGCGAGCTGGTCGGCCCAGCGCGGGGGCAGCTGACCGTACCCCGCCGTCTCCGCCGTGATCAGGGCCGAGACCAGCGCGCCGCCCGGCTCCTCCAGCTCACGCCGGACGGCCCGGACGACGTCGGCGGGCTGCCAGCCCCGTGCCCAGGCCCGCCGGACGAACTCCTCGCCCCGGCGGTGCAGCTCCTCGTCGGCGGACGGATCCGCGGCGAGCAGGGAGGCGCCGGTGTCCAGGCCCGCGTCGCCGTCCGAGTAGAGGGCCGCGGCGCACGCCCGGTCGATCACCGATTCCATGCGGCCAGGGTAGGCGGCGCCCCGCCGCTCAGTGCTCCCCGGGGAGCAGCACCAGCTTGCCGCGCACGTGCCCGGCCTCGCTCAGCTCCTGGGCGCGCGCCGCCTCACGGAGCGGGAAGGTCCGTTCGACCGGGATACGCAGTCCGCCGACCGACGCCGCCTGCGCGTACCCTCCGAGCCGCCTGCCCTCGTCGGGACTGTTCCCGCCGCCCGCGGAGAAGGCCACGCCGAAGTGCGCCGCGTCCGGGTCGGAGATGGTGGCGATCCGGTCCGCCGTGCCCCCGCGCAACTCCACCGAGTCGGCGAGCGCCCCCTTGCCGACGACGTCGAACACCGCGTCCACGCCCTGGGGCGCGGCCTCCCGCACCCGCTTCACCAGCCCCTCCCCGTAGGCCACCGGGACCGCGCCCAGCACCCGCAGGTAGTCGTGGTTGGCCGGTGAAGCGGTCCCGACGACGGTGGCGCCCCGGGCCACGGCCAGCTGGACCGCGGCGGAACCGACGGCTCCGGACGCACCGTGCAGCAGCAGGGTCTCGCCCTCGGAGACCTCCAGTTCGTCCAGCACCCGGACCGCGGTGGCCGTCGCGAGGGGCAGCGCGGCCGCCTCCGCCCACCCCAGGACCTCCGGTTTGCGGGCCACCACGCCCACGTCCGCCAGGACGTACTCCGCGTACGCCCCGGTGGCGCTCCGCCCGAGGACCTCGTCGCCCACCGCGAACTCCGTGACGCCCGCTCCCGTCTCGTCGACGACTCCGGCGAACTCGACTCCGGGTGTGGCGGGCAGCGGGGTGGGAAAGGCCGCCTCCATCCAGCCGTTGCGGATCTTGTGATCGACCGGATTGACCCCGGCGGCCCTGACCGCCACCCGGATCTGACCGGGGCCGGCGTGGACGTCCTCGACCCGGACCTGGCGCAGGACCTCGGGGCCGCCGAACTCCTCGTACACGATCGCTTCCATCACCGTCTCCTCCGCCGCCTGCCGTGTTCCCGGCGCGCGCAGCCGCGCCCCGCACCTCGATCCTCGCGCCGGACGGGCGCGCCCGCCCGGCGAGCCGGGCCCGCTGTCAGTGCCGGATGCAAGACTCGGCCCATGACCGAACGTTGGGCACTCGCCGGCGCGGAGGACGGCGGCGCACTCCTCGTGCCGCTGGCGCGCGACGGCCTGCCCGACGGCCCCGTCCTGGCCGAGCCGGACCTCGTCGAGTCCGTCCGCTCCCGCCCCGAGGTGGTCCGCTGGGTCTGGCGTTCGACCGCCGGGATCTATCCCCGGCTGCTCGCGGCGGGCGTGCGGGTCGAGCGGTGCTACGACATCGAGTGCGCCGAGCTGCTGCTCCTCGGTCACGAGGGTCGGCTCGGGGAGCCCCGTTCCGCGGCTGCGGCCTGGGCCCGGCTGCGCAACGCCCCGGTGCCCCCCGATCCGCCGCCGCGGTCGGCCGAGCCGGGATACCAGTCCTCCCTCTTCGAGCCCCGCTCCGGCACCGACCTGCCGTTCGGCGCGCTCCTGGAGGTCTACGCGGATCAGCTGCGCCGCCACGAGGGGACGGAGCACCCCGGCAGGATGCGGCTGCTCACGGCGGCGGAGTCCGCGGGCATGCTGGTGGCCGCCGAGATGAACCGGTCCGGACTCCCCTGGCGGGCCGATGTGCACCGCGCGGTGCTGGACGAGCTGCTCGGCGAGCGTTACGCCGGCGGCGGCGAGCCCCGCCGGCTCGCCGAGGCCGCGGAAGAGGTGTCGGCGGCCTTCGGCAGACGCGTGCGCCCCGACCTGCCGGCCGATGTCGTGAAGGCGTTCGCCCAGGCCGGGATCAAGGTGAGATCGACCCGGCGCTGGGAGCTGGAGGAGCTCGACCACCCGGCCGTGGAACCGCTCGTCCGCTACAAGAAGCTGTACCGCGTCTGGACGGCACACGGCTGGAGCTGGCTCCAGGACTGGGTGCGCGAGGGCCGCTTCCGCCCCGGGTACCAGCCGGGAGGCACGGTCAGCGGGCGCTGGACGACCAACGGCGGCGGGGCCCTGCAGATCCCCAAGGTGATCCGCCGGGCGGTCGTCGCCGACGAGGGCTGGCGGCTGGTCGTGGCGGACGCCGACCAGATGGAGCCGCGGGTGCTGGCCGCGATCTCGCGCGACCGCGGCCTGATGGAGGTGGCCGGACACGAGGGCGACCTCTACAAGGCTCTCTCCGACCGGGCGTTCCACGGCGACCGCGACCACGCCAAGCTCGCGCTGCTGGGCGCGGTCTACGGGCAGACCTCGGGCGACGGCCTGAAGAACCTGGCGGCGCTGCGACGGCGCTTCCCCCGCGCCGTGGAGTACGTCGACGACGCGGCGAGGGCCGGCGAGGAGGGGCGGCTCGTCCGCACCTGGCTGGGCCGCACGAGCCCGCCGGCCGCCGGGGCGGGCGAGGACGGCGAGGCGGGCATCCCTCAGGAGAGCGAGGAGCCGACGGCCGGGGAGAGCGCCGACACCTCCGGCTTCACCCCGGGCTACGCCTCTTCGAACGCCCGCGCGCGGGGCCGCTTCACCCGCAATTTCGTCGTCCAGGGCAGTGCCGCGGAGTGGGCCCTGCTGCTCCTGGCGGCGCTGCGGCGGACGCTCGCCTCCGCCGGGATGCGGGCCGAGCTGGTCTTCTTCCAGCACGACGAGGTGATCGTGCACTGCCCGGCCGAGGAGGCCCCCGCGGTGGTCGAGGCGATCCGTGAGGCCGGGGAGCTGGCCGGACGGGTCGCGTTCGGGGAGACGCCGGTGCGCTTCCCGTTCAGCACGGCGGTCGTGGAGCGCTACTCGGACGCCAAGTAACCCGCCCGGACCGGTGGGCGGCCCGGACGGCGGCGGGTGCCCGGGCCGGAAGGGTCTCCCCGCCCGGCCCGGAAGGGCCTTCCCGCCCGGGGAGCCGCCACCACGGGGCCGGGCGGGAAGACAGGATGCGGCGGCCCGTCAGATCCGCTGCCAGAGCGCGGGCACGTTCGGCGGCTGCCACCCCGCCTGGGCCCGGTGTCCCTGAAGGCAGCGGTAGCTCGCGCCGCCGTACGTCACCACCGCGCCGGTGGCGTACGTCGTGCCCGCCGCCCATGTGCCGCCCGGCTCGGTCGGCGGGTCCGTGGGATCGGTGGGCGGATCGGTCGGCGTACCGCTGGTGACGAGGGTCAGCCCGTACGCGGCCAGGGCCGGGTTCACCGGCTGGTAGTACGTCGTACCGCCCTGGGAGCAGTTCCCGGAGCCGCCGGAGGTGACGCCCTGCGCCTGGCTGCCGGAGATGAACGAGCCGCCGGAGTCACCGGGTTCGGCACAGACACTGGTGCGCGTCACGCCGGTGATGGTGCCCTCCGGGTAGGTGACGCTGCTGCCGTGCTGCTGGATCGTGCCGCAGTGCCAGCCCGTGGTGGAGCCGGAGCGGCAGACCGAGGAGCCGGCCACGGCCTGGGTGGATCCGGTCACGGTCACATCGCCGTTGCCGTATCCGTTCACCAGGGCGCGCGGGGTCCAGTTGGCGTTGACCGCGACCCAGGCGTAGTCGCGGCCGGGGAAGGTGGAGCCCTGGAAGGACCCCTGCGCCTGCTGGTTGACCCCGCTGGTGGTGACGCCGGGCGTCCCGCAGTGCCCGGCGGTCACGAAGCCGTTCTGGGTGCCGCGCCTGACGGGGAAGCCGATGGAACAGCGGCCCGAACCGTTCATGTAGTACGCGTCGCCGCCGCGCAGATCCGCGTAGGCGCGGGGCTGTTCGGCCGAGCGGTCGATCCGCACGAGGTCACCGGAGACGCCCGAGGCGGCGAGGAAGACGTCCGCCGCCTCCGTACGGGTGGCGTTGACGACCAGCCGGTTGGTGCGGACGTCCACGTACCAGGACGGCACGTCCTTCGGCGCCTTGCGCAGTGCCACCTCGTCCAGCGCCGCCTTGGCCGCTTCGAGGCGGTCCAGGCTGTGGCCGACGACCTCGGCGCGGGCCCCGGCGGCGGTGATCCGGGCGACGTCGGCCCGATCGGTGGTGGCGACGGTGAGGACGGCGGCGGGGCCGCTCAGCCGGGCGCTGGCGAAGTCCGCGCCGAGCGACTTCTCCAGCGCCGCCGCCACGGCCGCCGCCCGGTACTCGCCGGCTATGCGGGCCCTCGCCTCGCCGGCGTCGAGGCCGAGGTCGCGCCGCATGGCTTCGGCCAGGCCCGGCGAGAGCCGGTCCGCGG
>NZ_NEUF01000127.1:9322-30595 GCF_002910915.1 Streptomyces sp. SM10 | reverse complement strand
GGGCGCCCGGACCGGCTGCCCGCCGCGCGGGGGCCCGCAGGAGGGTGGGACGAGGTCGTCGCGGGAAGAGGCGACGCCCCCGCCTACCGGGGCCCGGCCACCCCGCTCGCCGCCGAACGCGCCCGGCAGGCCCGCATCGCCGTCGTCGGCGCCGTCACCGAGCGGTGGGCGCCCGAGCAGGCAGGCCCGGTCCACGACAACTGGCAGCTCGCCCCGCCCATCGGCCCCTCCACCGACCTGTGGGCGCTCGGCGCGCTGCTCTACCGCGCCGTGCAGGGCCACGCCCCGTATCCGGAGGAGAACGCCTCCGAGCTCGTCCAGATGGTCTGCGGTGAACCGCCGGCCTTCGCGGAGGAGTGCGGGCCGCTGAGGCCCGTCGTCGAATCGCTGCTGCGTCAGGACCCCACGGAGCGGCCCGACTTCGAGGAGCTGCGGGGCTGGCTGCGCTCCCTCGTGCGCTCGGCGCCCGAGCCCGAGGCCGGCACCGACATCGTCACGCTGCCGCCCGCCGACGCCACCCGCCTGCCGGTCGTACGCCGCCGGGGCGAGCTGGTGCGCCGCCGCCGCGGCCGGGGAGCGGCGCACGGCCGGCACCGCCAGGGAAAGCCGGGGCGCCGCGAGAGGCAGCAGGCGTACGAGCAGCCCCGGACGTTCGAGGAGCCGCCGGCCCCCGAGAAGCCGGCGCGCGCACCCCGCGAACCCAAGGGGCCCAGGGTGCTCCGCGAGCCGCAGCCCGGCGGTCGGGCGCCCCGGCGGCTCGGAAGGCTGCTGCTGGTGCTGATCCTGCTGGTGATGGCCGCCGCCGTCGCCTACGCGATGCTGTTCATGCCCGAGCGGGGATCGGGCACGGGCGCGGCGCCTTCGGACTCCGTCGCCCCGGCCGGACCGGAGCCCGGGAACAGCCCGTCGGCCGGGGCCACGGCGTCCTCCGGTACGTCCGAACCCTCGGCGTCCTCCGGTTCGCAGAAGCCGCAGACCAGTCGCTCCGCCGTCGCGCTCGCGCCGGGCTACAAGCTGCGCAAGGACGCCGAAGGCTTCGAGATCGGCGTGCCGGGCGACTGGCAGCGCAGCCCCGCCAACGCGGACCGTCAGATCCGGTACGGCAGCGACGGGTTCAGCGTGCTGATCGTCCCCGGGCGTGACACGGTCAAGGCCAACGGCAGTGATCCGCTGGACTACCAGCGCACCGCGGAGCCCGAGCTGAAGCCCTTCCGCGAGTCGAGCTGGGCCACGTCCACCGGTCTGCGCCGGGTCGACGTCGGCCGGCAGGCCATGGCCGAGGGGCAGTTCACCTGGCAGGAGAGCGGCGGCCGTCAGGTGTACGTCCGTAACCTGGCGATGATCGTGGACGGCAGGTACCACATCGTCCAGGTCATCGGTCCGGAGAACGAGCGGGACAAGGTCTCCGAGATCTACGAGCAGGTCATCTCCTCGTACCGCGTGGTCTCCTGACTGGGCGACAGCGGCACGCGACAAGCATCACAGTGCGGTCTCGTGGGCGGTGCGAGGTTCCGTGACACCGCCTCCCGTCCGTACCCTGTCGTCCCAAGGAACGGGGCGAGGACACACGTGGAACACGCGCAGGGCACGAATGCGGGGATCGTACTGGCCGGGCGGTACCGGCTGGGTGACGTTCTGGGGCGCGGCGGCATGGGCAAGGTCTGGCGCGCCCAGGACGAGGTGCTCCACCGGACCGTGGCCGTCAAGGAGCTGACGGCCGGACTGTACGTCGCCGAGGCGGACCGTGCCGTGCTGCATGCCCGCACGCAGAAGGAGGCGCGCGCGGCGGCCCGGATCACGCACCCGGGAGTCGTCACCGTCCACGACGTCATCGAGTACGACAACCGGCCCTGGATCGTCATGCAGTACGTCGACGGGCCCTCGCTCGCCGACGCGGTGAAGGAGTCCGGCGAGGTCGACCCGCGCGAGGCCGCCAGGATCGGGCTCCATGTGCTGAGCGCCCTGCGGGCCGCCCACGGTGCCGGAGTCCTGCACCGGGACGTGAAACCGGCCAACGTCCTGCTGGCCCGCGACGGGCAGGTCCTGCTGACGGACTTCGGGATCGCCGCGATCGAGGGCGACGCCACCATCACCAGGACCGGTGAACTGGTGGGGTCCATCGACTATCTGGCACCCGAGCGGGTGCGCGGCGGCGACCCGGGCCCCGCCTCCGACCTCTGGTCGCTGGGCGCCACGCTCTACGCGGCGGTCGAGGGCAGTTCGCCCTTCCGACGGACGTCCCCCATCTCCACCATGCAGGCCGTGGTCGCGGAGGAACCGCTCCCGCCGCTGCGCGGCGGCGCGCTGGCACCCGTGATCACCGCCCTGCTGCGCAAGGACCCCGCGGACCGTCCTACGGCCGAGGAGACGGAGCGGATGCTCCTGGACGCGATGGAGGGGCGCAAGCCCCGTGCCGCGCAGGCGCACGTGCCGACGCAGCGGGTCTCCGAGGAGGAGCTGCGCGCTCTCGCCGCCGGTGAGGACTCCACCGCCCGGCTCTCCCGTCCGCCGGACCCGCAGCCCGCGCTCCCGTACACCGCCGAGCCCGTCACCCGGCGCGGCGGGGGCCACTGGCGCACCGTCCTGGTGATCCTCGCGGTGGCCGCGCTGATCGGCGGGGCGGTGGGCCTGGTCATCAGGAATACCGGGGGCGGCGGGAGTACGTCCCCCGGCCCGGGGGAGAGCACCCAGGGCCAGGCCCCCGCCGGCTCCGCGTCCCCCGGGAACGACGGGGGCGACGGGAAGCCGCCCGCCGAGGACGAGCCCGCCTCGAAGGAGATACCCGACGGCTGGAGGAAGGTCACCGCCCCCGAGGGCTTCGGTCTCCTCCTCCCGGAGGGCTGGCAGCGGCGGACGGACGGCGAACAGATCGAGTACACCCCCGACGGCGGGACGCACAGCCTGCGGATAAGCCTCGATCCGCAGCCCGACTTCGGCACCTCGTACGCGCACATGCAGAGCATCGAGAAGGACCTGGCCAGGCGCCTGCCGGAGTACGGGCGTCTGACGCTGGAGAAGAACGTCTTCCGCGACCGCCCCGGCTCCCGCTGGGAGTTCACCTGGACCGAGTCCCAGGACCATCCGGGCCCGCGCTACGGCATCGACCAGATGTACTTCGCGGAGACGAACGGGCCCGAGTACGCGTTCTACATGACCGGCCCCGCGGAGGACCGGGCGGAGACACGGCAGCTCTTCGAGACCGTGCTGCGCGGCTGGGAACCGCCGGAGCAGCAGGGCTGAGGCGTCCGGCGGCGACACCCCGGCCGGTCCGGCGGCGACACCCCGGCCGATCAGGCGGCGACGGCCGGGGAGGACGTCGCCACCCGGGCGGCCGGGCGGCCGAACATTCACGATTCCTGACGCCCGATCCCGGGAGCGGCGGCAGATCGCCCCTGATCAGCGGTTATGCAGCCAGTGATCACTGGCTACATGGTCGGGTGCGGCAGGGGTCTCCGGCGGGGTCTGTGAAAACCTGTTACCCACGGGTACCCAAAGTGGGCGGGTGGACATACTCTCGCCCTCATGACGGACTCGCAGGCTTCCTCGACCACCTCCGCCGCCTCCGGCAGCCGCGTCGGCACCAATCCGGTGGCCGTCGCCCCGGCGGGCGCGCGCACCGCCGCCGACGTGGTCACACCCGAGGTGATCGCCCAGCTGACCCGTGGCGTCGTGGGCTCCGGCGCCACGCTCAACCACACCCCCTTCACCGGGGAGAAGCTGGCGGACCTTCCCGAGTCCACCCCCGAGGACGTCCGGACCGCCTTCGACCGGGCCCGTGCCGCCCAGCCCGCCTGGGCCGCGACCCCGGTCCGGGCCAGGGCGGCGGTGCTCCTGCGCTTCCACGACCTGATCCTGCAGCGCCAGTCCGAGGTCCTCGACCTCATCCAGCTGGAGACCGGAAAGGCCCGGCTGCACGCCCACGAGGAGGTGCTGGCCGTCGCCGTGTCGGCCCGGCACTACGGGCGCAGGGCCGCCGCCTACCTCAGGCCGAAGCGTCACACCGGGGTCGTTCCCACCCTGACCAAGGTCACCGAACTGCGCCAGCCGCGCGGCGTCGTCGGCCAGATCGCCCCCTGGAACTACCCGCTCGAACTCTCCGTCGGCGACGCGCTTCCCGCCTTCGTCTCCGGCAACGCCGTCGTGATGAAGCCCGACACGGAGACCGCGCTGACCGCGCTCTGGGCCCGTGACCTGCTGATCGAGGCCGGGCTGCCCGCCGAGGTGTTCCAGGTCGTCATCGGGGAGGGCCCCGTCGTCGGCCCCGAGGTGGTAGCCCACGCCGACTACGTCTCCTTCACCGGCTCGACCGCCACGGGCCGCGACGTCGCCCAGCGCGCGGCGGCGCGGCTGGTCGGGGTGTCGCTGGAGCTCGGCGGCAAGAACCCCATGCTGGTCCTGGCGGACGCCGACATCGAGAAGGCGGCCGAGGGCGCTGTCCGTGCCTGCTTCTCCTCGGCCGGCCAGCTCTGCATCTCCATCGAGCGGCTGTACGTCCACGCGTCCGTCGCGGACGCCTTCGTGGAGCGCTTCGCCGCCCGTACGAAGGCGATGCGGCTCGGCAACTCCCTCTCGTACGGGGCCGAGATGGGCTCGCTCGTCGGCGAGCGCCAGCTGGAGACCGTCAGCCGGCATGTCGCGGAGGCCGTGGAGAAGGGTGCCACGCTCGTCGCGGGCGGCGTCGCGCGTCCCGACATCGGCCCGCTCTTCTACGAGCCCACCATCCTCGACCACGTGCAGGAGCCGATGGCCGTCTGCACCCAGGAGACCTTCGGCCCGGTCGTCTCCCTCTACCGCTTCACCGACGAGGACGAGGCGGTGACCCTCGCCAACGCCACCCCCTACGGCCTCAACGCCAGCGTCTGGACCAAGGACTCCCGGCGCGGCCACCGGATCGCCGCCCGGCTGCGGGCGGGCACCGTCAACATCAACGAGGGCTACGCACCGGCGTACGGCAGTGTCCAGTCGCCCATGGGCGGCATGAAGGACTCCGGTCTCGGCCGGCGGCACGGCTCCGAGGGCATCCTGAAGTACACCGAGGCCCAGACGGTCGCCCAGCAGCGGCTGATGCCCCTCGCCCCGGCCTTCGGGCTGGACGACGAGAAGTACGCGGCCTTCATGAGCCGCAGCCTCAAGGCGATGAAGGCCTTCCGGCTGCGCTGATCCCCCTCACCCCTCACCTGCCCTTTCCGTACCGAGGAGAGTCATGTCCCAGGACAGCCCTGCCCAGAATCAGGCCGCCCCGGCCGCTCAGGCGGCGGACGACGACGCGTACGACTACGACGTCCTCGTCGTCGGTTCGGGCTTCGGCGGCGCGGTGTCGGCCCTGCGGCTGAGCGAGAAGGGATACCGGGTCGGCGTCCTGGAGGCGGGCCGCCGCTTCACGCGGGCGACCCTCCCCAAGAACTCCTGGGACATCAAGAACTACCTGTGGGCCCCGGCGTTCGGCCTGTTCGGCATCCAGCGGGTGCATCTGCTGGGCAAGGTGATGGTGCTGGCGGGCGCCGGCGTCGGCGGGGGCTCCCTCAACTACGCCAACACGCTGTACGTGCCGCCCGCGCCCTTCTTCGAGGACCGGCAGTGGTCCGGCATCACCGACTGGAAGGCCGAGCTGGACCCGTACTACGACCAGGCGAAGCGGATGCTCGGGGTGCGGCTCAACCCGACCATGACCCCGGCGGACGTCCACCTCAAGGCCGTCGCCGAGACCATGGGCGTCGGGGACACCTTCCACCTCGCCCCGGTCGGTGTCTTCTTCGGCGACGGGAAGGACGCCGACGGCACGGCGGACGCGAAGCCCGGCGGAGAGGTCGCCGACCCCTACTTCGGCGGTGCCGGACCCTCCCGCACGGCCTGCTCCGAGTGCGGCGAGTGCATGACGGGCTGCCGTCACGGAGCCAAGAACACCCTCAACGAGAACTACCTGTACCTCGCGGAGAAGACAGGGGCCGTCATCCACCCGATGACGTCCGTGGTCGGGGTCACCGACGACCCGGACGGCGGCTACCGGGTGTCGACCGTGCCGACCGACCGCCGCCGCAGGGCGAAGCCCTCCACCCTGCGGGCCCGGCAGGTGGTCGTCGCGGCGGGGACGTACGGCACCCAGACCCTGCTGCACACGATGAAGGACGAGGGGCTGCTGCCCCGGCTGTCGAACCGGCTCGGCGAGCTGACCCGCACCAACTCCGAGGGCCTGGTCGGCGCGCAGACCAGCGACCGCAGGTACCGCAAGAAGCACGGCACCGCCAAGGCCGACTTCACCCGGGGCGTCGCCATCACCTCGTCCATCCACCCCGACGAGAACACCCACATCGAGCCGGTCCGCTACGGCAAGGGGTCCAACGCGATGGGCGGGCTCACCATCCTCCAGGTGCCCTACAGCACCCACCGGGTGCTGAGCTGGTTCGGCAACGCGGCCAGGCACCCCCTGCTCATGATGCGTTCCCTCTCCAACCGGCGCTGGTCGGAGCGGACCATCATCGGTCTCGTCATGCAGTCGCTGGACAACTCGCTGACGGCGTACCGCAAGCCCGGCGGCCTCGGCAAGGGTCTGCTCACCGCCCGTCAGGGCCACGGCACGCCCAACCCGACGCAGATCGCCGAGGCCACCCAGGGCGCGACGCTGCTCGCCCAGGAGATCAACGGCTTCGCGGGGTCGAACATCGGGGAGCTCATGGGCACCCCGCTCACCGCCCACTTCCTCGGCGGCTGCCCGATCGGGGCGAGCGCCGAGGACGGTGTCATCGATCCGTACCACCGGCTGTACGGGCACCCCGGCATCTCCGTGGTCGACGGCTCCGCGGTCTCCGCGAACCTCGGCGTCAACCCGTCCCTGACGATCACGGCGCAGGCGGAGCGCGCCATGTCCTTCTGGCCCAACAAGGGCGAGAAGGACCCGCGTCCGGCGCAGGACGCGGAGTACGAGCGGCTCGCCGCGGTCGAGCCGACGTCGCCGGCGGTGCCGAAGGAGGCGTTCGGCGCGCTGAAGCTGCCGTTCCTGGGAATTCCGGCGGTGCCGCCGAAGAAGGCGGCGTCGGACGCCTGACCCCGGGAACGCGAAGGGGCTGCACCCCCCTCCGAGTGCAGCCCCTCCACGTACCTACCGGTGACGCGCCTTACGCGGCGGCGTCACCGTTGTTGCGGCGACGCACGAGGAACATCGCGCCGGCGCCCAGGACCACGGCAACGCCGCCCGCGAGGGCGAACACCGGGGTGCTGGAGGACGAACCGGTCTCGGCGAGGCTGCCGGTGACCTTGTTGGTGTCGCCGGCCGGCTTCTCCGAAGGCACGGGGATGCTGCCGCCCTCCTGGGGCTTCGTGCCGTCCTCGTCACCGGCCTTGACGATCTGGAACTTGTAGGCGACGTCCGTGAAGCACGGCGTGGCCTCGGTCTCCTCGCCGAAGACGAGCCCGCCGCCGAGGCTGAAGCCGGCACCCACGGGCGCGCTCGCCTCCACCTTGAGGCGCAGGGAGATGTCGACCTCGTAGCCGGGCTTGATCGAGTCGGTCTCGCCGACGTAACCGGACGAGGTGCCCAGCTCGTCCAGGTCCTCCCAGGTGCCGTCGGCCTCGTTGAGCGCCTGGAGACGGACCTGCTTGGAGGTGAAGAGCTGCTCGCCCGCCTTGTCGGCGGCGGCGCCCGCGAAGAACGCCACGTTCTTCACGGTCTTCTCGGAGCCGTTGTAGATGTTGAAGGTGAACCGGTCCCAGCCGCTGCCCCGGACGATCTTCCCGGCGAGGCCGTTGATGGAGAGATCGAGCGGACCCGGCTCGCACGTCGGGGTGGACTCGTCCTCGTCCTCGTCCTCGGTCTCGGAGGCGGTCGGCGTCGGCGTCGCGGACGCGGTCTCCGACTCGGTGGCGGTCGGGGTCGGGGAGGCCGTCTCCGGTGTGGTGCCCTCGGACGGCTGCGTCGCCTCCGGTGTCTCGGACGGAGTGGCCGACTCGGTGTTCTCCGGGGGCGCGGCCGGGGACGCCGTCTCGCTCGCCGTCTCGGTCGGCGCCGGAGAGGTGGTCTCGGTCGTCGTGGTCTCGGGGTCCGCGAACGCGGCCGGTGCCGAGAGCAGGACGACCGGGCCTATGACGGCGGTGGCGGCAGCGACTGCCAGGGTGCGGCGAAGCTTCATCTGGGGCCTCAGCAAGTCCGTGGTACCGCGTGGACCGCGGTACGGCGAAAGGAAAAGGGCGAACGGGCCGCCGTTGTGGGGTACGGAACGAGCCGGTGTGTTCGCCATGCATGACCTGTGAAGACCGGTAACGGTTGTCCCCCGTTTCACAGAATCTTTATGTGGTGCTCGCCACACCGGTCACAGCGGTCCCTTGTGTAGTCAATTCGTGATCTTGCCCGGCGCAACCGTTCAGGCCACTGCGCGGTCGAACCCGTACCGAGTCACAGCAGTCACAGCAGTCACACAGCTCCGCCGATGCCCAGAGGTTCGCGATGTCACGCATGTCCCCGAGAACAGCCCTGCGCCGCACGGCAGGCAGCCTGGCCGCCGCCGGGCTGCTCGCCGCCGGCTCACTCGCCGTCGCCACCCCGGCCCAGGCCGGGGACCCCGTCTTCACCCTGGGCGGGCCCGCCGAGACGGCCCTGCACCCCTACCCGGCGTCCGGGGCCCCGCAGAGGTCCTCGCTCGGACTGACCGTCCACAACCCGGATCCGGACGAGGAGAGCACGGGCTGGGAGGGCGAGGTGACCTACACCCTCGACTTCAGCGGCATCGAGGGCATCGCCCAGGTCCTCCCGCCCGAGGACACCGGCTCCGACTGCGAGATCACCGGAGCCACGGCCGTCTGCCACGACTGGGGCGTCTACGCCGGACTCAGCTCCATCGCCGACTTCGACCTCGCCGCGGCCAAGGGCAGCAAGGACGGGGCCTCCGGCACGATCGAGGTGACGGGATCGGCGGACGGAGCCACCTTCACGCCGTTCTCCACGAAGGTGACCGTCGGCGGGCCCGACCTGGTCATGCAGCAGCTCCCCTTCGACCAGGAGCTCAAGCCCGGCGACACACAGCCGGCACCGATCACCTTCACCAACCAGGGCACCACGGCCGCCGACGGCGTCCTGCTGACCCTGAGGTACTCCCGAGGGCTGGAGATCCCCGAGCAGTACGCCAACTGCGAGTACAACGGCGAGGCCGGCGACGACCCGTTCGACAGCTACGCCTGGGCCACCACCCTGTGCTTCGTCGAGGGCTCCTACGAGCCGGGCGCCACCTACACGCTGGGGGTGCCGCTCTCCGTCGAGGCCACCGAGCGGGCGTTCTACGACACCTTCATCTACCGCATCAACGAGGACAGCGGGGCGGAGCGCTCCGCGCAGCGAGCGGGCGCGTCCTTCACCCGCGGCACCGGCCCCCGGCTGACCCTGGAGAAGGTCACGTCCTCCGCCAGGAGCGCGGACCTCGACCCCTGGAACAACCAGCAGGAGGCCGACTTCCGCACCGAGAACACCGCGGACTTCGTGGCGGTGGGCGGCAAGGCCGAAGGCGCCGTGGGCGACACCGTCACGGCCGGCATCGGCTTCCGCAACGACGGACCCGCCTGGATCGGCTACATCCGCTCCGGTGAGCCCGTCGCCACCCTCGACTTCACCGTCCCCGAGGGCGCCGAGGTCACCGGCAAGCCGGACGCCTGCCGGGGCGTCACGGCCGACGGCAAGTACCGCGAGAACCAGAACGCCGCCCCGCGCTACGTCTGCGACACACGGATGACCGTGCGCGACGGGTCGGAGCGCACGTGGCCGTTCGACCTGAAGATCACCAAGGTGGTCCCGAACGCCTCCGGCGCCGTCCGGATCCGCAACACCTGGCTGCAGGACCCCGAGCTGCCCTTCGACGTGAAGCCGGCGAACAACACGGCGAAGCTGGTGCTCAACGACGACGGCACCGGATCCGGTGACACGGGCGGCACGTCGGGCGGCGCCACGACGGGGGGCGCATCCGGGGGCTCCACCGGCGGTGACACCGCGGGCTCCGGGACGGCCGGCACCGCGGGCACCTCGTCCGGATCGGACTCGGGCTCTGCCGGAACCACCGGTACGTCCGGCTCCGCGTCGCCGGACACGGACGGCGGCCTCGCCTCCACCGGCTCGGTCGCGCTGATGTCCTCCGCGGCCGCGGCGGTCGCGCTGGCCGTCGGCGGCACGCTGTACGTGACGACACGGCGCCGCGCCCGGCAGGGCTGACGCCGTCGTCCCGGACCGCCGTCACGACGGTCCGAAGGCGGCCGGTCCCGAGCGTCCCCGGGACCGGCCGCACAGGAGTGACCGGGCTGCTGTCCCCTGCGGACCGGTCAC
This sequence comes from Streptomyces sp. SM10, assembly GCF_002910915.1. Classification (GTDB taxonomy): domain Bacteria; phylum Actinomycetota; class Actinomycetes; order Streptomycetales; family Streptomycetaceae; genus Streptomyces. The sequence continues at coordinate 20,298 of NZ_NEUF01000127.1, read as the reverse complement.
ACGCGCCGGGCCGTGGTCCCACGACGTGCCTGCGGCACGTCACACGATCCGGCGGAGCCACGCGTGGATTCCCACCGATGCCGCCCCTGGATGGCACGGACACCTGGACCAACGAGGCCGTCCGGGCCCCGGTCACGCGCCGTACGGGTGAGACCGGGACCGAACGCGGGTGCGGCCGTACAGCCTTCCCTTAGGTCACACCCGGCCGCGGCACAGCTCCAACAGCGTCATGGCGAGTGCCGTGCCCGGCTTGCCCAGGGCCTCGCTGTAGTGGCTGAGGACGTCCATCTCCCGGGAGAGGTTCACCCGGCGGCCGCCCGACGTGATCCTGGCCTCCTGGATGACCGCCGAGACGGCCATCCGTTCCTGGACGAGACCGATGATCCGGTCGTCCAGGGCGTCGATGCGCGACCGGGCGTCGCCGATCAGGGACGCGGCCTCGTCGGTGTGTGCTCCGGTCCGCTCGGCGGCCGTCCTCGTGGGTGCGGTGCTGGTGCTGGTCATCTGTGACTCCCGGTGGGCTCGCGGCCCCCGGAACCACCTGGCCCGGAACGCCAGAACGCCCCGGACCTGTCGGTCCGGGGCGCCTTGGAGAAGTGCTCGTCAGTTGCTCAAGCAGCACGACCATGGCAGCCGGCGGACCGGGTGCCATAGGTAAAGACGAAGATCGTGTGCTGACGCATGGGCCCAGTATGGACCCCGTCCCCGGCCGGGACCACGCCGGGCCCGGATGGTGAGACGGGAGCCCGGCGGGGCGCCGTTCCACGGCCGGTAGAATTGGGAGGACCGACCCCCTCTCCACCGCCGGAAGGCCGCCCCGTGCCAGCAGCACCCCCCGCCGCCCCCGACACCACGACCGACGTCGTCCTGGTTGTCGACTTCGGCGCCCAGTACGCCCAGCTCATCGCCCGCCGCGTCCGTGAGGCCCGGGTCTACAGCGAGATCGTCCCGTCCACGATGCCCGTGGCCGAGATGCTGGCGAAGAACCCGCGGGCGATCATCCTCTCCGGCGGCCCGTCGTCGGTGTACGCGGAGGGCGCGCCCAGCCTGGACCGCGCGCTGTTCGAGGCCGGGGTCCCGGTCTTCGGCATGTGCTACGGCTTCCAGCTGATGGCCACCACTCTCGGCGGCACGGTCGACGACAACGGCGCGCGCGAGTACGGCCGCACCTCCCTCGCCGTGTCCAAGGCGGGCTCCACCCTCTTCGAGGGCACGCCCACCGAGCAGTCGGTCTGGATGTCGCACGGCGACGCCTGCTCCGCCGCCCCCGAGGGCTTCACCGTCACCGCGTCCACGGACGTCGTGCCGGTCGCGGCCTTCGAGAACGACGAGAAGAAGCTCTACGGCGTCCAGTACCACCCGGAGGTCATGCACTCGACCTTCGGCCAGCAGGTCCTGGAGCACTTCCTCTACCGGGGCGCGGGCATCGAGCCGACCTGGACGACCACCAACGTCGTCGAGGAGCAGATCGCCCTGATCCGCGAGCAGGTCGGCGACAAGCGCGCCATCTGCGGCCTCTCCGGCGGTGTGGACTCCGCGGTCGCCGCGGCCCTCGTGCAGAAGGCCATCGGCTCGCAGCTCACCTGCGTGTACGTCGACCACGGTCTGATGCGCAAGGGCGAGACCGAGCAGGTCGAGAAGGACTTCGTCGCCGCGACCGGCGCCAAGCTGAAGGTCGTCGACGCGGAGAAGCGCTTCCTCGACGCCCTGGCCGGTGTGTCCGACCCGGAGCAGAAGCGGAAGATCATCGGTCGCGAGTTCATCCGCGTCTTCGAGCAGGCCCAGCTGGAGATCCTCCAGGAGGACGGCCCCGAGGTCGCCTTCCTCGTCCAGGGCACCCTCTACCCGGACGTCGTCGAGTCCGGCGGCGGCACCGGCACGGCCAACATCAAGTCCCACCACAACGTGGGCGGACTCCCCGACGACATCGAGTTCCAGCTCGTCGAGCCGCTGCGCCAGCTGTTCAAGGACGAGGTCCGGATGGTCGGCCAGGAGCTCGGCCTGCCCGAGGAGATCGTCCAGCGCCAGCCGTTCCCGGGCCCCGGCCTCGGTATCCGTATCGTCGGCGACGTCACCAAGGAGCGGCTCGACCTGCTGCGCGAGGCCGACGCCATCGCCCGCGAGGAGCTGACCGCGGCCGGCCTGGACCGCGACATCTGGCAGTGCCCCGTGGTCCTGCTCGCGGACGTCCGCAGCGTCGGTGTCCAGGGCGACGGTCGCACCTACGGCCACCCGATCGTGCTGCGCCCGGTCTCCTCCGAGGACGCCATGACGGCCGACTGGTCGCGCCTGCCGTACGAGACGCTGGCGAAGATCTCCACCCGCATCACCAACGAGGTCGCCGACGTCAACCGCGTGGTCCTCGACGTGACGAGCAAGCCGCCGGGGACGATCGAGTGGGAGTGACCCCACCTCCGTGACCTCCGGGTCAACGCCGCTGCCGTCGCTCATTCGTCTGAGCGGCGGCAGCGTCGTATCCACCGACATCGGGCGCGGCGAACGCTGGGCACCGGCCCACCCCGGACACCCTCTGCACGACGGGGTGACGGAAGCCGTCGACGCCCGCCGCACCGGGTACCACGGGGGACACCGCGGCACGCTCGGCCTCGCCCACCTCGTGCTCGGCGCCTGAGAATCGCACATTTCCACGACACGCGCCCACGGCCCGCCCCGATGTGGGGCGAGCCCACTCCGTACGGCACAATTCGCAGAAATCACAGACGAGTTGGTTCCACAGGGCGGGAAAGGGCGGCGTTCTCCGTGGCGTTGGACGAGGCGAGGGCGAAAAGCGCGCACGGCGGTGGCTGTACGTGCGGCGACTGCCCGCACGGGGCACACCGAGGACACCGGCGCGCGGTGGCGGCCTTCCTCGCCAAACGGGACGAACTCGCCGCGGGCCAAGGCCTGCCCGCCGGGGTCGCCCAGTCCGTGTCCGCCTCCCGCCAGTGGGTGTCGGACGAGCTGACCGAGTCGGCCCGCGCCGTCGCCGAGCGGAGCCGCGAGGCCGGTGACGCCTGGCTCCACACCCTCTGGCAGCGCACCCTGGCCGTGGTCTGGGGCGGCGTCGCCCTCCTGGTCGTCGGCGAGGCCGTCACCGCCATCGGCGCCGGCTGGTCCACCGCCCGTACGGCGGGCCTGATCGCGGCACTCGTCACCGCGGGCCTGCTGACCGGCGCCGCCCGCGTTCACCGGGCCCGGGGTGGTCTCCTCGCCCCACTGATCGGCGAGGACAACCGGCTCTCCACCTCGCGCACCGTCGCGGCCTCCTGGGTGCTGCTGGCCGCCTTCGCCGTACTCGTCCTCGCCCTGCAACTGGCCGGAGCGTCCGACCACGCCGACCGGGATTCCCTGATCGAGGGCCTCGACCTGATGCGCTCGGCCGGCGTGCTGACCGTGCTCGCGCTGGTGTGCGCCGTCGCCGTCGTCGTACGCCGGGTGGTGACCGTACGCGTCCTGGCCCAGCGGCTGCAGAAGCTGCGCGCCGACCGCCCGCGGGCCGCCGACCTGCTGACCGACGACTCCGGGCGCGGCAGCTTCACCGACGTGCAGTACGTACTGGTCAGCGCCGTGGCCGTGCTGTTCGCCGCGGTCCGTCTGGCCCGTCGGCCCGAGCAGTTGCCTGACCTGCCGTGGGGCCTGGCGGTCCTGGTGGGCGTCTCCGCGGCGACGTACTTCGCCGGGAAGTACGCGGAGGGCGGGCGTCCCGTCGTCCTCTCGGTCGTCAGGGCCAGGGAGGCCGGGGACCTGGACGCCCCGATCCGTACCGGCGACGACATCGAGATCCGTGGTGCGGGATTCGTCCCGCCCGGCGCCGGCAGCCCCGACCGGCTGGCACGGGTGGTCGTCCGGATCGGACGCGTGCATGTACACGTCCCCCTGATCCCGGTCACCGGCGGCTTCGCCAACCCGTCGGACACCGTGCTCACCGTGCCCGTACCGGTCGAGGTCGAACCCGGCGCCGTGGAGGTACAGGTCGTCACGGCGGCGGGCGTGGAGACGAACTCCTGCCTCATCGACGTCACGGACTGAACCGCGCCGCGCTCCGAGCCGTGCACCTGGTGAGCGGCACCGAACCGGCGTACGTATGGTCTCTCGAAGGGCCAACCGAGAGCGGGGCAGTGATGCACGGGTACAGGGGCGGTTCCTACGGGCTGGACGAGCCGAGGAGTCTCAGGGACAGGGCGGGGCGGTACGCGCTGCTGCCCCTGCGGATCTTCCTCGGCGTCACCTTCGTCTACGCGGGGCTCGACAAGCTGACCGACAGCGCCTTCCTGTCGGCGAGCGGCCCGGGCTCCATCGGCGAGATGATGAACGGCGTACGTGACAGCGCGGCGATCCCCGGCCTCGTCGACCTGGCGCTGAAGAGCCCCGAAGGGTTCGGTCACGCCATCGCGATCGGCGAGCTCCTCGTCGGCCTCGGCACCCTCGCCGGTCTGTGGGCGCGCCTCGCCGCCCTCGGAGGCGCGCTGATCTCGCTGAGCCTGTGGCTGACCGTCAGCTGGCAGGCGACGCCGTACTACTACGGCAATGACCTGGTCTACCTCATGGCCTGGCTGCCACTGCTGCTGGCCGGTGCGCCGTATTGGTCGGTGGACGCCCTGCGGGGGAGCCGGCGGCCCGGGCGGATCTGAGGGGGCACCCCCGTGGCGGTCAGCCGGCGCCCGAGGGCCCCGGCTCCGCCGTGTTCTCCGCCGACGACCTCGTCGCCGTACGCCGGCGCCGCACCCTGTAGTTCACCCAGGTCACCGTGGCCGCGAGCCACAGGCCGCCGAGGAGCACGGGGGCGTAGAACGTCCACGGGGCGTTCCAGGTCCCGGCCGCGTCCGCCGCGTATCCTCCCGCCAGGGTCAGCATGACCAGGCCCGCCACCGCGCGGCCCGGCCTGATCTCATGACGCAGCACGGGTTACCTCCAGTTGTCCGACGCCGATTCCCATGCCCAGTTCGATCGTGCCGGCGGGCGGTGCGTCCCCGGTGGGGACGATGGTCCGGCGGGTGTGGCGGTCGGGGGCGATGTCCACGTCCTTGCGCAGGTCGGACGGCAACCGGACGTCGCCCAGGCCCGCCTCCGCGTCCACCTTCACCGTCACCCCGGCAGGGACGACGACGACCGCGCGGCCTGCGCCGACCTCGACGCGGGTGCTCAGGGTCCCGCCCTTCGGGAGGCTGACCCGGGACAGGTCGAGTTTCGCGTCTCCCAGGCCCAGCTTGTACAGGGGCTCGACCGCTGTGGCCGAGGCCGGCCGCCATTCCTCACGTACCCAGTCGGTGCCGATGTCCTGCGGGACCACGGAGGCGCCCGCCAGGAGCCCCGCTGTGATCACGGCCAGCACGATCGTGCCGAAGCCGGTCCTGCCGAGGACGGAGGCGATCAGCAGACCGAGGCCGAACACCCCGAGTGCGGCGGCGAGCCCGGTCTGCAGGCTTGTCCCCAGCGGATGGGCATCCCAGCTCAGCCCCGTGCCCAGACCTCCCGCGACCAGGGCGAGGAGGAAGACGAGGCCGCCGATCGAGCGCGGGCCCCGGGTGCCCGGCACGCGCGGGGGGCGTCGGTGCGGGGCGTTCGCCGCCGCCTCGCTCCGGCCGGGCTCCGCCGCCTGGGACGCCGCGCTCGCCGGTCCCCAGAGATAGCCGGTGCTCATGGGACCGGTCGTGCCGTCCTTGACGATCGGGTCCCGCCACCAGGACGGGCCGACCGCCGTGGGCGGCGCCTTCACCTCGGGCGGCGCGCCGTGGCCGGTGGTGTGCGGCGTACCTCCGGGGACGTGCGGCGCGGTGCCCGGCGCCTCCTCCGGGAAGCCCGCCCTGCGGTGCTGGGTCCAGACGGAGAAGCCGACGACGGTCAGCGACAGCATCGCGGCGAAGGCGAGCATCCCGCCGTTGTGCAGCATCGACAGCAGCAGCCCGCAGCCCACCAGGGCCAGCAGCAGGGCGATCAGGGAGGCGCCCTCGACCCGGCCCGAGAGCAGCCGGCGCGCCTCGTTCTCGTCCTCGCCGTCCACGGGGAGCAGAAGCCACGCGAAGCCGTAGAAGATCAGGCCGATGCCGCCCGTCACCGCGAGGACACCGAGCACGATCCGGAAGATCACCGGGTCCACGTCGCAGTACCGGCCGAGCCCGCCGCAGACCCCGGCCACCACCTTCTGCCGCTTGCTGCGCTGCAGCCGCGGTGCCGGTTCGGGGGGTGGGGCGACGCCGGGGGAGGCGTCCTGGGGAACGGTCATGGCTCCATGGTGACGGCACGTACGCCCTCATGGGGCCCGCGGCGACCCTGGCCCGTCCCTGATTTTGCGCCCCTGACACGCCCGGGGCCCTCGCCCGGGGCCCTCGGCTCTCGGCCCTCAGGGTCGAGTCCGGGCAGACCCTGATGCCACGACCCGCCGGAACGTGTGACGATCGGTCCATGCCAGCAGCCACGACCCGAGCGCCGAGCTCCCACGCCCCGGATCCGGAGGAGCCGGCGCCGCGGAAGCTGTACCGCAGCGCCGACGGACGGATGCTCGGCGGTGTCGCGCGCGGGCTCGCCGGGCATCTGGGGCTGCCCGTCGTGTGGGTCCGGTTCGTCTTCCTCGGGCTGTTCTTCGCGGACGGCCTGGGTGCCCTGCTCTACGCGGTGTTCTGGATCGTCGTACCGCTCGGTGTCGGCGGGGTCGGCGGGGTGGAGAACCGGTCCCTCTTCGAGACCGCCCCGGACGGCCGTCGCAGACTGCGCAAGCCCGACAAGGGCCAGGTCTTCGCCCTGGTCGCCCTGCTCGTCGGTGCCGTGTCCTTCGTCGGCAACGTCGACATGGGCAGCAAGGCGGACCGCTACGTCTGGCCGGCGCTGCTGATCGGCGCCGGTTCCGTCCTCGTGTGGCGCCAGGCCGACAACGCCCGGCGCGCCCGGTGGATGGAGGTCGGCGGCCGCCGCCGTGTCCTGCACCTGGCCCGCGGGCTGGCCGGCGTCGCACTCGTCGGCCTCGGCCTCGCCGCCTTCATGGTGGTCCGGGGATCGGCGGCCCAGCTGGGCACCGCGCTGACCGCCGCCATCGCCGTGCTCACCGGCATCGCGCTCCTCGCGGGCCCCTACCTGGTGCGGATGACGCAGGACCTGTCCGAGGAACGCCTGATGCGTATCCGCGCCCAGGAGCGTGCCGAGGTCGCCGCCCACGTCCACGACTCCGTCCTCCACACGCTCACGCTGATCCAGCGCAACGCGGACGACGGCGGCGAGGTCCGCAGGCTCGCCCGTGCGCAGGAACGCGAGCTGCGCAACTGGCTGTACAACCCCGAGGGCACCGGGAAGGACGAGGCCGAGGAACCGTCGAGCCTCGCCGAGGCGGTCAAGCGTGCCGCCGCCGAGGTCGAGGACAAGCACGGCGTCCCGCTGGAGGTCGTCGTCGTCGGGGACTGCCCGCTCGACGAGAAGGTGGCGGCACAGATGCAGGCCGCACGCGAGGCGATGGTCAACGCCGCCAAGTACGGTGGCGAGGGCGGTGCCGTCCAGGTGTTCGCGGAGGTCGAGGGCCGCACGGTCTTCGTCTCCGTGCGGGACCGGGGCCCGGGGTTCGACCTGGATTCCGTCCCGGGCGACAGGATGGGCGTACGAGAATCGATCATCGGCCGGATGCAGCGCAACGGCGGTACGGCGCGGCTGCGTTCGGTGCCCGGCGGGGGCACGGAAGTCGAGCTGGAGATGGAGAGGGCGAGCGAATGACCGAGAACACCGAAGCGACCGGAGGCCCGGAGCGCCGGGTACGGGTCGTGCTCGTCGACGACCACCGGATGTTCCGCACCGGGGTGCAGGCCGAGATCGGCCGCACCGAGGAGACCGGGGTCGAGGTGGTCGGCGAGGCCGCCGACGTCGACCAGGCGGTCACCGTGATCACCGCGACCCGCCCCGAGGTCGTTCTGCTGGATGTCCACCTCCCGGGAGGCGGCGGCGTCGAGGTGCTGCGGCGCTGCGCCCCGATGATGGGCGCGGTCGAGAACCCGGTGCGCTTCCTGGCCCTGTCGGTCTCGGACGCCGCCGAGGACGTCATCGGGGTCATCCGCGGCGGCGCCCGGGGCTATGTCACCAAGACCATCACCGGCGCCGACCTGGTCGACTCCGTCTTCCGGGTACAGGACGGCGACGCGGTGTTCTCGCCCCGGCTGGCCGGGTTCGTCCTCGACGCGTTCGCCTCGACGGACGCGCCGCCGGTCGACGAGGACCTGGACCGGCTGACGCAGCGCGAGCGCGAGGTGCTGCGGCTGATCGCCCGGGGATACGCGTACAAGGAGATCGCCAAGCAGCTCTTCATCTCGGTGAAGACCGTCGAGTCGCACGTCTCGGCCGTGCTGCGCAAGCTCCAGCTCTCCAACCGGCACGAGCTGACCCGGTGGGCGACGGCTCGGCGGTTGGTCTGAGCCGCGGGCGCGCTCAGGCGGGATCGAGCGAGATGTTGAGCTTCTCGCCCGTCCTGCGGTAGCCGATGCTCGCGTAGATCCGCTCGACGTCGGGGCCGCCGGGCTCCAGCCACACGGTGCGGAAGCCGCGCTCGAAGGCGGTGCGGGTCAGCCAGGCGGAGAGGGCCGCGCCCACCCCCCGTCGGCGGAACGCGTCGGCCACGGCCAGGCCCGCCAGTTCGCCGATCCCGTCGGCCGGCGCGGAGCATCCGCCCGCTCCGGCGGGCAGTCCGCCCATGGTGGCCAGGGCCGAGACGCCGCCGTCCGCGGTCGCGCCCCGCAGCCAGGCGATCTCACCGTCGTCGGGGCCGCCCTCGCCGCCGAACCCGGTGTGCTGGACGGCGGCGGCGGAGGCGAACTCGTCGGTGGTGACCGGCTCGGCGATACGGAGGCCGTCGACCGGCTTCGGCGCGAGGAGCCCGTCGACGGCGCAGGCCATCACCGGGGCGCGGCTCTCCTCGGTGAACCCTGCTGCCAGCAGAGCCGGTTCGACGGCGGGTGCCCAGGCCGGCAGGAACTCCAGCCGTGGCAGCCGGTCGTGCTCACGGAACGCCTCGACCAGACCGGCGATGTCCCGTTCCGTGGGTTCGGCGCCCTGGTCGGGGATGGCGTAGTTGGCGAACTTCAGTTCCCAGCCCGGATTGTGGCGCACCGTGAACGGGCCCACCCGGTAGTGGTCCGGGGATCGGAGGGTGAGCGTACGCACGTAGTTCTGGATGGCTGTGTCCATGAGGCCGGGAGCCTATGCGACACGGGTGGCCCCCGCGAAGGGCATTTCGGAGATCGGCGCGATACGTACGGGTGCGCCCGGGCGGGGGGCGTGGATCATCTGGCCGCCGCCGATGTAGAGCCCGACATGGGTGACGCCGGGGTAGAAGAACACCAGGTCCCCGGGGGCGAGTTCGGAGCGCGAGACGCGCTGTCCGGCGTTGATCTGGGTGTACGTCGTGCGGGGCAGGGACACACCTGCGTCCCGCCAGGCGGCCTGGGTGAGGCCGGAGCAGTCGAAGGAGGCGGGCCCGGTGGCGCCCCAGACGTACGGCTTGCCGAGCGCCCCGTACGCGAAGTCGACGGCCTGCGCGGCGCGGGCGTTGGGAGCGGCGACCGACCCGCGCGGGGCGCTCCGGTCGGCGCGGGTGGCGGTGCCGCCGTGCGCGGCGTCGGCGGAGCGCTCGTAGCCGGCGCGCTGCTCGGCGGTGAGGGTGGCCAGCAGCTTCCGGGCGTCGGCGAGCTTGGTGCGGACCTCGTCCTTGTGCTTCTTCAGGTCGGCCCGTCGGGAGGCGAGCACCGCGAGCTCGTCCTCGGCCCGGGCGCGCAGCTGGGCGATGTCGCCGATCTGCCGGCGTACGCCGTTGATCGCACCCGCCTGCCGGTCGCCCGCCCGGTCCTCGTAGGAGGCGCGCTCCAGATACTGGTCGGGGTCCGAGGACAGGGCCAGCCGGACGGCGGGGTCGATGCCGGCGCTGCGGTACTGGGCGGTGGCGTACGCGCCGAGGGCGTCGCGCGCGGTGTTGAGCCGCTCGGTCCTGCGGGCTGCCTCGTCGCGCAGTGCGTCGAGGGACTTCTCGGAGGCGGCGGCCTTCTCCTTCGCGCCGTTGTACTTCTCGGTGGCGGCCTCGGCGTCGTGGTACAGCCGGTCGACCTTGGCCCCGACCTGGGCCGGGGTGAGCTGGGGATCCGCCTGGGCCGCGCCTTCGAGGGCGGTGGCGGTCGCGGCCCCGGCGAGGGCGAGAGTCGCTGCGGTGCGGGCAGCAGGCCCGGTGAACAGGCGCTGCTTGGGCTTGCGGTGAGCGGCTTTTCGATCGGCGGCCACGGGGGTGGTGCGTCCTTCCGTTCGACTGCCCGTCGGGGGGTACCGGCGGGCCCGCCGGGGTCCGGTGGCGGGCCACCACAGGGGGGAGTGGCCCGCCGCCGGATTCCTGGCGGGGTGACCGGCACGCCGCCCGGTACGGGGGCGGCGGTGCAGAGCCGGTCACCTGGGAGGACGCTAAACCCGGCACACAGGGAAGAGGCGTAATGACATGTATTGCCCTCATGTGCTGTTTCGTTTCTCGAAGATGACCGGAAAAATCAACCGGACTCCGGCAATTCGCTCAGGCTCGGGATGAACTCATCAGTAAGTCGTACCTTGCCGAAGAGTGGTGATATGGCCGTGGTTAGGCTGCGGCCATGGACGTACTCATCAATGTCTTCGTGGCCCTGCACATCATCGGTATCGCCTCCCTGCTGGGCGGCTTCCTGACCCAGATGAAGGCCATGGGGGCGGGCGCGGCCCGCTTCGTCCCCGCCATGCTGCACGGCGCGCTCACCATGCTCGTCACGGGTGTCGCCCTGGTCGGGCTCGACCAGGCCGACGACCAGAGCGTGAACAACATCAAGATCGGCGTCAAGCTGCTGGTCCTGATCGTGATCCTGGCGCTCGTCTACGTGAAGCGGGACGACGAGAAGGCCGGCAAGGGGGCGTTCGCCGCGGTCGGCGGGCTGACCGTCGCCAACATCTTCATCGCCACGCTCTGGACCTGAGCGGGACGGGGCCGGTCCGGGGGTGGG
>NZ_NEUF01000127.1:0-9315 GCF_002910915.1 Streptomyces sp. SM10 | reverse complement strand
CCCGCCGGTGTGTCCTCGATGCCGCCGCGCGCCCCCACGGCCCGGCGCGGCGCCGCGTGCCGGGCCGTGGGTCAGGCAGGGCGCACGCTGCCGTAGATCGGCATGTAGTAGATCGACTCCTCGCGGACGTTCGCGCCGGGCTTCGGCGCGTGGATCATCATGCCGTCGCCCTTGTAGATGCCGACGTGGCTGATGTCGTCGTAGAAGAAGACCAGGTCCCCCGGCTTCAGGTCCGCCGTGGCCACCCGGGTGCCCACCTCGACCTGGTCCCAGGTGGTGCGCGGCAGATCGACGCCGGCCGCCTTCCACGCGGCCTGGGTGAGTCCCGAGCAGTCGTACGAGGACGGGCCCGTCGCGCCCCAGACGTACGGCTTGCCGATCTGGGCGCGGGCGAACGCCAGGACCTTCTCCGCCTTCGAGGCGTAGCCGCTGCCGGATCCCGTACCGCCGGTCCCGGTCCCGGTCTCCGCCTTCTCCGCCTCGTCCGTGGAGGTCTGCTCGGCCTTCTCCTTCGTGGCGGCGGCCTGCTGCCGGGCCAGCTCCTCGGCCTTGCGCTCGGCCTCGGCCTCCTTCTTCCGCTCCAGCTCCGCGAGCCGCGCCTTCTCCTCGGCGGTGAGCTCGGACAGCAGGCTCCGTGCCTCGGTGAGCTTCGTCTGCACCTGCTGCTTGCTGGTGCGCAGCGTCGCCTGCGACTCGGTGAGCGTCTCCAGGCTCTTCGTCGCCTCGACGCGCTTGGCCGCCGCTTCCTTCTGCTGCGTACGGAAGTCGGCGACCGTCTTCTGCTGCCGGCTGGTCAACCGTGCCATCAGCTGGTCCTGGTCGAAATACGACTGGGGGTCGTCCGCGAGGAAGAACGTCGCCGTCGGGGCGATCGAGCCGCCGCGGTACTGCGCGGCCGCGTAGCTGCCCAGCTCACGGCGTGTCTCGTTCAGCTTGTCCGCACGTTTCGCCGCCGCCTCCAGCAGCGCGTCGACCTTGGAGCGCTGCTCGGCCGAGGCCGTCTTCGCCTGGTTGTACTGCTGCGTCGCGGTGCCGGCCTGCCGGTAGAGCGCGTCGACCTTCTTCTGCACTTCCTCGATGCTGGGCTTCGGCTCGGCGGGAGCGGCCGTCGCGCTCTGCGTGGAGAGCAGGGTGACGGAGGCGAGCGCCGCGGTCGTGAGACCGACGGCGGGAGTGGTGGTGCGCACACGGGTGCGCGGCTTGCGATGCGACGCCAAGGCCGGCATCTCCTTCCGTGGACCGCCTACCGGGTTAGCGATGGGGCCCCCAGGCTGTTCAGGCGCTGGGGGAGGGTTCGGGCGGAACGGAAGGCTGCCCTACGGTCCGGTGGACACGGACCGATTCACCCCGGTGCTGCGTGTGGGTCCCCGGTTCCGGGCTCCCTTCGGGGGAGTACGGATTCGGCGGGGGCGCCCGTGCGGCGTGGTTCGCCTCAAGGGGGTACGGGGCACCCGTCGGAGCACGCTAGCCAACCCGTGGTGTCCCTGTGAAGGTTGATGTTCGATATGCCCGATACATTTCCGTGACCCTTTCGGTGCGACGGTCCGCGTGGCCGGAAACCGCCCCGGAATCTCACGCACCGTCGCTGGTTCGTCTCGGTGAGCGCACGCTCCCGGCCCCTTGTCACGGATCCGGCCCGGGCTGTCGGTGCGGCCGCCTAGACTCGTGAGGCGATGAGCAGCCTCTTTGACGACAGTTTCCTGACCGGCCTCCAGTCCACGGAGGACGGCCCCCCGCCGCCCCCCGAGGAGCACGCGCCCGAAGCGGTGCCCGAGGGCCTCTTCGAGGACGTCTTCGACGCGCCTCCGCCGCCGCGTGACGCCTATTACCGCGACGGTGCCCCGCGTCCCGTCGTCGACCCCGCCGCACTCCTCGACGGGCTGAACACCGAGCAGCGCGCCGCCGTCGTGCACGCCGGGTCCCCGCTGCTCATCGTCGCAGGGGCCGGCTCGGGCAAGACCAGGGTGCTCACCCACCGGGTCGCCCACCTCCTGGCCGAGCGGGGGGTCCACCCGGGGCAGATCCTCGCGATCACCTTCACCAACAAGGCCGCCGGCGAAATGAAGGAGCGCGTCGAGGATCTCGTCGGCCCGCGCGCCAACGCCATGTGGGTCATGACGTTCCACAGCGCCTGCGTGCGGATCCTGCGCCGGGAGTCGAAGCGCCTCGGCTTCACCTCGTCGTTCTCGATCTACGACGCCGCCGACTCCAAGCGGCTGATGGCGCTGGTCTGCCGCGACCTGGACCTCGACCCGAAGCGCTATCCGCCGAAGTCGTTCACGGCGAAGGTCTCGAACCTGAAGAACGAGCTGATCGACGAGGAGACCTTCGCGGGTCAGGCGTCGGACGGTTTCGAGAAGACCCTCGCCCAGGCGTACGCGCTCTACCAGGCGCGGCTGCGCGAGGCCAACGCCCTGGACTTCGACGACATCATCATGACGGCGGTGCACCTGCTCCAGGCGTTCCCCGACGTCGCCGAGCACTACCGCCGCCGCTTCCGGCACGTCATGGTCGACGAGTACCAGGACACCAACCACGCGCAGTACACCCTGGTGCGCGAGCTGGTGGGCCCGTCCGGAGAGGCCGAGGCCCCCGGCGAGCTCTGCGTCGTCGGTGACGCGGACCAGTCGATCTACGCCTTCCGGGGCGCGACCATCCGCAACATCCTCCAGTTCGAGGAGGACTACCCGGACGCCAGGACGATCATGCTGGAGCAGAACTACCGCTCCACGCAGACCATCCTGTCCGCGGCCAACGCCGTCATCGAGCGCAACGAGAGCCGCCGCCCCAAGAACCTCTGGACGAACGCGGGCGCCGGCACCCGCATCACCGGCTACGTCGCCGACACCGAGCACGACGAGGCGCAGTTCGTCGCGGACGAGATCGACCGCCTCACGGACTCCGGGGACGCGAAGGCGGGCGACGTCGCCGTCTTCTACCGCACGAACGCCCAGTCCCGTGTCTTCGAAGAGATCTTCATCCGTGTCGGACTGCCCTACAAGGTCGTCGGCGGAGTGCGCTTCTACGAGCGCAAGGAGGTCAGGGACGTCATGGCCTACCTCCGGGTCCTCTCCAACCCGGAGGACACCGTCCCGCTGCGCCGCATCCTCAACGTGCCCAAGCGGGGCATCGGCGACCGGGCCGAAGCCATGATCGACGCGCTGTCGATGCGCGAGAAGATCTCCTTCCCGCAGGCGCTGCGCCGGGTCGACGAGGCGTACGGCATGGCGGCCCGCTCGGCCAACGCCGTGAAGCGGTTCAACACGATGATGGAGGAGCTCCGCACGATCGTGGAGTCCGGCGCGGGCCCGGCGGTCGTGGTGGAGGCCGTCATGGAGCGGACCGGCTATCTCGCCGAACTCCAGGCCTCCACCGACCCGCAGGACGAGACCCGCATCGAGAACCTCCAGGAGCTCGCCGCCGTCGCCCTCGAATTCGAGCAGGAGCGCGCGGAGGAGGAAGGCGCGGGGACGCTCGCCGAGTTCCTGGAGAAGGTCGCGCTCGTCGCCGACGCCGACCAGATCCCCGACGAGGACGAGGACGGCTCCGGTGTCGTCACACTGATGACGCTGCACACCGCCAAGGGCCTCGAATTCCCGGTGGTGTTCCTGACGGGCATGGAGGACGGCGTCTTCCCGCACATGCGCGCACTGGGACAGGTCAAGGAGCTGGAGGAGGAGCGCCGGCTCGCCTACGTCGGCATCACCCGCGCCCGCGAGCGCCTGTATCTGACCCGGGCCGCGATGCGGAGCGCGTGGGGCCAGCCCTCGTACAACCCGCCGTCGCGGTTCCTGGAGGAGATCCCGGACCAGCACCTGGAGTGGAAGCGCAAGGGGCCGATGGCCGCACCGGCGGGCCCGACGTCCGGCATCACGTCGTCGTTGTCCTCGTCGCGCGCGAAGTCCGGGCCGTCGGGATTCGCGACCCGGCGCAGCTCGGACAAGCCGGTGGTCACCCTGGTGGTGGGCGACCGCGTCACGCACGACCAGTTCGGGCTGGGCACGGTGACGGCGGTCGACGGGTTCGGCGACCAGGCGAAGGCCACGGTCGACTTCGGCGACGAGCGGCCCAAGAAGCTGCTGCTGCGCTACGCCCCGGTCGAGAAGCTCTGACCGGCCGGGGGTCGATGTGAACAGCCCCGGCCCCGGACGTTCCTGCGCGGGATGTCCGGGGCCGGGGCTGTTTCAGGCCACCGCGTGGTGGATCAGTTCGGGTTGATCCCGTGGCTCCGGAGCCACGGCATCGGGTCGATCGCCGAGCCGCCGCCCGGCCGTACCTCGAAGTGGAGGTGCGGGCCGGTGGAGTTGCCGGAGTTCCCCGAGTAGGCGATGACGTCGCCGGCCTTGACGGAGCCCGAACGGATCCTGGTGGTGCTGAGGTGGCAGTACCAGGTCTCGGTGCCGTCGGGGGCGGTGACGATGGCCATGTTGCCGTAGGCGCTGTTCCACTGGGTGCGCACGGTGCCGTCGGTCGCCGCCATCACGGCGGTGCCGTAGGAGACGGGGAAGTCGATGCCCGTGTGCACGGACATCCAGTTCACCCCGGCCTGGCCGTAGGTCGCGCTGAGGCCGTGCTGCTTCACGGGCAGGACGAACTTGGGGCGCGCGGCCTCACGGCGCGCTGCCTCCTCCTCGCGCTTCTTCTTCTCCGCGGCCTGGCGCTCCTTCAGGTCGATGCGCTCCTGGGTGCGGCTGGCCCGGTCGGCGAAGTTCTCCGCGTCGGCGCTGAGGTTGGCGAGCTGGGTGTCCAGCTTGTTGTTGGCCACGGCCGGTTTGACGGTGTCGGCGGCGGCCATGGACGTGGTGTCGTCCTTCGTCTCCTCCGCGCCGACGCCGCTCACCGAGGCGGCGGCGATGCCCGCGACGCTCATGACACAGGCGGAGGGGACGGCGACGGTGAGCAGGGCCGAGCGCTTCGCCGGCGTACGGCGCCGACCCCGGCCGCCACCGCGCGGAGCGGCGGAACGGCCCACGGGGCGGGCGGAGGCGGACTCCGCGGTCAGGTCGAGGGAGTCCGGCAGGGGCTGCGGCCGATCGGCTTCGAGGGACTCGTCGTACACCTCGGTGTAGGTGTCCGTCGGGGCCGTTCCGGTGCCCGCTTCGGACTCGGCGTGCTCGTGGGAGCCGGGGGCGTCCTGGAGATCGTGGGCGCCGGCACCGTCGTGCGCACCGTCGTGTGCGGCGAACTCGGCGGTCTCGTACGGCTCGTAGGACACCGGCTGCTGTTCGTACGCGGGATACGACGTCTGTTCGGGGGCGTACGCCGCGCTCTCGGGCGTGGCGCCGGTGTTCCAGGCGGTGGCGTCGTAGGCGCCGGTGTCGGCGGCCGCGTAGTTCTCGTACTCCGCGGGCTCGAAGCCGGGGACGGCGTAGGTGCCGGTCGCATAGGCCGTGGTGTCGAACGTGGTGGTGGGGAAGGCGCCGGTGTCGCCCGCCGCGGACCACTGGTCGCTCTGGCCGGCCTGGTTCCACCCGGCGGTGTCCCACTGGCCCGTCGCGTCCGGAGCCTGGGCCGGGATGCCGGCCTCGGGGATCCAGGCGCCGGTCGTGTCGTAATTCTGGGGCGCCTGCGGGTGGGCCTGGGCGTCGTAGGTGTCGTACGAGGCCTGCTGATGCGCTCCGGTGTCCCACTGGGGCGCGGCGTAGGCGCCGTAACCGCCGTCGTACGCCGGGGCGTAGCCGTCGCCGTACGTGACCGTGAGGCCTTCGTCCTGGTGACCCGGCAGGGTTCCGAAGAGTGGATCGGTGTCGAAGCTGCCGGTGGAATGGCTGTCGTGTCCGGCATACCCGGCGTGGGGGTGCTGGTCGTTCACCAACTTCTCTCTCGCCTCGGCAGCAGGACCTGTTCCGGGGGCCGGTGGGGGATCCCGGGGTGAGCAGTGGCCGCGACTGTACCCGGCGGTAGGTGAGGACGACAATCTTCGGCGGGTTTCCGCATCGAAGGAAACGGGCAATCGGACGCCTTTCGGCTGACCGGGCGTTCAGGCTTGGCCCTGTGTTCGAAATTCGTTCTATTCGGCTGGCGCTGTAGGGCGGTCGAGCCGGCGGAGATCAGGCGACGGAGGCCGCCCCGGGGGCGTCGACGGCCGCACCGTCGGACTCGAGGGCCTGACGGATCGCCGACGCGACCGCCGGGTGCACCGGGAGGGCCAGGTGCCCGATACCGGTGACGCGCACATTGACCGCGTCGAGGTCGGGGTGGTCGACACAGGCCGTCTCGACCGGAAGCATCACCCTGTCCAGCTCGCTCCAGAAGCTGATGAACCGTGTCCGGCAGCCCGGCGCCGGGAGGCGCAGCTCCTCGATCAGATCGGAGCCGCCGCGCATCTGGCGGACGATGGGGTGCGCGCCCGCCAGCGGGGCGGCCGCCGTGCCGCCGTGCGGGGTGCCGAGGGTGACGAGCGTACGCACCCGGCGGTCCCCGCCGAGCCGCTGCACGTAGTACCGCGCGATGAGGCCGCCGAGGCTGTGTCCGACGATGTCGATCTCACGGTGCCCGGTGCGGGCGCAGATCTCCTCGACATGGCGGTCCAGGAGCTCGGCCGCCGTGCGGATGTCGCAGGTCAGAGGGGAGTAGTTGAGCGACTCCAGATGGTGCCAGCCGTGCCGGGCCAGGGAGCGGCGGAGCAGGACGAAGACGGAACGGTTGTCGATGAACCCGTGCAGGAGGACGACGGGCGGCCGCTCGCCGGCCGCGGTGGGCAGTGCGGTGGTGTCCGCCGAACGGGTGAACTCGTCGCCGTCCTCCTCGCCTCCGGCGCCGTTACCGGGTGGGGAGGGGAGCGGGGGCGGCGTGGATGCCCGGCGCTCCGGGGTGAGGCCGGACGGGTAGATGAGCACGTGCCCTGCCAGGATCACCAGCTCCAGGGCGGTGGCCCTGAGCAGCGTCGACGACAGCCAGGCGGTGGGCAGGCACGACCTGCGCAGCAGTAGGGGTAGGAAGGACAGGACCTTCATGGCCGACCTCCTGCACTGGCATGCGGGGAGGCGGCTCCCTGCCCCGTACGCCCTCAGGGGGGTCGCTGCGGAGGTGACCGGCGGCCCTGATGCGGCCGGGGGCCGTACCACCGTGCCGTGCGGCTGACGGCACGGTGGTACGACGACCTCGTTGCGGCTCCCCGGGCGGCGCTCCCCGCGCGGCCCGTGGGCCGCACGGTGCTGGGAACGACGCCGGCGAACATGTCCCACGTGTGATTTCCCCCTCCCGGTCCACCGCGAAACGGCGCCGTGCGGGATGCTGTGGATAACGTTCGTTCACATCACCGGCCCGCCGGGCACGGGAGACGCGTGTGGAGGCATTGATGGGTGTGACCGGTCCGATCCGTGTGGTGGTGGCCAAGCCGGGCCTCGACGGCCATGACCGCGGGGCGAAGGTGATCGCGCGGGCGCTGCGGGACGCGGGCATGGAGGTCATCTACACGGGGCTCCACCAGACCCCCGAGCAGATCGTGGACACGGCGATCCAGGAGGACGCCGACGCCATCGGTCTCTCGATCCTCTCCGGCGCCCACAACACGCTCTTCGCCAAGGTCATCGAGCTGTTGAAGGAGCGCGAGGCGGAGGACATCAAGGTCTTCGGCGGCGGCATCATCCCCGAGGCGGACATCGCTCCGCTGAAGGAGCAGGGCGTCGCGGAGATCTTCACCCCGGGTGCGACGACGGCTTCGATCGTCGACTGGGTGAACGCCCACGTCCGCCAGCCCGCAGAGGCCTGAAGCCCGCCGCTGCGGGCGCCGGTGCCTGGTCCGGGCCTGTCCGGGCGCCGTGGGCGACCACGGTCCGAGGCGGAGCCGGGCGTCGGGGCGGACCGGGCGGGGCGGACCGGGCGTCCGAGCGAGTCCGGTGGCGGGGCGAGCCGGGTGCCGGGACAGGGCCGGGTGTCGGAGCGGGGCCGGAGCGTGATGCGTGGGTCCGGCGCGTCCTGGCCCTCCCCGCTCAGCCGGTGGACTCCTCGGCCAGCTCCGCGTCCATGGCGGCGCGCAGCCGCAGCGTGGAGACCAGGCGCTGGAACGCCTCCGACCAGTACCCGCCCGCACCCGGCGAAGCGCCTTCCGGCTCGTCCGGAGTGGTGGTGAGCACCGCGAGCCGGTCCGCCTCGGCAGGGTTCAGGCAGCGCTCGGCGAGGCCCATCACCCCACTGAAGCTCCAGGGATAGCTCCCCGCGTCCCGGGCGATGTCCAGGGCGTCGACCACCGCCCGGCCGAGCGGCCCGTCCCAGGGCACGGAGCAGACACCGAGCAGCTGGAAGGCCTCGGAGAGGCCGTGCGCCGCGATGAACCCGGCGACCCAGAGAGCCCGTTCGGCGGGAGGCAGGATGGCGAGGAGCTTCGACCGCTCCGCCAGCGACACCGTCCCGGGGCCGTTCGCCGGTGGTGTCGAGGGCGCGCCGAGCAGCGCGCGTGCCCACTCCGGATCGTTCTGCCGCACCGCGGCGCGGCACCAGGCGGCATGCAGCTCGCCCGCCCACCCGTCGGCTACCGACAGCGTCACGAGCTCGTGCGCCGTCCGGCCGTCGAACCTCTCGCGCCAGACGCCGAGCGGGGTCGCCTCGACCAACTGCCCCAGCCACCACGACCGTTCGCCGCGCCCCGAGGGCGGTGCCGGTGCCACCCCGTCGCGCTGCATCGCGGCGTCGCACTCGTGCGGCGCCTCCACGGCGACCGACACAGCGCCCCCCGTACGGTCGGGGTTCACGCAGGACGTGGCGCGGTCCGCCATCCGCCGGGCGAGCGCCGATCCGGGCAGCGCGGACAGCAGTTCGGCGGCCGTGGCGCGGACATTGCGGCTGCGGTCCGCCAGCGCCTGCTCCAGGAAGTCCTCGTCGGCCCCGGAGAGGCCGCACCGCAGGGAATCGAGAAACATCAGACGGTCCTCGGCCCTCTCCGTGGACCACGTGCCGGCGAGCAGGGCCCGGGCCTCGGCGGGATCCTGCTCCCGTACCGCCGCGAGCAGCGCCACCCGTTCGGCGAAGAGGCCCTCGTCCCACAGCAGGCGCACCGCCTCCGGGTCGGCCGTGTCCGGCCGTTGGGCGCCCCGCGTCGATGCGCGCAGTGCGAACCTCCACTCGGGGTTCAGCCCGGCCAGCCAGAGTCCCCGCGGCCCGGCGAAGGCCAGGACGTGCGGACGGAGGTCCGTGCGTGCTCTCGCCGCGTCCAGCAGCGCGGGCAGCAGCTCCGCCGGCGCCCGGTAGCCCCGGGCACCGGCTGCGGCCAGCCACTGGGGGATGAGCTCGGTGAGATCGGGAGCCGCGCCCCGGCGCCCTCCGCCGGGGGGTGCCGAGCGGTCGGCGAGCAGCTGGGCGAGCCGGTGCCGGGCG
>NZ_NEUF01000126.1 GCF_002910915.1 Streptomyces sp. SM10 | reverse complement strand
ACACCGTGACAGGACGGCTGAACCGGCCGCGGCTGACCATGGTCGCCATGCCCACGGCTCCGGCCGGGCGGACGGCGGTCGACCTCCTGATCCAGAGGGTCGAGACGGAGAGCACCAGACGAGCGGCGCGCCCAGCAAGATCGGTTCGGGCGCCGACAGCACGAACTGCCTCTGCTCCTCGTCCGACATCGGCTACGTCGACTGAGGCGCCCGGTACACCTGACGCCTGCCCGTCCCGTTCCCGGGGCGGGCAGGCGTTCGTGTCAGTCGGACTCGGTGACCTTGCCGTCGGCGACCTCGACCCGGCGGGTCGTGCGGACCGCCTCCAGCATCCGCCGGTCGTGCGTGACCAGCAGCAGCGTCCCGCTGTACGCCTCCAGCGCAGCCTCCAGCTGTTCGATCGCCGGAAGGTCCAGGTGGTTCGTCGGCTCGTCCAGGACCAGCAGGTTGACGCCCCTGCCCTGGAGGAGGGCGAGGCCGGCCCGGGTGCGCTCGCCGGGCGAGAGCGTGGTGGCGGGGCGCAGCACATGGGCGGCGCGCAGGCCGAACTTGGCGAGCAGGGTGCGCACCTCGGCGGGCTCGGTGTCGGGGACCGCGGCACAGAAGGCGTCCAGCAGGCTCTCCGTGCCGTGGAACAGCTTGCGTGCCTGGTCGACCTCGCCCACCACCACGCCCGAGCCGAGCGAGGCGTGGCCCGCGTCGAGCGGAAGCCGGCCGAGCAGAGCGGCGAGCAGGGTGGACTTGCCGGCGCCGTTGGCGCCGGTGATGGCGACCCGGTCCGCCCAGTCCACCTGAAGGGTGGCCGGGCCGAAGGAGAAGCCGCCCCGGACCACGGCGGCATCGCGCAGCGTGGCCACGACGGAGCCGGAGCGCGGTGCGGAGGCGATCTCCATCCGCAGCTCCCACTCCTTGCGGGGCTCCTCGACGACGTCGAGGCGCTCGATCATGCGCTGCGTCTGTTTCGCCTTCGCGGCCTGCTTCTCGCTGGCCTCGCTGCGGAACTTACGGCCGATCTTGTCGTTGTCGGTGGCCTTGCGGCGGGCGTTCTTGACGCCCTTGTCCATCCAGCCGCGCTGCATCTGGGCCCGGCCCTCGAGTGCGGAGCGCTTGTCGGCGTACTCCTCGAACTCCTCGCGGGCATGCGTACGGGCGCGTTCACGCTCCTCCAGGTAGGAGGCGTAGCCGCCGCCGTAGAGGTTGATCTGCTGCTGGGCGAGATCCAGCTCCAGGACCTTGGTGACCGTGCGCATCAGGAACTCGCGGTCGTGGCTGACCACGACCGTGCCCGCCCGCAGTCCGGACACGAAGCGCTCCAGACGCTCCAGGCCGTCGAGGTCCAGGTCGTTGGTCGGCTCGTCCAGCAGGAAGACGTCGTAGCGCGAGAGCAGCAGCGAGGCCAGGCCGGCGCGGGCCGCCTGGCCGCCGGAGAGGGCCGTCATCGGGAGGTCGAGGCCGACGGTCAGGCCGAGGTCGGCGGCGACCTCCACGGCACGTTCGTCCAGGTCGGCGCCGCCGAGGGAGAGCCAGCGCTCCAGCGTCTCGGAGTACGCGTCGTCCGCGCCGGGTGCTCCGTCGACCAGGGCCTGGGTCGCGGCGTCCATCGCGGCCTGGGCGTCGGCGACCCCGGTGCGGCGGGCCAGGAACTCCCGTACGGACTCCCCCGCCCGGCGCTCGGGCTCCTGCGGAAGGTGTCCGACGGTGGCGGTGGGAGGGGAGAGGCGCAGCTCGCCCTCCTCCGGCCGGTCGAGCCCCGCGAGCAGGCGGAGCAGCGAGGATTTGCCCGCGCCGTTGGCTCCGACGAGACCGATCACGTCGCCGGGCGCGACCACGAGGTCGAGTCCCGCGAAGAGTGTGCGGTCGCCGTGACCGGCGGCGAGTTCCTTGGCGACGAGAGTGGCAGTCATCAGGGTGACGATCCTAACGACTCCCGGGGGCCGTCCTCGCCCCGGACCTCGGATGCGACGATGGCCGGTCCCGTCCCACGACGGGGGCGGGAGCACAGGGAGACTGGGGTGAGCGCGGTGGCGGACGCGATCGTGGTGGGTGGCGGTGTCAGCGGGCTGACCACGGCACTGCTGCTGGCGGAGCGCGGTGTGCGGGTGCGGGTCTGGTCCAAGGACCCGGCGTCGGCGACGACCTCGGCCGTGGCGGGTGCACTGTGGTGGCCCTACCGGATCGAGCCCGCGGCTCTGGTCGGCGGGTGGTCGCTGGAGACTCTCCGGGTGTACGAGGAGCTGTCGGCGGACCCCGGGCGGACCGGTGTGCGCATGGTCGCGGGGGTGCACGGGGGCGAGCGCCTGGCGGCGCTCGGCCCGTGGGCCCGCCGGCTGGAGGGCGCGACCGAGGTGGCCGGGGGGCTGCGGGTGACGCTGCCGCTGATCGACATGCCGACCCATCTGCGCTGGCTGGAGGACCGGCTGGCCGAGGCAGGTGGCGTGGTCGAGCGGCGTGCGGTGACCGGCTTCGCCGAGGCGGCCGCCGAGGCGCCGGTGGTGGTCAACTGCGCCGGGCTCGGTGCCCGCGAACTGGTCCCTGATTCCGGGGTGCGGCCGGTCAGGGGCCAGCTCGTGGTGGTGGAGAACCCGGGCGTCGACGAGTGGTTCACCCTGGCGGATCCCGCGTCGAGCGCCACGACGTATCTCTTCCCGCAGCCGGGCGGGCTGGTGCTGGGCGGCACGGCGGAGGTGGACGATCCGCGGACCGCACCCGATCCCCGGACGGCCGAGGAGATCCTGGCGCGTTGTGCGCGGGTGCGGCCCGAGGTCGCGGGAGCTCGGGTCATCAGCCACCGGGTGGGGCTGCGGCCGGCCCGGGACGCCGGGGTGCGGATCGAGGCGGAGCCGCTCCCCGGCGGCGGTCTGCTGGTGCACAACTACGGCCACGGCGGTGCCGGGGTGACGGTGGCCAGGGGCTGTGCGCGGGCTGCGGCCCAGCTGGTGGGCTGAGCCGCAGCTCCGGTCAGGCCGGGGGATCGTGCTTGTGGCGCTCGTCCGACGTGACCTCCGCGGGCCCGGGTCCGATCCGGATCTCGAAGTCCCCGTCGTACTTCGCGTGCCCCTGGATGACCGCGCTCTCGACGGCCTCCACGCCGAACTCCCTGCGGACGATCATCGGGTCCTGGCGCAGGTCCCTCATCAGGGACACACACATGCCGATCATGACGATGGTGAAGGGCGCGGCCACGAGAATGGTCAGGTTCTGCAGCCCGGCGAGCGCGTCGCCCTGGCCGTCGCCGATCAGCAGCATGACGGCCGCCACGGCGCCGGTGACGACGCCCCAGAAGATCACGACCCACCTGGCGGGTTCGAGGACACCCTTCTGGGAGAGCGTGCCCATGACGATCGACGCGGCGTCGGCACCCGAGACGAAGAAGATGCCGACCAGGACCATCACCAGGATGCTCATGAGTGTGGCGACCGGGAACTGCTGCAGGACACCGAAGAGCTGCGCCTCCGGGGTGTCCCCCACGTCGCCGAGCCGGCCCGCCTCCTCGAGCCGGATCGCCGAACCGCCGAAGACGGCGAACCAGATCAGGCTGACCGTGCTGGGGACCAGGATCACTCCGCCGACGAACTGACGGATCGTCCGGCCACGGCTGATCCGCGCGATGAACATGCCGACGAAGGGCGTCCAGGAGATCCACCACGCCCAGTAGAAGACCGTCCAGCTGGCCAGCCAGTCGGCCACGTCCCCCTCCCCGGTCGCCTCCGTGCGCCCGGCGAGCTGGGCGAGGTCGCCGAAGTAGGCGGCGATGGAGGTGGGCAGCAGGTCGAGCACGATGATGGTCGGTCCCGCGATGAAGACGAAGACCACCAGGACCAGGGCCAGCACCATGTTGATGTTGGACAGCCACTGGATGCCCCTCTCGACCCCGGAGACGGCGGAGGCGACGAAGGCGACCGTCAGTGCGGCGATGATGGCCACGAGCAGGCCGGTGCCGGTCTTCTCCATCCAGTTGAGCTCCTGGAAACCGCTGCCGATCTGGAGCGCGCCGAGCCCGAGTGAGGCCGCTGAGCCGAAGAGGGTCGCGAAGATGGCGAGGATGTCGATGATCCTGCCGGCCGTCCCGTGGGCGCGCTTCTCCCCGATGAGCGGTACGAAGACGGAGCTGATCGTCTGCCTGCGGTGCCTGCGGTAGGCGCTGTACGCGATGGCGAGCCCGACGACCGCGTAGATCGCCCAGGGGTGCAGGGTCCAGTGGAAGAGGGTGGTCGCCATCGCCGTCTGCATCGCCTCGGCGGCGTCCTCGGGGCGGGTGCCCGGCGGCGGGTCGACGAAGTGCGCCAGCGGCTCGCTGACGCCGTAGAACATCAGGCCGATCCCCATGCCGGCGCTGAACATCATCGCGACCCAGGAGATCGTACGGAACTCGGGCTTCTCGCCCTCCTGACCGAGCGAGATGTTCCCGTAGCGGCTGATCGCGAGCCAGAGGGCGAAGACCACGAAACCGGAGGCCGCCAGCATGAAGGCCCAGCCGCCGTTGTGGATGAGGCCGTTGAGCAGCGTGCTGGAGGCGCTCTCCAGCGAGTCGGTGGCTGTGGCGCCCCAGACCACGAAGGCGACGGTGAGCACCGCCGTGACGCCGAAGACCACCCGGTCGGTCGTGGCGCGCCGGCCATGGTGCGGATCGCCGGGTAGCTCGGCCGTGACGGGGAGATAGTCCCCCCGCCCGCCGGTTCCCTGCTCGTCGTGTGACACAGATGGCACCTTTCACGCAGTGCGAAATTTCGCTCTCCGTAGGCAGTACCACACGCGGCGTGTGTCTCGCGGGACCAACAAGCCGTTCCGCATTGTCCGCATATGCAGCGATATGGCACCGGTCCCGGGGGATCGTCCGTCCGGGCTCCGTGACCGGGCGGTTAGGCTGACGGCGTTCGCGCCGAACCCGCGGGTCCGTCCGCGCCGAACCCGCCAGTTCCAGCCGTTCCCCGACGGGGCGCGCGTGTCCGAGGAGCACTCTTGCCCGACCTGATCCCCGATCCGCAGCGTGACGTCCGGCCCACCCTGGAGGCCGTGGCGGCCCGTGCCGGCGTGTCCAGGGCGACGGCCTCCCGTGTGGTCAACGGCGGTGCGGGGGTGCGGCAGCCCTTGGTGGACCAGGTGCGCAAGGCGGTCGACGAGCTCGGCTACATCCCGAACCACGCGGCACGGACACTGGTCACCCGGCGCAACGGCGCGGTGGCCGTGATCATCGACGAGCCCGAGTTCCGGATCTTCTCCGACCCGTTCTTTTCCCGCCAGATCCGCGGGATCAGCCGGGAGCTCAACGCCCACGACGCGCAGCTGGTGCTGCTCCTCGTGGAGGGGAGCGGTGACTTCGAGCGGGTCACCCGCTACCTGGCCGGTGGCCATGTGGACGGCGTGCTCGCCTTCTCGCTGCACACCGACGACGAACTGCCCGCGATCATCCGGCGCTTCCGTGTCCCGACGGTCTACGGCGGCCGGCCGGAACGCTCCGCGGCCGAGGCCGGGGACGTGCCGGAGGTGCCGTACGTCGACTGCGACAACCGCGGGGGCGCCCGCGAGGCCGTGAGCCACCTCGTCTCGCTCGGGCGGCGTCGCATCGCGCACATCGCCGGTCCCCGTGACCAGACCTCGGCGCTCGACCGGATCGGCGGCTACCACGACGTGCTGCCGGGCGCGGGGCGGGAGCTGATGGCCGAAGGGGACTTCACCGTCGAGGGCGGGGCGCGGGCCATGGGCGAGCTGCTGGACGCCTGCCCCGACCTGGACGCCGTCTTCGTGTCCAACGACATGATGGCCTCGGGTGCGCTGCGGGTACTGCGCGAGAGGGGCGTCCGGGTGCCGGAGGACGTGGCCGTGGTCGGATTCGACGACATGGCGTCGGTGGCGGAGGCCACCGAGCCGCCGCTGACGACGATCCGTCAGGACGTGGAGGGCATGGGGCGGCTGATGGTGCGGCTGCTGATGGAGCGCCTGAACAGCGGCACGGGGGCCTGGCCGGAGTCCGTCGTCACCCCGACCCGACTGATCCGCCGGGCCTCTGCCTGAGGCCGAGGCCTTCCGGTTCCGCACCCCGATCCGCCGGCCGCGGGACCGTCCCGTTCATCCCGGCGCGTCGACCCCTCCTCGCCCGCCCCGGGCTGCCCGCCACTCGGCCCGCGCCGCCCTGGCCCTCGGCAGATAGCGCAGCCGCTCCGGGAGCAGCGGCACGATCCGCCGCACCACTGCGCCGAGGCGCCGCAGGCGCCGCTCCTGCTCCGGGGTCCAGTCGAGCCCGATGGCCTCACGGGCGTCGGGCGGCATCAGCCCGACGGTGATGAAGCCGCGGAACCGGGCCAGTGGCGGGAGAAGCACCGGCCACAGCGCCTTCAGGAGCAGCCTCAGGGGACGGGGCCCCCGGTCGGGCGGGGGCACGGGGCTGTCCGTGGCCACCAGCTCCCGTACGACGACGGTCGCCTCCACCTCGTCGGCGAGCATCGCGCGGTAGTAGGGCCAGAACTCCTCGATGGTCTGCGGCATGTCCCGGTCGTGGATGCCCAGGATCCGGCCGACCTGGAGCCACTCCCGGTACAGGGCGCGCTCCTGGGCGCCGGTGAGGGGGCGGACGAGGTAGCGCGACGCGTGCCGGTAGACGGGGAAGCCGGTGGCGTGCACCCACGCGTAGTTCGCGGGCGTGAGCGCGTGGTAGCTGCGGCCCCGGGTGTCGGTGCCCTGGATGGTGCGGTGCAGCTTCCGGAGCCTGCGCCCCTCCTCGGCGGCCGCCTCTCCCCCGTACACCCAGAGCTGGAGCGACCTCAGGGAGCGCTCGCCGCGCCCCCAGGGGTCCGTACGGAACACGGAGTGGTCGTCGACACCGGCGCCGACGGCGGGGTGGGCGACCTGGAGGGTGAGGGCGGCGGGCAGCATCAGCAGTCCGCGGATGTCGCCGGCGAGGGTCCACAGGACACCGCCGGGCGGGGGCGGTGAGGGCTCTGCTGCATGGGTCATGCGGGTGCTCCCGGGGATCGGCGAGTGCTCGGACGGTGCCGGGCCCGTGTGTGTTCCATTATGCGATCACCCCGGTGACGCCTATCTGTGTCGGCACGGTTGACGCACCTGGTGAAACAAGTCAATAGTATTTGTAACTTTGACTCTCTTGGGGAGAGAGGGCCTTCACATGCCTGGTGCGACAGGGGAGTTGAGCCCTGAGGCCGGGCCGGACCCTCGTCGCTACCGGCCGTGGCCACCCCCGCGGCCTCGCCGCGACCCCCGGCACGGAGAAAGCCCGTCCCCACCACAGAGGAGGTCGCACAGCATGGGCCGCTACAGCCGACTGCGCGAGATCCGCCGGATGGATCCCTCTCGCGACTACGCCGAGATACTCCGGCTGATGTCCCAGTACGAGTTCCCCTGGGACTACCGGCAGGGCGTCAGCGTCGCGTTCCTGCGCGACTACGGCGTGCCGCGCATCTCCGTACTGCTCGACCGCACCCAGGAGTTCGAACGCAACGGCCAGAAGCGCTACGACGACACCGTCCTGTTCGGATACGAGATGGCCGCCGAGGGATTCGATTCGGAGCGGGCCCACGCAGCAGCCCGCCATCTCAACCGCATCCACGGGAAGTACCGCATCCCCAACGAGGACTACCTCTACGTGCTGGCCACCACGGTCGTCGGCCCCAAGCGGTGGATCGACCGCTTCGGCTGGCGGCCCCTCTGCGCCCAGGAAACGGCGGCGCTCGCGGAAGTGGGGCGGCGGATGGCCGACCTGATGGGCATCGAGGGCGCTCCCGGCACGTACGAGGAGTTCGAGGAGCTGCTCGACTCCTACGAGGCGCGGATGTTCGCGTACGACCCGGCGAACCGCCGTGTCGCCAACGCCACCTTCCGTGTCATGGCCGCGTGGTACCCGGCCCCGCTGCGCCCCCTGATCGCCAGGCTCTCCCTCGCGCTGCTGGACGAGCCGTTACTGCGGGCGCTGGGTTTCCCGGCACAGCCCCGGTGGGTGCGCGAGGCCGCCGTCCGCGTGGTGCGCGCCAGGTCGCGCGGCGTACGCCTGCTGCCGGCCCGGCCCCGGTGGCTGCCCTCCCGCCCACGGCTCCGCAGCTACCCCTTCGGATACCGGCTCGACGATCTCGGTCCGCACTGGGCGCAGAGCCGTCCGCTGGAGCCCCTGCCCCTCCCCCTGGAGAAGCCATGACGACCCGGACCGACCGCCCGGAGCGCAGCCTCGACGACATCCACCCCCCGGTGGCGCGGGCCAGGAGCGCCGGCCTGGGCCGGGCCGCGCGGGCGGTCGAGTCCGACAGGAAGCTGCACGCCCGGTTCCGAGCGCGGTCACCCGACGCCGAGCAGGGGCACCAGACAGCGGCGGGCGAAGGCACCCACCTGCTCGTCGTCGTCCAGCTCGAAGCAGCTGACCGGATTGAGAAGGAAGGAGACGGTGATCCGGACCATCAGCTCGGCGACCGGTGTCGGGTCCGTCTCCGGGAGCCCTTCCGCGCGCTGCGCGTGGCGGAGCCGGTCCGAGAGGTACTCCCGCATGGCGAGGAAGGCGGGGCCGCTCTCCAGCGTGAGGAAGGGGAGCATGATCTCAGGCTCCAGCCTCAGCAGCCCACCCACCAGCGGGTGTTCACGGATGTGCTTGAGGACGGCGACGAAGCCCGCGACGAGCCGGTCCTCGATGGTGGGCAGCGGGGCCACCGCCTCGTCGACGTCCGCGACGAATCTGCGGTACTCCCGCAGGAGGCAGGCGGAGACCAGGCTGTCCTTGTTGCCGATCCGCCGGTACACCGTGACCCGCGAGACCTTGGCCCGCTTGGCCACGTCGTCGACGGTCGAGCGGCGCAGCCCGAACGTCATGAACTGCTCACGCGCCGCATCCAGGATCTGCTCGCTCAGCGCGTCGGACGACGGTGTCTCGACGAGCGCCCTGGCCAGCAACGCCTCGCCGGTGTCAGGTGCCGCCATGAGCCCTCCCCGTTCGGTGCACTCACTCAACCATACCGACCGCGCAACAGTGTTACCCGATGTGTCTCTTTGCCTCTCGCGTCCTGAGGGTATTCCTGGCGGCAGTCCGGCCGCCCCGCCGGCTCGTTCCAGGCACGGCGGCAGAGCTTGGCCGGCCACCGGGAAGGCCAGGCACACGGCGCTGGAGGGCATGCAGATGATGGGCGGCTACGCGACCGAGCACGGCATGGAGCGCCGGCTGCGGGGGGTCGTCGTGTCGACGGTCCACAGCGGGACGAGCGAGATCCAGTGCGACATCATCGGCCGGAGCCATGGCCTCTGAGGGTGCCCCGGGCGGCCCTCATCCGTAGTCGTACACCGTCACACCGATGCCCCGGCCCACGAGCCGCTCGGTGACGAGGGGTTCGACCCTGGACCAGGTGCCGCCCGCCAGCCCGCAGCCGATCCTCGGCATGTGGACGGACGCGCCCAGCTCGGCGGCACGCACCGCCACCTTCCGCAGCCCCTCGTCGATCGCCTCGTAGCGGACGGGCACGCCCTTGCTGCCGGTGCGTATCCCCCGCTGCCCCACGACGTTCGCCAACAACGGCCCGTCGTTCGGCCCTGGCCCCGTATACGCGTAGCATGTGCGGCATACACATTCTTGATGACCTCACCGTGTCACCCCGACTCCGCGACTTCCTGGTACCACGAGCGCGTCGATACGCGCCTACGCCTCCCGATCGGATCAGGCGGTACGCCACGGTTGTCGACGACGCAGGCTGCGAGCATTCCCCGGATCCCGACATCGTGGACGCGATGATCCGGTTCGAGGAGCGGTACGGCGGTCTGTGCTACTCACCGCGAGGCGACGACGACCACGAATACGGCCTGTTCGGGCATCCGACCGCCCACCGGACATCCCACGGCCTGGCCTTCTCCGGGATCCTTGACGGCTGCTGGACCCGCCGTGTGGCTGTGCTCGCGGACGGCCGCACCGCGATGCCCGTGCCCGGACTGGCGCACAGAGTGATCAACAGGAGCATCGATCAGCGGCTGGAGGCCGACGCGCTGTTGGCAGGCGTGTACCGGTGGCCTCACCTCGTCCTGCGAACCACCACCGGCGTCGGAGTGGATCCCTCAGTGGCCGAGGAGCACCTGCCGCCTCGCGCACACGAAGCGACCGGCCCCGCCGACATGTGGTGGTTCGACGGCACGTCAGCCGTCAACCTGCGGCTTCACTCATGGTGGACGACACTCCGGCGCGACACCTGGATCGTGCGCTGCTTCGTCCCGGACGGCGGCACACTCGACCGAACCGCCTCCGCTGTGCGGGCCGCGGTCCCGGACCTGGCCACAGCCGTGGACGACTGGTGTTCCCTGTGTGCTCGCTTCATAGGCCAGGGCCGGGCCTGTCCACCCGTCACGTCCACAGCGGCACAGTGACATCAGGCGCGTCCGGAGCGGATGTCGCGCATCCGGTCGTGACACCCGGCGGACGAACAGGAGTGCCGGGCGGATCCACCCTCGGATGCCGACGGACTCTTGATCGCGAGTCTGGCGGGATCGCGGGGCCGACGGTGGTGGCGACGTTCGAGTCCGGCCTCGGGATGGGTGAGCGGGGCGCCCTCGATGCCGCGGCCCAGGCGGGCGCCTTCTCCGTGTCGAGCACGAGCGGGGCGTTGACCACGACGCTCCGGCGGGTGACCGGGACGGCCTTCGGGTCGCCGGTGGTGCCCGAGGTGCAGACGACCGTCAGCGGGTCCTCGGCGCGGATCTCCCGCCAGGTGCGGTCCCGGGTGGAAGTCGCAGGATCGTGGTCACGGCCGCCTCCTGTCCGTTCGGCCGGGCCGTGCGGGTCCGTACCGGGGCGGGACTGCGCTTCGATGGTGCCGGACACTTTCACAACAGTGGTGAGACAGCAATACTGTTGCATCTGATGGGGGCGCAGGCCCGGCACGGGCCCAGACCCCGGCACGGGCCCAGCAACGAGGAGCGGACATGGCGACCGGGACCGACGAACCGACGCTGACCGTCGACGAACTGGCGGCACGTGCGGGCGTCACCGTGCGCACCGTGCGCTTCTACAGCACCAGAGGCCTGCTGCCGCCCCCGGTGATCGGGCCCCGGCGGGTCGGGCACTACGGGCATGACCATCTCTCCCGGCTGGCCCTCATCGAGGAACTGCAGCACCAGGGCATGACGCTGGCGGCCATCGAGCGCTATCTCCAGCAGCTGCCGCCCGACCTGAGCGCGCAGGACCTGGCGATCCACCGCGCCCTGGTGGCGTCCTGGGCCCCGGACTCGGCCGAGGACATGGAGCGCGCCGAACTGGAGCGGCGCGCGGGCCGGCCCCTCAGCGAGCAGGACGTCGACCGGCTCGCTGCCATGGGCGTGCTGGAGCGTCCCGGGACGCCCGGGAGTCCCTTCCCGGTGGACCCGGGGCTGCTGCGGCTCGGGGTGGAGCTCCTGGACGTGCCGATCGCGCACGAGACGATCCTGGCCGCGCGCACGGTCCTGCTGGAGCACACCCGCTCGGCCGCGCACGAGCTGACCCGGCTGTTCCGGGACGAGGTGTGGAACCCCTACCGGGAGCGGGAGTCGGACCCGGAACACGTCAGGGCGATGAAGTCGCTCTCCGCCCATATGCAGCCGATGGTGCTCCAGGCGCTGCTGACGGCCTTCCAGAGGTCGCTCAAGGAGGAGCTGCGGGCCGCGTTCGACGCCGATGAGCAGGAGTGAACACGGCCCGCACGGGTGCCGTCAGTCGTGGAAGGTCTCGCCCTTCTCCGCCTTCTCCAGCAGGAGAGCGGACGGCAGGAAGCGGTCGCCGTAGCGCTCGGCGAGCTGCCGGGCCCGCGCCACGAAGCCGGGCAGGCCGCCCTCGTACCCGTTGATGTACTGGAGCACGCCGCCGGTCCACGCGGGGAAGCCGATGCCCATGATGGAGCCGATGTTGGCGTCGGCGACGGTCATGAGGACGTTCTCCTCCAGGCAGCGGACGCTGTCCAGTGCCTCGGAGAAGAGCATCCGCTCCTTCATGTCCTCGAACGGGATCTCGGTTCCCGGCTTCGTGAAGTACTCACGGAGCCCCGGCCACAGCAGGCCGCGCCCGCCGTCCTCGCCGTACTCGTAGAAGCCCGCTCCGCCGCTGCGCCCGGGCCGCCCGAACTCGTCGACCATCCGGTCGATGACCGCGTCCGCCGGGTGCGTGTTCCAGGTGCCGCCCGCCTCCTCGACGGCGCGCCGGGTCTCGTTGCGGATCTTGCGCGGCAGGGTGAGCGTCAGTTCGTCCATGAGGGAGAGCACCTTGGCCGGGTACCCCGCCTGCGCCGCCGCCTGTTCGACCGACGCGGGCTCGACGCCCTCGCCGACCATCGCGACACCCTCGTTGATGAAGTGGCCGATGACGCGCGAGGTGAAGAAGCCGCGCGAGTCGTTGACGACGATCGGGGTCTTCTTGATCCGGCGCACCAGGTCGAAGGCGCGGGCGAGGGCCTCGTCCCCGGTCTTCTCGCCCTTGATGATCTCGACGAGCGGCATCTTGTCGACGGGCGAGAAGAAGTGCAGCCCGATGAAGTCCACCGGCCGCTCCACGCCCTCGGCGAGCACGGTGATGGGCAGCGTCGAGGTGTTGGAGCAGAGCAGCGCGTCCGGCTCGATGACGCCCTGGATCTCCTGGAACACCTTGTGCTTGAGCGCCGTGTCCTCGAAGACCGCCTCGATCACGGCGTCGCAGCCCGCGAGGTCGGCGGGGTCACCGGTCGGGGTGATGCGGGCCAGCACCTCGTCCCGCTTCGCCTCGGTCGTCCGGCCCCGGGAGAGCGCCTTGGCGAGGAGCTTCTCGCTGTACGCCTTGCCCTTGGCGGCGGCCTCGGTGGAGACGTCCTTCAGCACGACGTCGATACCGGCGCGTGCACAGGAGTAGGCGATGCCGGCGCCCATCATCCCGGCGCCGAGGACCGCCACCCTGCGGACCTGGCGCTCCTGGACGCCGTCCGGGCGGCTGGCGCCGGAGTTGACGGCCTGGAGGTCGAAGAAGAAGGCCTGGATCATGTTCTTCGCGACCTGGCCGGTGACCAGCTCGGTGAAGTAGCGCGCCTCGATGGTCTGCGCGGTCTCGAAGTCGACCTGTGAGCCCTCGACCGCGGCGGCCATGATGTTGCGGGGCGCGGGCATGGGCGCCCCCGCGAGCTGCTTCTTCAGATTGGCGGGGAAGGCCGGCAGGTTGGCGGCGAACTTCGGGTTCGACGGGGTCCCGCCGGGGATGCGGTAGCCCTTGACGTCCCAGGGCTGCTGCGACTCGGGGTGGGCGTCGACGAAGGCGCGGGCCTTGTCGAGCATCTCCTCGCGGGTGGCGGCGACCTCGTGGATCAGACCGTTGTCGAGCGCCCGCCGCGGGGTGTACTGGGTGCCCTGGAGAAGGACCTTCAGCAGGGCGTCGGCGATGCCCATCAGCCGTACGGTGCGGGTGACTCCGCCGCCGGCGGGGAGCAGGCCGAGGGTCACCTCGGGCAGGCCGATCCGGGATCCGGGGGCGTCGAGGGCGACGCGGTGGTGGGCGGCGAGCGCGATCTCGTAACCGCCGCCGAGCGCGGCGCCGTTGATGGCGGCGACGACCGGCTTGCCCAGGGTCTCGATGCGGCGCAGCGACCGCTTGATCGAGGTGCCTGCCTCGAAGGCGTGGTGGGCGTTGTCCGGACCGATCCGGATCATGTCCTTGAGGTCGCCGCCGGCGAAGAAGGTCTTCTTGGCGGAGGTGTAGATGATGCCGCGGATGGATTCCTGCTCGGCCTCCGCACGGTCGGCGACGGCCTCGATGGAGTCGCGGAAGGCCTGGTTCATCGTGTTGGCGGACTGGGCGGGGTCGTCGAGTACGAGGGTGACGACGCCGGTCTCGTCCTGTTCCCAGCGGATGGTCGTGCTCTCGGTCATTGCTGTCTTCTCCGTAAGCAGGGGGGCCGGGGACGGTCAGAGACGCTCGATGACGGTGGCGACGCCCATGCCGCCCCCGACGCAGAGGGTGGCGAGTCCGTAGCGCTTGTCCTGGCGCTCCAGCTCGTCGATGAGCGTGCCGAGGATCATGGCGCCGGTGGCGCCGAGCGGGTGTCCGAGCGCGATCGCGCCGCCGTTGACGTTGACCTTGTCGAGGGAGAGGCCCATGTCCTTGACGAAGCGCAGGACGACTCCGGCGAAGGCCTCGTTGATCTCGACGAGGTCGATGTCGTCGATGGTGAGTCCGGCCTTGGCCAGCGCCTTGCGGGTGGCGGGGGCGGGACCGGTGAGCATGATGGTCGGCTCGGAGCCGGAGACGGCCGCGGAGGCGATCCGGGCGCGCGGGGTGAGGCCGAAGCGCTCGCCGGTCTCCTTGGACCCGATCGCGACGAGGGCGGCACCGTCCACGATGCCGGAGGAGTTGCCCGCGTGGTGGACGTGGTCGATCTTCTCGACCCAGTGGTACTTCTGGAGGGCCACCGCGTCGAAGCCGCCCATCTCGCCGATCGTGGCGAACGAGGGCTTGAGGGAGGCGAGGGAGTCGGCGGTGGTGCCGGGGCGCATGTGCTCGTCGTGGTCGAGGACGAGCAGGCCGTTGCGGTCCCTTACGGGGACGACGGAGCGCGCGAAGCGCTCCTCCTTCCAGGCGATGGCGGCGCGCTCCTGGGAGAGGGCGGCGTACTCGTCGACGTCCCGGCGCGAGAAGCCCTCGACGGTGGCGATGAGGTCGGCCCCGATGCCCTGCGGGGCGAAGCCGGTCTCGAAGCTGGTCATCGGGTCCATGGCCCACGCACCGCCGTCGGAGCCCATCGGTACGCGGGACATCGACTCGACGCCGCCGGCCAGGACGAGGTCCTCCCATCCCGAACGGACCTTGGCGGCGGCCAGGTTGACGGCTTCGAGACCCGACGCGCAGAAGCGGTTCTCCTGCACCCCGGCCACGGAGTCGGGGAGCCCCGCGGCGATCGCGGCGATCCGGGCGATGTCGGAGCCCTGGTCGCCGAGCGGGCTGACGACACCGAGCACGATGTCGTCGATGGCCGCCGGGTCGAGGCCGGGGAACCGGTCACGGATCTCGTGGATGAGGCCGACGACGAGGTCGATCGGCTTGGTGCCGTGCAGGGCGCCGTTGGCCTTGCCTCGGCCGCGCGGAGTGCGGATCGCGTCGTAGACGTACGCTTCGGTACTCAAGACAGCAGCCTTTCGGGGTGGTTGTGCAACGGGAGGTCAGGCGAGCAGCGAACGGCCGATGATCTCCTTCATGATCTCGGTCGTCCCGCCGTAGATGGTCTGGATACGGCCGTCGGTGAAGGCCTTGGCGACCCGGTAATCCGTCATGTATCCGTATCCGCCGTGGAGTTGGAGGCAGCGGTCGGCGACCCGCTTCTGCAGCTCGGTGGCCCACCACTTGGCCATGGAGGCGTGGACGGCGTCGAGGGTGCCCTCGGAGTGGTCCACGATGCACCGGTCGAGGAAAGCACGGGTGACGGCGCACTCGGTGGCCATCTCGGCGATCTCGAAGCGGATGTGCTGGAGCTTGGAGAGCGGGCGCCCGAAGGCCTCACGCTCCTTGACGTACCGGGTGGTGATCTCCACGAGGTGTTCGGCGGCGGCGATGCCGGCGACCGCTATCCCCATCCGTTCCTGGGCCAGGTTGGTCATGAGGTGGAGGAAGGCGCCGTCGAGCTCGCCGAGGAGGTTCTCCTTGGGGACGCGTACGTCGTTGAAGAACAGTTCGGCGGTGTCCTGCGACTTCTGGCCGATCTTGTCGAGGTTGCGGCCCCGTTCGAAGCCCTCGGCGCCCCGCTCGACGACGACCAGCGACAGCCCCTTCGCCCCTCCCTCGGGCGAGGTCTTCGCGACGACGATCACGAGGTCG
This sequence comes from Streptomyces sp. SM10, assembly GCF_002910915.1. Classification (GTDB taxonomy): domain Bacteria; phylum Actinomycetota; class Actinomycetes; order Streptomycetales; family Streptomycetaceae; genus Streptomyces. The sequence continues at coordinate 27,466 of NZ_NEUF01000126.1, read as the reverse complement.
GCGAGGATGCCGTTGGAGATGAAGGTCTTCGAGCCGTTGAGGAGCCAGTGGTCGCCCTTGTCCTCGGCGGACGTGCGGACGCCCTGGAGGTCGGAGCCCGCGCCGGGTTCCGTCATGGCGATGGCGGTGATGGTCTCGCCGCTGCAGAAGCCGGGCAGCCAGCGGCGCTTCTGCTCCTCGGTGGCGAGCCCGGTGAGGTAGGGGCCGATGATGTCGTTGTGCAGGCCGAGAGCGAGCCCGGAGACCCCGGCCCGTGTGAACTCCTCGGCGAGGACGGCGCTGTAGCGGAAGTCGGTGTTGCCCCCGCCCCCGTACTCCTCGGGTACGGCGAGGCCTAGCAGCCCCTGGCGGCCGGCCGCGAGCCACGCCTCGCGCGGGACGATGCCGTCCTCCTCCCACTGCTCGTAGTGCGGGAGGACCTCCTTGGCCAGGAAGGTGCGGACGGTCCCGCGGAACGCCTCGTGCTCGTCGGTGAAGATCTGCCGCTGCACTTCAAGCCCCCTGGAGCCAGTTCTTGACGGTGGAGATCAGCCGCGCCGGCTCGGGGCCGACGGGCGTCACGTTGAGCATGGTGACCCCGGCCTCACGGAAGGCGTCGAGCCGTTCGCGCACGTACCCCTCGGGGCCGCAGAGCGTCATGAGCTCGCAGAATTCGTCCGGTACGGCGGCCTCGGCCTCCCGCTTCTTCCCGGAGAGGTAGAGCTCCTGGATGGTGGCGGCCTCCTTCCCGTAGCCGTAGGCGACGGCGAGGTCGTTGTAGAAGTTCTTGCCGGGCGCGCCCATGCCGCCGACGTACAGCGCGATCTGCGGGCGGGCGAGGTCCCGGACGGCGGCGGCGTCGTCGCCGATGGCCAGCAGGCCGCCCGCGACGGTCTGCAGGGGGCCGAGGGCCGGGTCGCGCTTCGCCGTCCCCTCGGCCAGGGCGGTGCCCCAGACCTGCTGTGCCTTCTCCGGGATGTAGAGGGTGGGCAGCCAGCCGTCGGCGATCTCGGCGGTGAGCCGGACGTTGGCGGGGCCGAGGGAGGCGACGTAGAGGGGGATGGTGTCGCGGACCGGCCGGGTGAGGATCTTCAGCGGCTTGCCGAGCTTGCCGCCCTTCTCCTTCGGCAGCGGCATGTCGGTGATGCCGTGGTGGTCGATGACCTCGCGGCGCCAGATCCGGCGGCAGAGCTCGACGGTCTCACGCGTCCGGCCGAGCGGCCTGTCGTAGGGCCTGCCGTGCCAGCCCTCCACGACCTGCGGGCCCGAGGCGCCGAGTCCGACCAGGGCGCGGCCGCCGGACACGGCGTCGAGTCCGGCACCGGTCTGCGCGATGAGGGCGGGGGTGCGGGAGTAGACGTTGAGGATCGCCGCGCCGATCTTCATGCGTTCGGTGCGGGCGGCGAGGTACCCCATGAGGGTGGGCGAGTCGAAGCCGTACGCCTCGGCGACCCAGACGGCGTCGAGGCCGGCGGATTCGAGCGCGGCGACCTCGTCGCACGCGGCGCGCGGGTCGCCGGAGTAGGCCAGCGGCAGGGAGAGTTCCATCAGCCGGTCGCTTCCTTCCCGGTGGTCAGCAGGCCCGGCAGGTCCCAGTCGGCCGCGACGGACTCGGTGTCCGCGCCGGGCAGCGCGGGTGCGGTGCGCACCGAGACGGGGGTCGCGGAGAAGCGGGGCGCGGGGGCGGGCTGGGTGAGGCCGCTGTGGTCCACGTAGGTGGAGCGGGCGGTGAGGTGGGGGTGTCGGGGTGCCTCACGGAGCGAGAGGACGGGGGCCACGCAGGCGTCCGTCCCCTCGAAGACCTCGGTCCATTCGGCGCGGGTACGGGTGCTGAAGCGGTCGGCGACCAGGGTGCGCAGCTCTTCCCAGCGTCCGAGGTCGTTGCGGTCGGGGGCCTCGTCCCCGAGGCCGAGGAGCGCGGTGAACTCCTCGTAGAAGCGCGGCTCCAGGGCCCCGACCGCCATGTACCCACCGTCCGAGGTCTCGTAGGAGCCGTAGAAGGGGCAGCCGCCGTCGAGGAGGTTGGCGCCGCGCCGGTCCTGCCAGCTGCCTGCCGCCAGCATGCCGTGGATCATCGTGGCGAGGTGGGCCGCGCCGTCGACGATGGCCGCATCGACGACCTGCCCGGTCCCGCCCGGCGTACGGGCGTGCTGGAGGGCGGCGAGTACGCCGACGGCGAGGTAGAGGGAGCCGCCCGCGTAGTCGCCGACCAGGTTGGCGGGCACGGTGGGCGGTTCGCCGGATCTGCCGATCATGGACAGTGTGCCGGTCAGGGCGATGTAGCCGATGTCGTGTCCCGCCCGGTCGGCCAGCGGCCCGTCCTGGCCCCATCCGGTCATCCGCCCGTAGACGAGCCGGGGGTTGCGCTCCAGGCAGGCGCCGGGACCCACGCCGAGACGCTCGGCGACGCCGGGCCGGTAGCCCTCGATGAGCACGTCGGCGCGCTCGACGAGATCGAGGACCTGCCCGGCTCCGCCTTCGGCCTTGAGGTCGACGACGACCGATCGTTTGTTGCGGTTGGTGAGGTCGAAGGCCGGCTCGATACCGATCACCGAACCCCCGGGCCGGTCGACGCGCACCACGTCCGCGCCGAGGTCGGCGAGGAGCATCGCGGCGAACGGCCCGGGGCCGATGCCCGCGAGTTCGACGACGCGCACCCCGGTCAGCGGGCCGTGCGCCCCCTGTCCTGTCGTTGCCATCAAGCCCCCAGCGGTGTGACACAACCGATGTAACATCGATGATGCTAAGAACGCACCGCGCTCCGCACAACCCTTTTGGCCGAGCAAGCGCTTAGCTCCTTCCCCTGGATCCTCTCGCACCGGAGCCTGCCCGGCCGCACGGCACCACGGAGACCTCGGCTACCCTCTGCCTGCCACATCGGCACCGGCGTCCTCGGAGGCACTCATGAACAGGCAGAACGGGGCAGAACGCCCTTATGACGTCGTCCTTTTCGGGGCCACCGGCTTCGTGGGGGCGCTCACGGCCGAATATCTCGCCGCCCATGCGCCGGAAGGCTGCCGTTGGGCCCTGGCCGGGCGGAACCGACGCAGGCTGGAGGAGCTCCGCGACCGCCTCGCCGCGAAGAACCCGCACTGTGCGGATCTGGCCCTCCTGACGGCCGACGCGGACGACGCGGACGCCCTGCGCGCACTCGCCGAGTCCGCGCACGTGGTGGCGTCGACGGTCGGCCCGTACGTCTGGTACGGCGAGAAGCTGGTCGCCGCCTGCGCGGAGGCCGGGACCGACTACACCGACCTCACCGGTGAGGCGGAGTTCGTCGACCGGATGTATCTGGAGCACGACGGCCGGGCCCGTGAGACGGGGGCCCGCCTCGTGCACGCGTGCGGCTTCGACTCCGTACCGCACGACCTCGGCGCCTGGTTCACCGTGCGGCAGCTGCCGGAGGGCGTCCCGCTGACCGTCGACGGCTACGTCCGCACCAACGCCGTCTTCTCCGGCGGCACCTTCGCCTCGGCGCTCACCGCGCTGGGCCGCGGCCCGCAGATGGTGCGGGCCGCGAAGGAGCGCCGGATGCACGAACCGCGGCTGGTCGGCCGCCGGGCTCGCGCACCGCAGGGATCACCGCACTTCAGCCCGGAGACCGGGACCTGGGCGCTGCCGCTGCCGACCCTGGACCCGCGTGTCGTGGAACGGTCGGCCCGGGCACTGGAGCGCTACGGCCCCGATTTCCGCTACCGGCACTTCGCCTCGGTGAAGCGCCTGCCGATGGCGCTCGGTGGCGTGGGGGCGGTCGGCCTGCTGGCGGGCGCCGCCCAGATCCCGGCCGCGCGTCACTGGCTCTCGGCCCGGGTGGAGCCGGGCACGGGCCCCGGTGTGCAGCGCAGGGGGCGCAGCTGGTTCACGGTCCGCTTCGTCGGGGAGGGCGGCGGACGGCGGGTCTTCACCGAGGTGTCGGGCGGCGACCCGGGCTACGACGAGACGGCCAAGATGCTGGCCGAGGCGGCTCTGGCGCTCGCCCTCGACGACCTGCCGGCGACGTCGGGTCAGGTCACGACGGCCGTGGCGATGGGCGAGGCACTGCTGGAGCGGCTGACTGCGGCCGGTCTGCGCTTCCGGGTGGCGGCGGTGCGCTGAACCCAGGGGGCCCGTCTCCCCGCCGGTCAGAGCATCCAGGTCGCCAGCGTGACGACCATGGACACGGTCCAGGCACCTCCTGCGAGGACGCCCAGGGTCATGCCCACGGCGACGCCGCGCTGGGAGAGGTGTACGGTTCCGGCGCTCATGCGAGGTGCGTGGTGGTCGATCATGCGTACCAGCCTGCCCCCGATGTTCGACGAACAACATCCGTGCATGTACTCAGTTCGCAACAGATCACCGAGTGGGCCCGGGATCAGCCGAGCGCTTCCCGGAGCGCGGACCGGCACAGGGCGTCCGCCCTGCGTGTGGTCTCCGGCTGGCGGAAGTCCCGGGCCAGCGCGAGCGTCTGGGCGCAGGCGTTGTCCAGACCGGTGCGGTGACCGACGGAGACGAAGACGGGCTTGGTGTCGTCCTGCGTGCGCAGGGCCCGGCCCACTTCCTCGTCCCCGTCCATCAGCGGGGTGAAGTCGCCCCGCCGGGGGCCGGGTTGTTCGTAGCGGAAGGTGAAGGGGTTCTTCGCGACGCCGATGACCGGCAGGCCGGTGAGGACACCGAGATGGCTGGCGAGCCCGAATCTGCGCGGGTGGGCCCGCCCGTAACCGTCGCAGACGACGAGCCCCGGATCCACCGGCAGGCCCTCCAGGGCGTCCACGACGGCCGGGATCTCCCGGAAGGCGAGCAGCCCGGGGACGTACGGAAACGTCACCCGTCCCTCGGCGGTCGACTCGGCGATCACCTCCAGGGTCGCCGCGTCCAGGACGACGGCCGCCGCGACGACGAGGTCGCGCTCCTCGTCGTAGGCGACGTCGACCCCGGTCACCCTGCCGGTCCCGGGCGGTGGCCCGGGCTCGTCCAGCACCACCCGCGCACGCAACGCGTCCTGGACGGCACGGGCTTCGGCTTCGTCGGCGGGCATCCGGAAAGTCGTCATGACGGGTCAGTCTAGGCAGCCGGTAGCCTGGCGATCATGTTCGTTCTCGAGTTGACCTACACCGCACCGGTCGAGCGCGTCGACGCCCTCATGACGGAACACATCACCTGGCTGGACACGCAGTACGCGCAAGGGGTGTTCATCGCCTCGGGCCGCAAGAACCCCCGCGACGGCGGTGTGATCCTGGCCGTCGGGGACGACCGCGACGCGATCGAGGGGATCGTGGCCTCCGACCCGTTCGCGGCGCACGGGGTGTGTGCCTACCGGATCACGGAGTTCATCGCGACGAAGACCTCGGACGCGCTCGCACCGTACCGGCAGCGACTGCCCGGTCAGTAGCCGTGTCGGCCGGGCCCACCACGCCGTGACGGGGCGCCGCGCAGGAGGATATCCCTCCGGGCCCCGCCGTGAGGGCGCGGTCCGGACTGCCGCCACCCCGCTTCGCGTCGGACCGGGCTCAGCCGAGACCACGATGAGCGGCCCACAATGCCCCGGCACGGCCGGCGGCGCTGTCGATCAGGGCCGCCAGTTCGGGTCTGTCCGGGACGGGGAACGAGACGTACGCGCCGCGGCCACCGCCGACCGGCCGGCCGTAGGCCTTCGCGGCGAGGCGGCCGTCCGGGAGGAGGCGGACGTTGAGCGTGGTCAGCGTGAACGCCTCACCGCGTCGGGTGTCCGTCCAGCGGAGCACTTCCGGGATCGTGACGTTGATCGCCAGAGCACTTACTTCCAGGTCGCCACTCATGGACGGATAGTCTACCCGCGTCGCTGCGGGCGGCCACCGCCGAATGTCGCAGCGGGAGTCCGGTCACGGGTCACCGCGTCCTCAGTGTGCGGGCGCACGTGCGGTGAGGTCCTCGTCCGTGATGGAGCGGACCACACGGCACGGCGTTCCGAGCGCGACGGTCATCGGGGGGATGCTGCGGCTGACGACACTGCCGGCACCGATGACCGACCCGTATCCGATCCGGACGCCGGGCAGGACCACCGCGTTGCTGCCGATCCACACCTTGTCCTCGATGAGGATCGGTTCGGAGAACCGGCCGAAGTCGGCGCGTCTCGCGGGATGTACCGGATGTCCCGTGGTGGTCAGCGTCACGCTGGGAGCGATCATGACGTCGTCGCCTATGCGGATGTCCACGTCGTCGACGAACGTCAGGTTGACGTTCCCGAAGAAGTCGTCGCCGATGTGGACGTTGCTGCCGAACGCGGCGCTGAACGGCGGCAGGAGTACGGTGCGTTCACCGGCCGAGCCGAGAATCCCGACGAGCAGCGAGCGGCGTCTGTCCTCCTGGCCCGGCGGTGTCCGGTTGTACTCGAAGATCTCCTCCGTGCGGCGCCGGGGAGCCAGGAAGGCCGCCTCCGACTCGGTGTAGACGAGCCCTTCGGTGATCCGGGCCAGAACTGCCTCGTCGGTGTGGGCATCTGTCACAGTGTTGCGTTCCCTTGCTTCCTCGGAGCGGGCATCACGTCTTCCCTGCGCAGGGCGGCTACCGTAGTCGCGCGACCCGTCCCTTCCCGCCCGAGGCCCAGCAGCCGCCGTCCGGTGCGCAGTCGACCGTGTCGTAGGAGCCGGTGTCCACGGTCCTCCAGGTGTGTCCGCCGTCCCGGGTGACGTCGGTGCCGGTCGGGCCCACGGCGATCGCCGACGCCCTGCCGTGCGGCAGCCAGGCCGCAGCGGAGCGGTAGGCGGGCGGCGGGGTGGCCGCACCCCGCCAGCTCCGGCCCCCGTTCCGGGTGACGGAGGCGGCGTCCGGCGACGCCTGGTCCGCCCGGTAGTCGCCGCCCACCGCGATACCGTGCGTGCGGTCGCGGAAGGCGAGGCCGAACACGCCGCGCGCCGGATCTCCCGCGGGGATCGGCGCGGCGGCCTGCGTCCAGGTCAGGCCGCGGTCCCCGGAGTGCAGCACCCGGGCGGTCTCCGCGCCGCCCGTCGCGAGCCAGACGTCCTTGGCGCCCGCGCTGACGAGGCACTGGCCGCTCGCCGCGAAGCCGGCCTCACCGGGCTGCGCGGCGGGCATCCCTGCGTCGGGCAGCACCCGCCAGCTCCGCCCGCCGTCGGAGGTCGACAGGATGCGGAACCTCCCGTCCACCGGGTCGCTCATCGCGAGTCCGTGACGGCTGTCGAAGAAGGTCAGACAGTCGTAGAAGGCCCGGGTGTCGGCGTTGCGGAAGGACTCCGTCCAGCTCACCCCGCCGTCCTCGGTACGCAGGACCCGTGACGCCTCGCCCTCGCCGATGGCCAGGGCGACCGCCCGGTTCCGGTCGAACGCCTCGATGTCACGGAACTCCAGCCCGGAGGCACCTGCCGGCGAGACGTCCCGCCAGTGCCGTCCGCCGTCCGTGGTGCGCAGTACCGTGCCGCCGGAACCCGCGACCCAGGCGGCATCGCGGCCGACGGCGGCAAGGCCGCGGAAGCGCGCATCCGTTCCTGTCCCGGTGAGCGCCCATTCCGGGTCCCTGCCCTGATGCCCGGCCTGCCCTGCCTGTGCGGCCGGTGCGGCCAGTGCGGCGGCCACCGCCGCGCCGCAGAGTCCCAGTGCCATCACCCGTCGCGTCTTCCCCATGGCCCTCATGGCGCTGGAAGCTAACCCACCCGTGGAGCGGCGTCCAGGGTGCGCCGTGCGAAACGGGGCAGTTGATCAGAGAGGCGGTGCGGTGACGCAGCTCACGCGGCCCGCCAGTGCACGGATGGAGGCGTTCCGTCGTCTACTCCAATGCCGGGAACCGTTCGTCCGAGGCGAGAGGGAGCAGGTCTTGTCCAGCGTTATCGAGCAGTCCGTGCAGGCCCGTATGGTCGCGTCCGCACCGCGTATGGAGACCCTGCCCGCCACTCTGCACTACGACCGCAAGGACCCCTTCGCTGTCCGCATGGCGTTCCCCGGGCCGGCGACCCTCGAAGGCACCGAGGTGTCCTGGGAGTTCTCCCGTGAGCTGCTCGCCACGGGAATGGACGGGCCGGCCGGGGTCGGAGACGTGCGGGTCCGGCCGTTCGGATACGACCGTACGGTGCTGGAGTTCCACGCCGTCGAGGGCATCGCCATGGTGCATGTCCGGACGTCGGAGCTGCGGCGCTTCCTGAAGCGGGCGCAGGAACTGGTCCCGGTGGGCGACGAGTACCGCTTCATGGATCTGGACGGCGACCTGACCGACCTGCTGGGCGGGTCCGCCTGAATCGGTTGCGCCCGTACGCGCCCGCTCGTAACGTCACCGGTGCCCCTGTTGCCGTCGGATCGGAGAAGGACGTTGCTCCACATCTGAGGTGTCCGCACACCCGCGCCACGCGCCCCCGACGGGCGTGTGCCCCTGTGCGACCCCAGTGTCCGAGCCGTTCTCCGCGATTCTCGACGCCATCGGGAGACTTCGTGCCCGCATCTGCCACACACATCCTCTGCTCCTCCCTCTCCTTCGCCTGGCCGGACGGGACGGGCGTCTTCGACGACTTCCAACTGGCCGTGGGGGCGGGCCGGACCGGGCTGATCGGCCTCAACGGCTGCGGCAAATCGACCCTGTTGCGCCTGATCGCTGGCGAACTCATCCCGGCGTCGGGGCACATCACCACAGCAGGTGACATCGGACACCTCCCCCAGGACCTGGCCCTGGACACCGCGCTGCGGGTGGACGAGGTACTGGGTGTGGCCGCGACCCGGGCGGCGCTCCATGCCATCGAGGCGGGCGATGCGGGCGAGGAGCACTTCGCCGCGGTCGGGGAGGACTGGGACGTCGAGGAACGCGCCCTCGCCGTGCTCGACCAGCTGGGGCTGGCGGGTGCCGGCCTCGACCGGACCATCGGTGAGCTGTCCGGCGGCGAGTGCGTGCTGCTCGGCCTGGCCGCGCTGCTGCTGGCCCGCCCTTCCGTCCTGCTGCTCGACGAGCCGACCAACAACCTCGACCTGCGGGCGCGGGGCCGGCTGTACGACGCCGTCGACGCCTGGACGGGCGTGCTGGTCGTCGTCAGTCACGACCGGGAGCTGCTGGAACGGGTGGACCGGATCGCCGACCTCCGCGACGGCGCCGTGACCTGGTACGGCGGCAGCCTGTCGGCCTACGAGGAGGCGCTGGCCGTGGAGCAGGACGCCGCCGAACGGATGGTGCGGGTCGCGGAGGCCGACGTGCGGCGGCAGAGGCGCGAACTCGCCGAGGCGCTCGTCAAGCTGGACCGGCGCAGGCGATACGGGCAGAAGATGTGGGACACCAAGCGCGAGCCGAAAGCCGTGATGGGCCAGCGCAAGCAGACCGCCCAGGAGTCGGCCGGTAGGCACCGGGTCATGCACAGCGAGCGGCTGGCCGGGGCGGAGGAACGTCTCGACGCGGCGGTCGGGGCGGTGCGGGACGACGAGACGATCCGGATCGAGCTGCCGCACACCCAGGTGCATCCGGGCCGTGGCGTACTGGTGCTGCGGGATCTCGAACTCGCCCACGGGGTACGGGTCCCGGGCGAGTGGGACCTGCGCGGCCCGGAGCGGATCGCCCTGGTCGGCCGTAACGGCGCGGGCAAGACGACGCTGCTGCGCACGATCGCCGGCGACCTGGACCCGGTGTCGGGCGAGGTGTCCGCCCAGGTGCCGGTGGGCTTCCTCCCCCAGCGTCTCGACGTCCTCGACGACGCGCTGTCCCTCGTGGAGAACGTCGCACAGGTCGCACCGGGCGCCACGGCCAACGGCATCCGGGCGAGGCTGGCACACTTCCTCTTCAAGGGGGCGCGCGCCGACCGCGCCGCCGGTACGCTCTCGGGCGGTGAGCGCCTCCGGGCCACGCTGGCGGCCCTGCTGTGCTCCGAGCCCGCTCCCCGCCTGCTGATGCTCGACGAACCGACCAACAACCTCGATCTCTCCGGTGTGCGCCGGCTGGCGTCCGCGCTGGAGGCGTACGAAGGAGCGTTGATCGTGGCCGGCCACGACCTGCCCTTCCTGCGGTCGCTGGAAATCACCCGGTGGCTGCTGCTGGACGAGGGCGGGCTCCGGGACATCGACCCTGGTCAGCTGCCGTGGACAGGGAGCGAGGACGCCTGACTTGTCCCCCTTGTAGCGCCACTGACCTGCACGTATGACACAGGGTGAGTGCACACCGCGACGACTGGGCTTGGCTATGGCCTTACTGCCGCCTTAACCTACGGTCACGTAACCTACGAAGCCGTAGGTAATTCTCCCGTCCCCCAGGAGCCCCCGTGACGATCGCCTCTCCCCAACTCGGCAGTTCGAAGGCGTGGACAGACGCCCAGCTGCTGTACGCGCTGGAAGAGGTGGTGGAGAAGGAACTCAACCGCCATCTCAAGGTCGCCAAGGACTGGATGCCCCACGAGTACGTACCGTTCTCCGACGGCCGGAACTTCCCCGGCATCTTCGAGGACGGCGAGGCGTGGGAGACCGGCCAGTCCAAGGTCACCGACATCGGCCGGATCGCGCTCGTCGTGAACCTGCTGACCGAGGACAACCTCCCCAGCTACCACCACGAGATCGCCTCCCTCTTCGGACGCGACGGCGCCTGGGGCACCTGGGTGCACCGCTGGACCGCGGAGGAGGGCAGGCACGGCATCGTGATGCGTGACTACCTGCTCACCTCGCGCGCCGTGGACCCGGACAAGCTGGAGCAGTTCCGCATGGCGCACATGGCGGAGGGCTTCGAGTCCGACAACCGCCACTCCATGCTGCACTCGGTCGCGTACGTCGCCTTCCAGGAGCTGGCGACCCGCGTCTCGCACCGCAACACCGGCCATCAGTCGGGCGACCCCGTCTGCGACCGGATGCTGGCGCGGATCGCGACCGACGAGAACCTGCACATGGTCTTCTACCGCAACCTGCTCGGTGCGGCCTTCGACCTCGCCCCGGACCTCACGATGCAGTCCGTGCGGGACGTCGTCGTCAACTTCCGGATGCCCGGACACGGCATGCCGGGATTCGAGCGCGCCGCCGCGCAGATGGCGATCGGCGAGATCTACAACATGCGCATCCACCACGACGACGTGATCCAGCCCGTCCTGCGCTACCTGAAGGTCCTCGACATCGACGGGCTCGGCCCGGAGGGCCTCAAGGCACAGGAGGAGCTCGGGCTGTACATGAACGGCCTGGACAGCGAGGCGTCCAAGTTCGACGAGAAGCTGGCGGCGCGCAAGGCCCGCCTGGCAGCCCGGGCAGCCCAGGGCTGATCACCTCCCGATCCGCCCCGGCGGGGTCGGGATCCGCTCCCCGATCCGCCGGACAGTGGCGNCGCACGCCTCACGCGTGCGCCGCCACTCTCCGTTCGGTCTGACCCCACAGCTTCGCGGAACGTACTCTGTGCCGGGTGAAACCTGTGACACGTCTCGTTCTTTTCGGTGCGCCGATTGCCATCGCCGCTTCGATCTTGTTCAGCGGTGGTGATTCGGAGCCGCCCACGCTCACTCAGCAGGCGGCCGGCCCCGGGAAGACCGGCACGGCGAAGCCGGAAGCGGCCGAACAGGTCGAGGAGCGCGACGAGGAGATCGACGCGCTGCCGCCGGGTCTCGCCGCTCCCGCGATGAAGGAGACCGCGTCCCGGCTGGTGGCCAGCGCGGAGGCCTCCACCCTGGACTGGCGCAGCCAGTACGGGGCGATCGAGGACGTCGGCGACGGCGCCGGATACACCGCCGGGATCGTCGGTTTCTCGTCCGGTACGAACGACATGCTGCAGCTGGTGGAGTCCTACACCGAGGACGCCCCGGACAATCCGCTGGCCCCGTTCCTCCCCGCCCTGCGCGCGGTGGACGGCACCGACTCGCACGAGGGGCTCGATCCGGGCTTCACCGACGCCTGGCACCGCGCTGCGGAGGACCCCGCGTTCCGGGAGGCCCAGGACGCCACTCGCGACAGGCTCTACTTCGAGCCCGCGGTCCGGCTGGCGAAGCTGGACGGTCTCGGCACCCTGGGACAGTTCGTCTACTACGACGCGATGGTGCTGCACGGGCCGGGTGTCGAGGCGGACGGCTTCTACGGCATCCGCGACGCCGCGATGGCATCGGCGGACACGGCAGCGGAGGGCGGCGACGAGACCGCGTATCTGGAGACCTTCCTCGACGAGGGCCGGTCGGCGATCAGGGCCCGGAAGGTGCAGCGCGACACGACCCGCATAGACACCGAACAGCGGGTGTTCCTCCGCGAGGGCAATCTGGGGCTGACGAAGCCGCTGGTGTGGCAGGTGTACGGCGAGACCTTCCGCATCACATGACGGCAAGGCGTGACGGCACCACGTGACGTCAGCGCGTAACAGGAGGTTCGTCGCCGCAGGCCCGGTGGCCGGGCGCGCCTGCGGCGACGGCCCGCCCGGTCACCGGAGCGCGAGGGACGTCCTCCGGAGGTGGGGCCGCCCCGGCGCTTCCGGTCAGCCGGCGAGGAGTTCGAGCGTGTCGATGACACGGTTCGAGAAGCCCCACTCGTTGTCGTACCAGGCGACCACCTTGATGTGCCGGCCGTCGACGCGGGTGAGGGCCGAGTCGAAGATCGACGAGGCCGGACTGCCCGTGATGTCGGACGACACGAGCGCGTCGTTCGAGTATTCGAGGATGCCGGCGAGCGGCCCCTCCGCCGCCGCCCGGTACGCCGCCAGCACGTCCTCACGTGTCACGTCGCGGGCGACGGTCGTGTTGAGCTCGACGATCGAGCCCACCGGAACCGGCACACGGATCGAGTCGCCGGACAGCTTTCCTTCGAGGTTCGGCAGCACGAGGCCGATGGCCTTGGCGGCGCCCGTCGTGGTCGGCACGATGTTGACAGCCGCGGCGCGGGCGCGGCGGGCATCGCGGTGCGGACCGTCCTGCAGGTTCTGCTCCTGCGTGTAGGCGTGCACCGTCGTCATGAAGCCGTGCTCGATGCCGGCCAGTTCGTCGAGCACCGATGCCAGCGGCGCGAGCGCGTTGGTCGTGCACGAGGCGTTCGAGACGACCGTGTGCACCGCCGGGTCGTAGGCGCCGGTGTTGACGCCGAACGCGAGTGTGACGTCGGCACCGTCGGACGGCGCGCTGACGAGCACCTTCCTCGCCCCCGCGTCGAGGTGGGCGCGGGCGGCCTTGGCCGACGTGAAGCGGCCGGTCGCCTCGAGGACGATGTCGACGCCCAGCTCGGCCCACGGCAGCCGCGCCGGTTCGCGCTCGGCGAGCACGGCGATGCGACGGCCGTCGACGACGAGGGCGTCCCCGTCGGCGGTCACCGGGCGCCCGAGCCGGCCGGCGGTCGTGTCGTAGGCGAGCAGCCGGGCGAGCGTGGCGGGCTCCGTGAGGTCGTTGACGGCGACGACCGCGAGGGCGCTGTCGCGTTCGAGCAGTGCGCGCAGCACGTTGCGGCCGATGCGGCCGAATCCGTTGACGGCGATGCGAGTCATGAGTGGTGTCCCTTCAGATCGCCACCAGCCTCGCGCGCCGAGTCCGCCCGTGACAGCGGCGTGATCGCCACTGCTCGAAAGGATCGCGCCACGCCGTGCGGGCTACTCACCCCGTGCGAACGTGCGCCGGTACTCGCTCGGGGTGGTGCCGAGGATGCGCTGGAAATGCAGCCGCAGATTCGCCCCGGTGCCCAGACCGACGTCGCCGGCGATCTGCTCGACGCTCAGCTGCGAACGCTCGAGCAGCTCGCGGGCCAGGTCGATGCGCGCGCGCATGACCCACTGCATCGGCGTGTATCCCGTGTCGTCGGCGAAGCGGCGGGAGAACGTGCGGGGTGAGACCGCCGCGTGCCGGGCGAGCACGTCGAGGGTGAGGGGCTCGCCGAGCCGGTGCAGCGCCCACTCCCGGGTGGCGGCGAACCGCTCCCCCAGCGGCTCGGGCACGCTGCGCGGCACGTACTGTGCCTGACCGCCGCTGCGGTACGGAGCCGCGACCAGGCGTCTGGCCGCATGGTTGGACGCGGCGACCCCGAGGTCACCGCGGAGGATGTGCAGGCACAGGTCGATGCCGGAGGCCGCGCCGGCCGACGTCAGCACACTGCCCTCGTCGACGAACAGGACGTTCTCGTCGACCTGGGCGAGCGGATGCTTCGCCGCGAGGGCGCGCGTGTAGTGCCAGTGCGTCGTCGCGCGCCGGCCGTCGAGCAGCCCCGTGGCGGCGAGTGCGAAGGCGCCCGTCGAGATCGCGGCGAGACGCGCGCCCCGGTCGTGGGCGGCGATCAGCGCGTCGGTCACGGCCCGCGGCGGGTCGTCCCGGTCGGGGAACCGGTATCCCGGGATGAAGACGATGTCGGCCCGGGCAAGTGCGTCGAGCCCGTGGGCGACGTGGTAGGAGAGGCCGTCGCCGCCGGTCACGAGGCCCGGGGCCGCGCCGCACATCCGGACCTCGTACGGCATGCTGGCGCGCGTCGTGAACACCTGTGCGGGGATACCGACATCGAGCGGTTTCGCACCCTCCAGCACGAGGACGGCGACGCGATACAGGCCGGGGGCCACGGGCATCAGGGTACGCGGCGGCGCGGGAGCACGTTCCGGTACGGTCGATCCGCGTGCTCGGTCACCGGGAGAGGCTGCCCGGGGCGGGGACGCAGCTGCGCACGCCCGCCCTCCGCCGCGGCGGGCCCGCGGCCCGGCAGGTGTTCGCAGCTGAGGCTACCGGGCACCTCTGCGCATCCTCTCGCGCTCCTTCTCGGAGAGCCCGCCCCAGACTCCGAAGCGCTCGTCATGGGCGAGTGCGTACTCCAGGCAGGCGACCCGGCCCTCGCAGGCGTTGCACAGTTGCTTGGCCTCCCGGGTGGAGCTGCCCGGAGCCGGGAAGAAGAACTCGGGCCCGGCCTGCGCGCACAACGCGGTCTCCTGCCAGGCGAGCTCGTCGGTCATGGTGTTGGTCGGCATGAGGCACACGGTGCCCGGTCGCGATAAACAAGTGATCAACGACCGTTCAACAGCCGGGCCGTCAGGGGCTCCCGCGCTCCTGACCGGCCCTGTGTCCGCGTCCGCGCGCTACATCGGAGCCGGCTTGATGACGGCGAAAGCCGCTCCCGCGGGGTCGGTGAAGGTGGCGATCCGGCCGACCTCCGGCAGATCGGTGGCCTCCATGGTCACCCCGCCGCCCAGGCGCCGCACCGTCGCCTCCGTGGCGTCGGTGTCGTCCACGGCGAAGTACGGCAGCCAGTGCGGCCCCGCCGCCGCCTGGGCGGGCGCCCCGTCGACCGGGACGATGCCGCCGAAGGAGGAGTCGTCGCTCTCACCGTCGGCGGGACGGATGACCGTGTAGGAACCGCTGGGGTAGGCGATGTCCTCGGTCCGCCATCCGAAGACCGTGTGGAAGAACGCGGCCGCGGCCGGCACGTCAGGGGTGTACAGCTCGGACCAGATCAGCGCGCCCGGTTCCATGATCATGCCGAGGCCGGTGACCGTCCCGGGCTGCCATACGCCGAAGTACGCGCCGGCGCTGTCCGTGAAGCCGCCCATGCGCCCGTAGTCGAGCACGTCCATCGGGGGAAACGCCGCGGAACCGCCGGCCTGCTCGACCGTCCGGGCCGTGGCGTCGGCGTCGGGTGTCTGGAAGTACACCGACCACGCGGGCTTCCCCTGGTCCTCGGGCACGGTCATGACGCCTGCGACGGTCCTGCCCCGCAGCTGGTACATCCCGTAGCCGCCGGTCTCGGGGCCACCGGGCACCAACTCCCAGCCGAAGAGGCCGTCGTAGAACGTCGTGGCGGCGTCGATGTCGGGGGTGCCGAGGTCGATCCAGTTGGGGGCGCCGGTGACGAATGCGGGGTCGGGCATGGTGTGCTCCTTCAGCGAGTCCCGTTGTCTCGCTCGTCGTGTCGGACGGGGAGGTGACGCACTTCTCCGAGTCTTGCACCAGGCACTGACAACCGCAGTTCGCGCCGTGGCGTGCGGGCCGGGGCGCGGCGCGTGGGACGATGGGCCCGGTCGTGGCGGGGCCGCGGTGGCGGGGACAGAAGGACGTAGATGACTCAGGCCGGACCCACGGACGGGGCGCCCACGGGAAGAGCCGCACGTGAGCTGCTCGAGAACGCCCAGGCACTCGCCTCGGCCGCGCGGACCGTGCTGGAGGACCACCACGGCGCCGTCGAGACCGCGCGCACCGCGCTCACCCCCTTGCTGGACGCCCTGGTGGACCACGAGCTCGCCTCCATCCCCGTCTCCCGGCTCGCGGACGTGACGGAGGGCCGGCTACGGCTCGGCGCGCTGGAGCAGGCGGACTACGCGACGGTGGGCCGGGTCCACGGAGCCGGGCGCTACGAGCTCCGCCAGATCCCCGGAGTCGGTGCGCAGACGGCCGACCAGGCCCTGGCGGCCGCACGGCAGATCGCGCACGCGGTCCGGGACACGGTCGCCGTGCGGATAGACATGGACGCGTCGGACGCGGCCACGACCACACTGCTCGTCGCCCTCCACCGGCTGGTGGAGGGCGGGCCCGACGTGCGCCGGGCGGTCGACGCGGCCCGTCGTCTGGCCGAGGAGCTGGAACCGCTGCTCCTGGCCGCTGCGCCGGCGCGGAGCCGGCTGCGGATGCTGTTCACGGGGCGGACGGCCGGTGCCCGTGTCCAGGCCGCCGTCAGCTCCGTGCGGGCGGTGGCGCGGGACGCGGCGGTGCGGGATCTCCGGACCCTGTTCGGGCAGGTGTCCGTCGACCTGCTGCGGGGCCCCGCCTCGGAGGCGGAGGCCTGGGTCGACTTCGAGCTGCGCTCCGCGGAGTACTACGGCCTGCTCGCCGAGCTGTCCGGCAGCGGACCCGACCGGGACGCGGCCGAGGGGTTCCTGCCCTCCGGGATCGCCGACCGGGTCCGTGGGCTGCGGCTCGACGACACGTGCCTGCGGGTCTCGCTGCGCGGCTACCAGTCCTTCGGAGCGCGCTTCGCGCTGGCCCAGAAGCGGGTGATCCTCGGGGACGAGATGGGACTCGGCAAGACCGTGCAGGCCATCGCCGCGCTGGCCCACCTCGCAGCGGGGGGCGAGACCCACTTCCTGGTGGTGTGTCCGGCGAGCGTCCTCATCAACTGGCGGCGGGAGGTCGCCGCCCGTTCCGTCCTGCGGGCCGTTCCGGTGCACGGTCCGGAGCGGCTGGAGGCCTTCGGCGAGTGGCGCGAGCGGGGCGGGGTCGCCCTGACCACCTTCGACGCCCTGGCCACCCTGCCGGACGGGCCCGGGTCGGGCGTGAGGCCCGGCATGGTGGTGGTGGACGAGGCCCACTTCGTGAAGAACCCCACGACCCGGCGCTCCCGGGCCGTGGGCGGCTGGACGGGGAACACGGAACGGGTGCTGTTCCTGACCGGCACACCGATGGAGAACCGGGTCGAGGAGTTCCGAAGCCTCGTGCGGCAGCTGCGGCCCGAGCTGGCCCCGCTCGTCACCTCCACGCACGGCGTCGCCGGCTCGCACGCGTTCCGCAGGGCCGTCGCCCCCGCCTATCTGCGCCGCAACCAGGCCGACGTCCTGGGCGAACTCCCGGCGCTGGTACAGGCCGACGAGTGGGAGGAGTTCTCCCCCGCCGATCTGGAGGCCTACCGCGAGGCGGTCGGCTCGGGGCACTTCATGCGGATGCGCCGGGCCGCGTACGCCCGGCCGGAGACGTCGGCGAAGCTGATCCGGCTGCGCGAGCTCGTCGCGGAGGCCGAGGGCAACGGACTCAAGGTCGTCGTCTTCTCCTACTTCCGTGAGGTCCTGCGGACCGTGCAGGACGCCTTGGGCGAGGGGGTGTTCGGCCCCGTCTCCGGCCGGCTCCCGGCCGCCCGCCGGCAGGAGCTCGTGGACTCCTTCGGCGCGGTGGACGGGCACGCGGTGCTGCTCAGCCAGATACAGGCCGGGGGCGTCGGTCTCAACATCCAGGCGGCATCGGTCGTCATCCTGTGCGAGCCGCAGATCAAGCCGACGATGGAGCACCAGGCGGTGGCCCGCGCGCACCGCATGGGGCAGATACGGAGCGTGCAGGTCCACCGGCTCCTCGCGGCGGACAGCGTGGACCAGCGGATGCTGGAGATCCTGGCGCGCAAGGACCGGCTCTTCGACGCCTACGCGCGCCGCAGCGACGTCGCCGAGGCGACGCCGGACGCCGTCGACGTGTCGGACGGCGCCCTCGCCCGGCGCATCGTCGAGGAGGAGCAACGGCGTCTCCGGGCCGGGGTGTGACCGCCCTCAGTGCTCGTGGGTCTCCGCCGCGCCCGCCACGTGGTGCGGCGGGTCGTACCCCGGGACGGTGCCGTCCGCCTTGGCGACGAGCAGCAGGCCCGCCATCCCCATGTCGGAGTGGCTCTGGACGTGGCAGTGGTACATCCAGGCGCCGGCTCCCACGTGTTCGCCCGCGATGATCTGGAAGCCGAAGGATTCGGCGGGTCCGCAGATCTTCGTGTCGACCACGCGGCTGGGGTCGTCGGGGCCGGTGAGCAGGCCCGTCCTGTTGTCCGCCCAGCGGTGCCCGTGGATGTGGAACGTGTGGTAGTACTCACCGTGCGTGATCATGACGACCTCGACCCGGTCGCCCACCGTGGCCTCGAAGTCGGGGCTCTCGTGCGCCGCCTTGTTGTTGATCGTCATGTCGTTGAAGACGATCGTGATCGTCTTGTCGGGCAGGACGTCGCCCTTGCGGCGCACGACGAGCGGCCCGTACAGGCCCTTGCGGATGCCGCCTGTGCCGTGGTCCGTGCCGACGACGTGGTCGTGGTAGTGCCAGTAGCCCGCGCTGCCCGCCTGCCAGGTGCCGTCCTTGCGACGCCCCGGGGCATGGGTGCGCCAGGTGTACGTGCGGGTGCCGCCGGGTTCGACGTGGCTGCGGTTCATCCGGGTGCCGTCGCTCGCGATGTCGTAGTCGACGCCGTGGACATGGAGGCTGGCGTCGACGTCCGTGGTGTTCTCGAATTCGATGTGCAGCGTGTCGCCCTCGGTGATCTCGATGAGCGGCCCGGGTACCGACGCCTTTCCCTTCTCGAAGCCGTAGCCCATCGAGCCGTCGGCCAATGTCTCGGCGTACAGCTTGAGATGGCGGACGACTCCTCCCGCGGGGGCCGTCTTCACGGGGTTCTCCGCGGAGGTGGCCTGCACCGCTCCCAGTGACATCGATGTCACGCCGGTCACCGCCGCCACTGACCCGCCGACCAGCATCCGGCGGCTGAAGGTCCTTCGGTCCATGTCGAACTCCCCACTGCGAGAAGGAAACTGACGCGCTGCTCCCCTGGACGGCCCACACCGTAGCCGGGGCCTCCGCGTTTATCCACACTCAGGACAAAGTTCGTTCGATTGCTGCCGTACCTATTGGCGAGTCACGAAAAGAGGTCTAGCTTCGTGCGCTGTCGACGTGACCACAGAGGTGCGATGACGAGAGAAGTGACCGGAGAAGTGACCCAGAGGGGTGGGTGACCACATGCAGCGCACACCACATCACAGGTCCAGATCGCGCCGCGGCATCGCGGCGGCCGTGGCGGTCGGCGGCCTGACCGCGTCCCTGCTCGGGGGCAACGCGGCCACCGCGAGCCCTTATCCGGATCCGGGGCTGAAGGAACGGATCGCGACAACGTTGTCCCTGCCCACGCCGCCCGGCGGGGCCGACGTCAAGGTGCTGGTCTTCCACGCCTCGGCGGGCGAGGAGTCGCCGACCGTCGACGCGGGCATCGCCGCCGTCGAGAAGATCGGGCTCAGCGGCCCGGAGGCCGGGCGGTTCAAGACCGTGGCCACCGACGACGCCGGTGTCTTCACCAACGGCAGGAAGCTCGGCAGGTACAACGCCGTCGTCTTCCTGACCGGCGGCGGTGACGTGCTCGACCCGGAGCAGGAAGCGGGCCTGGAGGCCTACATGGAGGCCGGCGGCGGCTTCCTCGGCATCCACGACGCCGCGCGCACCGAGCCGTACTCCGACTGGTTCACCGGCCTGGTCGGCGCCCGCCCCGCGGCGGACAGCCCGACGGCCGTCCAGCGCGCGACGGTGGAGATCGGCGACCGGCAGCACCCGGCGACGAAGAACCTCCCGCTGGAGTGGAAGCACCCGGACAAGTGGCTCAACTGGAAGGACAATCCGTCCGGCGACGTGCACACCGTGGCACGGGTCCGCGAGATCACCTACTCCCCCGGCGCGAGTGCCAACGGCTGGGACCACCCGGTCTCCTGGTGCCGTGACTACGACGGCGGGCGGTCCTTCTACACCGCCATGGGCGGTACGGCCGCGAGCTTCGCGGAGACCGACTTCCGCGACCACCTGCGCGGCGCGCTGGCCTGGACGAGCCGCATCTCGCAGGCCGACTGCAAGGCCACGATCGACTCCAACTACACGGCGGAGCGGCTCACCCAGCCCAACCAGCCCGGACAGAACGACCAGATAGGCGAACCGCACGGCCTGGTCACGGCGGAGGACGGCCGCGTCTTCTACATCGGGCGCGGCGGCGCGGACAGCAGCGTGCCGGTGGTCACCGACTGGAACGATCCGGACGTCGGCAAGGGCGAGGGCGAGATCCACGTCTACGACCCCGCGACCAAGAAGGTCACCCTCGCCGGCAAGCTGAGCGTCTTCGGCAACAAGGGCGGCGGCGACGAGCTGGTCAAGGTGGAGGAGGGGCTGCTCGGGATCGAGCTGGACCCGGACTTCGCGACCAACGGCTGGGTGTATCTGCACTACACCCCGCACGCGAAGATCGACCGCGACAAGCAGATGGCGGTGCGCCAGGTCTCACGCTTCACCTTCGACCACGCCACGAACAAGCTGGATCTGGCGTCCGAGAAGGTGCTGCTCCACTGGCCGGTCCAGATCCACAGCTGCTGCCACGCGGGCGGCGGCATGGCCTGGGACTCGAAGGGCAACCTGTACGTCGCCACGGGTGACAACAACTCCTCGGGCTTCAGCGACGGATACTCGGGCAACAACCCGGAGCCGGACTACAAGGGCGTCTCCTTCGCCGACGCCCGCCGCACCGCGGGCAACACCAACAACCTCAACGGCAAGATCCTCCGGATCCACCCCGAGGACGACGGCACCTACACCCTGCCGTCCGGCAACCTCTTCACCGGCGAGGAGCCGGACGAGGGCGGCGGCAAGACCCGCGGCGAGATCTACGTGATGGGTGTCCGCAACCCGGCACGCATCTCCGTCGACACGTCGACGGACACCCTGTACGCGGGCTGGGTCGGCCCCGACGCCGGTGAGCCGAGCACGACCTGGGGTCCCGCGAAGTACGACACGTTCGCCGCGATCACCAAGGCCGGCAACCACGGCTGGCCGTACTGCATGGGCAACAAGCAGCCCTATCGGGACCGCAACCTGCCCGACCCGTCGAAGCCGCTGGACTGGTACGACTGCGACGCGCCGAGGAACGAGTCGCCGAACAACGACGGCCTGGTCAAGCTGCCGCCGGTGACCGGCAACACCATCTGGTACTCCCCGCAGGGCGGCGGTGTCGACTACCCGCGCGACGCCGACGGCATCCCGAGCTACAAGGTGGAGGACCAGAAGGAGCTGCTGCCGTGGCTCAAGGGCGGCGGCCAGGCCACGATGAACGGCCCCGTCTACCGCTACGACGCGGCGAGCACGAGCGAGGCCAAGTGGCCGGCGTACTGGGACGGCAAGTGGTTCGTCGGTGACTTCTACGACGGCACCCAGCCGCGCCACGCCGTACTGACCGACCCGAAGACGGTCGGCAAGGGCGGTCTGCCCACGCACGCCGAGTCCCTGAAGAAGATCATCCCGGTCGGGGCGGACGGCATCCGCAACCTCATGGACTGGAAGTTCGCCCCGGACGGTTCGCTCTACGTCCTGGACTACGGACGCGGCTTCTTCACCTCCGACTCCAAGTCCGCGCTGTGGCGCGTGACGTACGAGGGCGGCGGTCCGACCCCGGCCGCCGCAGACCT
This sequence comes from Streptomyces sp. SM10, assembly GCF_002910915.1. GTDB lineage: Bacteria > Actinomycetota > Actinomycetes > Streptomycetales > Streptomycetaceae > Streptomyces. Next base: position 5,703 of record NZ_NEUF01000126.1, on the reverse strand, counting down.
GGCCAGGAAGGCGGCAGCGCAGTGAGACACCCTTCACTCCTCGCGCGACGGCGGTACGGGCCCGCCCGGTGGTGGCTGGCCCTGCTCGGTTCGTTCCTCATGGTCCTCGGGCTGGCGTCGACCGCCGCCTACGGCCGCGACGACGACCGTGCGGCGGCAGCCGCCGACCAGGTGCTCACCTGGACCGCGGGCGACCCCATCGACCACTACCTGACGGCGCCCAGGACGGCGGTGGCCGGCGCAGCGACCATCGTCTTCGAGAACAGCGCGGCCACCGGCAACACCTCGGGCATGCCGCACACGCTGACGTTCAGCGTGTCGGACCCGGAGTTCAACAGCGACGTCCCGGTCAACATCCTGGCCAACCCCAGTGACAGCGAGGGTGGCAAGCACAGCGTCGAGGTCACCCTCACGCCTGGCCGGTACTTCTACCACTGCACGATTCCCGGCCACGGCTCGATGCAGGGCATCCTCACGGTGACCGAGGACGGCGGCGGTGGCGAGGACACCACCGCTCCCGAGACCTCGGCGACCGTGGACGGCGACAAGAACGCCGACGGCGCGTACATCGGCCAGGCGACCGTCACCGTGGCGGCCACCGACGCCGGTTCGGGTGTGGACACGGTCGAGTACGCCGTCGGCGCGGACGGCGCCTGGCAGCCGTACACCACGCCCGTCGTGGTGAACGAGGTGGGGACCCACACCGTCCGCTACCGCGCCACCGACAAGTCGGGCAACGCGGCGGCCGAGAAGTCGGTCGACTTCGCTGTCGCAGCGCCTCCGACCGACGACGAGACCCCGCCGGAGACCTCGGCGACGGTGTCGGGCGAGAAGGACGACGCGGGCGCCTACCTGGGCATGGCGACGGTCACGGTGACCGCGTCGGACACCGGGTCGGGCGTCAACACCATCGAGTACGCGATCGGGGCGGACGGCGCCTGGACGGCGTACACCGCACCCGTGATGGTGCACGAGGTCGGGACGCACACCGTCCGCTACCGCGCCACCGACAGGTCGGGCAACGCGGCGCCCGAGAAGTCCGTCGACTTCACCGTCGTCGAACCGCCGTCCCAGGACAAGACGCCGCCGGAGACCTCCGTGGTCGTGGCGGGCGACAAGAACTCGGACGGCGCGTTCATCACCAGCGCCGAGGCCACGGTCAAGGCGACCGACGCCGATTCGGGCGTGGAGAAGGTCGAGTACTCCCTGGACGGCGGGCCGTACCTGGCCTACTCCTCCCCCGTCATCGTCGACCGCGTCGGCCGCCACACGCTCGCCCACCGGGCGACGGACAAGGCGGGCAACACCTCCGAGGCGAAGCAGTCCTCGTTCACCATCGCGGAGAGCGGCGGTGTGCCGGCGCCCAACTGCCCGGAGTACGACGTACGGCTCACGGTGATCGTCGGCACCGTCGACACGGGGATTCCCAACCGGCTCACCGGCAACCGCTGCACGATCAACGAGCTCATCGAGGACGAGAAGGACTGGTCCTCCCACGCGCTCTTCCTCAAGCACGTCGACGAGGTCCTGGACAAGCTGCTCGCCGACGGGGTCGTCGACGCCCGTGAGCACAAGAAGATCTACAGGGCCGCCAAGCAGTCCGGCATCGGCACGCCGGGCCAGGACGAGGGCTACCGCAAGCTCTTCGACGGCACCGCCGCCTCGCTCGCCAAGTGGGAGCAGGTCGGCGGCGGGAAGTTCGGGCTGAACACGGAGGACGGCTCGATCACCAGCTCCACCACCGTGGACGGCATGGGGATGCTGTGGTTCCCTGCCCGGCAGTACGGGGACTTCTCGCTGAAGCTCCAGTGGCGGGACGACGCCCCCGGCGCGGGCAACGCCAACGGCGGGGTCTTCGTCCGCTTCCCGAACGTCCACGACCACCCGGAGGAGTCCCGTCCGGAGTGGGTCGCCATCGACTACGGCCATGAGATCCAGGTCAACGACCGGCCCGACGGCGACATGTACAAGACCGGTTCGCTGTACGGCTTCGACCGGGTCGGTCTCGGCGGCGCCGGGGTCACCCCCAAGGGCACCTGGAACGACTACGAGATCAAGGTGGTGGACCAGCACTACGCGGTCTACCGCAACGGTGTCCTGATCAACGAGTTCGACAACACCGGCGGTCAGCTCTTCGAGCCGCCGCGTGACGGCGACCCGGGCACCGACGGCCGGCGGTACGCCTCCGGCTACATCGGGCTCCAGGTCCACAGCACCACGGACGTGATCTCCTACCGCGACATCCGCATCAAGGAGTTGTAGGGCGGGACACGCTCAGGAGGCCGTGGCCGCATGCTGGGGCATGTGACCGCGGCCTCCTGGGTGCCGGTGGCGCCACACCCAGAAGACCGTGCAGGAGACCAGCGCCCAGGCCGTCAGCACCAGGAACGGGAAGGCGTACTGGTGACCCTGGTAGTAGACCGCCGTGTGCTGGGCGTTGACCGAGGCGCCGGGCGGCAGCCAGCGCCCGATGTGCCCGAGCGCCGAGGGGAGCAGCGGCCAGGACACCGCGCCGCCGGACGACGGATTGCCCAGCAGCACCATGAGCCCCCACGTGGGCAGCATGGCCCAGCGCCCCATGATGGTGTTGAACATGGTGAAGACCATGCCCGAGGCGAACATCGTGAACGCCAGGATCAGCCAGGACTCGACGAACGGCAGATCCAGCGCGCCGATCAGCCAGTCCACGACGGCGGCGATCGCGAAGCCGCCGAGCAGCGCGTAGGCGAGGGTGAAGCCGATCCGTTCGAGCGGGTCGAGCGCGCGGGCGTGCACGCTCAGCTGGATGGCTCCGACGAAGCCGATGATGACGGCGGCCAGCGAGATGTAGAACAGCGCCAGCCCGCGCGGGTCGCCCCGCTGGAGCGGCTTGACGTCCGTGATCGTCACCGGAATCCCGGTGGCCTTCGCGACCTTCGCCCCGGTCTCGGCGAGCAGCTGGGCGACCGTGGCCCCGCCGGCCCCGGCGATGTCCATGGCCACCCCGCTCTTCCCCGGCCTCACGGTCACGAAGACCTTCTGCTCCTCCATGGCCTGGCGAGCGGCGCCCCGGGTGGCGTACGGGTGCAGCCGGAGCGAGGCGTCGAGGGCCTTCTCCATCCCCGCGATGAACTCCTCGCCCCGGTCCCCGACCCCGCTGACCACGGCGGCCGGGATCCGGCGCGGCGTCGGGTCCGCCATCGTGTACGTGTACGAGCCGGCGAAGAGCCCTGCCGCCGCGGCGAGGATGAAGACCAGCACGAAGGCGGGGACGTGCGGCGACTGCTTGTACGAGGCCCACTTCTCGGCCCGCGTCGGGGGCCTGCCGTGCGCGCCGTGCACGGGGGGCTCCGTCGTCCCGTCGGCGTCGCTCACGCGCCGTCGCCGTCGTCGTGCCGGGCGCGGCTGGGCTGCACGCGCTTGGGCTCCCCCGGCATCTTGGGGTACTCCGGCGGGTAGGGCAGGTCGCCGAGCTCGTGTTCGTGCTCGTCCCGCCGCGCCAGTTCCAGCAGCTGGTCGAGGCGGAAGGCGTGGTCGTCCATGTCGGCGTGCAGGTCGCCCACCTCGGCGTACCGCTCGGGCATGGTCCTCAGGTCGAAGTCGCGGGGCTCCGCCTCGTCGATCTCGTCCCAGCGCAGCGGGGCGGAGACCGGGGCGTGCGGGAAGGGGCGCACGGAGTAGGCGGAGGCGATGGTGCGGTCGCGGGCCGTCTGGTTGTAGTCGACGAAGATCCGCTCGCCCCGCTCCTCCTTCCACCACGCGGTGGTCACCCGGTCCGGCATCCTGCGCTCCAGCTCGCGCCCCACCGCGATGGCGCAGCGTCTGACCTGGGTGAAGGTCCACTCCGGGACGATCGGCACGAAGACGTGGATGCCGCGCCCGCCGGAGGTCTTGGGCCAGCCTCGCAGTCCGTGGTCCTCCAGCACCGCACGCAGTTCGTGGGCCGCCCTCACCGCATCGGCGTAGTCGGTGCCGGGCTGCGGGTCGAGGTCGATGCGCAGCTCGTCGGGGTGGTCGGTGTCGGCCCTGCGCACCGGCCAGGGATGGAAGGTCAGGGTGCCGAGATTGGCCGCCCAGAGTACGGCGCCCAGCTCGGTGGGGCACATCTCGTCGGCGTGGCGGCCGCTGGGGAATTCGATACGTGCCGTGGGGGTCCAGCCGGGGAGGTTCTTCGGCGCCCGCTTCTGGTAGAAGAAGTCGCCCTCGACGCCGTCGACGAAGCGCTGGAGGGTGGTGGGCCGCTCGCGCAGGGCGCGGAGGATCCCGGGCCCCACGGCCCGGAAGTAGTCGGCCACGTCCCTCTTGGTGTAGCCCTTCTCCGGGAAGTACACCTTGTCCGGGTTGGACAGACGCACGGCCCGTCCGTCCACGTCCAGCTCCACCGCTGCTCCTGCTCCCATGTCGGACACCGTAGGCCGGGCCCACATCTGCCGCATTCCGGAGGACGTGTGCCGGAGGCCGGGCGAGAATCGGGCCATGGACCTGCCGGTGATGCCGCCTGTGAAACCGATGCTCGCCAAGTCCGTCTCCGCGATTCCGCCCGGCATGCAGTACGAGGCGAAGTGGGACGGATTCCGGGCGATCGTGCACCGGGACGGCGACGAGGTGGTGATCGGCAGCCGGACGGGCAAGCCGCTCACCCGGTACTTCCCCGAGGTGGTCGCCGCCGTCCGGGAGAGTCTCCCGCCGCGCTGCGTGGTCGACGGCGAGATCGTCCTGCCGTACGAGGGCCGGCTCGACTTCGACCGGCTGAGCGAACGCATCCATCCGGCCGACTCCCGGGTCCGGATGCTCGCCGAGCGGACCCCGGCGGGTTTCGTCGCCTTCGACATCCTCGCCCTGGACGACACCTCCCTGCTGCCGACCGTGCAGAGCGAACGGCGGACGGTCCTGGAGGGTGCGCTGGCCGGCGTCTCGGCCCCCGTCCACCTCGCCCCGTCCACCACTGATCCGGCCCTCGCCCTGGAGTGGTTCGAGCGGTACGAGGGCGCGGGACTCGACGGCGTGGTCGCCAAGCCGCTCGACCTGCCCTACCGCCCGGACGTGCGCTCCATGTACAAGATCAAGCACGAGCGGACGGCCGACTGCGTGGTGGCGGGGTACCGCTTCCACAAGAGCGGGCCCGTCGTCGGCTCGCTGCTGCTCGGCCTGTACGACGCCGAGGGCGCCCTGCAGCATGTGGGCGTGTGCGCGGCCTTCACCATGAAGCGGCGTGCCGAACTCCTGGAGGAGCTGGATCCGTTGCGTGTCGAGCCCGCCGATCACCCCTGGGCGGCCTGGGCGGACGCGGCGGCGCACGAGGGGTCACGGCTGCCCGGGGCGCCGAGCCGCTGGTCGGGCAAGAAGGACATGTCCTGGGTGGCCCTCGCGCCGGAGCGGGTGTGCGAGGTGGCGTACGACCACATGGAGGGTGACCGCTTCCGGCACACGACCCAGTTCCGGCGGTGGAGGCCGGACCGCGCCCCCTCCGGCTGCACGTACGCGCAGCTGGAGGAAGTGGTGCGGTACGACCTCTCCGAGGTGCTCGGCGCCGGCTGACCGTCAGGCGGTGGGTGTGGCACAGGGCTCGCCGGAGGGCGCGTCGGTGGAAGCCGCCGGATCGGGCTCCGCCGAGGGGGTGGGGCAGCCGGGGGCGGTGGTGCCGGGATCCGGGTCGGGGGTCGTGGTCGGGTCGGGGGTCGTGGTCGGGTGCGGTGTCGGGTCGGGCGTGGTGGTCGGGTCCGG
>NZ_NEUF01000125.1 GCF_002910915.1 Streptomyces sp. SM10 | reverse complement strand
TGGATGCCGAGTACTGGTACACGAACCTGCGCCGGACGGTGTTGTTGGAGGAGACGGTCGGGGTTCTGCTGGGTGCGGGGCATGGTGTGTTCGTCGAGGTGAGTCCGCATCCGGTGCTGTCCGTGGGGCTGGAGGAGACGTTCGAGGCGGCCGGGAGTGACGCGGTCGCGTTGGGGACGTTGCGCCGGGACGAGGACGAGTCCCGCCGCTTCATGACCTCCCTCGCCCACGCGCATGTGCACGGGGTCGACCTCGACTGGAACACCCTGTTCGCGGGCACCGGTGCTCAGCGTGTCGACCTGCCCACCTACGCCTTCCAGCGTCGGCATTACTGGCCCGAAGCGCTGGCCGTTCCCGCTGCCGGCGCGACGGACCCGGTCGACGCCCAGTTCTGGGAGGCCGTCGAGGGCGAGGATCTGGGCGCCCTCATGCGCACTCTGGGCGGAACACAGAGCGAGGTCGCCCTCCGGACGGTCCTGCCGGCGCTTGCCTCCTGGCGACGTGACCGCCGTAATGGGGCCACCATCGACGGCTGGCGCTATCGCATCGACTGGGCACCGCTGGCGGAGGCGAAATCCGCACGGCTTTCCGGACGGTGGATCGTGCTGATCCCGGAGGTGTTGCGCGACGACGCGACGGTCCACGCCTGTGACGCGGCTCTGGTGGAGCACGGAGCGTGCGTGACGACTCTTGTGGTGCCCGCTGGAGAATCGGACCGGGATACTCTGACCGGGCACATACGCCGCCTCCTCGACGCGAGCGACGACGAAGTGTCCGGAGTGCTGTCCTTCCTCGGGGCGGACGAGAGCCCTGACGCGGTGCACAGCGCGGTCCCCGCCGCCGTGACGTCGACGCTGGCTCTGGTACAGGCCCTCGACGCCGTGGAGCTTCAGGCTCCCCTGTGGTGCGCCACCAAGGGGGCCGTGCAGGTGAGCGCCACCGCCGACCGCACCGTGAGCGTCGCCCAGGCGCAGGTGTGGGGGATGGGACGGGTCGTCGGTCTGGAGCGGCCCGGAAACTGGGGCGGCCTCATCGACTTGCCTGCCGACGGCGTCGACACACGCATGACCGACAGCCTCTGCGGCGTCCTGTCCGACGCTGTCGGAGAAGACCAGATGGCTCTGCGCCCGGCCGGCGCATTCGGCCGTCGACTGGTACGGGCGCCCTTGAACCAGGCGGGCTCCCGTACCCCATGGAAGCCCGAAGGCACCGTTCTCATCACTGGCGGTACAGGCGCCCTGGGCGGGCATGTGGCCAGGTGGCTGGCAGGGCGGGGTGCGGAGCGGCTCGTCCTGACCAGCCGTCGGGGCATCGCCGCGCCCGGCGCGGAAGAACTCGAGGCGGAGCTCACGGCTCTGGGCGCCAAGGTTTCCGTCGTCGCCTGTGATGTCGCCGACCGGTCCCAAGTGGCCGAGTTGGTCGGACGGCTGAGCCAGGAGGGCGGCCCCGTCCGCAGCGTCATCCACACCGCCGGGATCAGCGACAGCGTCGCCCTCGCGGACACGGAGCCTGCCGCCTTCGCACACGTCCTCGAAGGCAAGACGGCGGGTGCCGCCCACTTGGACGAACTGCTCGGTGGAACAGTGGATGCCTTCGTCATGTTCTCGTCCATCGCCGGGGTGTGGGGCAGTGCGCGCCAAGCCGCGTACGCGACCGCGAACGCGGCACTCGACGCGCTGGCTCACCGTCGCCGCGCCCAGGGCTGGGCCGCCACGTCCGTTGCATGGGGTCAGTGGGCCGACAGCGGAATGGCCGCGGGAGACACAGGCGAGCAGCTGACCCGGCTGGGGCTGGCCCCGATGGAGCCCGCTCTGGCGGTCACCGCTCTCCAACAGGCGATCGAGCACGACGAACCACCGATCGTCACGGTGGACGTGGACTGGCCCCGGTTCGCCACCGCGTTCACCACCCTGCGGCAGAGTCCGCTCATCGGCGGCCTGCCCGAAGTGCGGGCCGCCCTGCGGAGCGCCGAAAAAACCGCAGAGGCAGAGGGCGCCGGCACGGCCGATGTACTGACCCGGCGGATGCGGGAGATGTCGGGGCCGGAGCAGGACCACATGCTGCTCGAACTCGTCCAGGAGCGAGCGGCCACCGTGCTGCGGCTGGACACACCGAGCGCGGTACGCCCCGACCGGGCTTTCCGCAATCTCGGGTTCGACTCACTGACCGCCGTGGAGCTGCGCAACCGGCTCGCGGAGGCAACCGGCCTGCGGCTGCCGGCCGCACTCGTCTTCGACCACCCGACGCCCACCGCCCTCATCGCCTACCTGCGGAGCAAGCTGCTTCCGGAGGCCGGCCGGAACGGCATGGAGGACACCGTCGCGTACGGCGACGTGGATGAGGCCGTGGTGCGCAGTGCACTGGCCACCGTGCCGCTGGACCGGCTCAGGGCGGCCGGACTCCTGGACACCTTGATGACGCTCACGGATGAACATGACGGAGCAGCTGCGTCCTCAACCGCGGGTGACGACAACGACTCGATCGATGAGATGGACGCCGAGAGCCTGATCCAAATGGCACTGGGCAACGGCGATTCCTGATGATGCGCGAAGTGTGGAGTTCATGATGGCTAGTTCGGGTGACAAGGTTCTCGAAGCGCTGCGCGCGTCGCTCAAAGAGGTCGACCGGTTGCGGAGGGAGAACACCCAGCTCACCGGCGCCGCCAGGGAGCCGATCGCGATCATCGGCATGAGCTGCCGCTACCCGGGTGGGGTGGCGAGTCCCGATGACCTGTGGCGGCTCGTCGCCTCCGGGACAGATGCGGTGGACGCGTTCCCGACCGATCGTGGCTGGGACCTTGAAGGGCTCTATCAGGCGGGCGGCGCCAACGCGACGACCTTCGAGGGCGGCTTCGTCGACGGTGCCACCGACTTCGACGCCTCGTTCTTCGGGATCTCGCCCCGTGAGGCGCTGTCCATGGATCCGCAGCAGCGCCTCCTGCTCGAGGAGTCGTGGAAGGCGCTGGAGCGAGCCGGTATCGCCCCGACCTCACTCCACTCCACCCAGACCGGTGTCTTCGTCGGTGCACAGAGCTCCGGATACGAGACCAGCCTCCGCCAGTCCGACGACAACGTCGACGGTTATTACGTCACCGGCACCGCCGGCAGCGTCGTATCCGGCCGCATCGCGTACTCGCTCGGCCTGCAGGGACCCGCGGTGACAGTCGACACCGCGTGCTCGTCCTCCCTCGTGGCTCTTCACCTGGCTGTTCAGGCGCTGCGACAGCGCGAGTGCACTCTCGCCCTGGCGGCTGGTGTGACCGTCATGAACAACCCCGGCGCGTTCGCCGAGTTCAGTCAGCAGGGCGGCCTCGCGGGCGACGGCCGCTGCAAGTCGTTCGCCGCGGCCGCCGACGGCACGGGCTGGGCCGAGGGCGTGGGCGTGCTCCTCGTGGAGCGGCTGTCCGACGCGGTTCGCAACGGGCACCACGTGCTGGCGGTCGTACGGGGCTCCGCTGTGAACCAGGACGGTGCGTCCAACGGTCTGACAGCACCCCATGGCCCTTCGCAGCGGCGCGTCATCCGCGCGGCACTGGCGAATGCCGCCCTCTCACCCGCTCAGATCGACGCTGTCGAGGCCCATGGCACCGGCACCGTTCTGGGTGACCCCATCGAGGCCCAGGCCGTCGTCGAGACGTACGGCCAGGACCGGCCGGAGGACCGCCCCCTGCTTCTGGGCTCGATGAAGTCCAACTTCGGTCACGCACAGGCCGCTTCGGGTGTCGCCGGCGTGATCAAGATGGTCATGGCACTGCGCCACGCCCAGCTCCCGCAGACGCTGCACGTGGACGAGCCGACGCCCCACGTCGACTGGTCGGCGGGCACGGTACGACTGCTGACCGAGCCGGCGGACTGGCCGGAGACCGGGCAGCCGCGCCGGGCGGGTGTGTCGTCGTTCGGCGTGAGTGGCACCAACGCACACGTCATCGTCGAGCAGGCACCGGTGCGGGACAGCGCCGACGTCGCCGATGACGCTCAGCCCGGTTGGGTCCCGCCGGTTGTCCCGTGGCTCGTCTCGGCTGCCGGCGCCGAGGCGTTGCGGATACAGGCGCGCACCTTGCAGGCGCATGTGGAGACCGCTGGGGCCTCCTACGGCGCGCTCGACATCGGCTACTCCCTCGCCGTCGGCCGCGCCGCCCTCGAGCATCGGGCCGTGGTGCTCGAGGCAGGGCGCGAGGGCCTGCTGGACGGCGTCCGGGAGCTGGCCGCTTCCGGCGACGGGACAGGTGTCATCCGCGGTACGACGGCGCCTGGTGGTCTGGCGGTGTTGTTCTCGGGTCAGGGTGCGCAGCGGTCGGGTATGGGTCGTGAGTTGTATGAGGCGYATCCGGTGTTCGCGGATGCGTTTGATGCGGTGTGTGCGGAGTTGGACCGGCATCTGGATCGTCCGGTGCGGGGTGTGGTGTTCGAGGGTGGTGAGCTGCTGGATCGGACGCAGTTCACGCAGGCCGGGCTGTTCGCTCTTGAGGTGGCGTTGTTCCGTCTGGTGTCGGCCTGGGGTCTGAAGCCCGATTACCTGTTGGGTCATTCGATCGGTGAGTTGTCGGCCGCTCATGTGGCCGGGGTGCTGTCGTTGGAGGACGCGGCG
>NZ_NEUF01000124.1:1291-48611 GCF_002910915.1 Streptomyces sp. SM10 | reverse complement strand
CGGGCCGGGGCCGAGGCGGTGGCGACGGTGGGCGGCCGGCCGGCCTGACACCCCGGAGCCAGGCCGGCCTGACACCGCCGGGGCCCGCAGGGCCGCTCGCGCCGGGACGCGGATCAAACTCCGGACGGGCGGCGTCAGGACACGCGCCTCACCGGTCTCCCACGCCCGGATCCTTCAAGAGCCCCGTCCACGCCGGATGGTGCGGGTCGTCGGCCCGCACGACCACGTCCGCGCGTTCGGCCGGGGCGACCTCCTCCTCGTACCGCTCGAAGGCGGGAAGCGTCCACCGCTCGCCCTCCTCCGTACGCCGCCGCAAGGCGCCCGGGGAGAGGCTCAGGTGGATCCCGAGGTCGAAGGGGAACCAGTGGCCGAGGAGCAGCGGGCCGTGCAGGATCAGCACCCCACCCTCGGGAAGCACCTGGTACGGGCTGCGGGTCGCCCGGTCCGTACGGGGGTTCCAGAGGTCGGGCAGGACGCGCCCGCTGCCGCCGGCCTCGAGCGGGCGGAAGACCTCGCGCCACAGCGCTCCTGTGTCGAACCAGCTGTCGGCGTAGGAGTCCGGGTCCTCCTTGCCGTATTCGTAGCGCAGGCTGGCCGGGCGCAGGAATCCGCCGGTGGGGACGGTGAGCACCGGGCGCCCGCGGGCTCCCAGCGCCTCGGCGAGGTCCCCCGCATGCCCCGCGGGACGGGCGGCGGGGGCGCCGTCGACGCCGATCCTGAGCCAGGACCCGCCGTCGGCCGGCTCGAGTCCGTCGGCGTGGGCGGCGAGGGTGCGCGCCAGCCGTTCCCGGGTGATGGGTTGAAAGTGCACGCATCCATCATCGCTCTGACCCATGATGATCCGCATGGACCTTGCCTTCGCCCGTCGCTTCGCCACCGTCTGGCAGGACGACTGGAACTCCCACGATCCGGGAGCGAGGTGCTGACCTTCCGGGACGGCCTGGTCATGGCGGGGTTCGGCGCCTACGGCGAGACGGCCGCCAACTGACCCGCCCCCTCCGGCCGCCTCGCCGCGGGGCAGTCCGCCGCGTCGGCGTCGTAGGAGAGTTCGCTGCCCTCGGGGAGCAGGTAGGTCACCCACAGCACGACGGGTTCGGTCCCGAGGTTGTGCCCTGTGTGCCGGCGGCCGGCGCCGGACGGTTCGATGAAGGACGTTCCGGCGGGCGTCACCTGGACCGAGCAGTCGTGGAGGGTCCGGGTGAGCGTCCCCGACTTGACCACGACTATCAGCTGCCCGCTGTGCGTGTGCCAGCCGGTCGAGCCGCCGGGCTGCACGGTGATCTCCCGGAAGGTGACGTCCGTCCGGCCCTTGGGCGTCTTCACCTTGAGCCTGCCCTCGGAGGTCCCCTTGGCGACGACGGTCCCGCTCACCCCGCTGCCCGGCGTGGCGATCGCCGCCGCCGGCACGAGGCCCAGTGCGGCCACGCAGACACCGAGGGGCAGGAGCTTCGGCAGCACCGCCCGCCTCTTCGCGCTCTTCCCGTGCTTCACACCGACCGCGCCGTCGAACCCCATGAACGACTCCTCAGCATCCGCCCTATGAACATATTCACGGTAGCGGCGAGTCGAGGGGAACGCGTCAGTCGCGTGAGCATCGGCCGCCGCGGATTTCGGCGGCGAGGGGCCCCTCGCCCAGCACCTCGGCCCGGCCGCTCCTGACCGCCTCGGCGAGGGTGCACCCACCGCGCCCGAGCTCCAGGGCGACGTCGGCGCCGAGCAGGAGGCACGCGTCGGGGCGGTCGGCGGGTCCGTATCCGTACGTCTCTCCGCCCTCCGTCCGCTCGCCGGTGCGGATGTGGAAGCCCCCCTCCGGGAGCCGGACCTCGAGAACGCCGTCCTGGGTGAGGCCGTCGAGCGCCCGCAGCAGCGGAAGGGCGAACCAGTGGGCCCTGACCGCGTCCGTGGGGCGGCGCTCGCCGAGCGCGGGCGCGCCCCACGCGGCGAGCGCGGTGAGCACGGGGAGCAGACCGCGGCCGTGCTCGGTCAGCTCGTAGACCGCGGCGGCCGCCGGGGGCGGGAGCCGGCGGCGCACGGCCAGACCGCCCTGCTCCATGTCCTTCAGGCGGGAGGCGAGCACATCCGTGCTGACACCGGGCAGGTCGGCGTGCAGATCCGTGTAGCGGCGCGGACCGGCCAGCAGTTCACGGACGATCAGCAGCGTCCACCGGTCACCGACGGAGTCGAGGGCACGGGCGGTGGCGCAGAACTGGTCGTAGCTCCGGCGGCGGGCGGGGCGTGCGGGCTGCTGCTGACGTGGCATGCGACGCAGTCTAGACATGTTGTTGGACTTTCCAAGCCCGAGCTTGGTAAAACCAAGTATCACAGTCCAGGTCGGGGAGGCACGCATGGAGTTCCGGCAGTCCAGCAAGCTCAACGAGGTCTGTTACGAGATCCGGGGACCTGTCATCGAGCAGGCCAACGCCCTGGAGGAGGCGGGCCACAGCGTGCTCCGCCTCAACACGGGCAATCCCGCGCTCTTCGGCTTCGAGGCGCCGGAGGAGATCGTCCAGGACATGATCCGGATGCTCCCCCAGGCACACGGCTACACCGACTCGCGCGGCATCCTGTCCGCGCGCCGGGCCGTGGCCCAGCGCTACCAGGCGATGGGGCTGGTCGACGTCGACGTCGACGACATCTTCCTCGGCAACGGGGTCTCCGAGCTGATCTCCATGGCCGTGCAGGGGCTTTTGGAGGACGGCGACGAGATCCTGATCCCGAGCCCCGACTATCCGCTGTGGACCGCCGTCACCACGCTCGCGGGCGGCAGGGCCGTGCACTACACCTGCGACGAGGGCGCGGACTGGAACCCCGACCTCGCCGACATGGCCTCGAGGATCACCGACCGCACCCGGGCCATGGTGATCATCAACCCGAACAACCCGACGGGCGCGGTCTACTCCCGCGAGGTCCTCGACGGCATGCTCGATCTGGCGCGCAGGCACGGGCTCATGGTGTTCGCCGACGAGATCTACGACCAGATCCTCTACGACGACGCCGTGCACCACAGCGTGGCCACTCTGGCCCCCGACCTCCTCTGCCTCACCTTCAGCGGGCTGTCCAAGACGTACCGCGTCGCGGGATTCCGCTCGGGCTGGATGGTGGTGTCGGGCCCTCGGCAGCACGCCCGCAGCTATCTGGAGGGGCTGACGATGCTCGCCTCCATGCGGCTGTGCCCCAACGCCCCCGCCCAGTACGCGATCCAGGCGGCACTCGGCGGCCGGCAGTCGATCAAGGAGCTGACCGCCCCGGGCGGCAGGCTGCACGAGCAGCGCGACCGGGCCTGGGAGCGTCTCAACGAGATCCCGGGGGTGTCGTGCGTGAAGCCGAAGGGCGCCCTGTACGCCTTCCCGCGCATCGATCCGAAGGTCCACGCCATCGTCGACGACGAGCGGTTCGTCCTGGACCTGCTGCTGCGGGAGAAGATCCAGGTGGTGCAGGGCACCGGCTTCAACTGGCCGCGCCCGGACCACTTCCGTATCCTCACGCTCCCGCACGCCGACGACCTGGACGCGGCGATCAGCCGCATCGGCCGCTTCCTGGACGGATACCGCCAGTGACCTGCCGGGCCTGCAACGCCCCTGTGCACACGCAGTTCGCCTCGCCCGGCCTGGTGGAGGCGATCGTCGAGGGCGGCCTCGATCCGGCCGGGGATCCCGGCTGGGCGGACTCGGGTGCGGCGTCCCCCGCCGAGTACGCCCGCTGGGCAGGTCACCTGTGCGGTGTGACCTGCCTGCGGATGGCCCTCGGCGCCGGGGCGCCCGACCTGTTCGCCCTGCGGGACGGGGCGTTGAAGTACGGCGCGTACACGGAGGACTCCGACGGAGTGATCAAGGGGCTGGTCCACGCTCCCTTCGCCCGGTACGTGTCCGAGGTCCACGGTCTCGACGCGGTCGTCCACCGGCACCTCTCCACCGACGGAATCCTGGACCTGCTGGACGAGGGGCGGGCGGTGATGGCCTCCGTGCACTACGGGATCCGGCACCCGGAGCGGCCCGCTCCGGGGCGGGGTGGCCATCTGGTGCTGCTGACCTCCCGCACGGCCGACGGGACCGGGGTCCACTTCCACAACCCTTCGGGGACCACGGCCGCGACCCGTGCGGCCGACCTTCCCGTGCCGGTCTTCGAGCGCTTCTTCGCGGGCCGCGGGATCTGCCTGCCCGGCCCTCCGGCAACGCGCGGGTAGCGGCTCACCCTTACGTGTGATCCGGCGGAGTCCGGGATGTCCCGCCCCGCGCTCGCGGGGCGTCCGTGCGACGGTGGGCGCCGACCTCGTCCCACCGTTCCCGGGAGACCACCGTGCCCCGTCCGCGCACAGGGACCGAGCCCCGTCCGCAGCGTCCCCGGCGGCGCACCGCTCTCACGGCCGCCGTCGCGGCCTGTGCGGCACTGGCCGCCGGAGCACCGATCGCCTACGCCACTCTCGGCGACGACGCGTCCACGGCCGTGGCCGTACCCGCCGCACGCGGCACCGCCTACGTCGAGACCCGCCTGATCTTCGGCACCGAACGACCGGACGGCGGGCCCGATGTGACCGGCGCGCAGTTCCGTTCGTTCGTCGACCGCGAGGTCACCCCGCGCTTCCCGGACGGTCTCACGGTCCAGGAGGGCCGGGGGCAGTGGCGCGACTCCCACGGAGTGATCGAGCGGGAGCGTTCGTACGAACTCATCCTGCTGTACCCGGCTGCGCAGGCCCGTCCGCTGGACGCGCGGATCGAGCGGATCCGCACCGCGTACGAGAAGGCCTACGCGCAGGACTCGGTGGCCCGGCTGGACGGGCGCACCCTCGCCGACTTCTGAGTCCCCCTGACTCCCCTCCTGTTCATCAGACGGGCGAGTCCGTGCACCCCTGCCACGGCGGCCGGAACAGCGCCGGACCGGTGGCGGCCGAACGGCCACGCACGACCGGCGCGTCGGCCGCCGCGAGTCGTCGCGGCGCCCGGACGGAGTACGGGATGACGACCAGCGGGGCGGTGACGGCACCCGGGCGTAGCCGCGGTACGCGGCGGACTGCGCCAGATGGACCGCCCCGTGCAGCCCGAACCCGTCGTAGGCCGGACGGTGCCGTCCCTCGGGTGTTCGCTACAGTTCCCGCCGCAGGAAACTACCCTCCGGCAGCCGGTCCCCGTCGCTGCTGACCACGGAGAGGATCGACACCATGGCCTGGGAGCACCTGGCCGGCGCGCACGGCGCGGACCGCGGGATGTCGGACCAGGAGAACGAGTCCTTCCGCACGGCGCGTTGGGTGATGCTGCCGCTCTGCGCGGTCCTGGTCGCGGTGGGTCTGACGGTCCGGGCCGCGCGGCGTCAGCCCCGCAGCGCGGTGAGCGCCGCGACCGGGTCGGGGTCGGGCGCCGCCCGGGGCCACCAGTCGTCCTCGCCCGGATCGGACTCGTAGCCGTACCAGCGGCTGTCGTGACCGAAGCGGAGCTGGAGGGTGCCGGCGGTGTTGGTCAGATGGTTGCGCCAGGGCTGGAAGCGCGGGAATGCGGCTGCGGCGAGGGCGGGCCGGGCCCGGTCGAACGGGCCGGCCGGAGGGTCCCAGGCGGTCTCCAGCACCTCCAGCCCCTCGGCACCGCCCTGCCGCCAGGCGGCGACGGCGCGGGCCAGGTCGGTGGTGCTGCGGCCGGTGGCGAAGGCCAGCTCGCGATAGAGCGCCCGGGTCGTGGCGGTGAGCCCTGCGGTGGGGCGGGACGCGGCGATCCGCACGGCGTCCTGCCAGGTGCTGAGCCCCGCCAGCGGATCGTCCCCCGCGGTGAGCATCGCGTGGGCCCGGGCCGCGGCGTCCGTGGCGAGGTGGTCGAGGCCGAGCGGATCGCGGGCACCGGGCAGCTCCGGGTAGGAGGGCGGCTCGCCGGGATACGTCGGTACGGGCAGAGGGGCGGGCAGCGGAGGAAGGAACCGGCCGGCCAGGGCTTCGCCGGCGGCGACCGAGGGCATGGCGGGGGTCTCGGGGCGCTCGCGCGCGGAGTGCTCGGCGTTGCGGCGGCCCAGCTCGTCGAGGAGCTCGCGCTCGCCCCTCCCACGCATCAGCAGCAGGACGAACGGATCGCTGTCCAGCAGCCGCGCCGTCTGGTAGCAGAGCGCCGCCACGTGCTTGCAGGGCCAGCCACGGTCCGGGCAGGAGCAGTCAGGGTCCAGGTCGCCGGCGGCGGGCAGCAGACGGATTCCGGCCTCGCCCGCCGTGTCGACCAGGGAGTGCGGCATCTCCTTGTCGAGCAGCGCGGACAGATGTCCGGGCCGCGCGGCGACGGCATCGAGGAGGGTGTCCCAGTCGGCCGCCGGGAAGGTGCGCAGGCGCAGCTCCGCGCGGTAGGGGCGGGGGCGGCTGCCGTGGACGTAGGCGATGACCCGGCCGGGGGTCACGGTGATCGCGGCGACCTGGCCGCCGTCCGCGTACGTACGGCCGCGGGCGAGCCGGCCCTCGTCCATCGACAGGGATTCCAGGGCGTCCACCCAGGCCCGGCCCCACCAACTGTCCGCGAAGGGCCCGTCGGCCGGGGAGGTGCGGGCGGGCACCGCTTCGAAGGTGCGCCGCAGGTCGTCGGGGCCCGGGCGGGCCGTGGCGCTCGCTCCGGGGCTCATGGCGCCCTCCGGAGCGAGACGAGGTCGGCCAGGTCACGGTCGCTGAGCTCGGTCAGGGCGGCCTCGCCGGAGCCGAGGACCGCGTCGGCGAGGGCCCGCTTGGACTCCAGCAGTTCGCTGATCCGGTCTTCCACCGTGCCCTCGGCGATCAGCCGGTGCACCTGCACGGGCTGGGTCTGGCCGATGCGGTACGCGCGGTCGGTGGCCTGTTCCTCCACCGCCGGGTTCCACCAGCGGTCGTAGTGGATGACATGCGCGGCCCGCGTCAGGTTCAGCCCCGTACCGGCCGCCTTGAGCGAGAGCAGGAAGACGGGGACCTCGCCGGACTGGAAGCCGTCCACCATCCGTTCCCGCTCGGGGACCGGGGTGCCGCCGTGCAGCAGTTGGGAGGGGATGGCGCGGGAGGCGAGATGCGCGGAGAGGAGCCGGGCCATCGACACGTACTGGGTGAAGATCAGGACGGAGCCGTCCTCGGACAGGATGGTGTCGAGGAGCTCGTCGAGCAGGGCCAGTTTGCCGGAGCGCCCCGTGAGCCGGGTCGGCTCCTCCTTCAGATACTGCGCGGGGTGGTTGCAGATCTGCTTGAGCGAGCCCAGCAGCTTCATGATCAGTCCGCGCCGCGCGATGCCTTCCGACTGCTCGATGAACGCCATCGTCTCGCGGACGGCGGCCTCGTAGAGCGTGGCCTGTTCACGGGTGAGGAAGACGGGGTGGTCGGTCTCGGTCTTGGGCGGCAGCTCCGGGGCGATGCCCGGGTCGGACTTCTTGCGGCGGAGCAGGAAGGGGCGGACCAGCCGGGAGAGCCGCTCGACCGCCTCCTCGTTGCCCAGGCCGGCCGCCGTGCCGGTGTTCTCGACGATCCTGGCGTACCGGGCGCGGAACGCCTTCAGCGGGCCGAGCAGCCCGGGTGTGGTCCAGTCGAGCAGCGCCCACAGTTCGGAGAGGTTGTTCTCGACGGGGGTGCCGGTCAGGGCGACGCGGGCGGGGGCGGGGATGGTGCGCAGTGCCCTGGCCGTCGAGGAGTGCGGATTCTTCACGTGCTGTGCCTCGTCGGCGACGACGAGCCCCCAGGTGTGGCCGGCGAGCTGCTCCGCTCCGGAGCGCATGGTGCCGTAGGTCGTGAGGACGAACCCTCCTCCGGAGCCGTCCAGGGTGCGGTCGGTGCCGTGGAAGCGGCGCACGGGGACACCGGGGGCGAAACGGTTGATCTCGCGGTGCCAGTTGCCGAGGAGGGAGGCGGGACAGACGACCAGGGTGGGGGCGGCGTGGGCACGGTGCAGATGGAGCGCGATGACGGTGATCGTCTTGCCCAGCCCCATGTCGTCGGCGAGACAGCCGCCCAGACCCAGCGAGGTCATCCGGTCCAGCCAGGCCAGTCCGCGCAGCTGGTAGTCCCGGAGGGTGGCGTCGAGACCAGGGGGTGCCGGGAGGGTGGCGTCCTCGTCGAGGATCCGCTCGCGGAGCACGGCGAGGGCTCCGGCGGGCACGGCTTCGACCTGCTCCCCGTCGACCTCGGCGCTGCCCGTCAGGGCGACGGCGAGGGCGTCCACCGGGTCCAGGAGACCGAGCTCGCGCTTGCGCGCCTTGCGGACGAGCGCGGGATCGACGACGACCCACTGGTCCCGCAGCCGCACCACCGGCCGGTGTGCTTCGGCCAGGGTGTCCATCTCCGCCTCGGTGAGCCGGTCCTCGCCGAGGGAGAGCTGCCAGTTGAACGCGAAGAGCTGCTCGGCGTCGAAGAACGAGGTGCCGTCGGTGGCGGAGCCGGGTGCGGGCCGGACGACCGCCGCAGCGGTGAGCGAGCGGGCGAGCTCGCGCGGCCAGTGGACCGCGACACCCGCCGCCGCGAGCCGTGCCCCGGCAGCGCCGATCAGCTCCTGGAGCTCGTCCTCGGTGACGGCCAGCACGTCGGGGACGGGCTGGTCCAGCAGCCGCTCCAGCGGGGGCCAGATGCGGGCGGCGCGGCGCAGGGCGAGCACGGCGTCGATCCGGGCCCTCGGCCCGAAGGGCTCGCCCGCGCCGCCGGCCCAGAGCGTGGCCGCGTCGGTGACGTACGTCGGATCGGCCAGGCTGTGCACCTGGGTGATGGCGGCGGCGGCACGCCGGGGGGCCTGCCGACCGGCCGAGTCCTCCGCCCCGTCCTCCCCGTGCGCGTCGAAGAGGTCGTACGCGGAGAGGTCGAGCCGGAGCGAGACGCGCACCCCCGCGTCGAGCCCCGCGGCCACCTCCACGGCCCACGCCCGGGCGTCCGGCAGGTGCTGCGCCTCACGGGCGGCGAACGGCGCCCCCATGGCGTGGGCCGCAGCGGGGGTCCGGGGCAGGGTGTCGGCGACGGCGTCGAGGAACGCGCCGATCAGGGCGCGGGGTTCGGGGACCCGGGACGGTGTGCCGTCCAGCGGGACGGCGTACCCCTCGGGCGGCATCGAGGCGGCGACGGCCCTGAGGTGCGCGATGTCCTCGGCGTCGCGCGGTCCGGCCCGCCAGGCGTCGTGGTCCCCGGCCGTCAGCCCGGGCAGCAGCCTGCCCCGTGCGACGAGGGTGAGGGCGTGGAGGGCCGCCGCGCCCCACGCGCGCGTGGCGGGATGGGCGGCGGCGCGGTGCCGGGCATGGGCGAGGAGGGGCACCGCCTCCGCGACGGGAAGCACCACTGCGGTCACGGTGCGGGTGCGGACACCCTCCGGACCGTCCAGGCCGACGACAGCGAGCCCGGTGACCTGGCGCGCCGGCCCCTCGGTGGGGGACGCGGCGCCGGAGAGCGGAGCCGCCACGGCGGATGACGCTCCGGTGCCCGCAGGGTCGGTGAGGCCTTCGGGAGCGGGGAGGCCTGCGGTCCCTTCGGGGTCCCAGAAGGCGATCCGGCCGTCCCGGGGCGGCGCTCCCGGCAGGAAGACCGCGGCGCACCGCAGCAGCCGGTCGACGGTGATGTCCTGCTCCTGCCCCTCCACGTCCACCGCCCCTCCCGCCTTCCGCCCGGTCGCACTTCTCCTGTACCGGCGAGTTTAGGCGGGAGGTGTGACAGGGCCCGCCCCGGCCGTGTTTCCAGAGGCGGGGCGGGTGCGGTGCCGTGTCAGTGAGGGGTGAACGGCTCGCTGCGGGGCAGGCCGGAACGCAGCTCCGGATCGAACTCCGGGAGCGTCTCCGGGTCGAACTCCGGCACGCCGTCCGGCTCCGGACCCGGCCCCGCGAAGGGCGCGTCCGGGAGCGGCTGGTCCGTGAAGGTCTGCTCCGTGACGGCCGGGTCCACGACGGCCGGGTGGGCGGCGGAGGCGTCCGCGTCCGAGGGGGGTGAGGCGGAGGGGGCCGGGTCCGGCGGGCCAGGGGTCCCCGGCTCTGCGGCGACGGCCGGCTGCTGTCCCTGCTGTGCGCGTTCCAGGAAGCGGAGCAGCTCCACCGGGAAGGGCAGGACCAGCGTGGAGTTCTTCTCCGCCGCGACCGCGACCACGGTCTGCAGAAGCCGCAGTTGCAGTGCCGCGGGCTGGGTGGACATCTGCTGGGCGGCCTGGGCGAGCTTCTTCGAGGCCTGCAGTTCCGCGTCGGCGTTGATGACCCGCGCGCGCCTCTCACGGTCGGCCTCGGCCTGCCGGGCCATGGACCGCTTCATCGTCTCCGGCAGGGAGACGTCCTTGATCTCCACCCGGTCGATCTGCACGCCCCAGCCCACGGCGGGGCTGTCGATCATGAGCTCCAGCCCCTGGTTCAGCTTCTCGCGGTCGGAGAGCAGGTCGTCCAGGTCGCTCTTGCCGATGATCGACCGCAGGGAGGTCTGCGCCATCTGGGACACCGCGAAGCGGTAGTCCTCCACCTGGATCACGGCGCTCGCCGGGTCCACCACCTTGAAGTAGATGACGGCGTCCACCCGCACCGTTACGTTGTCGCGCGTGATCCCGTCCTGGGCCGGCACGGGCATCGTCACGATCTGCATGTTCACCTTACGGAGCCGGTCGACACCCGGGACGATCATGGTGAACCCCGGGGACCGCACCGCGTCGTGGAGCCGGCCGAGCCGGAGCACCACGCCCCGTTCGTACTGCTTGACCACGCGGGCCGCGGCCATGGAGTAGACGAGGCCGACCGAGAACACCGCCACCAGTGCGATCAACAGAACCTGGACCATCACGGCCCCCTGCCTCCGGGGTGCGTTCCCACACCCACCAATAACGCCCTATTAACACGATATGCCCGATTGGCCCTTTCTCGAACCCCCGTCCGGGTGTCGGGGGCCCCGGCCGGCCCCGCACGGGATGCCGACTCCCCGGGGACCGGGCAGGGTGGCCAGCGCCAGCACGTCCCCGTGACGTACCGATGAGCCGGACGAGCAGACGAGGACCCCGCCCATGTCCGTCACCGCGCCCCCCACCGTTCTCCGCCGACGTACCGGCATCGCCGCCGGTGCGGTCCTGCTCGTCCTGGCCGCCACCGGCTGCTCCGGTCTCGGGCGTACGGCGGTCGGCCCGGTGCAGTACAAGACCGAGGAGGACAAGGTCGTCAGCGTGAACAGCCCGTCGGTCAAGGGCTGCCACCGGATGGCCCCAGCCGGTGCGAACGAGGTCGCCAACGAGACCTTGATCGACATGATCCTCTACCGCACCCGCGACTGTTCCGGCGGCGGGACCACCTACGTGGCCACGACGTTCACCGACGTCAACTCACCGCGCAGCCTTCCCTGGCGCAGCTACAGCTTCGTTCACTGACCGGCGCGGGGCTGCCGGCCGCGCCCGCGGAGCAGCGCGAACAGCTCCCGGGTCCGCTCACGCCGGTCCCGGGCGATCAGGACGACCAGCACGACGAGCAGGGCGGGCATGACGGCGTTCGGGGGGTCGAGCAGCGTCAGCTGGACGACGGACGCACCGGCCAGCAGCCCGACAAGGGCCACGGCGGCCACGCCGGCGAGCAGGGGGACCAGCAGGGCCAGTGCGCCGGCCAGCTCCAGGCCGCCGATCGTGTACATCGCACCGCTGCCCCAGCCCATCCGTTCGAAGGACTCGACGGCCGACGCGTGGGCGGTGAGCTTGGCCACCGCGCTGAATCCCAGGAACAGCGCGAGGACCAGGCGGCCCCCGGTCAGGGCGGCATGGCCCACGCCGCGACGCGGCGAGGAGGCGGCGTCCGGCAGGGCGAGCGGGGCGGCGGTGGCTTCGGGCATGGCGGATTCGGGCATGACGGTCTCCTCGGAGGGCCTCAAGGGGGCGTGCACCGGTGCGGGGGCGGCTCCTGCCGCCCCCGCGCTTCCCGGCGCTTTCAGAGAGTCAGACCGCGCCGGACTCCGGAACTCATCGGCTCACCGGCCCCCGTTCCGCCGCTATTTCAGGGCTGCGCGGGGCGGGCCGGCACCCACACGCCGTCCGGGGTGAGGTAGCGGTCGACGACCAGCCGGGCCTCGTCCAGACACCCCTCGAACTGCTCCGCGGACAGCGCCCGCGACCGGAAGGTCCGGGTCCACCGGGCGTCCTCCAAGACGTACTCCGCCATGACCTCGTCCACGCCGTCCCCCACGGGGTCCGCCGAGAGGATCCTGATCGTGCAGCCGGCCTCCAGGTCCTCCCTCTCCCGGGGCAGACCGACGTGGTAGTCGGCACCCTCCCGCCGGATCAGCGATACCCGTCGGAACGCACCGGCACGGGGCGGCGTTCCTCTCCGTCGCCGTGCAAACAGCGCCGTCAGTACGGCGGGTAGCGGCCCTCGGGCCATGCCACCGGCTGCTCCAGCTCCATGCACAGGTCGTCGGCGATCTCGGCGATCACGGACCGCCCCTCGGTGAGGACCAGCCACTCGGCGGGCAGGCCCACGTCACCGTGGTGCGCACCCAGCAGACTGCCGCAGACGGAGCCGGTGGAGTCGCTGTCCCCGGAGTGGTTGACGGACAGGAGCAGCGCCTCGCCGACGTCGCCGGCCTCCGGGAGCACGAGCGCGCAGTACACGGCGACGGCCAGGGCCTCCTCCGCGACCCAGCCCGCCCCCAGGGACTCGACGCGCTCGGCGGTCGGCCGGCCGCGGGCGGCGAGGTCGACCGCCGCCCGCAGCGCGGCCGTCGTCTCCTCGTGGCCGCGCCGCCGGCCCAGCAGTTCCATGGCCCGCAGCACGGAGCCCGCCGGCGAGTCGCCCTCCAGCAGGTGCGTGACGATCGCGGCGAGCGCCCCGGCCGCGTACGCCCCGGTGGGATGGCCGTGGGTGATCAGCGCGCACCTGGCGGCCAGCGAGAAGGCCGTCGCCGCGTCCGCGCCCAGCAGGCCGAAGGGGGCCGACCTCATCACCGTGCCGCAGCCCTTGGAGTGCGGATTGACGGGGCCGGGGAGGGTGAGTGCCGCGCCGGGCGCCGGGTCCCGGCCGGCCTCCAGGCCGCTCAGGCAGGCGTTGCCGGGCGCGCGGCGCGCGTACAGCCAGGGCTGGTGCCGGAGCAGGCCGGTCCGTACGGGGTCGTCGCCTCGGCGCGGGGGCGGGGAGGGGTGGTTCTGGGTGTCGAGCCAGCGCAGATAGGCGTGGCGGACGATCTCGGCCTCCGCGCCTCCGACGCCCTTGGACGCGGCCCGGACGTGGGCCCTGATCAGGCCCTCGACGGTGAAGAGCGTCATCTGGGTGTCGTCCGTGATCCGTCCGACGACGCCGTCGGCGTCCGCGACGGGGCCGCGCACGCCCCGCTCCCCGTGGTCACGGCGGATGCCGTCCAGGGAGAGGAATTCGACCGGGTTGCCCAGCGCGTCCCCGATCGCCCCGCCCAGCAGTGCGCCCCTGACCTTGGACCGGCGGGCGGCGCCCGGGGCCCGTGACGTCGTCTCCCGCATCGTCCGTCCCCACCCTGCCGTCGTCACCGCTGCCCGCTCCCCTTCGCCCGCCCGCCGGTTTCCGTACGCCGGACCGCGGGGGCATGCTGGAGGAGAGGCGATGGTGATGCGTACCGGAAGTGAACCGTCCACCGCTCGCAGTGCCCTGCGGATGCGACTGTGGCTGAGTCTATGGGGGATGCTCTGGGCCGTGTTCGGCCTGGTGGCCTTTCTGGCGACGGGGCGCGCCGGCTGGGCGACGGCCTGCGCGGTGCTCCTGGCGGTCACCGTCACGGACCTCTTCGTCGTCGTCCGGCACATGCGGCAGGGCTCGCGTTTCCAACCCGGCCGGGACGTCCCTCCGTACGAACCGGACCGGACCGGGGCGGGCGGCGCGCACGGGGCGGATACGCGCCCTGAGCCGCCGGGCGACCTGAGCTCCTGAGCTCCTGAGCTCCGACGGATCGGACGACGGCCGGCGCCCTCCGGGTCACTCCCCCGTCAGGGGCGGTCGTCGAAGCGGGCGGCCCGCAGGAACTCCGGGTTGGGGTCCAGAGCTGCGGCCAGACGGAAGTGGCGGGTGGCCTGTTCGGGTCGGCCGGCTCGCTGGAACGTCCGGGCCAGGGCGAAGTGCGCGAACGCGTTGTCCGGCTCACGCTCCAGGACCAGCTCGAATTCGAGCTCGGCCGGGCGCAGTTGGGCAGCGGCGAAGAAGGCCCGGGCGCGCAGCAGTCGGGCGGCGGTGTTCTCCGGGTGGGCGGCAATCACCGAGTCGAGCAGCTTGACCGCGCCGCGTGGGTCCCGTGCGGCGAGCAGCTGCTCCGCCGCGCGGAAGTCGATGACATGGGTTTCCGGGTTCCTCTCGGGCACGGCTTCATCCTTCCCCTCGCCTGCCGCTCTTCAACATCCGGCCGGGTGCCCGTATTCCGGCCGGATCCCGCCTCAGGCGGTCGCGGCCCGGGTGGTGAGCTCCGACCAGAGGGTGCGGACCTGCGGTTCCAGGTCCTCCAGCGGCCCGTCGTTGTCGATGACGAGGTCGGCGACGGACAGCCGCTCCTCGCGGGTGGCCTGCGCCGCCATCCGGGCGCGGGCGTCGGACTCCTCCATGCCGCGCAGCCGTACGAGCCGGGCGAGCTGGGTCCCGGGGGGCGCGTCCACGACCACGACCAGGTCGTAGAGGGGGGCGAGGCCGTTCTCCGTGAGCAGCGGGACGTCGTGGACGACGACCGCACCGGCCCCCGCGGCCCGCTCCAGCTCGGCGGAACGGGCTGCGACGAGCGGGTGGACGATGGCGTTGAGCGCGGCCAGGCGCTCGGGGTCGGCGAAGACGATCGAGCCGAGCGCCGACCGGTCGAGGGACCCGCCGGGCTCCAGGATCCCGGGCCCGAAGGCCTCGACGACGGCCGTGAGCCCGGGGGTGCCGGGCTCGACGACCTCGCGGGCGATGCGGTCGGCGTCGATCAATACGGCTCCGTAGCGTGCGAGCAGCCGTGACACTTCGCTCTTGCCGGCGCCGATCCCGCCGGTCAGGCCCACTTTCAGCATGTGCCGAGACTAGCCTCCGGCCGGGGAGCGGCCGGAGGTCCCCTCAGGAATCGCCTTCGCGTTCCGCGAGGAAGCGTTCGAATTCGAGGCCGATCTCGTCCGCCGAGGGGAGATCGACCGGCTCCGCGACGAGGTTGCCCCGCGTCTCGGACCCCGCGACCGCGTCGTACTGGTGCTCCAGTCCCTCGACGAGGGAGACGAGCTCCTCGTCGCCCTGGCCGACCTGGCGGTCGATCTCGGTCTGGGTGCGGTGTGCCTCGGTGCGCAGCGTGTGCGCGATGCCCGGCAGGACCAGTCCGGTCGCCGCGGTGATCGCCTCCAGGGCGGTGAGCGCGGCGTCGGGGTAGGCGGACCTGGCGACGTAGTGCGGCACATGGGCGGCGACACCGAGGACGTCGTGCCCGGCCTCCATCAGCCGGTACTCGACGAGCGCCTCGGCGGAGCCGGGCACCTGCGCCTCGTCGAAGGGGCTGCGGTGTCCGGGCATCAGGTCCGTGCGGTTGCCGTGCGGGGTGATGCCGACGGGGCGGGTGTGCGGAACGCCCATGGGGATGCCGTGGAAGTTGACCGCGAGGCGGACGCCGAGCCGTTCCACGATCTGCTCCACGGCGGCGGCGAACCTCTCCCACTCCACGTCCGGCTCGGGTCCGGACAGGAGCAGGAAGGGTGCGCCGGTGGCGTCCTGCACGACCCGGACATCCAGGGTGGGCGCCTCGAACGACGCCCACCGGTCGCGCTTGAAGGTCAGCAGCGGGCGCCGCGCCCGGTAGTCGACGAGCCGGTCGTGGTCGAAGCGGGCCACGACCTGGTGGGGCAGCGTCTCGAGCAGGCCGTCGACGATCTGCTCGCCCGTCTCGCCCGCGTCGATGTATCCGTCGAAGTGGTAGAGCATGACCAGGCCGGCCGACTCCTGGGCCAGCGCCATGTCGACCACGGCCAGGCCCTTCGGCTCCCATTCGTACAAACTCTGCGGATCAGGCACGGTTACCGCTCCTCCTCGTGTTCCTGGACAAGAACACCTCGCCCGGCCACGGCATTCCCGCCCGCGCCGCGCTCCTCGCGGGCAGGCGAGGACACGGCGGTGCAGCGCCGTCACCACCTTCCGCGCGGAGGTGAACGCGCCATGCTGCCAGGCGTCGGTGTGGCTGAGGTAGTCACCGGCGAAGTACACGTGCCCGGCAGGGCTGTTGAGCGGCGCGAAGGCGGGGGCGTCGGGTCCGCCGGACAACGAGTGCCAGGATGCCTCCAGATACGGGGCCTGGCGCCAGTGGTGGGAGAAGGACGTGGCGAGTTCCGTGCGGTACTTGTCGCCGTGGATCTTGACGCCCTGGGCGACGGCCCGCGCCTCCCTGAGCGTCCGACCCCGCTCGCGAAGACCTCGGAGGCGGTCGGCGGGGAGCCGAGCACCTCGCCGGGGTCCAACCCACACCCAGCAGAGCGGGCTGGGGATGCGGGACCGTCTTCCGCGGCAACACCTCGGACCTGACGGGCGCCACGGGCACCGGACAGCTCGCGGTGAACGTCACCGACCGGAGCGCGAACTGCCTCACCACCGTGTACGGCAGCAACACGGGCACCGGCGGCAAGGGGCTGACGAACATCGCCGTGACGCCCTGACCCCTTCCGTCCACGCGGCGGGACACGAGGACACCGGGAACACGAGTGAGGCCCGCCCCCCGAAGGGGACGGGCCTCACCTACAGCTCTACAGCTACTGCAGCCGATGAACGGCTGGGGTCAGAGCGTCAGCTCTGGCCGCCGGCCAGCTTCTCGCGCAGGGCAGCCAGGGCCTCGTCCGACGCCAGGGCGCCGGAGTTGTCCGTGGACTCCGAGGAGTACGAGCCGCCGCCACCGCTGCCGCCGGAGGCAGCCGGGGCTGCGCCGGCCGGGGCGGCAGCGCCCTCGGCAGCGGCAGCCTCGTCGGCCTCGCGCGACTTGATGACCTGGGCCTGGTGCTGCTCGAAGCGCTGCTGCGCCTCGGCGTACTGCGTCTCCCAGACCTCACGCTGCGACTCGAAGCCCTCGAGCCAGTCGTTGGTCTCGGGGTCGAAGCCCTCGGGGTAGATGTAGTTGCCCTGGTCGTCGTAGGACGCGGCCATGCCGTACAGGGTCGGGTCGAACTCGACCGACGCCGGGTCGCCACCGAAGGCCTCGTTGGCCTGCTTCAGCGAGAGGCTGATGCGACGGCGCTCGAGGTCGATGTCGATGACCTTGACGAAGATCTCGTCGTTGACCTGGACGACCTGCTCCGGGATCTCCACGTGGCGCTCGGCCAGCTCGGAGATGTGGACCAGGCCCTCGATGCCCTCGTCGACGCGCACGAACGCACCGAACGGAACGAGCTTGGTGACCTTACCGGGAACGACCTGCCCGATCTGGTGCGTACGGGCGAACTGCTGCCACGGGTCTTCCTGCGTCGCCTTGAGCGACAGCGAGACGCGCTCGCGGTCCATGTCGACGTCGAGGACCTCGACGGTGACTTCCTGACCGACCTCGACGACCTCGGAGGGGTGGTCGATGTGCTTCCAGGACAGCTCGGAGACGTGCACGAGACCGTCGACGCCACCCAGGTCCACGAAGGCACCGAAGTTGACGATCGAGGAGACGACGCCGGAGCGGACCTGACCCTTCTGCAGGGTCGTGAGGAACGTCTGGCGGACCTCGGACTGGGTCTGCTCGAGCCAGGCACGGCGGGACAGGACCACGTTGTTGCGGTTCTTGTCCAGCTCGATGATCTTGGCCTCGAGCTCCTTGCCCACGTAGGGCTGGAGGTCGCGGACGCGACGCATCTCGACGAGCGACGCCGGGAGGAAGCCACGGAGGCCGATGTCGAGGATGAGACCACCCTTGACGACCTCGATGACGGTACCGGTGACGATGCCGTCTTCTTCCTTGATCTTCTCGATGGTGCCCCAGGCACGCTCGTACTGAGCGCGCTTCTTCGAGAGGATCAGGCGGCCTTCCTTGTCCTCCTTCTGGAGAACCAGGGCCTCGATCTCGTCGCCGACCTTGACGACCTCGTTCGGGTCGACGTCGTGCTTGATCGAGAGCTCGCGGCTCGGGATGACACCTTCGGTCTTGTAACCGATGTCGAGGAGGACCTCGTCGCGGTCAACCTTGACGATGACTCCGTCAACGATGTCGCCGTCGTTGAAGTACTTGATCGTCTCGTCGATCGCCGCGAGGAACGCGTCCGCGTCGCCGATGTCGTTGACCGCAACCTGCGGAGTGGTGGCGGTGGTCTCGGTGCTGCTCGTCATGTGGGAAAGGGCTCCGGTACGGACAGAGAGTCGTAGGTACTGCTACGCCGAAAGCCCTTATCGCCTCTGCAGACGCCGGACAGCCTGGAGGGCACCCAACCTGACCGGAGAGGCACCTCGACAACCGAGGGGACATGCAACAGACGCGAGCGCGGCCTGCTAGGTCTGAGGCGCGCAGGCTCGCAGCGCAACTTGTAGCATACGGGGGCAGCCGGACAGGGTCAATGCGCGAAGGCGCACACCCGGGGCACAACACCCCAATCCCGGCACAACTCGCGTTCGCCGAGGCCACATCGGTCCCAGCGGTGTGTCGCGCGCACACGGGCGTGCTCACACGTACGGCCCGTGGAGGCACCCGCGCGAAGCGGGTGAAGGCAAACTACAACGACGGGCACGATGAACCAAGAGATCCAGGGGTCCGAACCCAAAGCGACCCGGCGGGAAGCCGGTGGGCCGGAGAGCAGCCGGGCGAGCCGCGGCTGGTGGGACCGGAACGCCGACGAGTACCAGAGCGACCACGGGGCCTTCCTCGGAGACGACCGCTTCGTCTGGGGCCCGGAGGGCCTCGACGAGGCCGAGGCCGCCCTGCTGGGACCGGCCGGGGAACTCGAAGGCATGGAGGTCCTGGAGATCGGGGCCGGCGCCGCCCAGTGCTCGCGCTGGCTCGCCGCCCGGGGCGCCCGCCCGGTGGCCCTGGACCTCTCCCACCGCCAGCTCCAGCACGCCCTGCGCATCGGCGGCGGCGTCCCCCTCGTGGAGGCCGACGCGGGCCGGCTCCCCTTCCGGGACGGCTCCTTCGACCTGGCCTGCTCCGCCTACGGCGCGGTTCCCTTCGTCGCCGACCCCGTCCAGGTGTTCCGCGAGGTGCACCGGGTGCTGCGCCCGGGGGGCCGCTGGGTCTTCTCGGTGACCCACCCGATCCGCTGGGCGTTCCCCGACGAGCCGGGGCCCGAGGGGCTCTCCGTCTCCGCGTCCTACTTCGACCGCGTGCCCTACGTGGAGCAGGACGAGAACGGCGACGCGGTGTACGTGGAACACCACAGGACGCTGGGCGACCGCGTGCGGGACGTCGTGGCGGGCGGCTTCCGGCTGGTCGACCTCGTGGAGCCGGAGTGGCCGGCGTGGAACGGCCAGGAGTGGGGCGGCTGGTCCCCGCTGCGCGGCCACCTGATCCCGGGGACGGCGATCTTCGTCTGCGAGCGGGGCGCGACCGCCTCCTGAGGCTCCGGCGCCGGGTCACCGCCCCCGCCTCGTCACCGGCGTACGAGACTGGGGGTGTGATCCGTACCGACGCCCTCGCCCAGCTGCCCGTGCGCACCGCCGTGCCCTCCCTGGAGCGGGCGCTCGACGAGCGGGGGGCGGCCGTGCTCTGCGCACCGCCCGGGACCGGCAAGACGACACTCGTACCCCTGGTGCTCGCCGGGCTGACCGGCGGCGGGCCGCTGCGCAGGGTGCTCGTCGCCGAGCCCCGCAGGATCGCCGCGCGGGCGGCGGCGCGGCGGATGGCGTGGCTGCTCGGCGAGCGGACCGGCGGCCGGGTCGGCTTCACCGTGCGCGGTGAGCGGGCGGTGGGGCCGGACACGGTGGTGGAGGTCGTGACCACCGGGGTACTGCTCCAGCGGCTGCAGCGCGACCAGGAGATGTCCGGGGTCGACGTGGTGGTCATCGACGAGTGCCACGAGCGTCACCTGGACGCGGACACGGCCGCCGCGTTCCTCCTCGACGTACGCGGGACGATCAGGCCCGATCTGCGCCTGGTGGCCGCGTCGGCGACGACCGACGCCGAGGGCTGGGCACGGCTGCTGGGCGACGCGCCCGTCGTCGAGGCGCACGGCGTGTCCCATCCGGTCGAGGTGGTGTGGGCGCCACCGGCCGGCACCGTGCG
Source organism: Streptomyces sp. SM10 (assembly GCF_002910915.1). Taxonomy (GTDB): domain Bacteria; phylum Actinomycetota; class Actinomycetes; order Streptomycetales; family Streptomycetaceae; genus Streptomyces. The sequence continues at coordinate 28,582 of NZ_NEUF01000124.1, read as the reverse complement.
CCCGCCGCACGGGATGAGGGTGGACCCGGCCCTGCTGACGCACGTGGCCGCGGTGGTGCGCAGGGCACTGGCCGAGCGGGACGGCGACGTGCTGTGCTTCCTGCCCGGTGTCGGCGAGATCGGCCGGGTGGCCGGACAGCTCGCGGGTGTGGACGCCGAGGTGCTCCAGGTCCACGGACGCGCCCCTGCCGCCGTGCAGGACGCGGTCCTGGCGGGCTCCCCCGGTGGGCGCCGGGTGGTGCTGGCGACGTCCGTGGCCGAGTCGTCGCTGACGGTCCCCGGGGTGCGGGTCGTCGTGGACTCCGGGCTGGCGCGGGAGCCGCGCACCGACCACGCGCGAGGCCTCGCGGCCCTGACGACCGTGCGGGCGTCACGGGCGGCGGGGCGCCAGCGCGCGGGCCGCGCCGGTCGTGAGGCTCCGGGCGCGGTGTACCGCTGCTGGGAGGAGGCCGAGGACGGGCGGCTTGCCCCGTTCCCCTCCCCCGAGATCAAGGTGGCCGACCTGGCGGCGTTCGCGCTGCAGGCCGCGTGCTGGGGCGATCCCGACGCGTCCGGGCTCGCGCTCCTGGATACGCCGCCCGCCGGCGCACTGGCGGCGGCACGGGAGGTCCTGGGCGCGGTCGGCGCGGTCGGCACGGAGGGGCGCGCGACGAGCCGCGGTGTACGGATGTCCCGGCTCGGCCTGCACCCCCGGCTGGCCCGTGCCCTCCTGGACGGCGCGGACGAGGTGGGCGGGCGCGCCGCCGCGGAAGTCGTGGCACTGCTGAGCGAGGAGCCCCCGCGGGAGTACGGCGACGACCTGGCGCACGCGCTGCGCACGGCGCGGCGCGGAGGGGACGGCTACGCGGCACGGTGGCGGCAGGAGGTGCGGCGGCTCTCGCAGTCCCTCGGCACCGCGACGAACTCCGCGAAGGGCTCCGCGAACGCCACCGGTTCGGGCGCCGTGGGGTCCGACGACGCGGCCGTGGGGCTGGTGGCGGCGCTCGCGTTCCCGGAGCGGGTGGCACGGGCCCGGGGTGAGGGGGCCTTCCTCATGGCGTCGGGCACGGGCGCGGAGCTCCGGGACGGCTCCCGGCTGCGCAGCGCGCCCTGGCTGGCGGTCGCGGTCGCGGACCGGCCCTCCCATGCCGCATCGGCCCGGGTGCGGCTCGCGGCCGTCATCGACGAGTCCACGGCGCTGGTGGCCGCCGGGCACCTGCGGTTCTCCGGCGAGGAGGTCCGCTGGGCGGGCGGCGACGTGGTGGCACGCTCCGTGGACCGTCTCGGCGCCGTCGAGCTCTCGGTGCGCCCGCTGCGCCGGCCCGCCCCTGAGCTGGTGCGCGGGGCACTGCTGGAGGGGCTGCGCCGCGAGGGGCCTGGGCTGCTGCGGTGGAACCGGGACAGCGAGCAGCTGCGGCTGCGCCTCGCGTTCCTGCACCGGGTGCTGGGCGCGCCGTGGCCCGACGTGTCGGACGGGGCGCTGCTGGCGCGCGCCGACGAGTGGCTGGAGCCTGAGCTGTCACGGGCCGGGCGCCGCTCGGACCTGACGCGGATCGACGCGGGCCAGGCGGTGCGGCGGCTGCTGCCGTGGGCGACGGGCGACGCGGGCCGCCTCGACGAGCTCGCCCCGGAGCGGATCGAGGTGCCGAGCGGCTCACGGATCCGGGTGGAGTACGGCGGTCAGCAGCCGGTGCTCGCCGTGAAGCTGCAGGAACTCTTCGGACTGCGCGAGACGCCCCGGGTGGCCGGGGTGCCCGTCCTGGTCCACCTGCTGTCCCCCGCCGGACGGCCGGCGGCGGTGACGGCGGACCTGGCGTCGTTCTGGCGGGAGGGCTACAAGGGTGTACGGGCGGAGCTACGGGGGCGCTACCCGAAGCACCCGTGGCCCGAGGACCCGACGACGATGGAGGCGACCCGCTTCACCACGGCGCGGCTGCGCCGGGACTAGGGCCTCGCCCTGTGCAGTGACAGCGGCGTCGCCGCGCGCGGACCCACGGGGTCCCGACGGGGAGCGGGGAGCGCGCGGAGGGTGCGCCTTCGCCGCCGCTGACGGTCCCCGCGCACGTCAGGCGTAGGCGTACGTGGCCGACGAGTATTCGGAGTATTCACCACCCCCGCACTTGAGTGCCCCCAGCAAGACGTCGCCGCAGTCGGCGCACATGACCGGTCGGCCGCCGTCCCGGCCGCGGACCGTGACCCACGACGCCTCGGCGTCGGTGAGGACGGACCGCAACGTGTCACGGCCGTGCACCTGGGCATCGACCGCCGTCTTGACGAAGTCGAGGAACGTCGTGGTGCGCGCGCAGGAGGAACACGTGTGGTCGACCACGTGGAAGGGCCCGCGCAGAGCGGAGGGTGAGACCTGAAGGTAGTCCGCCAGTTCCCGCACCTCGTCCTCGTTCATCGGACGCAGGCACGCCGGCGTGTCCGTGGGGAGTCGCTCGATGACACCGGATTCGACTTCGTAGGTTCGCGTCTTCTCGGGCCTGTCGCGCAGCATCCGCACGACCTCGTCGTAGCTGAGCTTCACGGGGAACCTCCTCCTGGCGGTCGAACCCTGCTGCTCGGAACGCTCCCCACCGTGGGCCGTGCCCCGGAAGCAGGTCCACTCATCCGGTCATTGCTGGAGCCTCAGCGCCGTCACGGCCATTGATGCACACCGAGGAACGGTGTGCGAACGCACGGATCGGACCCGTCGCACCGAGGGGACGACGCTCACACCACACCGCACACCGGGCTTTGCGGCTGGTCCGATGCCGGATGAGGAGTCCAGCGGGCGGATCATCGACGTACATCGCAGAATTCCGGCGCGGCCCTTGCACACGGATTCCGGGATATCGGCGCGCAATGCCCCTTCCCGTGCACCCGAACTCCGAGCTGCGGACTCCCCGTTCCGATGTGCATGGGGAGAGGAGGCGTGGGACCGTGGCAGGAAGAGCGACTAAGGAAGTGGTGTCGTGAAAAACTATTCTGACCAGGCGAAAGGTGAGGGCGAAAGGTTTGCCGACGTGCCGGTCGACACGTTCCGCAGCCACATCCGGTTCATCGAGAAGCACCACCTGTGGGACGAGGTGAGAGGTGCCCTCGGCGAAGCCGGTGTCGACACGGTTGCCATGGATATCCGACCGGTCCGTGTGATCAGTGAACTCGTCGCCGCGAAGGGGAGCGCCCTTCCGGAAGAGGCCGATCACGGGGGCGCGGTGGTCACTCCTGAATGCGGGTGCGACTCGATCAGTGGTCGTCCTCCCGTGACCGCGACCGGTGGCGGCGACGCGGGCGCGGGAGACGCGGGCGCGCGCCCCGAGTAGCCCGTGAGGCAGACGGCATGGAGAACGACGACCTGCGCATCGCCCGGGAGGCGAAGGCGCGTTTCGGTCCCCGACTGCTGGCCCACCCCGACGTGGAGGGTGTGGGGGTGGGCCGACGTCGGCGGGCCGGAGACAAGACGGACGAGTACGCCGTCGTCGTGCATCTCCGTGAGAAACGGCCGGAGAGCAGCGTTCCTCCCGCTCGATTGCTTCCCGAGGAGTTGTGTTTCAGCGAGAGGAGCGGGCGAGATGTCTCGGTGCGCATAGACGTGCAGCAGCACACGAAACCCGTTCCGGAGACGGACAGGGTCCGCCCGGTTCCCGGTGGGGTGAGCGTCGGAACTGTGGGAACGCACGTCGGATCGGGCACGCTGGGGGGATGGGTATGGGACACCGTGACCTGGCAGGTCGTCGCGCTGTCCAACGCCCATGTATTCGGCTCACGCCCCGGGGTGAGCATCATTCAGCCTTCGAGTGACGACGGCGGAATTCCACCGGACGACCGCATCGCCTCCGTCCTGCGCACAGGATCACTGGACGCCGCGATAGCCGAGCCTGCTGATGCGTCGATCGTCCGTGCGTCCGTCCTTCAGGGAGGGCCTGCGGTTTTCGAGATCGTCGAGGCGACCTTGGACATGCGCGTCCAGAAGACGGGACGTGCGACGGGACTCACCTTCGGCACCGTCGACCTGATCGACTTCGACTCGGATTACCGCGGCTCGCACTCGGATCTGTGGATCGAGGCCGAGGGCGGTGACTTCTCGCTGGGTGGGGACTCGGGCGCGCTGTACCTGCTCGCACCCGGCAGTGCACCCCTCCCGGCCGAGAAACGGCAGGTCGTGGGACTGCACTGGGGCGGGTCAGGGCAGGACGGCGTCGGTCATCACATCCGGGCCGTGTTCGACGATCTGAAGCTGACCACGCTGCCGAGCGGGACCGACGCCCCCGCCGTCGACGGGGTCATCGAACCCGCCCGACGTGTGCGGCCGGGCTGACGGAGCCTCAGAACCGATACGTGGTCACCGGCGAGGCACTCCGCGTGGGATGGCGTGGGCGGCGAGGACGCCGATCCCGTCGGAGTCCAGGGCCACGGAGGAGGGGGTGCCCGGCCTGTGCCGGGCGCCCCCTCGTCGCCCGTCCCGTACGGCTCAGGCCTCGGGTGCCTCGACCTTCAGCTCGACGGTCAGCGTGGCGCCGCTCGCGGTGGTGAGCCGCAGCGTGTAGGTGCCCGCCGTGTCGTCGGCGTAGATCTTCGGAAGTGCGAGGACCCCGTCGGCTCCGGTCGTCAGGTCCAGGGTGCGGACTGCGTTGCCGTCGTCGCCCTTGAAGTACGGGCCCTTGTCGTTCTCGGCGGGCGTCTCCGCATCGGTGATCATCGTGGCGGTGACGGCGGTGTCCGCCACCCCTGTGCCCTTGTACGTCGCCCTGACCTCGACCCGGTCGGCGAACTCGGTGCCGGGGGCGGCCGTCAGAGCCTTGTCGCCGGTGCGGGCGATGGTGTCCGCGACCCGTGCGGTGACGCTCGCGGTGTAGGTGAGGGTGCGCGGCTTGGTGGTGCCGGCCGCGGCAGTCACCCTGAAGGAGCCCGCCTTCTCACCGGCCGTCAGGACGGGGGCGGTGACGGTGCCGTCGGCCCCCGTGGTCACGGTCACGGTGCTCTTCCCGCCCGCGAAGCGGGTGTCGGTGTCGCCGACGACGGCGAAGGTGACCGAAGCCTTGGCGAGCGGGGCTCCCAGCGTGCTCATCGCCCGGACCTTGACGCGCTCGGCGAACGCCTCGCCGGCCGTGGCGGTGAGGGTGCCGGTGCCCGCGTTCTCCAGGCTCCCGAGCGTCGCGGGGGGCGTGGGCGGAGTGGTCGGAGGCGTGGTCGGAGGCGTTGTCGGAGGCGCGGTGGGCGGCGTGGTCGGAGGCGTTGTCGGGGGCGTGGTGGGCGGAGTCGTGGGCGGCGGTGTCGGGTCCGGGGTGGGCGACGGGCTCGTGCCGGGTGTCGTCGGGCCGGTGCTCGGGGTGGGCGACGGGGAGGCCGCGCCGGTGTCCGAGCCGGTGTCCGCCGGGAGAACTCCCGTGCCGTCGGGGACCTCGTGGCTGCCGCGCTTGTAGTAGTCGAACCAGGAGCGCACCGTGCGCAGGTACTCCGTCGAGTGGTTGTAGCTCAGCACCGCCCGGTCGAGGTCCGTGGCGAGCGACAGGTCGCGGGCGCCGGCGCAGAGGTAGCGGCCGGCGGCCAGCGCCGCGTCGTAGATGTTGTTGGGGTCCTTGCGTCCGTCGCCGTTGCCGTCCTGGCCCCAGGTCGCCCAGGTGGACGGGATGAACTGCATCGGACCGACCGCACGGTCATGGGTCGCGTCGCCGTCGTACGCCCCGCCGTCGGTGTCCTTGATCAGGGCGAAGCCCTGGCCGTTGAGGGCCGGGCCGAGGATCGGGGAGAGGGTGGTGCCGTCCGCGTCGACCTTGCCGCCGCGGGCCTGGCCGGACTCGACCTTGCCGATCGCGGCGAGGAGCTGCCACGGCAGACGGCACGCGGCGTCGGTGCTCGCGAGCTCCTGCTGGGCCTTCTTGTACGCGGCCAGGACGGAGGCGGGTATGCCCGCTTCGGCACTGCCGGTCACGGGCAGGTTCACGGACGCACCGGGCGCGTCGGGTGTGGTGAGCGGCGGAAGGTCCGTGTGGTAGGGCGAGTTGCCCGTGGCCGCGTCACCGGGTGGTGTCGCACCGGCCGACGCGCGGTCGCCCGCTGCGTCGGGGTGCGGTGCGGCGGGCGCCTGAGAGGCGGAGAGTGCCGCCACGGCAGCGGCCGCCACCGCCGTGGTGGTGGCCCCCCTGCGCAGTCTCCGGCCGAATTGCGCTGCCATACGTGTCGGTCCCTCCCCGTCGACGGCGCCCGCGCTCCCCAGCGCGAGGCTCAGGCGACCCTATGACAACTCCTCGCGCCCGAACACCGCCCCCTGACCGGTTCTTACGGATTTCTCAGCTTCACGTCCGTGAAGTCGTCAAGGTGCCGCGGGGCGGTGACGTGGGCTCACGCATACTGGCGCCATGCCGTTCACGCTGAGCCACGCCGCCGCCGTGCTCCCCGGAATCCGCAGGTCCGGTACGGGTCGTGGCCCTCTGGTCGCCTCCGCTCTCGTCGCCGGGTCGTTCGCCCCCGACGTGACCTACTACGCCGACACGGTCGTCCCCGGGGCGATGGAGTTCGGGGAGGTGACCCACGCCGTGTGGGGGGTGTTCACCGTGGACGTCCTCATCACCGGTGCGGTGGTGGCCCTCTGGCTGCTGCTGCGCGAACCGCTCGTCGCCCTGCTGCCCCGGACGGTGCAGGGCCAGGTCCACGCGTTCGTCCGGGGGCGGCGGCGGGAGCCCGGCCGGCCTGTCCTCCCCGAGGCGGCGTGGTTCCTCCTGTCGGCGGTCATCGGCTCGGGCACCCACGTCGTGTGGGACGCCTTCACCCACCACGACCGGTGGGGCACGGAGCTGATCCCGGTCCTCGGCCGGAGCGTCGGCGGCCACCCCGTCTTCCAGCTCGTCCAGTACGGCAGTTCGGCCGTGGCGCTGGTGGTCCTGGCCTGGTTCACGTACACGGGTCTGCGGCGCACCGGGCCGGTCCCGGTGCCGGTGTCCGTGCCGTTGCTGGGCCGGACCGAACGCCGGTGGGCGGGTGCGCTCCTGGCGCTCTGTCTCCTGCTGGGCACCGCCCACCGGTGCGCCCGCTGGTACGCCTACTTCGGGCACATCGACACGCCCCTCGACATCATTCCGACCGCGTGCTTCGGCGCGGGGGCAGGCCTGGCGGCGGGCCTGGTGCTGTACGGGGTGTGGATGCGCCTGCTGCGGAAACCGTCCGGTCCGCGGCCGCCGGCCACGCCCCGGGCGGACACCGCGGAGACCCGCGCCGGGCACCCGGCTCAGTGACGCACGCGGCCCTGGGCGTCCGCCCGGCACCGGCCGTCGCGGTCCCTGTCGCCCTGATCGGCGCCGCCGTCGGGCCGCCGCAAGCGCGACGGCCCGACGCCCCTTCTAGTGCGCGGCCGTCTCCCAGTCCTTGCCGACGCCGACCGAGACGTCCAGGGGCGCGCGGAGCTCGACGGCCGTCGACATCTCCCGGCGCAGGATCTCCTCGACCTGCTGCCGCTCGCCCTTCGCGATCTCCAGGACGATTTCGTCGTGGACCTGGAGCAGCATCCGTGACGTCAGCTCCGCCTCCGTCAGTGCCCGGTCCACGTGCAGCATCGCGACCTTCACGATGTCGGCGGCCGTCCCCTGGATCGGCGCGTTGAGCGCCATCCGCTCGGCGGCCTCGCGGCGCTGGCGGTTGTCGCTGTTCAGGTCCGGGAGGTAGCGGCGACGGCCGAGGATCGTCTCGGTGTACCCGGTGGACCTGGCCTCCTCCACGACACGCTGCAGGTAGTCGCGCACCCCGCCGAACCGCAGGAAGTAGGTGTCCATCAGCCCGCGCGCCTCACCGGCGTCGATGTTCAGCTGCTGGGAGAGGCCGAACGCGGAGAGCCCGTAGGCCAGTCCGTACGACATGGCCTTGATCTTGCGGCGCATCTCCGCGTCGACGGCCGTCTTCTCGACGCCGAACACCTGCGAGGCGACCGTCGTGTGCAGGTCCTCCCCGGAGCTGAACGCCTCGATCAGACCGGCGTCCTCGGAGAGGTGGGCCATCACCCGCAGCTCGATCTGGCTGTAGTCGGCCGTCATCAGCGTCTCGAAGCCCTCGCCCACGACGAAGCCCCGGCGGATGGCCCGCCCCTCGTCCGTGCGGACGGGGATGTTCTGCAGGTTGGGATCGGTCGAGGAGAGCCGTCCCGTCGCCGCGACCGTCTGGTTGAACGTGGTGTGGATACGGCCGTCCGCGGCGATCGTCTTGATCAGGCCCTCGACCGTGACCCGCAGCTTCGCCTGCTCCCGGTGGCGCAGCATGATGACCGGCAGCTCGTGCTCGGTCTGCGCGGCCAGCCACGCCAGCGCGTCCGCGTCGGTGGTGTATCCCGTCTTCGTCTTCTTCGTCTTCGGCAGGGCCAGCTCGCCGAAGAGCACTTCCTGGAGCTGCTTGGGCGAGCCGAGGTTGAACTCACGGCCCACCGAGGCGTGCGCCTCCTTGACCGCCTGCTGTACCGCGCCGGCGAACTGCTGCTCCATGCCCTCCAGATGCGCGCGGTCGGCGGCGATGCCGTGCCGCTCCAGCCGGGCCAGCATGATCGAGGTGGGCAGCTCCATGTCGTGGAGCAGCCCGGTGGCGCCGACCTCCTTCAGGCGCGTCGTGAACGCGTCCCCCAGGTCCAGCACCGCACGGGCCTGCGCCATCAGCGCGTCGGCCTCCGCGCGGTCGTCCGCGCCGAAGGCCAGCTGCCCGTCGGACGCGGGGGCGGGGGCCAGCTCACGGCCGAGGTACTCCACGGCCAGCGCGTCCAGCGCGAAGGAACGCCGGCCGGGCTTGACCAGATAGGCGGCGAGCGCCGTGTCCATCGCGATGCCCTCCAGCCGCCACCCCTGCTCGGGGAAGACCCGCAGGGCGTTCTTGGCGTTGTGGAGGACCTTCGGCCGGGCGGGGTCCGCGAACCAGGAGGCCAGTGCCTGCTCGTCGGCCTCGTCGAGCTCGGCCGGGTCCAGCCAGGCGGCGGCCCCGTCGGCGGCGGCGAGCGCGACCTCGGTGACCGTGCCGGTCCCCAGCGACCAGGTGTCGACGGTCATCACGCCGAGGGGCTGCCCGCCATGGGCCTCCAGCCACGGTGCGACCTCGCCCGAACCCAGCACCGCGCCGTCCAGCTCGATCCCGGCCAAGGGCTCCGGCGGGCCGGCCTCCTCCGCACCCGGGTCGACGGCGAGCAGCCGCTCGCGCAGGCTCGGGTTACGGATCTCCAGGATGTCCAGCACACCGGTGACCGCCGTGCGGTCGTACGGCGCGCGCTCCAGCCCGGCCGGCCCCTTGGGCAGCTCGACGTCCCGGACCATCTCGGTCAGCACACGGTTCATCTTCACCGCGTCCAGGTGGTCCCGGAAATTCTGGCCGGCCTTGCCCTTGACCTCGTCGGCCCGCTCGACCAGCTCGGCGAACGAACCGAATTGGTTGATCCACTTCGCCGCCGTCTTCTCCCCCACACCGGGGATGCCCGGGAGGTTGTCCGACGGGTCACCCCGCAGCGCCGCGAAGTCCGGGTACTGGGCCGGGGTGAGCCCGTACTTCTCCTCGACCTTCTCCGGGGTGAAGCGCGTCAGCTCCGAGACGCCCTTCGTCGGGTAGAGCACCGTCACGTTCTCCGTGATCAGCTGGAACGAATCCCGGTCACCGGTGACGATCAGGACCTCGAAGCCCGCCGCCTCGGCCTGCGTGGCCAGCGTCGCGATGACGTCGTCCGCCTCGAAACCGTCCACCGCGAACCGGTCCGCGTGCATCGCGTCCAGCAGCTCGCCGATCAGCTCGACCTGTCCCTTGAACTCGTCGGGGGTCTTGGAACGGTTCGCCTTGTACTCGGGGAACTCCTGCGCGCGCCACGTCTTGCGGGACACGTCGAACGCCACCGCGAAATGCGTGGGCGCCTCGTCGCGCAGCGTGTTCGCCAGCATCGACATGAAGCCGTACACGGCATTCGTCGGCTGCCCCGTCGCCGTCGTGAAGTTCTCCGCGGGCAGAGCGAAGAACGCCCGGTACGCCAGGGAGTGCCCGTCCATGAGGAGCAGGCGCGGTCGGTTGTCTGCCGTGTTCTTCGATGCCGTCTCAGCCACGCCCCCGATCCTGCCACGGACCACTGACAATCCCGACCGGCCACCACCCCGATCCCCCACCACCACGCCCACGCGACCGGCCCCGGCCCTCCCCGCTTCCCGCGGGGCACGCCGGCACCCGTGCATGACAGGATCGAAAGACAGCGAAGCTGTCAGCAGACGCGACAGGACGCCACCGCGCACACGGACGCGACGCCCGCCCGCGCCCGGGCGCCCGAAGGCTCGAAGGGGAGCATCATGGCCACCAAGCCCCCGACCGGTGACCCGGTCCAGGACGCGCCGCAGATCGACGAGGTCCGGCACGCCGCCGCCGGACTGCCCGCCGTCGCCCACACCCTGCGCGTCGCACAGCAGCAGATGGGCGTCCGACGCACCGCGCAGACCCTCCTCAAGGTCAACCAGAAGGACGGCTTCGACTGCCCCGGCTGCGCCTGGCCCGAGGGCGACAAGCGGCACACCGCCGAATTCTGCGAGAACGGCGCCAAGGCCGTCGCCGAGGAGGCGACCCTGCGCCGCGTCACCCCCGACTTCTTCGCCGCCCACCCCGTCGCCGACCTGGCCGCCCGAAGCGGCTACTGGCTCGGCCAGCAGGGACGCATCACGCAACCCGTGTATCTGCCCGAGGGCTCCGACCGGTACGAGGCCGTGACCTGGGAGCGCGCCTTCGAGATCGTCGCCGAGGAGCTCACCGCCCTCGCCTCGCCCGACGAGGCGCTCTTCTACACCTCCGGCCGCACCAGCAACGAGGCCGCCTTCCTCCTCCAGCTCCTCGCCCGCGAGTTCGGCACCAACAACCTGCCCGACTGCTCCAACATGTGCCACGAGTCCTCCGGCTCGGCGCTCACCGAGACCATCGGCATCGGCAAGGGCAGCGTCAGCCTCGAGGACCTCCACGGGGCCGACCTGATCATCGTCGCCGGACAGAACCCCGGCACCAACCACCCCCGGATGCTCTCCGCCCTCGAACAGGCCAAGTCCGCCGGAGCGAAGATCATCTCGGTGAACCCGCTGCCCGAGGCCGGCCTCGAACGGTTCAAGAACCCCCAGACGGCCCGCGGCATGCTCAAGGGCGCCGCCCTCACCGACCTCTTCCTCCAGATACGCATCGGCGGCGACCAGGCCCTCTTCCGCCTGCTCAACAAGATGATCATCGAGACCGACGGAGCCGTCGACACCGGCTTCGTCACCGAGCACACCCACGGCTACGAAGCACTCGCCGCGGCCGCCCGCGACGCCGACTGGGACGAGACCCTCACCGCCACCGGCCTCGACCGCGACACCATCGAGGCGGCGCTCGCCATGATCCTCGCCTCGGAGCGCACCATCGTCTGCTGGGCCATGGGCCTCACCCAGCACAAACACTCCGTGCCGACCATCCGCGAAGTCGTCAACCTCCTCCTCCTGCGCGGCAACATCGGCAGGCCCGGCGCCGGCGTCTGCCCCGTACGCGGCCACTCCAACGTCCAGGGCGACCGCACCATGGGCATCTTCGAACGCCCCGCCCCCGCCTTCCTCGACGCCCTCGACCGGGAATTCGGCATCACGTCACCACGCCACCACGGCTACGACGTCGTACGGTCCATCCAGGCACTCCGCGACGGCGACGCCAAGGTCTTCTTCGCCATGGGCGGCAACTTCGTCGGCGCCACCCCCGACACCGCAGTCACCGAAGCCGCCATGCGCCGCGCCCGCCTCACCGTGCACGTCTCCACCAAACTCAACCGCTCGCACGCCGTCACCGGCACCCGCGCCCTGATCCTGCCCACCCTCGGCCGCACCGACAAGGACGTCCAGGCCGGCGGGAAGCAGTTCGTCACCGTCGAGGACTCCATGGGCATGGTCCACTCCTCACGCGGCAACCTCACCCCCGCGAGCCCCCACCTGCTCTCCGAACCCGCCATCGTCGCCCGCCTCGCCCGCGCCGTCCTCGGACCCGCCTCCACCACCCCCTGGGAGGAGTTCGAGAAGGACTACGGCACGATCCGCGACCGCATAGCCCGCGTCGTCCCCGGCTTCGAGGACTTCAACACCCGCGTCGCACGCCCCGGCGGCTTCACCCTCCCCCACGCCCCCCGCGACGAACGCCGCTTCCCCACCACCACCGGCAAGGCCAACTTCACCGCCGCGCCCGTCGAGTACCCCGCGCTCCCCGAGGGCCGGCTGCTGCTCCAGACCCTGCGCTCCCACGACCAGTACAACACCACGATCTACGGCCTCGACGACCGCTACCGCGGTATCAGGGGAGGCCGCCGCATCGTCATGGTCAACCCCGAGGACGCCCACACCCTCGGCCTCGCCGACGGCTCCTACACCGACCTCGTCAGCGAATGGAAGGACGGCGTCGAACGCCGCGCCCCCGGCTTCCGCGTCGTCCACTACCCCACCGCACGGGGCTGCGCCGCCGCGTACTACCCGGAGACCAACGTCCTCGTCCCCCTCGACGCCACCGCGGACACCAGCAACACCCCGGCCAGCAAGTCGGTGGTCGTCCGCTTCGAGACGAACGGAGCCCCACGCCCCTAAGCGCATGCTCAGCCGTCTGATAAGAACAGTGCACACAGCAACGAACGACCGCACACGATCGGAGCCGGACCCCATGGGCGAGCACACCGCACCCACGTTCCCGCAGGAGATCATCGACGAGTACGCGGCACTCGGCGTCGACCTCCCGGCCCTCTTCTCCGCCGGACACCTCGGCGAGCGCATGGGCGTCACCATCGTCGAGGCCTCGGCCGAACGCGTCGTGGGCACCATGCCCGTCGAGGGCAACACCCAGCCCTACGGACTGCTCCACGGCGGCGCCTCCGCCGCACTCGCCGAGACCCTCGGCTCCATCGGCTCCATGCTCCACGGCGGCGCCACCAAGATCGCCGTCGGCGTCGACCTGAACTGCACCCACCACCGCGGCGCCCGCAGCGGCCTCGTCACCGGCACCGCCACCCCCGTCCACCGAGGCCGCTCCACCGCCACGTACGAGATCGTCATCACGGACGAGCACGACAAGCGGGTCTGCACCGCCCGCCTCACCTGCCTGCTCCGCGACGCCGCCGGCCCCGCCGGAGGCTGACCGCACCACCCCAACACCCCACTGCCCGGCCGGAAAGCACACCGCATTCCGGACCGGGCAGACCCATATCCGAGACGTTTCACCGGAGTTGGCGGACACGTACCGTCAACACCCCTGACCGGCGATCCCGTTCCACGAGCCACTTCAACAGCAGGACCACCCCCGCGACGCATCAAACACTTCGCACGGATGTAACACTGCGTAACACGTGTGCAATACACACAAAACGCCGCACACCCCGGCCCCACCCACTCGGCCGACCATCCCCACGCCCGTTGCGCCCCGATTCGCGCGACAGCACCAAGATCACCCCAAGCCCCTTAGCAGAGCTGCGGGTTCTCACCATGCGGTCACTCCACCCCTCGGGCAAAAGCCGCGCATCTCCACACTGCGGCCAACAAGCCTTCCCCACGGCATAACAAGACAGTCACATCATCACCGGACCCATCCCGCACCTCCCCACCTCCCCATAGAGTCACGGCCAGTCACCGCGCCGCCGGGCGCGTCGCTGCACGGCTCTGCATCCACCAGTACGCCCCGGCGAATCCACGGCACCTCACGCAGAGGAAGCCGCGCCAGGGAAAGGATCTTTCGTGCGACACCGCTCTATGATCATCCTCACCACCGTGCTCACCACCGGTGCACTCACCCTCACCGCCTGCGGATCGCGCGACGACGACAGCAAGAGCGACAGCGACAGCGGCGCCAAGACCACCGTCGTCATCGGCGTCGACGCCCCGCTCACCGGCTCCCTCTCCGCACTCGGCCAGGGCATCAAGAACTCCGTGGACCTCGCGGCGAAGATCGCCAACAAGAACAACGAAGTCCCCGGCATCGAATTCAAGATCGAAGCCCTCGACGACCAGGCCGTCCCCGCCTCCGGAAAGGCCAACGCCGCCAAGCTCGTCGGCAACAAGGACGTCATCGGCGCCGTCGGCCCCCTGAACTCCGGCGTCGCCCAGTCCATGCAGGGCGACTTCGACAAGGCCGGCCTCGTCCAGGTCTCCCCCGCCAACACCAACCCCGCCCTCAGCCAGGGCGACGACTGGGCCGGCGGCAACGGCAAGCGCGTCTTCGACACCTACTTCCGCACCTGCGCCACCGACGTCGTCCAGGGCAAGTTCGCCGCCCAGTACCTCTTCAACGACGCCAAGAAGAAGAAGGTCTACGTCGTCGACGACAAGCAGACCTACGGCGCCGGCCTCGCCGCCATCTTCTCCGAGGAGTTCAAGCGCCTCGGCGGCAAGGTCGTCGGCACCGACCACGTCACCGTCAAGGAGACCGACTTCTCCAGCACCGCCGACAAGGTCAAGAGCGCCGGCGCCGACTCCGTCTACTACGGCGGCCAGTACCCCGAAGGCGGTCTGCTCTCCGACCAGATCAAGAAGACCGGCGCCAAGATCCCCACCATGGGCGGCGACGGCATCTTCGACCCCGCCTTCATCAGCGCCTCCGGTGAAGCCAACGACGGCGACCTGGCCACCTCCATCGGCTACCCCGTCGAAGCACTCCCGACCGCCAAGAAGTTCATCGAGGACTACAAGGCCGGCAACTACAAGGACCCGTACGCGGCCTACGGCGGCTACTCCTACGACGCCGGATGGGCCATCATCCAGGCCGTCAAGGCCGTCGCCGCCGAGAACGACGGCAAGCTCCCCGAGGACGCCCGCGCCAAGGTCACCGAGGCCATGTCCAAGGTCTCCTTCGACGGCGTGACCGGCAAGGTCTCCTTCGACGAGTTCGGCGACACCACCAACAAGCAGCTCACCGTCTACGAGGTCCAGAAGGGTGCCTGGAAGGACGTCAAGAGCGCCACGTTCGAGGACTGACCACCCCGGACCACCGCCCGACGACGTCCCACCTGCTCCTGACCGCGCGAGGGTGCAAACAGCACCCTCGCGCGGTGTCATATCCGACAAGCTCATCGGAGGCACTGCGGTGAACGAACTGCCGCAACAGCTGGCCAACGGCCTTGCCCTCGGCGCCCTCTATGGCCTCATAGCCATCGGGTACACCATGGTCTACGGCATCGTCCAGCTCATCAATTTCGCCCACGGCGAGATCTTCATGATCGGGGGCTTCGGCGCCCTCACCACCTACACACTGCTCCCAGGCGGAACAGCCCTGCTGGTGGCCATACCTCTCATGATCGTCGGCGGCGCCATCGCCTCCGTCGCCGTAGCAACCGCCGCGGAACGCTTCGCCTACCGCCCCCTGCGCGGAGCCCCCAGACTCGCCCCCCTCATCACCGCGATCGGCCTCTCGATCGTCCTCCAGCAGCTCGTCTGGGGCTTCTACCCCGACGCGAAGAAGCCCCTCAGCTTCCCCGAATTCCACGGAGGCTCCTTCCAGCTGTTCGACAACCTCTACCTCCAGCGCGCGGACGCCTTCATCCTCGTGCTCGCCCCCCTGTGCATGCTCGCCCTCGGCATGTTCGTCTCCAAGAGCCGCAGCGGCCGCGCCATGCAGGCCACCGCACAGGACCCCGACACGGCCAAGCTCATGGGCATCAACACCGATCGCATCATCGTCATGGCCTTCGCCATCGGCGCCGCCTTCGCAGCCGTCGCAGCCGTCGCCTACGGACTCGACAAGGGCCAGATCGGCTGGGAGATGGGCTTCCTCCTCGGACTCAAGGCGTTCACCGCCGCAGTCCTCGGCGGCATCGGCAACATCTACGGAGCCATGGTCGGCGGAGTCGTCCTCGGACTCGCCGAAGCCCTCTCCATCGCCTACATCGAACACATCCCCGGCATGGAACAACTGGGCGGCGGCGCCTGGGCCAACGTCTGGGCATTCGTACTTCTCATCGTCGTCCTCCTCGTCAGGCCACAAGGCCTGCTCGGCGAGCGCGTCGCGGATCGGGCGTGAGAGCCATGACAACCGACACCACCACCCCCGACGGCACCGCCTCCCGGACCACCGGCCTGCGCCGCCTCACCGCCCTCGGCGCCGTCGCGACCATCGCCAGCACCTTCACGGCCTGGACCTACACCGACGAGTTCCCCGGCGACCTCACCGTCTACGGCTACCCCGGCGGCCTCCAGGTCCTCACCCTCGTCGCAGGCGCCCTCGTACTCCTGTACGCACTCGCCGCCCTCGACACCCCAGGCCTCCGCTGGCTCGCACCCACCGGCACCACCAAGGCCCTCCAACTCCTCGCCCTCGGCACCTTCGCGACCACCTGGTTCACCGTCGCCGCCATCGCCGTGGAACTCGGCGGCGTCGTCAACCTCGACCCCGGCGGCTTCATCGCGGCAGTGGCCTCCGCCATCCCCCTCGCCGCCTTCCTCCTCCCCGACGACACCCACAAGGCCGCACGGCCCAGAAAGCTCCCCTCCTGGGCCGAGATCCTCATCATCGTCGCCGCCTTCGGCATCGGCCTCTTCGTCGTCACCTACGGCATCGGCACCGAATACGCCGAACTCTTCACCGGCTACATGATCACCGCAGGCTTCGTCGCCGGCGCCCTCTTCAAAGCCGGCCTCATGGCCCGGCTCTCCGCACTCACCGCCACCTACCGCTCCATCGCCGTGGCAGCCGCCTTCGTCGCCGCCGCCGCCTTCCCCTTCACCCAGACCACCGACCAGTTCACCCTCATCGCGGTCAACATCCTGATCTTCGCGACCGTCGCACTCGGACTGAACATCGTCGTCGGCCTCGCCGGACTCCTCGACCTCGGATACGTCGCCTTCCTCGGCGTCGGCGCCTACACCGCCGCCCTCGTCTCAGGCACCACCGCATCCGCCTTCGACGTCCACTTCCCCTTCTGGGCAGCCGTCCTCACCGGAGCAGCCGCCTCCCTCGTCTTCGGCGTCGTCATCGGAGCACCCACCCTCCGCCTCCGCGGCGACTACCTCGCCATCGTCACCCTCGGCTTCGGCGAGATCTTCCGCATCACCGTCGGCAACCTCGACGGCGTATCCGGACCCCAGATCACCAACGGCCCCAACGGCGTACCCAACATCCCCGACCTCAACTTCTTCGGATACGACTTCGGGGACTCACACACCGTCCTGGGAATCGAACTCGGCGGATACGCCAACTACTACCTGCTCATGCTGCTCGCGATGATCCTCGTGGTCCTCGTCTTCAGCCGCGCCGGCAGCAGCCGCATCGGCCGCGCCTGGGTCGCCATCCGCGAGGACGAGACCGCCGCCACCGCCATGGGCATCAACGGCTTCCGCGTCAAACTCATCGCCTTCGCACTCGGCGCCACCCTCGCCGGCCTCGCCGGCACCGTACAGGCACACGTACAGAGCACCGTCGTCCCCGAGATGTACGTCTTCGCCGGACCCGTACCCCCCAACTCCGCCTTCCTCCTCGCCGCCGTCATCCTCGGCGGCATGGGGACCATCAGCGGACCCCTCATCGGCGCCACGCTCCTCTACATGATCCCCGCGAAGCTGCAGTTCCTCCAGGACTACCAGCTCCTCGGCTTCGGCCTCGCCCTCATCCTGCTGATGCGCTTCCGCCCCGAAGGCCTCATCGCCAACCGGCGCGCCCAGCTCGAATACCACGAGACCGACCAACTCGACACACCCGAGGGCGCCCTGCCCGCATCCGGCGTCGGCACCGTGAAGGCGGGGGCGTGAACACCATGACGACCACCACCGAAACCACCACGCCCGTCCTCGACGCCGGCGGCGTCACCATGCGCTTCGGCGGCCTCACCGCCGTACGCGACGTCGACCTCACCGTCAACGCCGGCGAGATCGTCGGCCTCATCGGACCCAACGGCGCGGGCAAGACCACCTTCTTCAACTGCCTCACCGGCCTCTACGTCCCCACCGAGGGCAAGGTCCGCTACAAGGGCACCGTCCTGCCCCCCAAGCCCCACCTCGTCACCCAGGCAGGGATCGCCCGCACCTTCCAGAACATCCGGCTCTTCGCCAACATGACCGTCCTGGAGAACGTCCTCGTCGGACGCCACACCAGGACCAAGGAAGGCCTCTGGTCAGCCCTCCTGCGCGGCCCCGGATTCAAGAAGGCAGAAGCCGCCTCCCACGCACGCGCCATGGAACTCCTCGAGTTCATCGGCCTCCAGGACAAGGCCGACCACCTCGCGCGCAACCTCCCCTACGGAGACCAGCGCAAGCTGGAGATCGCACGCGCACTCGCCAGCGACCCCGGACTCCTCCTCCTCGACGAGCCCACCGCCGGCATGAACCCGCAGGAAACCCGCGTCACCGAAGAACTCATCTTCGCCATCCGCGACATGGGCATCGCCGTCCTCGTCATCGAGCACGACATGCGCTTCATCTTCAACCTCTGCGACCGCGTCGCCTGCCTCGTCCAAGGCGAGAAACTCGTCGAAGGCACCCCCGAGACCGTCCAGAGCGACGAACGCGTCGTCGCCGCCTACCTCGGCACCCCCTTCGAAGCGGACACCCCCGAGAAGGCCACCGCAACAGCCCTCTCGGACCCGGACCCGACCACCGAGGCGACCGAGCCCAAGGCGGTCCCGGACCAACGCACCACCAGCACAGAAGGGGACGACCAGTGACCGCACTGCTCGAGGTCGAAGACCTCAGGGTCGCCTACGGCAAGATCGAAGCCGTCAAGGGAATCTCCTTCACCGTCGAAGCCGGCCAGGTCGTCACCCTCATCGGCACCAACGGTGCCGGCAAGACCACCACCCTGCGCACCCTCTCCGGCCTCCTCAAGCCGTCCGGCGGCCGCATCCTCTTCGACGGGAAGCCCCTCACCGGCATCCCCGCACACAAGATCGTGTCACTCGGCCTCGCCCACTCCCCCGAGGGCCGCCACATCTTCCCCCGCCTCACCATCACGGAGAACCTCCGCCTCGGCGCCTTCCTCCGCACCGACAAGGCGGGCATCGAGAAGGACATCCAGCGCGCCTACGACCTCTTCCCCATCCTCGGGGAACGCCGCAAGCAGGCCGCCGGAACCCTCTCCGGAGGCGAACAGCAGATGCTCGCCATGGGACGCGCCCTCATGTCCCAGCCCAAGCTCCTCATGCTCGACGAACCCTCCATGGGCCTCTCGCCGATCATGATGCAGAAGATCATGGAGACCATCGTCGAGCTCAAGGCGTCCGGCACGACGATCCTCCTCGTCGAGCAGAACGCCCAGGCCGCCCTCTCCCTCGCGGACCAGGGCCACGTCATGGAGGTCGGCAGGGTCGTCCTCTCCGGCACCGGCGCCGACCTGCTCCACGACGAATCGGTCCGCAAGGCCTACCTCGGCGAGGACTGAGCACCACCCACGCCCCACGAGAAGGGCCCGCTCCCGGGATGTCCCGGGAGCGGGCCCTTCTCCTGTGCGGCTGCCTACTCGGCGGCCTTCTTCTTCTCGTCGGCGTCCTCGATCAGCGCCTCGGCCAGCTGCTGCATCGACATCCGCCGGTCCATCGACGTCTTCTGGATCCAGCGGAACGCGGCCGGCTCGGAAAGGCCGTAGTCCGTCTGCAGGATGCTCTTCGCCCGGTCCACCAGCTTCCGGGTCTCCAGCCGCTGCGACAGGTCCGCGATCTCGCTCTCCAGCGCCTTCAGCTCCGCGAACCGGGACACGGCCATCTCGATGGCCGGAACCACGTCGCTCTTGCTGAACGGCTTCACCAGATACGCCATCGCCCCGGCGTCCCGGGCCCGCTCGACCAGGTCCCGCTGCGAGAACGCCGTCAGCATCAGAACCGGGGCGATGGACTCCTCGGTGATCTTCTCGGCGGCGGAGATCCCGTCCAGGACGGGCATCTTCACATCGAGGATCACGAGGTCGGGGCGGTGCTCCCTGGCCAGCTCGACGGCCTGCTGCCCGTCCCCGGCCTCGCCGACGACCGAGTAGCCCTCCTCCTCCAGCATCTCTTTGAGGTCGAGGCGGATGAGGGCCTCGTCCTCGGCGATGACGACGCGGGTCGTCAGCGGCGGGACGTGCGACTTGTCGTCGTCGACGGCGTCTACGGGCTGGGGCGACTCGGGGGTGGTCACGGGGCTCCTTGATCAAGACAGGGGTGCTGCTCCCAAGAGCCTACCTAGTTACGGTATGTTTGAGGCACGGAGGGTCTTCCGCACCCTTCGTTTCGAAGGAGCCCCGGTAGCCCAGCGGAAGAGGCGATGGATTCAAAACCCATTCAGCGTCGGTTCGAATCCGACTCGGGGCACTTTCCCTTCCTTTCCAAGGTTGATCTGCATATTGGCGATCTTCACCCTTGCCGGTGAACGCATCTTCGAATCTGGTTCGTGCCAACGAATGCCACCGGACACTCGGTGCATGGAACAGCACAACCCATCCATTCGCGACGAAGCGCTCGCCCTCCTCAGGGGCGGGATCACCAATCGAGCAGTCGCAGAACTTTTCGATGTGCCTCGCGGAACGGTCGGCTGGTGGCTGCACGAGGACCGCAAGCAGCGGGGAGTCCAGTACACACAACCGACCGATTGCCCCGCCTGCACCGACCGGCCTGTGGATCGCGGCGCATACGCCTATCTGCTGGGCCTCTACTTGGGCGACGGACACATCACCTCCAAGCCCAAACAGCACCACTTATCGATCTTCTGTGGCGAGGGATGGCCCGGATTGGTCGATGAGGCCGAAGCAGCCATGCGCAGCGTGATGCCTCTGCCTCGCACTGGACGGCGGCACAGAGGGGGGTGCGTGGAGGTCAAGTCCTTCACGAAGCACTGGGTATGCGTCTTCCCTCAACACGGACCAGGGAAGAAGCACGAGCGCCCCATCACCCTGGAGCCCTGGCAGCAGGAGATAGTCGATGCCCACCCTTGGAATCTCGTCCGAGGCCTCATCCACTCCGACGGCTGCCGGAGCATGAACTGGACCACTCGCACCGTCGGCGGCGAGCGGAAGCGATACGAGTACCCCCGGTACTGGTTCACCAACGTCTCCGACGACATCCGCCGGATCTACACCGACACCCTGAACAAGCTCGGTATCGAGTGGACGCACTGCACCCGCGCAGGCAAGGAGTACAACATCTCCGTAGCCCGACGGGCGTCCGTAGCCCTCATGGACGCTCACGTCGGGCCGAAGTACTGACGACCGTTACTTCGGGCTGTCGTCCTCGCCGATGCGGTGCACCCGTACCAGGTTCGTCGAGCCCGCGACGCCGGGCGGGGAGCCGGCCGTGATGACCACGATGTCGCCCTTCTGGCAGCGGCCGATCCGCAGCAGCTCCTCGTCCACCTGGGCCACCATCGCGTCCGTGGACTCCACAGACGGCCCGAGGAACGTCTCGACGCCCCAGGTCAGGTTCAGCTGCGCGCGGGTCGCCTCGTCCGGGGTGAAGGCCAGGAGCGGGATCGGGGAGCGGTAGCGGGAGAGGCGTTTGACCGTGTCGCCGCTCTGGGTGAAGGCGACGAGGAACTTGGCTCCGAGGAAGTCGCCCATCTCGGCTGCCGCGCGGGCCACCGCGCCGCCCTGGGTGCGGGGCTTGTTGCGGTCGGTGAGGGGCGGGAGGCCCTTGGCGAGGATGTCCTCCTCGGCGGCCTCGACGATGCGGGCCATGGTGCGGACCGTCTCGACGGGGTATTTGCCGACGCTGGTCTCGCCGGAGAGCATCACGGCGTCGGTGCCGTCGATGACGGCGTTGGCGACGTCGGAGGCCTCGGCGCGGGTGGGGCGGGAGTTGTCGATCATCGAGTCGAGCATCTGGGTGGCGACGATGACGGGCTTGGCGTTGCGCTTGGCGAGCTTGATGGCGCGCTTCTGGACGATCGGGACCTGTTCCAGGGGCATTTCGACGCCGAGGTCGCCGCGGGCGACCATGATGCCGTCGAAGGCGGCGACGATGTCGTCGATGTTCTCGACGGCCTGGGGCTTCTCGACCTTGGCGATGACGGGGAGGCGGCGGTCCTCCTCGTCCATGATGCGGTGGACGTCGTCGATGTCGCGTCCGGTCCGTACGAAGGAGAGGGCGATGACGTCGGTGCCGGTGCGCAGGGCCCAGCGGAGGTCCGCGATGTCCTTGTCGGAGAGTGCGGGGACGGAGACGGCGACTCCGGGGAGGTTGAGTCCCTTGTGGTCGGAGACCATGCCGCCTTCGATGACGGTGGTGTGGACGCGGGGTCCGTCGACCTCGGTGACTTCGAGGGTGACGCGGCCGTCGTCGATGAGGATGCGTTCGCCGGTGGTGACGTCGGCGGCGAGTCCTTCGTAGGTGGTGCCGCAGGTGGTGCGGTCGCCTTCCATGGGTTCGACGGTGATGGTGAAGTCGTCGCCGCGTTCAAGGAGTACGGGACCTTCGGCGAAGCGGCCGAGGCGGATCTTCGGGCCTTGAAGATCGGCGAGGATTCCGACGCTGCGGCCGGTTTCTTCGGAGGCTTTGCGTACCTGGTGGTAGCGCTGTTCGTGTTCGGCGTAGGTGCCGTGGCTGAGGTTGAGGCGGGCGATGTCCATTCCCGCTTCGACGAGTGCCTTGATCTGCTCGTATGTGTCGGTTGCGGGTCCCAGGGTACAAACGATTTTCGCTCGGCGCATGGTTCGAGCCTAGACCTTACCTATGAGTAGGTAATTGTCCGCGCATGACTGTTCAACGGCCTCTGGGTGAAGGGATATTGCTAACTGTTGAATTGTGCGGCGGCGTGCTCCGATGAGCGCACGCCCCTGGTGTGCCGTCGGGTGTCGGGGGGCTGCCGGTCACCGGATCGAAACCTGTGTGGGGTGTTGCGGGTGGGGTCGGCTGGGCCAGAATCTACGCGCGTTGTTCGATCGAGCGAGGAGTCAAGGATGCCGTTGAACCGTAGGACCTTTCTGGGCAGTTCGGCCGTTGCGGGGGCCGGGGTGGCGCTGGCCGGAGGGGTCGGTGCCGGGCCCGCGGCGGCCTCGGAGTCGAAGGGACACGGGCACGGCCGTCCGTCGAAGCGGTACTCGTTCACGGTGATGGGGACGACGGACCTGCATGGGAACGTCTTCAACTGGGACTACTTCACGGACAAGGAGTTCGACGACTCGGCGCACAACGACGTGGGTCTGGCGAAGATCTCGACGTTGGTGGATCAGATCCGGGAGGACCGGGGCCGCCGGAACACGTTGCTGATCGACGCCGGTGACACGATCCAGGGCACGCAGTTGTCGTACTACTACGCGAAGATCGATCCGATCACGGCGAAGCGTGGTCCGGTGCATCCGATGGCCCAGGCGATGAACAAGATCGGTTACGACGCCGCGGCGCTCGGCAACCATGAGTTCAACTACGGGATTCCGGTGTTGCGGAAGTTCGAGGAGCAGTGCGACTTCCCACTCCTGGGGGCGAATGCGCTGGACGCGAAGACGTTGCGTCCGGCGTTCGCGCCGTATGTGATCAAGCGGGTGCGTACGCCGCACGGTCGCGATGTGCGGGTGGCGGTGCTGGGGTTGACGAATCCCGGGATCGCGATCTGGGACAAGGCGAACGTGGGCGGGAGGATGGTGTTCCCGGGTCTTGAGGAGCAGGCGGCGAAGTGGGTGCCGAAGCTTCGTTCGATGGGTGCGGATGTGGTGGTGGTGTCGGCGCATTCGGGTTCGTCGGGTACGTCGTCGTACGGGGACCAGTTGCCGTACGTGGAGAACGCGGCGGGTCTGGTGGCGGAGCAGGTGCCGGGGATCGACGCGATCCTGGTGGGTCACGCGCACTCGGAGATCCCTGAGTACTTCGTGACGAACAAGGAGACGGGGAAGCGGGTCGTCCTCTCGGAGCCGTTGAAGTGGGGGCAGCGGCTGACACTGTTCGACTTCGACCTGGTGTGGGAGAAGGGCCGCTGGGCGGTCGAGAAGGTCGGCGCCTCGGTGCTGAACTCGAACACGGTGGAGGAGGACCCGCGGATCACGTCGATGCTCGGTGACGAGCACACCAAGGTGGTGGCGTACGTGAACCAGGTGATCGGTACGTCCGTGGCGGCGATGTCGACGGCGGACGCGCCGTGGAAGGACGAGCCGGTGATCGATCTGATCAACCTGGTTCAGACGGAGACGGTGGAGGAGGCGCTGGCGGGCGGGGAGTACGCGGCGTTGCCGGTGCTGTCGCAGGCGGCGTGTTTCTCGCGTTCGGCGGCGATTCCCGCGGGTGAGGTGACGATCAAGGATGCCGCGGGGTTGTATCCGTTCGAGAACACGTTGGAGGCGAGGCTTCTGACGGGTGCGCAGTTGAAGGACTATCTGGAGTATTCGGCGAGGTACTACGTGCGGACGGCTGCGGGTGCGCCGGTGGACACGTCGAATTTGACGAATGCGGAGAACATTCCGGATTACAACTATGACGTGGTGTCGGGGGTCACGTACGACATCGATATCGCGAAGCCGGTGGGTTCTCGGATCGTCGGGTTGTCGTTCGATGGGGCACCGGTGGATCCGGCTGCGCGGTTCGTGTTCGCGGTGAACAACTACCGGGCGAGTGGTGGGGGTAATTTCCCGCATGTGCCGGGTGCGAAGCAGCTGTGGGCGAATTCCGATGAGATCCGGAACACGATCATCGGGTGGGTGCAGGCGAAGGGTTCGGTGGATCCGGCGGAGTTCGCGTCGGTGGACTGGCGTCTGACGCGTGAGGGAGTGCCGGTCTTCTGAGGCCGGCGCGGGCCTCCGCGCCGCGGGCCTCCGCGCCGCGGGCTTCCGGAGCACGTCGTGCGACGGGCTCCGGAAGCCGGGGCGTTTCCGGTCGGTGGGCCGTTCGAGGGTCTCGTGCGGGATCAGCGCACGAGTGTCGCCTCCGGCGAGGTCCAGGTCTGCGTGGGCGGCGCGTGGTCCTTGTCACCCAGGGCCTTGTCGAAGACCAGGCGTAGCCGGTAGGTGCCGGTGTGCCGTTCGTGCGGGCGCCGTCCCAGGCGTGGAAGTCCATCCCGGTCCCCGCGCCGGCGTTCCGTGAGACCCAGCGCTCGTCGTAGGGGGTGGCGACCGTCCGGCCGCGTTTGGGCCAGTTCGGCGGTGGTGGCGTAGGGCTGTTCTCCGTCCACGGCGCGCAGGGCGGCCATGGCGTCGACACGGCCCGAGCCTTGGTGTGCGACGGGTTCGGGGCCGTGTTCCGGGTCTCCGGTCAGGCCGAGGGGGGTCGCGGTCGCCTGGAGGACGGATCGTACGCGGGCGGGGGTCAGTCGGGGGTCGCGCTGGAGGAGGAGGGCTGCGACGCCTGCGACGTGGGGTGAGGCCATGGATGTTCCGGACATGACGCCGTACGGGCCGGCGTCCGGGGGCATGGACGAGAGGATGTAGCCGCCGGGAGCCGCGATGTCGGGTTTGAACTCCAGTTCGTTGCCGGGTCCCCACGAGCCTTGCCGGTGAGGGAGCCCGCGGGAAGCGGATCGCACGAGGGAGCGGGACCACCGGGAAGGTGCCGGTGGGCGGCAGGGAGGGGCGCGGCCGAAGTCCTCGTAGGGGAGGTTCGTCTCCTGTTCGTCGCCCTCGTCGGTCGCGGTCTTGCCGTGCGGAGCTCGCGGGTGGTGATCGACCAGCGGTTCCTCAGCTCGCCGGAGATGATCGGGCAGTTGAACGAGTCGTTGGAGGAGGGCGTGCAGGTCCGCACGGTGAAGGACGTGCCGCTCAAGTTGATCATCTGTGATGGTGAGGTGGCGATGCTTCCTCTGCGGGGCCGGGGTGCGGATGTGAGCCCGAGTCTGGTGTTGCGCGACGGTCTGGTGAATATCGCTCGGTCGCTCTTCGAGGTCGTGTGGGAGCAGGGCAGGCCTTACGGTGCCACCGGGCTCGGCCTTGACGCGATGGACTCGAGCATTCTGCGGCTGTTGCTCGCCGGCCTTACGGACTCGGCGGTGGCCGGCCAGTTGGGGCTCTCCTCGCGCACGGTGCAACGGCGCGTCCAGGCGTTGATCCTTCGTGCTGGTGTGAGCACCCGGATACAGCTGGGGGTGGCATGCGCGTCACCACGGTTGGGCCCGACTCCGGCCGGCGGCGTGTGGGGGCGGTGTGCGAGGGGCGGTCGTCGTCCTCCCTCCGGGGGAGGTGGGTGATCGCCCTTCGCGTGTTCGGGCCGGTCAGTTCGCCCGGGTGAGCGGGGTGTGGGTGGCGCCCTGCGAGGGGATTCCGGGGGCGGTGTGGGGGGTGAGGCCGAAGGTGGTGAAGGCGGTGCGCTGCGGGAGGGGGTAGGGGTCGGTGCCGGTGAGGTTGTTGAGGATGGTGGCGCTGCGCCAGGCGGCGAGGCCGAGGTCGGGGGCGCCGACTCCGTGGGTGTGGCGTTCGGCGTTCTGTACGTAGATGTTTCCGGTGAGGGTGGGGTCGAGGTCGAGGCGGAAGTCGGTGTGGATGCGGGGGCGTCCTTGGGTGTCGCGGCGGATGTGGGGGGCGATGCCGGTGAGGAGGGTGTCGAGGGGGCGTTCGCGGTAGCCGGTGGCGAGGACGACGGCGTCGGTGGTGAGGCGGCTGCGGGTGGCCTGTTGGGTGTGTTCGAGGTGGAGTTCGATGCGGTTGCCGTTGCCGGAGAGGCGGCCTGCGGTGCGGACGCCGACGCCGGGGGTGAGGGTGGCGTCGGGCCAGCCGCCGTTGAGGGTGCGGCGGTAGAGCTCGTCGTGGATGGCGGAGATGGTGTCGGTGTCGATGCCTTTGTGGAGTTGCCACTGCTGGGGGACGAGGGTGTCGCGTACGTGTTCGGGGAGTGCGTGGAAGTAGTGGGTGTAGTCGGGGGTGAAGTGTTCGAGGCCGAGTTTTGAGTACTCCATGGGTGCGAATGCCTGGGTGCGGGCGAGCCAGTGGATCTTCTCGATGCCTACGGGGCGGGCGCGGAGGAGGTCGAGGAAGATCTCGGCGCCTGACTGGCCGGAGCCGATGACGGTGATGTGGTCGGCCTTGAGGAGTTCTTCGCGGTGGTGGAGGTAGTCGGCGGAGTGGATGACGGGGACGCCGGGGGCTTCGGCGAGGGGGCGGAGGGGTTCGGGGATGAAGGGTGCGGTGCCGACGCCGAGGGCGATGTGGCGGGTGTGGGTGCGGCCGGGTGCCTGGGCTTCGCCGTCGGGGCCGAGCCGGGTGTGGTCGACCTCGAAGTGGGAGCGGTCGGTGTTCCAGGTGATGGCGTCGACGCGGTGGTTGAAGTGGATGGTGGGGAGTTGTTCGCTGACCCACCGGCAGTAGGCGTCGTATTCGGCGCGGTGGATGTGGAATTGCTCGGCGAAGTAGAAGGGGTAGAGGCGGTCGCGGGTGCGGAGGTAGTTGAGGAAGGTCCAGGGGCTGGTGGGGTCGGCGAGGGTGGTGAGGTCGGCGAGGAAGGGGACTTGGAGGGTGGCGCCGTCGATGAGGAGGCCGGGGTGCCAGTGGAAGGCG
>NZ_NEUF01000124.1:0-1246 GCF_002910915.1 Streptomyces sp. SM10 | reverse complement strand
GGGCGAGGGCGGCGAGGGAGAGGTTGAAGGGGCCCAGGCCGATGCCGATGAGGTCGTGGGTCCGGTCGCCTTCGGGGGTGGTCCGGTCGGTCATCGGAGGGTGCTGCCTTCCGTGGTGGCTTCGGGGCGGGCGTGGGCGGTGTGGGTGACGAGGGTGAGGAGCCGGCGGAGGTCGTCGGGGGTGGTGTGGGGGTTGAGGAGGGTGGCTTTGAGCCAGAGGCCGTCGTGGGTGCGGGCGCGGCCGAGGACGGCGGTTCCTTGGGTGAGGAGGGTGCGGCGGATGGTGGCGACGGTGGTGTCGTCGGTGTGGGTGGGGCGGAAGAGGACGGTGCTGATGGTGGGGCGGTCGTAGAGCTCGAGG
Organism: Streptomyces sp. SM10; assembly: GCF_002910915.1. GTDB lineage: Bacteria > Actinomycetota > Actinomycetes > Streptomycetales > Streptomycetaceae > Streptomyces. Next base: position 885 of record NZ_NEUF01000124.1, on the reverse strand, counting down.
TGGGGGTTGTCGTCGATGAGGTCGGCGAGGTGGTGGGCGGTGGTGATGGTGCGGTCGATGAGGTCGGCGAGTCCGTCGCGGCCGAGTGCTTGGAGGGTGACGGCGATCTTGAGGGCGTCGGGGCGGCGGGTGGTGCGCAGGGAGCGGCCGAGGAGGTCGGGGAGGCCGGCGTCGGTGTCGTCGTCGGCGTTGAGGTAGGGGGCGTGGTGGTGGAGGGCGTCGAGGTCGTGGTGGTGGGGGACGGCGAGGATGCCGGCGGATGCGGGTTGCCAGCCGAGTTTGTGCAGGTCGAGGGTGACGCTGTGGGCGCGGTGGAGGCTGCGTAGGGCGTGGCGGTGGGTGGGGCTGAAGAGGAGGGGTCCGCCGTAGGCGGCGTCGATGTGGAGTTCGGCGTTGTGGGTGGTGGTGAGGTCGGCGATGTCGGTGAGGGGGTCGATCTGGCCGGTGTCGGTGGTGCCTGCGGTGGCGGTGACGAGGAGGGGGCCGTCGTGGCGGGTGAGGGCGTCGCGGAGGGCGTGGGTGTCCATGACGCCGGTGGGGGCGGGGATGACGACGGGGCTGGGGAGGCCGAGGAGCCAGGCGGCGCGGGTGATGCTGTGGTGGGTGTTGGCGGCGCAGATGGTCTGGACGGGGCCGTGGCGTTCGCGGGCGAGGAGCAGGGCGAGTTGGTTGGCTTCGGTGCCGCCGGTGGTGACGAGGGCGTCGGGCTGCTGGGTGTGGGGGTAGATCTCGGCGGCGAGTGCGGTGGTGAGGGCTGTTTCGAGGGCGGAGGCGGCGGGGGCCTGGTCCCAGGAGTCCATGGAGGGGTTGAGGGCTGATGCGGCGAGGTCGGCTGCTGCGGCGAGGGCGAGGGGCGGGGTGTGGAGGTGGGCGGCGCAGTGGGGG
>NZ_NEUF01000123.1 GCF_002910915.1 Streptomyces sp. SM10 | reverse complement strand
GGGTTGTCCGACGCTTGATCAAATAAGCGGAGAGTGCTCCTGACCTGCAACGATGGGACTTGTCTAGGGTCCAGTCAGCCGCACGAAAGAAGCACTCTCCAGGTGAGTAAGCGTATCGGGTCGTACCCGCGCGTCCGCGTCGAGGGCAGTGGCAGCGGGACGGTCTCGCAGGCCGGTGCGGTGCTGTTGGTCGAGACGGTCCGAAAGTTGGGTCTGGACACCGCGATATCGACGGCATTGGCGCCTTGGCGCAAGCCGCGGGCAGTGCATGAGCCGGGCAAGATCCTGCTGGATGTCGCGCTCGGAGTCGCTCTGGGCGGGGACTGCCTCGCCGATGTCGCCCTGCTGCGGGCCGAGCCGGCCGTGTTCGGGCCGGTGGCCTCCGACCCGACGGTTTCACGGCTCATTGACGCCCTTGCCGCTGCCGGACCAAAGGCGCTCACCGCGATTCGGTCGGCTCGGGCGAAAGTACGCTCGCGGGTCTGGGACCTGGCCGGGGCGAACGGCCCCGCCGCCGACGGCTCGGTGATCGTGGACATCGACGGCGTGCTCGTCCTTGCGCACTCCGAGAAGCAGGACGCCACAGCGACCTGGAAGAAGACCTTCGGCCACCACCCGCTCGTCGCGTTCGTCGACCATGGCCAGGCCGGGTCCGGAGAGCCGGTGGCAGCCCTGCTGCGGCCCGGCAACGCAGGCTCCAACACCGCGAGCGATCACATCGAAACAGCGCGACTCGCCCTGGCTCAACTCCCCAAACACCTGCGACGGGGCCGTCAGACACTGATCCGTACCGACTCCGCCGGCGGCACCCACGCCTTCCTCGACTGGCTCTCCAAACCGGGCCGGTGGCTGTCGTACTCCGTCGGAATGACCATCACCGACGCCATCCACCAGGCCGTGCTGAAGATCCCGAAGAAGGCATGGACGCCGGCCTATGACTCCGGTGGCACCGAGCGGCCCGGCGCCTGGGTCGCGGAGATCACCGACATGCCCGACCTGACCACCTGGCCGAAAGGGATGCGGCTGATCGTTCGCAAAGAACGCCCGCACCCCGGGGCCCAGTTGCGCTTCACCGACCTCGACGGACTACGGCTCACCTGCTTCGCGACCAACACCAAGGGCGGCCAACTCGCCGACCTCGAACTACGTCACCGCCGCCGGGCCCGCTGCGAGGACCGCATCCGAAACGCCCGAGACACCGGCCTGCGCAACCTCCCCTTGCACGACACCGCTCAGAACCAGATCTGGCTGGAGATCGTCTCCCTCGCACTCGACCTACTCGCCTGGATGCCGATGCTCGCCCTGACCGCAGAGACCCGCCGCTGGGAGCCCAAACGGCTTCGACTACGGCTGTTCTCTGCCGCCGCCCAGCTGGTCACCACGGGCCGCCGCCGTTGGCTCCGCTTCACCGCCCGATGGCCCTGGACGGATGTGATCACCCGCGCGATCCAACGGCTCGCAGCCCTACAGAACCCCGGCTGACCAGCAACTCCGACCGCCCCGACGAACCAGCGACATCCCGGAACCGTGGAACCCGGCGCCCACCCGACGCGACAGCCGGGCCGTCAACCTGCCCCGGCCCACGAAGTTCCGCACCTCGCAAGCACAGAGTCCCCGTCAGCGCACCGACGAGGACTCATGAACGATCGAGGCTAGGACAAGCATGGGTAACGGGACAAAGAACTCGATGTACCTGTGGGTTGAGCCGTGGAGAACGGACACCATTGGATGCACCCTGGCGAGGTGTTTACCGTGCTCACCGAGACGGTGTCTGGAGAATCGCATTCAACATCGTGGTGCACGAACAAGGCATCACCTTGCTGGTCGATGCCGAGGTCATCGACCAGCAAGGCCGCCTCGTTCCCTCAGGACAACAGCCCCTTGCGTGGACCGATTTGACGGTCGAATGAGTGCGGGGTAAGTTGATGACCCCTCTGGGGAATTCTCCGCCGACGCGGAGGTGTATGCCCGCGCACTTCTGCGCGTTGCGTACCGATGACTCATACCGCGTCGACTTTCCGGAGGCTCACCGTGACGTCCAACCCAGCCCCGCGCAAGGGCCTTGAGCTGTGCGCTGCGTTTTTCGGCGCCACGTCCTGCGGCCTCGCTGCTGGCATCGTAACGAGCGTTGGCGGTGCACAGACGCTCGCTGCTATCGGGGCAGGCGGCGCAACGTTCGTCGCCACATTCGGTATCGGTATGAAAATCCTTGAGTACCTCCGCGTCGAAAGCTGACGCCCCGGGGGCGGTCCACTGCGGACCGCCCCTCGACGAGGAACGTCGCCGTGGACTCGAACCTCCTACCGTTCCTAGCACAGGTTTTGCAAGCCCGGTTTGCCCCAGTGGAACAGTTGTCGCCGCCACCGCGCCCGCTGCGTTCTCCAAGAAGCCCAAGGCAAGGCTCACGGGCACTGTGTAGTCATGAGAACTGCCCCGGCAAGTGATCGCCGGGGCAGCCTATTTCGGGTATAGAGGAGAAGAAGACGAACAGTCGCGAGACCAAGTGTGGCCACGCGAACCACGCACTGGTCCGATAGAGCTGCCAGACCCCGCAGCAGCCCGCCACACTATTGATGCCCGCCCCGCTCAGACCGGCCCGTCTCTGGACTGGCGTCATCTCCTTCTTCGCCGCTTAGCCAGCCATCTGCGGCTTCTGCCACTTGGTCGTCACGACCAGCCACAGGCCGGGCGTAGTGCCGAGTCGTCACGCTCGCGTTCGAGTGCCCGAGCCGGTGCGCGGCGGTCATCACGCCGTACCGGTCAGCGACCCACGTCCCGTGCGAGGCGCGGAGATCGTGCGGCGTGACGTCAGTGAGCCCGGCAGCCGCCACGGCGGGATCGAAGTACGCCTTGCGCCACTGGTTGTAGCGCAGAGGCTTGCCGCCAGGCGTGACGAACAGGAGAGCGCCCTCCCCACCGGGCAGCGTTCCTAGGTGCCGGCCGATCCGCGCCGCAAGTGACGGCCCGATTCGAAGAACCCGCTTCTGATGGGACTTGGGGGTGTCGAAGACGAGGGTGCCGTTCGCTTCGGCCAGGTTCTCATCGACGAGGACCAGGCCGCCGGAGACATCGATGTCCGCTCGCCGCAACGCGAACGCCTCCCCGACCCGCAGACCCGCGTAGGCGAGCAAGGAGATCAGCAGGTCATGGGGTTTCGTCGCGCTCCGCACGATCCGCGAGGCTTCCAGCGGGGTGAGGATGTGCGGCTCGGTCTGCGGCATGCGAGGCAGCTTCACGCCCCTGCACGGGGTCTGCCCGATCATTTCGTTGTCGACGGCCGCCCGCATGATCTGCGAGAGAACCCGGTAGGCCTGCCTGATCCGCGATGCGCTGAGACCACGGGTCTTCATCGCGCCAACCCACTCCACGATGGTGATCGGCCGAAGGCTGGACAGCTCACGATCACCGAGCGCCGGAACAATCAGTGAGTTGATCAGGGACCGGTACGACGCCTGTGTCTTGTGCTTGAGCTGCGGGGAGACCGCGGTGAGCCATCGTGTCGACCAATCGCGGACGGTGGTCCGTCCCTCGGCGGGGTCGAGCCAGCGGCCCTCCTCCATCTCGATTCGCTTCCGTGCCAGCCAGCGATCAGCATCCGTCGTTGTCGCGAACGTCTGATCAGCGGCACGCAGCACGCCGTCAGGACCGGGATACCGAGCCTGGAACCGGCCGGACGGCAGCTTCCGGACCCGACCGAAGGCACGTCGGGACTTACGCTTGGCGGCCATCAGGCAGCCCTCCGGTACGAGTACGCCGAGGCGGGCCGCAGGACGATCGGCGCCACCGTGTGGGCACTGACGTACTCCTCCACGGCGCTCTCGGGGATACGCACGTGCCGACCGACCTTGACGAACGTGATGCGGCGTTCCTCGATGAGCCGGCGAGGGAAGCGGAGACCGGTGCCGAGGCGTTCGGCGACCTGATTCACGGTGAGCAGTCGGTCCGCCACGGTCACCACTCCCCCTCGTTGGCAGAGCGCTCCTTCAGTGCGTCGCGGGCGGTCTCGCGGTTGGTCTGGAGGTCACGGGCGATGGTGGCGGCGAGAGCCCCTTCGCCGGGGGTGTGCCCGTGGCCGACGTACTGCCAGTCCGTCAGGACGAGGACGGTGTCCGGTTCACGGTCGGCCAAGCCGAGGACGGTCGCTTCCTGTGAAGCGCGGTAGTTGGCGCGTTCCTGGCGGAGGGCGCCGAGGGTGGTGGAGTAGGTGCGGGACTTGGACGAGAAGTGGCCGCGGAAGCCGAGCATGTGGGCCCAGGCCCAGAGACGTCGGTCCGGATAGAGGCTGTCGAGCTCACGGCATGCGGTGATGAGCCGACGGGTGTGATCGGGAACGCGGTGGCGGTCGAGTTCGGCGAGCTCGCCGATGCGGCGGTCCAGGGTGCCGGTGTTCTCGGCGGCTTTGGTGGCGTACTTGGCCACGTACGAGGCGACGGCCTGTTCGGTGACATCTGAACCGTCGCCGAAGGCCTTGACCGGGCGGACGTCGAGCTGTCGGCCCCATCGAAAGGTCCGGGACGGCTGTTCACCAGCAGCCGGGACGGAGACCGACGTGTACGAGTGCGCGGCTGCGGCTCGTATCGCGTCGGTGAGGAGATCGACCGTGGCCCACGCGGGCGGCGGCGTACGAGGTCCCTCGGGGCCGTCGAGACGTACGACGGCGTGGAAATGAAGGGCTCCGCGCTTCTGGAATTCGGCGACCTTGCCGAAGGAGACGCGGATATGGTCCCCCAGCTCACGGCGCGAGATGCCCGCGTGGATGGCGAGTTCGCGGCGGAGCCGGGTGGTGAAACGCTGCCAGAGCTCCCCGGCGTGGTTGTTGAAGAGCACGGCGCCCGCGTAGTCGTAGGTCTCCGGATCAAGGGCGGAGCCCAAGTCGCCGGAGTCCGAGGCGTGGGCGGTGCCGCACCGGCAGGTGCCCCGGTCGGGGCGGTTGTGGACAGGGCCGAACGAGGGTGCGGTGAGGGTGGCGAAGACGCGCGGGTGGTCGCGGACGGCGGTGGTGATGTCTCGGCGGTCGTCTCCGGCGAGGCCAGCGCGGATCAGGTGGTAGGTGTCGCCCGCGTAGGTCCAGGCGCAGGAAGGGCAGCGGGAGGCGCGGCGGTTGCCACAGGCGATACGGAGGCGCCCGCCCGGCTCGTACGCGGTCGAGTAGCGGTGCAGGGTCTCGCCGGTGGTCTTGTCCTTGTGGGTTACCCAGCCGCTCAGATGGACGGGGTCGGCACAGCCGCCGGTGCGGCGGATCTGGTCCTCCCAGCGGGAGTAGTCGGAGGCCGAGGCCACCCGCAGGACGTCCCCGAGGACGGTCGGGTCGAGCTGTGGGGCGTGCATGGACCGCTTCTGTTTCGAGGGTGAGGGCCGGTGGGCCATGCTGGGGGTTCCTTCCGGTTGCGAGATCGATCGGTGGGCACGGCTCCCAGGCGGCGGATGCTTGGCGGTATCGAGGCCGCCCGGGGGCCGGTCAGCGGCGTTTGGCGTCGGACGCGATCAGGGAGCGCAGGACGACCGCGCAGACGGCGACCGATGCGCTGGTGACAGCGACCGCCAGGAGCAGCGAGACCAGGACAGTGCCGACGACCAGGACGACGGCAGTACCGGCACCGACGAGCGCGACCGCGGTGCCGGGGGTGAGCTGGACGACCGGACGGGACGGCCCAGGGGCGGCGGCGGGTGCCGGGGCAGGCGTGCCCGGCGTGATGGTGGTCGGCTGGACGACGGCGGGCGGGGTGACCAGGCCCGAGGGCTGCGGCATGGTCGGGATCTTGGGCTGGAACATGAGTGGTTCTCCTCTCCCGGGCGCGGGTTACTTGACGGCGGTGTCGATGACGGAGGCGAAGAGGCTGTCGGCGAGGAGGTAGCCGCCGAGGAGGAGCACGCAGATCAGCCACACCGGCGGACGGAAGAGCTTGATGCCGAGGTAGCCGACGACCAGCAGGGCGATCCAGAGGGGGACGTCCATGGACGCTGTCTCCTAACGGACGGTGCAGCGGTGGGTACGGGCGGCGAGTTGGGCAGCGGTCCGGCTGGAGTAGTCGGCGGACCAGCCGCAGCGGTCGGCAGTGCAGACGGCGACGTGGACGGTGCGGCCGGTGCGGTCGCGGTGGGTGCCGATCTGCACGGGGCCGATATGCATCACGGAGTGGAAGCTGTCGCGGGCGGGCATACCGGTCAGCCCCTGTCGGTCGTCGGGTCGGTGTACTGGGCGCGGATGCTGCGGGCGGTGGCCGGGTCGTCGACGCGCCGTGCGGCTTCCTCGGCGAGCAGGTGGGCAAGGAAGGGGCGTGCTGCGGCCATCTCACGCGCTCCGTCGAGGTAGTCGTCCACGGTCAGGTCGGCGGGATCATGGGTCATCTCAGTTCTCCTCTGCGGTCAGCTGAGGCGGGCGGCGATGGCATCGGCGAGGTGGGGCGGAACGCCGAGGCGGGAGCGGAGGGTGTCGGTGTCGATCGGTGATCCGGTGCGGGTGCGGTACTCGTCGGCGACCTTGCGGGCGTGGTCGATCAGCACAGCGGGAACGGGCGGATCCGGGGACGGGGCCGGGGGCGAGGACAGGGCCGTTGTCGCTGGGGGCTCATCGGCTTGGGATGGGATCGGGGCCACGTCAGGCACACGCGCCGGCCCGGCGTTCTTCGTCTCTGTGGCGGCGGCTGGCGGAGCTGGCTCCGGCTTCCCCGACGAGTGGGCGAGGAGAGTGCCGCCGAGGAAGGCGAGTGCGGGCCATCCGGCGATGCCGAGCCGGAGCGGGGCCGGCGGGTCGGCCAGGTCGAGGAACCCGGCGGTGGCGACGTTGGCGCCAAGCGACGCGAACAGGGCGATCAGAAACCAGCACCAGGCCAACCGGGACGGACCCTCGCTGCGCAGCCGACGCCAGGCGGCGACAAGGAGCAGGTCGACGCTGACCGGGTAGGCCCATGCCTTCCAGCCGTCCTGTCCGGCCGCGGCGGCGAGGTCGTGCAGGTGCGCGAAGGACAGAGCTCCGGCGATAACCGCCTGGATCAACACCGCGTCGATCCGGAGACCGTGCCGGGCGCCCATCAGGAGTCCTCAGCGGGGTCGGAGTCATCCGGGAACGTGCCCGGCGGCTCCGGCAGCGACACGGCGAGGGACGGGCTGACGACGTCCACGAAGTCGAGGTCGGCGCCGGCCATGTCGGCGTACAGGGCGAGTTGGCCGAGCAGAAGCACGGTCCGGGCGAAGTCCTCGCAGTCGGGGCACATGGCGGTTCTCCCTTCTCTGGGCATGGCAGTGGTAGGGACTCGGCGCGAAGACGGTCACGCCTACCGGGTGGGGGGAGAGATCAGGCGGTGGCCGGAGAGGCCTTAGCCGATGGCACAAGCTCGGTGGCGGTGCCGGTGGTGGGCCGGAAAGGGGCCAGCTCGGGCAGGTCCGGGGTCCTGTCGGCGTACCGGTTGCAGAGGTTCACGGCCTGGCGGAGCGAGGTGTGCGGAGCGCGGATGCGATACCAACCGCCGGACGCGTCTCCCGCGATGGCGAGGCCTCGCAGTTCGGCAGGAATCTGGATGGCGGCGAGGACCGCGTCCGGGGCGATGTCGCCGAAGGCCATGTTGGCGGAGGTCTCGTCGTTGAGACGGTGGGCGGTGCGGCCGGTGAGTTGGGCGCGGAGCATGGTGATGCCCTTGCCGAGTTCGGAGCCGAAGCGCTGTCCGCAGATTTCGAGGTAGATACCGGCGGCGCGGCCGAGCTGCGCGAGACGGACCAGGGCGGTGACGATGCGGTCCCGCCGCTTCTCCTCCTCCTTCGTTGCGTACAGGGCGAGTTCGGCCACCTCGTCGACCAGGACTACGACCGGGGTCGGACGGAGCTCATCAGGCAGGTCCCAGATGTCGGCGGCGATCTCCGCGTCCGTCACATCGACGGTGATGCGCTGCTGGGTACGGATGAGGCGGTAGACGTCCGCCATCCGCGCCACGAGTGCATCGAGGAGTTCGGCAGCGGTGTCCGGGCTGTCGGCCAGCGCTGAGAACCGGCGCGCCAGCGGGAAGAGTTCGACCCCCTGCTTGCAGTCGATGCCGACGAGGGCGACGTCCAGAGGAGCAAGGCCGGCGACCAGGTTGCGTTGGTAGACGGACTTGCCGGACTCCGTGGCGCCGAGGGTGAGGGCGTGAGGTATCGCGCGGTAGTCGCGGTAGTGCACCGCCCCGTCTTCCCGAAGGGCGACCGGTACCCGCATCGCCCGGGTCTCCGTCTCAGCAGGCATCTGCACCCGCTTGAGCACGTCGTATCCGGTCATCCGCACCTCGACGACACCGGACCGCACCTCACGCGAGGTCACGCCGAACATCGAGAACGAGTGCCGAAGCCGATCCGAGGCCGCAGCGATGTCGAAGACGTCCTGGCCGGGACGGAGCTTGAGTCGGAGAACCAGGCCGGTGCGAGTCGGCCGCAGTCGCCGGATACGCGGTGGGCGGGGCTCAGGTATCGGCCGGTTGGTGGCCCGAGCCAGAGATAACCGCCACCGCGCCGGCGGAACGGTCAACCCGCACGCGTCCATGACCGAGCGGTACCGGACCAAGACCCGCAGCGCGGCCAGGGTGACCCCGAAGGCCAGCCAGTACCAGGCGGGCCGCCGCCACCGCAGGAGACCCGCAGCGGCGACGACCAGCACCAGAGCGACCGTGAAGGCGGTCATGATCAGGCCGCCTTCGACCCTGCGGCGGCGACATCGGCAAGCGAGGTGACCGCGACCGCGCGGAACGCGATGCCGTGCCGCCGCTGACCGTTGAAGTCGTTCTCCCACGGACGTGCGACCAGGCCGGTGAGCGCGACCGGCGTACCCATGGACAGCTCACCGGTGATCCCGGGCTCCGGAACGGTGACGGACAGGATCTCCACCTCCTCGTTCGCCGCGAACATCACGTCCACGGTCATGAGCTGAGCACCGGTCTCCATGTCGGTTGCGATCTCACCGGTGCGGCGGTCACGGACCTTGACCTGCGGAGTCTTGGCGACCATCACGACAGCGCTGGAGGTGTCGACGGGAATCTGACGCACAGCAGATCACTCCTCTATAGATGCTGAACTCCACCACTCATGTATATGAGTGACATGAAGAAGAGTGCATGACTCCTGTACATGAGTCAACCCGCCGCGAGGAAGAACTCACGACGGGTTGAGGGAAGTTGAGCGGATGTCAGTCGGCGGCAGGGATCCGATACTCGAAAACGAACTGGTCAGCGGCCATGAGCGTGTCGCACACCTCGACCACCCGACCCGCGGTCGTACGGGCCTCCCGGATCAGGTGAACCACGGGCGCACCAGGGCTGAGCGCCAGTTCCGACGCCTCCGACTTCGAGGCCGGGCGCGCTTGCAGCGTCTCGACGAACTCCGCGAACTCATGCCCGTGGTCTTCGAGTCGGGCATAGATGCCGCCGCCACCGGGGTTCTCGGAGAACAGCTCCGGGATCTCCTTCACCACGTCCCAGGGCAGGTACGACGAGGCGGTCTCAACCGGGGTGCCGTTACGGAAGTAGAGGCGCCGACGGGCCAACACCTGCGTACCGGCGGGAACGCCCAGGCGCTCGGCGGCATCCTCGGGCGCGTCCATAGGACCGATGTAGAGGACGCTGACTTTGGCGGTGGCGCCCGACTGTGCGGACTCCGCGAGGTAGGCGGCCTGGCCACCCTGCCGGAGCGAGCGCCGGAAGCGATCGGACGAGCGGTGCCGTACGGGGGGCCGGTTCTTCACGATCGAGCCCTTGCCGTGCCTGGTCTCGACGAGCCCACTCGCCCGTACCTCAACCATGGCCTTACGGATCGTCCCGCCGGAGACGCCGTAGCGGTCCACCAGCTCGGATTCGCTCGGCACCATGTCGCCGGCTTTGAGAACCCCCGCCCGGATCTGCTGCACGAGGTCATCAGCGATCTGCACATACCGAGGACCGGAACCGGCCCCTCCCGCCGCAGTTCCCATAGTCCTTCCCTGCCTCCTATGCTCCTCTACATGAGTCAATCACAGGAAGCGGCACCCACTCCCCTGCACTCCGTGTCCGTCGCCGGAGTAGTGGTGCGCGAGGACGGCCGCCTCCTGGCGATCCGCCGAGCCGACAACGGCACGTGGGAGCTCCCCGGCGGCATCCTCGAAATCAGCGAGACACCCGAGGCCGGCGTTGCCCGCGAGGTCTGGGAAGAGACAGGCATCCACGTCGAGGTGGACCAGCTCACCGGCGTCTACAAGAACACGACCCGAGCCATCGTCGCTCTGGTCTTCCGCTGCAAGCCCTCCGGCGGCACCGAGCGCACATCAAGCGAGTCGACAGCCGTCTCCTGGCTCACACCCGACGAGGTCAGCGAGCGCATGTCCGAGGTCTACGCGGTCCGTCTGCTGGACGCCCTGGACGGCAACGGCCCCCACGTGCGGAGCCACGACGGCAAGCAGCTCATCTCAGCGGGATAAGACTTTCTCTACTTCATCAAGACCCGCGCACGGCGCGGGAGCGCGCCGCCTCTGCGGCGCGGCCTGCCTCTGTCTCCGCCCCGGCTGGCCGCGCCAGGCGGCGCGCTCGTGCTGCGGGTGGAAGCAAGGAAGCCATCTGCGGATCAGGGACATGCCTCCGGCAGGGGCGCTCAGACTCCGGGATGGGAGGGGCGCCGTTCGCGAGTGCCGGCCGGAGCGTGGTGAGCGTCGTGGGTGCTCCCATCCCGACCACCTTCGACCCAGGCAAAGCCGAGCAGTCGCGGCCCAGGGCGTCAAGGTCGTTCGTACAGTGGCGCGCTCCACCTTGACGCCCTGAACCACGCCCGCTCCACGGAAGTGTGGGTCGAAGGCGGACGGGATGGGAGCCGGGGTGAGTGGTGGGGCAATGCGAAAACGTGTGCGCCTGGTCCAGTCGCAATGGCGAAAGTTGTGACCTGATTGATCGAAAACGTCCACGCTGACACGGAAACTCACCTGCCACCACCAATGGGCAACTGCACTGTCAGTGGGACCAAGTACCCTCAACTCAAGTGAAGTTGGAGAGTCACACAATGCTTGTTCCGTACAGCGATGGAGGCAGTCATGCTAGGAACGATCATCCGCGACCTTTACGGCAAACAAGAAACACACGAGATCAAGTACGCATTGGATGATATCGCCTCACCAAATGACACCTACGGATTCTCCTCTGTCGGCGTCTATTGTTACTTCAATCCCGAAGATTCAACCGCACTCTACATCGGACTCGCACGCGACCTAACTCAGCGCTTTTGCCACCACAACGGAGTAATCAAGGTCAAACCAGAAAGCTGCAAAGTGCGGGAGATAACCGCATGGTTTACTGAACATGAGAAACTTGGTCTTGCGATTTTCGTGCAATCACCCCTAGAGCAGGTCAGCACCTCCAGGAACGCAAAAAAGCGCAGCAAGAACACGGGTGAGCACTCCGACTCACCCCTAGAAGGCCTGCTGCATGCGACCACCATGGAGGGCATCCTTATCGAGTCCTACAAAGCCAAGCACGGCTCACTACCGCCGTGGAATAAGACTGGCGCTTCGCTAACAGGCCAAGGGCTCGCCACTACAGGCGGTTATAACCTCCTTGAGATCATGACAGGAAAGGTTGACTCACTCATACTCTCACGCAAGACCCTAAGGGAACTTTCCGACGACCCGACATATTTGGAGTTCGAGAGTCTATTACATGGAGGAAGAACTTACGCAACCGCCCAGCACGCCGGAAGGGGAATGGACAGTCGCGCCATCCTGTCCGCAATGAATGAAATCACCGCTAGCCCATTCCTGGCAGATATGCACACACAGGCAACGTGGAAGCGAATGCTGGACACCCAGTACCTATTTCTCCAGTCACCTGCGCCGGCAACCGAGGAGACCCCGGGCCGCTTGAGGCTCAAGGGCAAACGTTGACGACTCCGCCACCAATTGCAGGCGTTCGACAGGTAGCACGGGCTCCCGCGGCAGTGACCTTCATCGACGCAGACCCACAGGAGGTACGACATAAGAGCCAGAGAAGCCGCAAAAGCTTCCTGTGCGGTGGGGCGGCTGCTATTAAGTCAAGTGGCGCGTTAGGGCCCACCCGGTATCGTACGGGTGTGCGACGCGCAGAGGATCCCCCTGCGTGCTGAGGAAGCGGAGCGTGCCCGCGATGCGACAGGTAGCGAGTCGACCTCGCAGAGCTCTGCGGGCTCACTCCTTGAGATGCGTGCTCCTCCCCAGATCCTCACTCCACTACCCCCGGTTGGGCTACGCTGAGCTCAGCGTGAGCGGAGGGGGCCATGTGGGGGAGCCAGAGACCTGGCAGCAGGAGCAGGTCAGCCTTGCCTACCTCTCCGCTGTAGCCACACGGGCAGGTGCGACGTCCGCCGTTTGGAATGTGGACAAAGACGGCGTTGACGTAACTTTGCAGCGAAACCTTATCGATGTCGCATTTCAAATGAAATGCACTTTTGCGCCCACCGTTTTGAGCGACGGGGAGACGTACGCTTTCGATCTCGACGTGCGGACTTATTGATCCGAAACGCTTGTGATTCTGGGTCGTTGAGCATGGCGTGAGTGATCTGGTGGGGGACGCGCGGCACCTGTCGCCGGCGGCGCAGGAGGTTCTGCGGCTGCGTGCGGTGGCCGCGCTGGTGGCGGGGCGGGACCGTGAGGACGTCGCGTCGGTGTTCGGGGTGTCGCTGAAGGCCGTGGACAACTGGTGGGCGAGGTGGCAGGCCGGAGGCCGGGAGGCGTTGCTTGCCCGGACGAAGGGCCGCCCGGTCGGAGTTCATCAGGTGCTGGGTGAGGCCGAGCAGGCCGCGGTGCGTCAGGCGGTGCTCGATCACCGGCCGTGCGACGTGGGACTGGTAGGCCAGTTGTGGACCCGTCGGCTGGTCGGTGACCTGATCGCGAAGCTCTACCGGCTGCGGCTGACCGAGCCCGGGGTGGGCAAGTACCTGAAACGGTGGGGCCTTTCCTTCCAGCGGCCCGACAAGCGGGCGGTGGAACAGGACCCGCAGGCGGTGGCCCGCTGGCACGAGGAGACCTGGCCGGCAATCCGGGCGAAGGCGAAGGCCGAGGGCAGCGAGATCCTCTTCGCCGACCAGGTAGGCATCCGGTCCGACCAGGTCACCGGCAGGACCTGGGGTGAGAAGGGGCGCACCCCGATCGTGCGGCGCACCGGCAACCGGTTCTCGGTGAACGCCATGTCGGCGATCAGCACGAAGGGCCGCATGCACTTCATGGTCTTCGCCGGGACCTTCGACTCCGCCGTGATGTGCCGCTTCCTCGCCCGGCTCGCCGGGCACTTCAACCACAAGATCCACCTCGTGGTCGACGGGCATTCCGCACACCGCTCGAAGAAGGTGAAGGACTGGCTCGCCGACCACGCGGAGGAGATCGAACTGCACTTCCTGCCCCCGTACAGCCCCGAGCTCAACCCCGACGAGCTCGTCAACGCGGACCTCAAACACAGCCTGCCCAAGAGCCACCGAGCCCGGAACCAGGCCGAACTCGCCGCCGAGACCCGCCGGTTCTTCCGCAGACGCCAACGCCAGCCCCACATCGTCCGCGGCTACTTCCATGGCCCGCACGTCCGCTACACCCTCAGCGAGAACCCTTTGAGTTTCTGATCAATATGACCTCCTTCGGGCAACGAATCGCTCATCAGCCGGCTTCCTCGGATTGGTCGTCGTCCCTCGCGACATAGATGCGTGGCTGACGCAAAACGATGAGTCCTTGCTCATGCGATGCTCGGGCTACTACGCCCGGATCCAGAATTGCCCCTCGGTATCCAACCAGGGAACCACTCGAATTCATTTGCCGAAAAAGCAACGGTTGGATCAGGCAGGCCTAGACGATATCTTCACTTACGCCTTTGACCGGCTTTTTGGGCCAAGGGAGGGGGAACTGTGAACACTTTCGATATCGGATTTGAGGAAATTGAGTCTTACCTGATTCGGTCTGGGTGGCGACGATCCCTGTCTGGCCCGTTTGCCGAGATCTGGCAAAGCAATGGGAACGCCGATGCCACAGTCTTTGTTCCACGGGAATCAGGCGCCCCCGACTTCTCGCGAACATTGCAAACATTGACCGCCGAGTTGGCGCGAAAAGAGAATCGACCCCAAGCCGATGTCGCCCTTGAGATCTCTCGACAGTTCCTAGATGTCACGGATCTCAGGGCAGAGGATGCAGATATCACAGAAGGAACAATCCCGCTTGTGGCAGGTATTGGGTTGTTTAATTCTGCTCATCGCATGATGGTCTCTGCGGCGGCTGCCACTCTCCATAGGCAGGGGTATTACGGAAACTCCATGCCTCGCGCTGCGCATAAGCATGCTCGCCGTATGCGGTTGGGGCAGACAAGGCCAGGCTCCTACATCGTCCCGGTTATCAGCAATGCCCGGTTCGGTTCCTTGGTGGATAACACGTTTAGCGAGCCACGACTGGAAGCATCCGTAGACGATTCGTACTTCGAGCGAAGAATGCTGACGACGCTATCCAGGGCATTGGAAACCCTGTCAGAAATGACTGTAATCCGAGACAGAAGCCCCAGCAGGCTGGATGTTCTCAGCGCAGTGGACGAGGGCGTATCCAGTGAACTTTGCTCTGCGGTGCTAGATGTCATCGGAAAGGGAGGTGTCGAACTATTTGACATTACCTTTAACTGGGCTCCAAGTTCTGCACCTCCTCGCGATCTTTCCGGGAAGGTGGAATTCACCGATGAGTCAGCTGACCTGATTTACCAAATCGAAGCTGAGCTAAAAGAAACAGACGTCCCTGCCGAAAGAGTACTTTACGGCGTCATTCGGCGCCTGTCACTCAAAAAGAATGAGACAAGCGGTCACGTGGCGCTTGAGACGATCTTGGATGGGAAGCCTAGAATTGTTAATTTCGAGCTTCCCCTTGACGTTTACAGCAAGGCTGCCCGATATCATGGCGAACGTCGGCCAGTAGTAGTCCGAGGAATTCTTGACGCTACTCCTGGACGCCGTGCCACCATGTCGGTCACAGCTTTCGACGCAGACCGATCGGTCGCCTCCTTCGATGATGTTTCGTGATGCCAGTCCAGAGGGTGCCCCAAAGGAGGTGGCGTTGACCTTAGGGCGCGGCCCGCAGCCTCTTTGTGGCAGGTTCCTAAGCGAGGCTGACGAGCAGCGCCTGCAAGGAACAGCATGGCCGAGAGTTGTGGCAGTGGCCGGCCGCCTCGCACAAGTGAGGGTCTCGAACGACCTGGGCGAACTCGTGGCACTGCACAACACCGGGCCCGAGCAGACAGCGAACGCCACACAGACCGGCGAGCGAGCCTCTGCGGTCCCCGCACCAGATGAGCACCAGAAGACGGGGTAACCAGCGGTCACCACTGGGCAAGGGGCAAGCGCCGCGACCCGACCCGGTCTGCCATTGTCCCTGCTCAGGAGCTTGAGACCATAAGTTGATCTGTGATGCCCAAGCCCAGAGCGCGAGTTCGATTATCGTCACCCGCTCCAATAAAAGAGCCCAGCCCAGGGGACGAACCCCCAAGCTGGGCTTCTGCGTTGTCTAAGGGCTGTGAGAGTTGACAGATAAAGACCGCAAGGTGGACGCCCACCTTCCCGGCATAGACCTCTAGGGCTGGAGGCACTCGACAATGAGAGGAGAGGCCACCACCAGCCTTGAGGGTTGGCTAGAACCCATATCCAGGAAGATTCGATTGGTGCAGTCGAAAGTCGCCACCACCTGAGCGTAGCCGGACAGCCTCGGGAAACTAAGACTCTGCTGCTCAACCCGTTCAGCCATTTTGATTACACCTTCACGGAAACCTGTCATGCCAGCCAAAAGAGTCTCGTCATCCTCTGCTGCCACTGCTTGAATCATAGCAATCAGGCTGTCGTGAGCGGAGTCTAGCTCTTGCACTTCCACCCCTGCTCGAACTCCGGGGGGAGTGGTTAGGTTGCTTGGATTCCCATAGAGTAGGAGCGCCACCTCGTCGGTGGATTGAGGGTGAGGGCCGAAAAAGAGCATTCGGAAATCTTCGGCCCATACGAGGGCTTGGGCTAGCCGTGTATCAAACCGAATCCAGGCACCATCAGATACTCTCGGATTCTCATACTGCAGTGCGATCTTTTTGAGATGCTTCAGAACCTTTCTTGCCTCTTTGAGGACGGTCTCTGGGGTACTGTCCTCAGCGTCAGCGGACCCTGCGGTTGCAGAAAGTGTCGCAATGCTCGCCACCGAAACCTCGGCGCTCACATCCTTCAGAGATAAGCTAGATTTCTTACCCCAAGGGAACTGCTGCAACTTACCCTTGGAAAGGTAAACTACTTGGCGCACGTGTTTTCTCCCCCTGTAGTGCCAGTGATATAGCACCACCTTAGCTAGAGGAGCGGTCGGTTTGGCCGACTTCTTGAAACCTGCCTGAGAGGCATGGCATCCGTCAGACGGCCCCTTCGTCACCAAGCCGGGGTGCTAGCAAGTGCGCTTCGGCACATACCCAGGGCGGTGTGTTGGCGTAATCGGCTTTGAAGCCCGTCTGCGCGGGTCGCCCCAGAGGGCCGGCCCCTCCCGAGGCGGGCGTAGACCACCTGCGCACCACCTAGGGCAGACAGCCACGGTCAATCACGGATCCGTCCAAGAGCTGTCGACGTTGCCACTATAGGTCCGTAAGGCCAGGTCAGAGCAGTGAGAAAGGGCTGAGGAGCGCAGATTCCCAAGCTCTTGGCGCGCACGTAGTGACTTACTGAGCGGCGGCTGACGCGGAGCATCCCGGATTGACTGATCCAGTCCGGAAGATTTGCTCACCGCACCAGTCAGCGCGACGGGGAAGGGCCCCGGTTCTGTGCTCGGGCTCCCCTCCCCGCGTGGTAGGAGGCTGGCTTCTGCCTGGGTCCAATCAGATTCGGCGGGGCTCTCCCGCCGTCAGAAGATGACCGCGGCTGACTGCGACACGGAGTACGTCCTTCAGGGCGCCGGTCAGGGCGTGGCACAAGCTGCGAAGTTCAATCGGCTCCGCGTCCTCGTTAGTGAGGCTTTCCGATGCCATCTCCAGGAGTTCGGTGGCCGTGCCGAGTTGGACCGCTTCGATGTTGTCCGCGAGGCGGGACATGTAGCCGTCCGGGTCGTCCGTGCTCAGGTAGCAGGGCTTACCCCCGGGGCCCGACCACGGGAGAAGCCGAAGTTCGTTCGCTGTTGTCATCCTTGGGTTGGCCTCTCATTGAGCACGTGGTGGGCGGTGAAAACGGCGTCGACTCGGTCTCCTGGGAAGGCCAGGAGCGCGGCTTCAACGACGCGACCGGTGACGTCGGTAGCGATGCGCGTGATCGCGAGAACGGCCGTGTTGTTCCCGAGCCGGAGGACCGACGCTTCGTCTGGGGTGGGAGAGCGGGCGGAGACCGTCTCTCGGATGGTGGCCGGCGACGGGCCGAGGACGGCAAACCTCGTGGCTGCCTCCCGGCACACGGAGTCGTCGTCGCGAACTCCGGCCGGGGCCAGGTCGCGCGGGATGTAGATGCGGGCCAGCCCGTGCGGCGACCCTTGTTCGAGGCTGAGGCAGGTGTACTCCGCGAGCGGGCTGCCCGTTGGCACCTTCAGCAACGTCGTCAGGTGCACGGAGGCCGGAACCGTGGTGCTGCGAACCGTGACGCGCAACGTCGGCTCAGCAGCGGTCCAGGGGTCCAGCGTGCCCCAGCCGCCGACGTACATGATCTTGCGGCGGGGGTGACGGACGTAGTTGCCCTTGCCGTGGATCTTCTCGACGAGTCCTTCGCCCTGGAGCACAGCGAGAGCACGTCGCAGGGTCACTGTACTGACTCTGTACCGGACGGCCAGGCCAGCTTCGGACGGGAGGCGTTCGCCAGGCTTGATGCTGCCCGTCGTGATCTGGTGGCGTAGGTCGTCGGCGATGTCGTGGTGACGAGAACGCACGGCGCCGGTCACCGCCTTCTCAGCAGGCGCAGGGCAGCGAGCCGGGTACGCGTGTGTATGGCCAGCAGCTCCCCCGACTCGAAGACCAGTTGCTTGGCCCCCTGCGGGAGCTGGAGAAGGTCTCGCACCCGGTAGGCCTGGCCGCCGAGTTGGATGATGTCGCCGCGCTGCACCGTGGCCGCAGTGACCTCGACGGGGGAAACCAGCGCGCCGCCTGGTGCTCGGCCCCTCACGCCGTGACCTCCGTAGGCACATAAGGGTCGGGGGTCGAGTGGCACGGGCAGTCACACACCTCGTAGATCACCGGTACGTCGGCCGACGCCAAAGACGGGGAGGGCTCGATGCAGGAGTGGTGCGTGCCGATGCGGCACGCGATCGAGCGGTACGGGACGGGAGCTGTACCCGTGGGGTGCGGTTGTCGGTGAGGAGGCATCAGTGGGCCCCTGCGAGGGCCGACCAGGCATCGGCGGGGAGTTGTGGGGCGACGAGCACCGTGCGCGTCCGGACTCGCTCTTCCCACGCCAGCAGGTACGGACGGACAAGCGCGACGTCCTCACCCTTCAGCGGATAACGGTGTACTGCGGCCGCCGAAGCCCGACCCAGGGCAACGGTCGAAGCGTCAGCGGGTGCAAGGACGGTGCGAGTGGCCAGTGGCCGGGAGGGCGTTAAGGGGCGGCGGTGCCGGCCCCGCGAGAAGTACCGCTCTCTGGTAAGCGAGGCGGCACGGCGGATACGGTTGAGCATGCTGTTCAGCTCCTATCGCTGATAGCCCGGTCCCCCGACATCGCCCGTCGTGGGGACCGTTTTGCGTACAGCCGCCCATAAGGTGCGGCCGTTCAAACTGGTGGCCAGGAGTCCGAATCGATCGGCCTCATCCACCACGTCCAGGACCTCCCGCCATGACTCAGCGGAGAGCGTTTCCGGTACTTCCGCCTCGACCGTCGTGAACCGCTTGTGCTCCTCCACGCGCGTGGGGAGCCCGATGGCGGACAGTCGGGCGGCGATGGCCGCCGCGGTTACTCCCGAAGCGGGCACAGGGCAGCCTCCGTCACCAGCGATCACTTTTAGTGAAGCTAGTTAACTAGATTAGAGCTAGTGGACTAGATTTTCCATATGTCTGAGCAACCGCCGTATCTCCGCATCGCCGACGAACTCCGGCGGCGCATCGCGGAGCACGTCTGGGAACCGGGCGACCGCCTCCCCTCCCGCGCCCAGATCGGCCAGGAGTGCGGCGTGGGCGAGAACGTGGTTCGCCGGGCTCAGGAGTTGCTGATCTCCCACGGCGTGCTGGAGGGCCGCGCTGGATCGGGTACGTACGTCGCTGAACCTCGACAGCGAGTACGGGTCGTCCGGTCGTCGGCGCGCGAGCAGTCCAGCGAGTCGCCGTTCCGCGAGGACATGAAGGCCCTTCGCCGGCAGAGCGACTGGGAAAGCCGGACCGACGCGAAGGTTCCGGCCCCGGCGGAGATCGCTACGCGGCTCGGGATCGCCGAAGGTGAACTGTGCGTGCGGACGACCTACGAGTTCCTGGCGGACGGCAGGCCGGTCCAGCTGTCGACGAGTTGGGAGCCGTACGACCTCACCGCCGGCACACTCGTCGTCCTCCCCGAGGGAGGGCCCCATGCCGGGGCGGGAGTCGTGAACCGCATGGCCGCAATCGGAGTCACCGTCAGCCATGCGGTGGAACAGCCCGAACCACGACACGCAACCGCCGAGGAAGCATCGCTACTCGGCATCCAGAAGGCCGCACTCGTGACGCACATCCGGCGGACGTACTACAGCGACCAGGGCCGCCCCGTGGAGACAGCGGACATCGTGGTGCCCGCAGCGCACTGCGAGATCGTCTACGAGATCCCGATCAGCCGGTAGTTAGAGGGTGGGGGCAGAGCGGGTGGACGAGTCGGTGTCGTGCCTGGAGTGTGGTCACGTGCTGGAGACCGCAGGGCTGACGCTGGTGGGCCGCGAGGGTGGCGGGCTGGCGTGCCGTTCACTCTGGAAGTGCAGCGGGGGTCACATCTGGTGGCGGTGGGCGGACCAACCGGATGCGGTGCTGGAAGTCTGCCCTCTGCCGCAGCTCTTCCGGTGAGCGCCACGGGAGCCGCCACGAACCGGGAACATGCCGGAAGCCGTGCCCCCCGCGTGCCCCTTCCGTGCCCGATAGACCGGGAAACCAGGGGGAACAGCGGTGCCCGGCGGGATACGGGCATGGCAAAGGCCCCCGACCATACGTACTGGTCAGGGGCCTCTTACCTGCGGTGGGTGTGGGATTTGAACCCACGGTGACATCGCTGCCACGACGGTTTTCAAGACCGTTCCCTTAGGCCGCTCGGGCAACCCACCCCGCGTCGTGCCGGTCCCGGTCGGCCGGGCGGCTCGATGCGTGGAACAGCCTAGCCGGTCAGCTGTCGCCCTTGCGCTCGCCCAGGGTGAGTTCGGCCGTGGCCGTCTTGCCGTTGCGTTCGTAGGTGAGCGTGACCTTGTCACCCGGCTTCTGGGTCCAGATCTCGCCGATCAGCGTCGGGCCGCTCTCGACCACCGTGTCGTTGAACTTGGTGATCACGTCGCCGGCCTTCAGTCCCGCCTTGGCCGCGGGGCCGTTCGGAGTGACGGCGGGGGTGCCGCCCGCGCCCTCGTCCGAGATGACGGCGCCGCCGGTCTTCTCCTCCATCGTCACCGTCGCGCCGATCACGGGGTAGACGGGCTGGCCCGTCCTGATCAGCTGCTCGGCGACGTTCTTCGCCTGGTTGACCGGGATGGCGAAGCCGAGGCCGATCGAGCCGGCCTGGGACTGGCCGACGCCGCCGCCGCTGGTGGACTGGATCGCCGAGTTGATGCCGATGACCGCGCCGCCCGCGTCCAGGAGCGGACCACCCGAGTTGCCCGGGTTGATGGAGGCGTCGGTCTGCAGGGCGCTCATGTAGGAGTTCTTGTTGCTGGAACCGTCACCGGAGGCGACCGGGCGGTTCTTCGCGCTGATGATGCCGGTGGTGACCGTGTTGGAGAGTCCGAACGGTGCTCCGATGGCGATGGTGGAGTCGCCCACCGCGACCTTGTCGGAGTCGCCCAGGGCCAGCGGGGTCAGTCCGTCCGGGGCGTTCTTCAGCTTCAGCACGGCCACGTCGTAGCCCTGGGCGCGGCCGACCACCTCGGCGTCGTACTTCTTGCCGTTGGAGAACGTCGCGGTCAGCTGGCCGCTGTCCGCCGCGGAGGCCACCACGTGGTTGTTCGTGAGGATGTGGCCTTCCTTGTCGTACACGAAGCCGGTGCCCGTGCCGCCCTCGCCGTCGCCGGACCGCGCGTCGATCGTGACCACGCTGGGCAGCGCGCTCGCCGCGACGCCCGCGACCGTGCCCGCATCGCGCTTGAAGTCCTTGGGGCTGTTCGAGGCGGCGACCGTGGTCGACCCGGAGGAGCCGGAGTCGTTGCTGTCGGCGGCCCAGTAGCCGAGGGCCCCGCCGACGCCGCCCGCGACCAGGGCGGCCACCGCCACGGCGGCGACCAGGCCTCCGGCGCGTCGCTTGCGCGGGGAGGCGGGCTCCGAGGGCACCGGGGCTCCCCAGACCGGGGGGCTGCCGCCGTCGGCGTACGAGGGAACGGTGGGAGGCGGCGGCGGCCAGGCACCCGAGCCGGCCGGAGGCTGCTGCGGTGACGGCGGCGCGTACGGATACTGCTCGTGCCCGGCGGCGGACGCCCCTGTGCCCTCCTGGTACGTCGCGGCCGGAACCTGGGTCGTCGGCGCGTCCGCGGGAGCGGCCGGCGGGGCCTCCGGCGCGGGCGGACCCCCCTGCGGGGTGCCCTCGGGAGCGGCAGCCGGCACGGGAGGTGCGGACGGAACAGACGGTACGGACGGACCCGCGGTGCCCTCGTTGCCCTCGTTCTCGGTGCTCACAGCTCTTTACTCCTCGGTTCCACTCGGCATTCGGCAAGAGATCCGCTGTGCACGTGTCTGCAGTCAGCTTTTCCCACAGCACGTCAGGCCACTGTAAGCAGGACCTGTGCATCCGCACACCAATCTTTACATCAGGCAAAAACGGTCCTACGCAACAAGGCGTCAGCACCTGACGCGTCTCGGTGACACGATGACGCGGTGACCCACGCGCACCTACCCTCCGAACAGCCTCCCATCCAGGTCATCGCCCACCGCGGGGCCTCGGACGACGCCCCCGAGCACACCCTGGCCGCGTACCGGAAGGCCATCGAGGACGGGGCGGACGCCCTGGAGTGCGATGTACGCCTCACCGCGGACGGCCAGCTCGTCTGTGTGCACGACCGCAGGGTGAACCGCACGTCGAACGGCCGGGGCGCCGTCTCCGCGCTGGAACTGGCCGATCTCGCCGCCCTCGACTTCGGCTCCTGGAAGGACCACGAGGAGTCCCCGGACTGGGATCCGGTGCCGGGTGAGCTCACGTCCGTACTCACCCTGGAACGGCTCCTCGAACTGGCCCACGACGTCCGGGCCGGCGGACGGCCGCTCCAGCTGGCCATCGAGACCAAACACCCCACCCGCTGGGCCGGGCAGGTCGAGGAGCGGCTGCTCCATCTGCTCAAGCGCTTCGGTCTGGACGCCCCGCCCGCGGACGGGCCGTCGCCCGTGCGCGTCATGAGTTTCTCCGCGCGCTCCCTCTACCGCGTCCGGGCCGCGGCCCCCACGCTGCCCACCGTCTTCCTGATGCAGTTCGTCTCACCGCGGCTGCGTGACGGCCGGCTCCCCGCCGGATCCCGCATCGCCGGTCCGGGGATGCGGATCGTACGCAATCACCCCGGGTACATCGAGCGGCTGCACCGGGCGGGGCACCGGGTACACGTGTGGACCGTGAACGAGCCGGAGGACGTCGAGCTCTGCGTGGACCTCGGAGTGGAAGCAATCATCACGAATCGACCGAAACAGGTCCTGTCGCAACTTGGCCGCCCTTAGGGCCTGCCGATTATCAACTCGCCGTCTTGATCTCCGGTGGCGGGGTGATTCCGAGCTGTGTGGCGAGGTCTGCGAGGTCGTCCAGGGTGGCGAGGCGGTGCTCGGCCGGGGCGTTGATGTGCCCGATCTCGTCGAGGAGTTGGTGGGTCTTGCGGATGCGCCGGTTGATGGTCTGGGGCGCGACCGCGAAGAGGCGGGCGATGGCGACCTGGGGAAGCCCGAGCCTCTCGTAGAGGAGGGTGGCCAGGAGCCGGTCGACGAGAGTGAGGCCCGGGCGCCGGCCGGTGTAGAGGCCGGCGGCGGGAGTCTTCTGCCGGTCGCCGCCGCGCCGCTGGTGTAGGTCGTCTTCCCGCTGGGCCGTGCGGGCCGCCGCCAGCTCACCGATGAGCTGGCCCCATCGTTCGTCGTCCATGCCGGTCAGGGCCGGGTGGACCAGCCAGGCGCGGCCGGGGCCGGGCTGGAGCTGAGGCAGTACGGGAGGGATTCCATCCCGACGGTGCTCCTCGGGACGCAGGGTGTAGTTCCAGTCGCCATGCCAGTCGTGGCGGTTCAGCGGCAAGGCGGTCATCTGCCCGTCGCTGACCCTCAATCCGGTCTCATAGAGGGCAGTGTCGAGCTCGGCCCGGATGGCGAGGCCGGTGCGGGTGGTGGTCGCGGCGATGCTGTTGACGATGACGTCATGGCTGGTCAGCGGCCTGCCTCGCCAGTTCATCGTGATGTGGGAGAACAGCCGGTGCTCAATTTTGTTCCATTTTGAAGTACCTGGAGGAAAGTGAGACACGCTGATCTCCAGGCCGGTCTCGAGGGCCAGGGCGGCCAGCTCGAACTTCCAGGCGCGGGTCCGGTGTCCGTTGGAACCGCCTGCGTCCGCGGTGATCAGCAGGCGTCCGGAGTGCGGGTAGGCGGCATGTCCGGCCGCATGCCACCAGCGGCGGATGGAGGCGACGGCGAACGCTGCGGTGTCGTGATCGGTGCCGACGTTGACCCAGCCGGCATCCTCGGCCAGGTCGTAGATTCCGTACGGGATCGCCTTGCCCAGATCGGCGTCGGGAAAGTCGTGAGTACGGACCCGGACCGGTTCCCCCTTGCGATGCCACTCGCGCCCGCCGTTCTTGTAGTTGCCCACCAGCTCCTTCTTCTTGGTGTCCACGCTGATCACGGGGTCGCCTGCTGCCTGGAACTCCTTGGCCTGGTCGTTGATATAGCGGAACTGTCCGTCCCGGTCCGGGTGCTGCTTGCCTTCGGTGGTCTTGGCGTTGCCCTGGAGGCTGAAGCCCTCCTCGCGCAGCACCGCCGCCACCGTGTCCGCCGAGACCCGATGGCCCTGCCGGACCAGCTCGGCGGACAACTGCCGCGTCGACTTCACCGTCCACCGCAGCGGTGACATCGGATCCCCACGCACATTCGGCTCCACCAAAGCCAGCAGCGCGGGCCGCAGCCCCGGATTCAGGTCCACCGCCCGTTTGCGGCCCCCGCCCACCCGGCGGACCCGTCCCAACAGCACGTCACCGGACTCAAGTTCAGCAGCCCCGCGTGAAACGGTGCCCTCACGCACCCCCGCCGCGCGAGCGACGAGCCTGATCCCGCCATGCCCCAGCGAGCGTGCCTCCGCTCCTATGGTCAGTCGCCGCTGACGCTCGTCCAAGTGCGGGAACAGCGCCTGAAACTTCGCCGCCAGCCCGGTCTCGATCCCCTCCGATCTCCCCATACCACAACAACGAGCCACAATCCCGGAAGCGACGGCTTGTTTCCCGGCAGGCCC
>NZ_NEUF01000122.1 GCF_002910915.1 Streptomyces sp. SM10 | reverse complement strand
CTTGGAAAGCGTGTTGGGGGCAACCCCTCACGAGTTCGAATCTCGTATCCTCCGCCATTGCTCTCACCGGGCAATACGTCGAAGGGCCCCACCGCTTGCGGTGGGGCCCTTCGGCGTTCCTCTAGGCCCGTAGTCTCATCTGCAGTCTCATCGAGACCCTGCGGAGCCCTCCGCGCCGCTCTCGTCGGGCTCCTTGGCCACTTCCCAGATGAGTCCTCCGACCCGCTGCGCGACGTCGGCGAGGATGCCGCCCGTCACGTGCTGGTACCGGGCCGCCATCGCCGTGGACGACCAGCCCATGATCTGCATCACGACCCGTTCGGGGACACCGAGGATGAGCAGAACCGTCGCCGAGGTGTGCCGGGCATCGTGCAGGCGCCCGTCCCGAACCTTCGCATCGGCCAGCAGCCGCTTCCAGGTGCCGTAGTCCGTGCTCGGCACCAGCGGCTCGCCCACGGGAGAGGTGAAGACGAACCCGGACTCTCGCCAGTCCTCCCCTGCGATCGCCCGCTCGCGTGCCTGCTCTCTGCGGTGCAGCTCCAGCAGCCTCACCAGTTCGTCGGGGACACCGATGACGCGTCGGCCGGCGCGCGACTTCGTGCTGGCCGTGTCCTCGTTCTTCCTGACCCGCTTCTTGCAGAACCCCGGCTAAGTGCCGCAGTCACCGCCGCAGCCGTGCAGGTACTTCGGCCTCAGCCGGTTCTTCCTGACGCGCAGGACACCGCTGCCGGTATCGAGGTCCGCCCACCGCAGCCCGAGCGCCGCGCGCCTGCTCTCCGTCTTCTACCAGTTGAGGGGGGAGGACCCGGTGACCGGCGGCTACATGGTCACCAGCGCGGTCGTCCAACTGGTCACCGGTGCGGGACTCATATGGACTCTCACGTCCCTCGACCTGCCGGTGGTCGACGCGAAGATGTGGGTGAAACTGGCCCTGGACGCCCTGGTGGCGGTGACCGCACTGGCGGGCATGCGCAACAGGCGGTCGTGGGCCTTCTACGCCGTCGGGACGTTCACGGCAACCGCAGCCGTCGTGGCCGTCGCATGAACGTAGCCCCCTGACGGATCCGGACCGCGGGCCCGCAGGCTGCACATGGGTTATCCCCCAGGCGAGTTGACGTCACGGCCGTCATCGGCGCGGACGGCTCCTCCACCCCCCGGCCCGGCGCAGAGCAGCAGGGCGGCGAGACACCGCCCTGCTGGACCTCCCCGCCGCCCAGGTGCCCGTCGGCAACTGAGCGGTGCCGCCCGCGGACTCACCGGGCCCACGATCCGGCGGCACGGACCATTTCCGCCCGCACCGC
The DNA here is from genome assembly GCF_002910915.1 of Streptomyces sp. SM10. Classification (GTDB taxonomy): domain Bacteria; phylum Actinomycetota; class Actinomycetes; order Streptomycetales; family Streptomycetaceae; genus Streptomyces. The sequence goes on along the minus strand of NZ_NEUF01000122.1, from coordinate 53,100 downwards.
CGGCGCCCCCCTTGCGCGGCAGCTCAGGCCGCGAGCGTCACCGGGGTGCCCGGCGCGGCGCCCGGGTAGGCGTCCACGACCAGGTTGAGCTGGCGCTGCATGTACCAGACGTTGAGGCCGAAGACGAACATGAGCCACATGCTCGTGGCGGGGCTGCAGGTCACGGGGAGGCCGGCCGCGCGCTGGGCGGCGGCGATCGCCCTTCCCGTGTTCCGGAAGGAGATCAGCGGGGCTATCAGGGTCCACCCCAGGAAGAGCAGGACCATCAGGCTGCCGCCCGGGTTCAGGTTCTGGCGGCGGTCGAACTCCCCCAGCTCCTTGTGGATCTTGAAGTACCAGACCAGCTGGTAGATCCCGAAGGTGACGATCGTCAGGCCGAGCCACACGGCGACGGGCCCCCGGCGCTTCATGGCCAGACCGGGCAGCTGGGGGGCGGCCGGGGTGGAGGCCGGAGCGCCGGCCGCGACGACCTCGCCTGCCTGGCCGGGGGCGTACGAACCGGGAGCGGTGCTGGGCTGGGTATCGGACATGCCGGGTGCTCTCCATCTGCGATGTGTGGTGTCAGCCGCAGCAGCATGACAGCAAGTGCGGAAAACGTGAAGGAAATTGAGTTTTCCGTGAAGATCTGTCATGTCCCTGTGATCAACCGCGATGTGCACCGGACCGTCGGCGTGCCACCCGGCACCCGGAGAGTTCCGCGCGGCGGGACGCGTACAACCATCAGCGCGTGCCAGGGGTCTGCTCCCGTGGCCGGTCGGCCGTCGTCCTCGACGCGGCCCCGGGAAGGCTTCGACTCACCACGAAGGAACGCTCACTGATGCTTGCTCGGCACATCATCCGCGCGGCTGCCGTCCCGCTCGCCCTCGCCTCCACGCTGCTCACCGCCGGTGGAGCGGGTGCGGCCGGGGTGACCGGCTGGGAGGTCTCCCTCTCGGGGAACAGCGCCGCCGGTTCCCTGATGTCCGTGTCCTCCGTCGACGACGACCTCGCATGGGCGGTCGGCCGCGAGGACGGCCACGGCGTCATCATGCGCTGGGACGGCGGGCAGTGGGCCGAGGACACCGCCCCGGGACTGCCCGACGTCTGGCAGTGGTCGGCGGTGAGCGCAGTCTCCGCGGACGACGTCTGGGCCTACGGCTCGGTGGGCAGGGACCAGGCGCTCGTGCACTACGACGGTGAGCGCTGGAACAGCGTGACCGCGGCCGGGCCCGCCGACGACTCCTGGCCCGAGGTGCCGATCGACGCCGTCCCCGGGCGGCTCTTCAAGGGCGGCAACGCGCTCTACACCTATGCGGGCGGCACCTGGCAGACCTTCGCGCTGCCCGCCCTCGTCGACATCCGGGACATCGACGCGATCTCGGCGGACGACGCCTACGCCACCGGGATGAAGTACCCGGTCAAGGGCGGCCACCCGGTGACGTACCACTGGGACGGCACCACCTGGACGCTGATGGACCAGCCCCCCGTGCGCACGGGCACGGACACCGCCGAGGTCGCCGCCTCGTCCGACAGCGTCTACGTCGCCGGATGGGCCGACGACCCGGACGAGACCGCACCCGTGCCGGACGTCGCCCGCTGGGACGGCTCCGCCTGGGAGGACATCACCGGGTCGCTCGCCACCTTCTACATCCACGCCATCGCCCCCGACGGCGCCGGCGGCCTGTGGGTGACCGGCAACGACCAGGCCGAACCCGCCCACGCGGATCCGGTCTTCTGGCACTTCGACGGGACCACCTGGACGAAGGAGGCGGGGGTTCCGGCACTCGACGGCGACACCCGGTGGCCTTCCTACTCCTTCTACGACCTGGCCCCGGCGGATGGCTCCGGCGGCTTCTGGGCCGTCGGGGAGTACTCCACGCCCATGGATTCGCACGGGGACATGACGGTCAACGGCCTGATCGAGCGCTCCACGGCGACCGCCCCCGAGGCGTCCACCGGCTGACGCCGCCCGCCCGTACGGCCGTGGAAGCGGGCCTCCCGGCCGTACGGGCGGGAGGGCTCAGCGCACTTCCTGGATGCGGATCTGGTTGCCCGCGGGGTCGCGGAAGGCGCAGTCACGCACGCCGTACGGCTGCAGCGTCGGTTCCTGGATGACCTCGGTGTCGCCGGCCTGCACCTTCTCGAAGGTGGCGTCGAGGTCCTGGGTCGCCAGCAGGATCCAGCCGTAGGTCCCCTTGGCCATCATCTCGGCGACGGTGCGGCGTTCGTTCTCGGTGATGCCGGGGTCGGCGGCCGGCGGGGCGAGCAGGATGGAGGTGCCCGGCTGCCCCGCCGGGCCGACCGTGATCCAGCGCATCGCGCCGGATCCGACATCGCTGCGGACCTCGAATCCGAGCGTGTCGCGGTAGAAGACGAGGGCCGCCTCCGGGTCGTCCTGCGGAAGGACGCTGGTGTGAATGGTGATGTCCATGCCGTTCACGCTACGGCTGCCCGGGGCCGCGTGCTTCTCGATTCCTGACCGGTCTGGTCACCTGTTTCACCACGCAGGCCGGCACCCCGCCCTCCCCGCCGGCCGCCTTGCGCCGGTAGGTGCTGGGGGGCATCCCGACCAGTTCGGTGAAGCGCGTGCTGAAGGTGCCGAGCGACGAGCAGCCGACCGCGAAGCAGACGTCGGTGACGCTGAGATCGCCGCGGCGCAGCAGCGCCATCGCCCGCTCGATCCGGCGCGTCATGAGATAGCCGTACGGTGATTCCCCGTAGGCGAGCCGGAACTGCCGGCTGAGGTGCCCGGCCGACATGTTCACCCCCCGGGCGAGGGCCTCCACGTCCAGGGGCTGTGTGTACTCCCGGTCCATGCGATCACGGACGCGGCGCAGTCGTGCCAGGTCGCGCAGGTGCTGCGCCTCGGCTGCTCGGTTCGTCACGTGAGCGATCGTGCCACGCGGCACGGGGCGCCGCAGCGCTTTCGGTGCTCCGTGCCGCGGGGCCGCGCGGGGTGCGCGTCAGGCCGATGCCTTCTCCCACGCGAAACCGTCCGGGTCGGTGAAGGGCCCGAGATCGCTGCCGAGGGCGATCCTGTGCGAACCGGTGCCGTCGGGGGCGACCCCGGCGTCCTTGGCCAGGGCGCGGCGTCCGTAGAGCGCCAGGGTGACGGGGCTGGAGGGGGTGTCGAACTCGACGTACTTGCGGCCGAAGCTCTTGCCGACCGCAAGGCCCCGGTCCACGTAGAACCGCTTGGTCTCGAGGACGTCCTCCACGCCCAGCAGGAGGACGAAGCGGTCGATCTCCCGGGTGGCGGGGCCCTTGTCCTTCTTCGCCGAGCTGGCGATCTTCCAGAGGGTCCCGTCCGGTGCCTGCACGACGGCGCCGTAGCCCCAGAGCGACTTCGAGGCCGGCTTCACCGCTGTGGCACCGGCGGCGAGGGCGGAGTCGACGAGGCTGTTCACCGTGGACGGCTGGGAGACCGTGAGCGACAGCGTGAAGCCGCGGAAGCCGGTCGTCGGCGCCTCGGAGGCGCGTACGCGCAGTTCGTCGCCGAGGCCGAACGCCTCGGTGTAGAAGTGTGCGGCGGCGGTGGGGTCTGCCACCTCGAGGGTGACGCATGTGAGGGAAGCCATGGAACGACCGTAGGGCGGCCCGGCGCCCGGCGCTTCTCGATTCCTGACCGGTCCGGCCGTGCCCGGCGGGGCCCCCGGGGCACGGGCCCTGCGGGGCCGTACGTCAGCCGGTGACTGCGGGGGCGGCGAAGTAGTGTCCCTCCTCCAGGTCCTCCACGAGGCCGTGCCGCTCCGGGCGCCAGTCCAGCAGCTCGGCGGTGCGGGTGTGCGAGGCGGCGGAGTCCAGGGCGATGAACCCGGCCGCCCAGCCGAAGTGCGCCTCCGCGGCCGCCGGGTCCACGGAGGTGACGGGGACGTCGGGGTGACGGCCGATGACCTCGGCGATGTCGCGGATCGCGATGCCCTCCTCCGCGGCACCGTGGAGCACCGGCCCGGCGGGGGCCTTCTCGACCGCGAGCCGGAACAGCCGTGCGGCGTCGAGGCGGTGGACCGCGCGATGTCGCTCGTGATGAGGGAAGTGCTGTCCGAGCTCAGGAAGGTCACGGCCGGCGGCCACGGCGCCTGAGGGGCTCCGTGCGCAGGCCCCAAGACGGGCGCGCAGGGGTCTCGGGGCCGCCGGCACCCCTCAGCCGCCGAGGGCGATGTCCCTGGTCACACGGGCCGCCGACGACAGCAGGCTCTCGCGGACCTGACTGGTGCGGTACATCCGGTCGGCCCGGAAGGAGACGCCGAGCGAGCCGAGCCTGTCACCGCTGCGCACCGGCACCGCGATGCACACCGTGCCGAGGTCGTACTCCTCCCGGTCCATGACCACCGGGGCCGACACCGACGCCTCGAGCTGCCGGATCAGGTCCTCCCGGTGCGTGATCGTGCGGGGCGTGAGATCGGCGAGGGTGTGCCGCGAGAGGTACTCACCGCGTGCGTCCTCGTCCAGTTCACGCAGCACGCACTTGCCGAGTGCGGTGGCGTGCCCGGCGTCCTGGAAGCCCACCCAGAGGTCGACCCTGGGCGTCTTCGGGCTGTCGACGATCTCGGCGATCCGGATCTCACCCTCCTCGTAGAAGGTGAGGTAGGCGGCGGCCGACACATCGTTGCGCAGCGAGGCGAGGGCGGGACGGAAGCGGCTCACCAGATCCTGCGCGGAGTGCCCGTCGTGCAGCTTGTCGCCCAGGACGAAGCCGCCGTCCTCGTTCCTGCGGAGGTAGCCGTCCTGCGTGAGCGCCCGCAGCACTTCCTGGGCCGTTTCCGGCGGCAGACCGGTCTGCCGCGCCAGTTCGTGCGCGGGCGCACCGCCCGCGTGTGCCGCCACGGCTTCCATCAAGCGGAACGCGTGCTGCACAGAGGGGAGAGGCGCGTGGCCCGCTAGGTCACCCATACTTCAAGCTTGGACCCGCTTCCCGGGGGCAGCAAGGCGGAGCGGACGCGCACCGGCCAGGGGAGCTCCCCCGGCCGGTGCGCGTCTCAGTCCTCGCCCTCCAGGTCACCCTCGGTCTCCAGGAACACCTGGCGCAGCGCTTCGAGGACCGCCGGGTCGGGCTTGGCCCACATCCCCCGGGACTCGGCTTCCAGGAGGCGCTCCGCGATGCCGTGGAGCGCCCACGGGTTGGCCTGCTGGAGGAATTCACGGTTCGCCGGGTCCAGGACGTACGTCTCGGTCAGCTTGTCGTACATCCAGTCCGCGACCACACCCGTCGTGGCGTCGTACCCGAAGAGGTAGTCGACCGTCGCGGCGAGCTCGAAGGCGCCCTTGTAGCCGTGGCGGCGCATCGCCTCGATCCACTTCGGGTTGACCACGCGCGCGCGGAAGACCCGGGACGTCTCCTCGACCAGAGTGCGGGTGCGGACCGTCTCGGGGCGGGTCGAGTCGCCGATGTACGCCTCGGGAGCGGTGCCCTTCAGCGCGCGTACGGCCGCGACCATGCCGCCGTGGTACTGGAAGTAGTCGTCCGAGTCCGCGATGTCGTGCTCGCGGGTGTCGGTGTTCTTCGCCGCCACCGCGATCCGCTTGTACGCGGTCTCCATCTCGTCCCGGGCCGGGCGTCCGTCCAGCTCACGGCCGTAGGCGTAGCCGCCCCACACCGTGTACACCTCGGCGAGGTCGGCGTCGGTGCGCCAGTCGCGGGAGTCGATGAGCTGGAGCAGCCCGGCGCCGTACGTCCCCGGCCGGGAGCCGAAGATGCGGGTGGTGGCCCGCCGCTCGTCGCCGTGTTCGGCCAGGTCGGCCTGGGTGTGGGCACGGACGAAGTTCCGCTCGGCGGGCTCGTCGAGGGAGGCCGCGAGGCGTACGGCGTCGTCGAGCAGCCCGATGGTGTGCGGGAAGGCGTCGCGGAAGAAGCCGGAGATGCGGAGCGTGACGTCGACACGGGGCCGCCCGAGCTCCTCGTACGGGATCGGCTCCAGGCCGGTGACCCGGCGGGAGGCGTCGTCCCAGACGGGGCGCACGCCGAGCAGGGCGAAGGCCTCGGCGATGTCGTCGCCGGCGGTGCGCATCGCGCTGGTGCCCCACAGGGAGAGGCCGACGGAGGTGGGCCACTCACCGTTGTCGGCGCGGTAGCGCTCCAGGAGCGAGTCCGCGAGTGCCTGGCCGGTCTCCCAGGCGAGGCGGGAGGGGACGGCCTTCGGGTCGACCGAGTAGAAGTTCCGGCCGGTCGGCAGGACGTTGACGAGGCCGCGGAGCGGGGAGCCGGAAGGGCCGGCGGGGACGAAGCCGCCGTTCAGCGCGTGGACCGCGTGGTCGAGCTCGTCGGTCGTCGCGGCGAGCCGGGGCACGACCTCGCGGGCCGCGAAGTCGAGGATGTCGGCGACGGCCTCCGGGAGCCCCGCCGCCACACCGGCGACGGCGGCCGGGTCCCAGTCCGCGTCGTCCATCGCCTGGACGAGGGCGCGGGCCTGCTCCTCGGTCGCGTCGGCTGCGGTGCGGGTGGCCGCCGACTCGTCCAGGCCGAGCGCCTCGCGCAGGCCGGGCAGCGAGGACGTGCCGCCCCAGATCTGCCGGGCGCGCAGGACGGCCAGGACCAGGTTGACGCGGTCGTTCCCGGCAGGGGCGCTGCCGAGGACGTGCAGGCCGTCGCGGATCTGGACGTCCTTGATCTCACAGAGCCAGCCGTCGAGATGCATGATGAATTCGTCGAAGCCCTCGTCCTCCGGCCGGTCCTCCAGGCCCAGGTCGTGGTCGAGCTTCGCGGCCTGGATGAGGGTCCAGATCTGGGCGCGGACGGCCGGCAGCTTGGCCGGGTCCATCGCGGCGATCTGGGCGTGCTCGTCGAGGAGTTGCTCCAGCCGCGCGATGTCGCCGTAGCTGTCGGCGCGGGCCATCGGCGGCACGAGGTGGTCGACCAGGGTCGCGTGCACCCGGCGCTTGGCCTGGGTGCCCTCGCCCGGGTCGTTGACCAGGAAGGGGTAGACCAGCGGCAGGTCGCCCAGCGCGGCGTCGGGGCCGCAGGCGGCGGAGAGGCCGGCGTTCTTGCCGGGCAGCCACTCCAGGTTGCCGTGCTTGCCGAGGTGGATCATCGCGTCGGCACCGAAGCCGTTGTCCTCGGCGGACGCGGCGATCCAGCGGTAGGCGGCCAGGTAGTGGTGCGAGGGCGGCAGATCGGGGTCGTGGTAGATCGCGATCGGGTTCTCGCCGAAGCCGCGCGGCGGCTGGATGAGGATCAGCAGGTTGCCGCGGCGCAGGGCGGCGAGCACGATGTCGCCCTCCGGGTTGCGGGACCGGTCGACGAACATCTCGCCGGGCGCCGGGCCCCAGTGCTCCTCGACGGCCGCGGTGAGTTCGGCGGGGAGCGTGGCGAACCAGCGGCGGTAGTCGGCGGCGGGGACGCGGACCGGATTGCGGGCCAGCTGCTCCTCGGTGAGCCACTCCTGGTCGTGGCCGCCGGCCTCGATGAGCGCGTAGATCAGCTCGTCGCCGTCGCCGGAGACCAGGCCCGGGATCTCCTCCTCGGGGCCGAAGTCGTAGCCCTCCGCCCGGAGCCTGCGCAGCAGGGCGACGGCGCTGGCGGGGGTGTCGAGGCCGACCGCGTTGCCGATGCGGGAGTGCTTGGTCGGGTACGCCGACAGGACCAGCGCGATCTTCTTCTCGGCGGCCGGGATGTGGCGGAGCCGGGCATGGCGTACGGCGATCCCGGCGACCCGGGCGGCGCGCTCGGGGTCGGCGACGTAGGCGGGCAGGCCGTCCTCGTCGATCTCCTTGAAGGAGAACGGCACGGTGATCAGGCGGCCGTCGAACTCGGGAACAGCGATCTGGGTGGCCGCGTCCAGCGGGGAGACGCCCTCGTCGTTCTCCTCCCAGGCGGCGCGGGGGCTGGTGAGGCAGAGCGCCTGGAGGACGGGGACGTCGAGGCCGGTGAGGGCGCCCGCGTCCCAGGACTCGTCGTCGCCGCCCGCCGACGCGGTGGCGGGCTTGGTGCCGCCCGCGGCGAGGACCGTGGTCACGATGGCGTCGGCGGCGCGGAGTTCGTCGATGAGTTCGGGCTCGGGTGTGCGGAGCGAGGCGACGTACAGCGGGAGGGGGCGTGCGCCGGCGTCCTCCACGGCCGTGCAGAGCGCCTCGACGAACGCGGTGTTCCCGCTCATGTGGTGGGCGCGGTAGTAGAGCACCGCGACCGTGGGGCCGGTGACCTCACGGGCGGTCCGCTCCAGCGGGCCCCAGGCGGGGGCGGGCGCGGGCGGCTCGAAGCCGTGGCCGGTGAGCAGCACGGTGTCGGAGAGGAAGCGGGCCAGCTGCTCCAGGTTGGCGGGACCCCCGTGCGCGAGGTAGGCGTGCGCCTCGGCCGCGATGCCGATGGGAACGGTGGAGGCGGCCATCAGCTGGGCGTCGGGGGCCTGTTCACCGGTGAGGACGACGACCGGGCGACCGGTGGCCAGCACCTGGTCCAGCCCCTCCTGCCAGGCGCGGACACCGCCGAGGAGGCGTACGACGACGAGGTCCGTGCCCTCCAGGAGCTGCGGCAGGTCCTCCACGGAGAGCCGGGACGGATTCGCGTAGCGGAAGCCGACCGGGCCGCCGGAGGCGCGGGCGCTGAGCAGGTCGGTGTCGGACGTCGACAGGAGCAGGATCATGCGGCGTCAGCCCTTCCTCGGGGTGTCCACGCCCCGGGCGGTGTCGGACGGCAGGAGTTCCTGACTCGCCCGGTCGTGGACCGGGCTCACAGTGGCGGGACCGCGCCGGAATCTCACCGGGCTTCCTCCGTGTCGCCGTCTGGCGATGGCAGACCGAACGGACCGCCACCAGGCATAGTAGGCGGGGGGTAGGGGGTCCTGACCAGACGGCCCCCGCCCCTGGCCGGAAGCCGGAGCGGATGTCCCGTAGGTCACAGTGACCGTAGGGGTGGGCCACGGTCACGGTCGGTATGCTCGCCGCCATGTCGGCCTCCCCCCTTCCTCCCCGGTCCCCGGGCGACGCGTGTGCCCGGAGCAGCGGTGACGCCTGCCCCGGCGCGCTGCGCCTGCACCGGGCGGACGACGGTGCGCTGGCGCGGGTCCGGATACCCGGCGGGGTGCTGACCCCCCATCAGGCCGTGGTCCTCGGGCGGGCCGCCGGGCGCTTCGGCGACGGTGAGTTGCATCTCACCTCCCGTGGAAACGTGCAGTTGCGCGGGCTCGCTCCGGAGTGCGGCGCCGAGCTGGCCGCGCTGCTGGACCGGGCCGGACTGCTGCCGTCCGCACGTCATGAACGGGTACGCAACGTGGTCGCGTCCCCGCTCTCCGGGCTCGACGGCCTCGGGTCCGCCGACGTCGGACCATGGCTGGCCGAACTGGACCGGCTCCTCTGCGGAAGCGACCGTACGACGGCGCTCTCCGGACGTTTTCTCTTCGCGCTCGACGACGGCCGCGGCGACGTGGACGCCCTCGGCGCCGACCTCGCTCTCCTCGGCCACGATGACGGCAGCGCCCTGCTGCGCGTCGGAAGCGGTGACGCCGTCCTGCGGGTGCCCGCCTCCGACGGCCCCCGGGCCGCGTCGATCGCCGCCGGAGCCTTCCTGGACGCGGCACAGGACACCGGCGCCTGGCGTGTGAAGGACCTGCCGGGCGCGGCGGCGGAGGCCCTCCCCGCAGAGGTCGCGCACCGGCTGCGGGAGGCCGGCCTCTCCGTCTCCCCGGACCGGCGCCCTCGCCCCCTCGAAGGGCTCCCGCCGGCACACGGCCCCGTCCCCGGACCCCACCGCGAGGCCGCGCTCTCCGTCGGCGTACCGCTGGGACGGCTGGGCCCGGATCAGTGGCGGCTGCTGTCGGGCGCCGGCGGACTGCGGCTCACCCCGTGGCGCGGTGCCGTGGTCACCGGGATCGCGCCCGAGCGCGCGGACGGCCTTCTCGGCGAGCTCTCCACGGCCGGGCTGATCACCGGGCCCGGCTCCCCGTGGGCCGGGGTGGGGGCCTGCATCGGGCGTCCCGGCTGCGCGAAGTCGCTGGCAGACGTGCGGGCCGAGGCGGGGGCCGCCCTCGGACCGGTCGGCCGGCTCCCTGTGTACTGGTCCGGGTGCGAACGCCGGTGCGGCCACCCGCGCGGGGAGTGGATCGACGTGGTCGCCACCTCCGACGGACACCGGATCTCCCATGTGCGGGGGGACCGGACGACCGGGGCGGTGACGGCCCGGGACGACCCGGCGGCGCTCGCGGCCGCTGTGGCGACGGCCCGGGGCTCGCACCCCTGACCAGCACGTATCACCTCTGTTCAACTCATTCGACCTGTCCGATGAAGAAAGCGACAGCACTGTGCACCAGTACGAGAAGGACGGACCGGCGATCTACCGCCAGTCCTTCGCCACCATCCGCGCGGAGGCGGATCTGGCAGGGCTGCCCGCCGATGTGAGCCAGGTGGCCGTCCGCATGATCCACGCCTGCGGCATGGTCGACCTCGTACGCGACCTCGTCTTCTCCCCGAACGCGGTGGCCGACGCCCGCGCCGCCCTGCGCTCAGGCGCGCCGATCCTGTGCGACGTGGCGATGGTCGCCAGCGGGGTCACCCGCAAGCGGCTGCCCGCCGACAACGAGGTCATCTGCACCCTGTCCGACCCCTCCGTCCCCGGACTGGCCGCGGAGCTCGGCACCACCCGCAGCGCCGCCGCCCTGGAGCTGTGGCGGGACCGGATGGAGGGGGCCGTCGTCGCCGTCGGCAACGCGCCCACCGCGCTCTTCCGGCTGCTGGAGATGATCGAGGAGGGCGCCCCCCGGCCCGCCGCGGTCATCGGTGTGCCCGTCGGCTTCATCGGGGCCGCCGAGTCCAAGGAAGCCCTGGCCGCGCACCCGTCCGGGCTGGAGCACCTCGTCGTACGGGGAAGGCGCGGGGGCAGTGCCATCGCCGCCGCCGCCCTCAACGCGATCGCCAGCGAGGAGGAGTGACCATGCCCGAGCAGCAGGGGACCGACGGCACCACCGGCACGGGCCGGCTGTACGGGGTCGGGCTCGGCCCCGGCGACCCGGCGCTGATGACCGTGCGGGCCGTGGAGATCATCGGCGAGGCCGACGTCGTCGCCTACCACTCCGCCCGGCACGGCCGCTCCATCGCCCGCTCGATCGCGGAGCGGTACATCCGCCCGGACCACATCGAGGAGGCCCTGGTCTACCCCGTCACGACGGAGACCACGGACCACCCGGGGGGCTACCGGGGCGCGTTGGACGAGTTCTACGCCGAGGCCGCCGCCCGCCTCGCGGTACACCTCGACGCCGGGCGCACCGTCGCGGTGCTCGCCGAGGGCGACCCGCTCTTCTACGGCTCCTACCAGCACATGCACAAGCGGCTCGCGGACCGTTACGCGACCGAGGTCATCCCCGGTGTCACCTCGGTCAGCGCCGCCGCCGCCCGTCTCGGCACCCCCCTCGTGGAGGCCGAGGAGGTGCTGACGATCCTGCCGGGCACCCTGCCGGAGGAGGAGCTGACGGCGCGTCTGGCGGCCACCGACTCGGCCGTGGTGATGAAGCTGGGGCGGACGTTCCCAGCCGTACGCCGGGCGTTCGAGGCGTCCGGGCGGCTGCCCGAGGCCCGTTACGTCGAGCGCGCCACCATGGCCGGGGAGCGGACCGGCGAACTGGCGGACACCGACCCGGACTCGGTCCCCTACTTCGCGGTCGCCGTGCTGCCCAGCCGGATCGACGCGCCCCGGCCCTCACCCGCTGCGGGCACGGGCCCTGGCGAGGTCGTCGTGGTGGGCACCGGACCGGCCGGCCCGCTGTGGCTGACGCCCGAGACCCGTGGGGCGCTGGCCGCCGCCGACGACGTGGTCGGCTACACGACGTATCTGGACAGGGTGCCGGTCCGGCCCGGTCAGCAGCGCCACGGCTCCGACAACAAGGTCGAGTCGGAGCGCGCCGAATTCGCCCTCGACCTCGCCCGCAGGGGACGCCGGGTGGCCGTGGTCTCCGGGGGCGACCCCGGGGTCTTCGCGATGGCGACGGCCGTGCTGGAAGTGGCCTCCCAGGACGCGTACACGGAGATCCCGGTGCGGGTGCTTCCCGGGGTGACCGCGGCCAACGCCGCCGCCGCCCGGGCCGGGGCGCCGCTCGGCCACGACTACGCCACCCTCTCCCTCTCCGACCGGCTCAAGCCGTGGGAGGTCATCGCCGAGCGGCTGCGCGCGGCGGCCACGGCCGACCTGGTGATGGCGCTGTACAACCCCGGTTCCCGCAGCCGGACCTGGCAGGTCGGCAAGGCCCGTGACCTGCTCCTGGAGCACCGCTCGCCGGACACGCCCGTGGTGCTCGGCCGCGATGTCGGGGGCCCGACGGAGAGCGTACGGACGGTGCGGCTGGCCGATCTGGACCCGATGGAGGTGGACATGCGGACGATCCTCATCGTCGGCTCCTCGCAGACGCGGTGGGTGCACCGGGGCGACGGGCGGCAGATCGTCTGGACACCGCGCCGCTACCCGGAGGCCTGACGGGGGCGCCCCTGTCGTCAGGGGCGCAGATCCGGCAGCCCCCGCAGCAGGGCGAGGGCCTCCTCCGGGGTCCCGGCCACCGGCACGCCGTCGGGGACCGGCGGCCGTCCGACCACCACCACCGGGATGCCGGCCTCGCGGGCGGCGGTGAGCTTGGGCGCCGTCGCGTCACCGCCGCTGTCCTTCGTGACGAGCACGTCGATCCGATGACACCGGATCAGCTCCCGCTCGCCCTCCAGGGAGAACGGCCCCCGGTCCAGCAGGACCTCCATCCGCGCCGGATGCGGGGCCTCGGGGGCATCCACCGAGCGCATCAAGAACCACAGCCGGTCCAGCGCGGCGAACGCCGCGAGGCCCATGCGTCCAGTGGTGAGGAAGACGCGCGAACCCAGTTCCGGCAGCAGTTCCGCCGCGCCGTCGAGGGAGTCGGTGACGTGCCAGCGGTCGCCCTCGACGGGCACCCAGCCGGGCCGTCTGAGAGCGAGCAGGGGAACATGGACAGCGGCGGCGGCCGAAGCCGCGTGAAAACTGATCGTTCCTGCGAAGGGATGGGTGGCGTCGATGACCGCATCCACACGGTGCGCGCGGATCCAGTCGGTCATGCCTCCGACTCCGCCGAAGCCTCCGACGCGCACCTCGCCGGGTGGCAGCGTCGGCCTGGCGACACGGCCGGCGAGTGAGCTGGTGACCCTGATCCCGTCCGCGGCCACCAGGGCCTCCGCGAGTCGGCGGGCCTCCGTCGTGCCGCCGAGGACGAGTACGTGCAAGGTCATCGGATCGGTCCATCCATGAGCAGTGAGGCGCAGGGCGGGCGCGCCGCCCAACTCAAGCACACCGGTCTGCGGCCGGGGTGGACGACCGGTGCCTGCGCGACGGCGGCGACCGCGGCGGCGTACACGGCCCTGCTGACCGGTGAGTTCCCCGACCCGGTGACCATCACGCTGCCCCGGGGGCAGACTCCCGCCTTCGCGCTCGCGGTGGAGGAGCTCGCCGACGGACGGGCCACCGCCGGTGTGGTCAAGGACGCGGGCGACGACCCGGACGTCACGCACGGCGCGCTGGTGCGGTCGACCGTACGGCTCCTGCCCCCCGGGTCCGGCGTGGTGTTCCGGGCCGGACCCGGGGTGGGCACGGTGACGCTTCCGGGGCTGCCGCTCGATGTCGGGGAACCCGCGATCAACCCGGTCCCGCGTCGGATGATGCAGGACCACGTCGCGGCGGTGGCGGCGGAGCACGGCGGCACCGGCGATGTCGAGATCACGGTCTCGGTGGACGACGGTGAGGAGATCGCACGTTTCACGTGGAACATCCGGCTGGGCATCCTGGGCGGGATCTCCATCCTGGGCACGACGGGCGTCGTGGTGCCGTACTCCTGCTCGGCCTGGATCGACTCGATCCGCCGCGGGGTGGACGTGGCGCGCGCGGCCGGGCTCCGGCACGTCGCGGGGTGCACGGGATCGACCTCGGAGAAGACGGTGCTGGCGGCGTACGACCTGCCGGAGATCGCCCTGCTGGACATGGGTGACTTCGCGGGCGCCGTGCTGAAGTACGTGCGCCGGCATCCGGTGGAGCGGCTGACGATCTGCGGGGGCTTCGCCAAGCTGTCCAAGCTCGCCGCCGGCCACCTGGACCTGCACTCGGGCCGTTCCCAGGTCGACAAGCCGTTCCTGGCACGGCTGGCCCGGCAGGGCGGCGCGAGCGAGGCGCTGGCGGCGGAGATCGAGGTCGCCAACACCGGCCTCGCGGCACTGCAGTTGTGCATGGCGGCCGGGGTGCCGCTGGGCGACCTGGTGGCGGTGGCGGCCCGTGACGAGGCGCTGTCGGTGCTGCGGGGAGCGCCGGTGACGGTGGATGTGATCTGCATCGACCGGGCGGGGGCGGTGGTGGGGCGCAGCGAGGTGCGCTGAGCGACCGGACCGCCCCGCCCGCCACTCAGCAGGTGTGGCGGTCCCGCGCCGGGGAGTAGAGGTGGCTGTCGCGGAACTGCTCCGCCCCCAGCGTCCGGCCCACCATGATCACCGCGGTCCGGATCACGCCCGCCTCCTTCACCTGCCCGGCGATGGAGTCCAGCGAGCCACGCAGGACGATCTCGTCCGGGCGCGAGGCCATGGCGACCACGGCGGCCGGGCAGTCCGCCCCGTAGTGCGGCAGCAGTTCGTCGACCACACGGTCCACGTACCGCGCCGCGAGGTGCAGCACGATCAGCGCGCCGCTGCGGCCCAGGGTGGCGAGGTCCTCGCCCTCGGGCATGGCCGTGGCCCGCTGGGCGATCCGGGTGAGGATCACGGTCTGGCCGACCGTGGGCACCGTCAGCTCCCGCTTGAGCGCCGCCGCGGCCGCGGCGAAGGCGGGCACCCCGGGCACCACCTCGTAGGGCACGTCCGCCTCGTCGAGGCGCCGCATCTGCTCGTTCACGGCGCTGAAGACCGACGGGTCCCCGGAGTGCAGCCGGGCCACGTCATGACCCTCGGTGTGGGCGCGCACCAACTCGGCGGTGATCTGGTCGATGTCGAGCAGGGCCGTGTCCACGAGCCGTGCGTCCGGGGGGCATTCGGCGAGCAGTTCGCGCGGTACCAGGCTGCCCGCGTACAGGCAGACCGGGCTGGCGGCGAGGACGCGGGCACCGCGCACCGTGATCAGGTCGGCGGCACCGGGGCCCGCGCCGATGAAGTACACGGTCATCTGTCGTCTCCTGGGACGTGCGGGGATACGGAAGCGTGCGGGGATTCGGGAGCGAGCGAGGGCTTCTGTACGGACCACTGGGTGACGGGCATCGCCTGACGCCAGCCCGTGAATCCGCCGACGGGCACGGCGTGCGCCACCGCGAGGCGGACCAGGTCACCGCCGAGGCGCCGGTGCCACTGGGCGAGGAGCGCCTCCGACTCCAGCGTCACCGTGTTGGCGACCAGCCGGCCACCGGGGCCCAGCGCGTCCCAGCAGGCGTCGAGCAGTCCCGGTGCGGTCAGCCCGCCGCCGATGAACACCGCGTCCGGCACGGGCAGTCCGGCCAGTACCTCCGGTGCCCGGCCGGTGACCACGCCCAGCCCGGGGACGCCGAGCCGGTCCGCGTTACGGGCGATGCGCCCCGCCCGTTCCTGATCGCGTTCCACGGTCACGGCACGGCAGGACGGATGGGTCCGCATCCACTCCGCGGCGATCGATCCGGAGCCGCCGCCGACGTCCCACAGGAGCTCGCCGGGCGCGGGCGCGAGGACCCCGAGGGTGGCCGCCCGGACATGGCGCTTGGTGAGCTGCCCGTCGTGGTCGTACGCCTCGTCGGGGAGCCCGGGTACGGCGCCGAGCCGCAGGGTTCCCGGGGCGCTCCGGCACTCCACCGCGATCAGGTTGAGCGGGTCCCCGGGCGGGTGCTCCCACGTGTCGGCGACGCCGTCCACGCACTCCTCGGCCGGGGAGCCGAGCTGTTCGAGCACCCGCATCCGGCTCGGCCCGAAGCCGCGTCCGCGCAGCAGGGCGGCCACGGCCGCGGGCGTGGCGGCGTCGGCGGAGAGCACCAGCAGCCGGCGCCCCTCGTGGAGCGCGGCGGCCAGCCGGGCCGTGGGGCGCCCGACGAGGGTGACAACCTCGGCGTCCTCCACCGGCCAGCCGAGCCGGGCGCAGGCGTACGACACCGAGGAGGGGTGCGGCAGGACGTGCAGCGCCCCGGAGCCCAGCTCCTCGGTGAGGGCCCGGCCGATGCCGTAGAACAGGGGATCGCCGCTGGCCAGGACGGCGGTCCTGCTCCCCTCGTGCGCCGCGAGCAGACCGCGCACCGCGGGACGCAGGGGGGAGGGCCAGGACACGCGCCGGCCGGTACAGTCCGGCGGGAGCAGCCGCAGCTGGCGCTCACCGCCGATCAGGACCTCGGCGTCCAGGAGCACCGAGCGCGAGGTCTCCGGCAGACCGGCCCAGCCGTCGGCGCCGATGCCCACGACGCTCACGGCGGAGGCGGCCGCCGGGACGGCGGGCGGGGGTGATGCGGGGGACACAGCCGGTACCTCGGGGTTGGCGGGACGACGCAGCCGAACTCTACGGGGGCCGTTCCCGGACCTGCGCGGCGGAGTGACTCCGGAAGAAGTCCCGCGTGGTGTCGAGAACGCCTCCCCGGCGCCGGCTGACGCTCCCCGGTACGGAGCTCCGGGCCGGATCCCACCGAGTCGCCGATCCCGGCCGCTCTCGCGATCATCGAATACATGACCAAGAGCGACAACGGCAAGGCGCACACCCTGCGGATCGCCCAGGAGCCCGACGCGGACGCGCTGCTGGGCTCCAGTCCGCTGGCCGCCCTCGTCGGCATGCTGCTGGACCAGCAGGTACCGATGGAGTGGGCGTTCACGGGACCGCTCACGCTGGCTCGGCGCATGGGGTCGGACGATCTGGACGCCCGCGCGATCGCCGCGTACGACCCGGAGGCCTTCACCGGGCTGTTCACGGAGAAACCCGCCCTGCACCGGTATCCGGGCTCCATGGCCAAGCGGGTGCAGCAGCTCTGCCAGTTCCTGGTGGCGGAGTACGACGGGCGGGCGGAAGCGGTCTGGGCGGACGCGGCCACCGGGGCCGAGCTGCTGAAGCGGCTCAACGCCCTGCCCGGCTTCGGCACCCAGAAGGCACAGATCTTCCTGGCCCTGCTGGGCAAGCAGCTCGGCGTACGTCCGACGGGCTGGCGCGAAGCCGCCGGGGCGTACGGCGAAAAGGGCTCGCACCGGTCGGCGGCCGACATCACCGGGCCCGAATCTCTCGCCGAGGTGCGGGCCCACAAGCAACAGGCGAAAGCCGCGGCCAAGGCGGCGGGCGGCTCCGGATGACCGGGCACGCCCGGCCGGCCCGACGGGGAGCGGCACCGGCGGTCCGTACGTCGGGAACCGGCGGTCCGTACGTCGGGAACCGGCCACGCATCCGGTCAGGAACGGCCACACCTGTTCCCAGACGCCGGCCGGCTCGCTAGCTTGCCCGCACATCCGTTCACACCGGAAGGACTCCTGTGCACGCACAACGTCGCAGAGCCATGGCAGTCGTGGCCGCCACCGCCTTGGCCGCACCGCTCCTCCTCGCCGCGTCCCCCGACCACGGACACGCGTCGAAGGACCCGGCCAGGGACGCCGCCAAGCTCTCACGGCAGCTGGTCAGGAACTCCAGCGCCAAGGACGCCTACCGGCACCTGCAGCGATTCCAGGCCATAGCCGACGCGGCGGACGGGCATCGCGCGGCCGGATCGCCCGGCCACGACGCCTCCGCCGCCTACGTCCACCGGCTGCTCCGCAAGGCCGGCTACCGGGTCTCGTACCAGTCGTTCGACTTCATCTACACGGAGACCCTCGCCGAGAAGCTCGCCGTGGTCTCCCCCACCCCCCGGGACATCTCGATCCGGGCGATGACGTACACGCCCTCCACCGGCGAGGGCGGCATCACGGCGGCTCTCACGGCCGTGCCGACCGACGACACCACCGGCTGCGAGGCCGCGGACTACGCCGCGGGGACCTTCACCGGCAGGATCGCCCTGATCGAGCGGGGCGGCTGCTCCTTCGCGGACAAGCAGGCGGCCGCCGCGGAAGCCGGCGCGGCCGGCGCGGTCATCTACAACAACACCGAAGGCGTCCTCTCCGGCACGCTCGGCGACGTCGCGTCGGGGAAGATCCCCACCGGCGGACTCACGCGGGCCGAGGGTGAGAAGCTCGTCGCGGACCTGGCGAAGGGCGAGGTGAAGGTCTCCCTCGAGATCCGCGAACTGCAGGAGGAGCGCACCACCCGCAACGTCGTGGCCGAGACGCGCGGCGGCAACGCGGCGAGGACGGTCATGCTCGGCGCGCACCTCGACTCGGTCACCGACGGCCCCGGCATCAACGACAACGCCTCGGGATCGGCAGGACTCCTCGAAGTCGCCCTGGAACTCGCCAAGTCCCACCGGACCCCTGCCAACAAGGTGCGCTTCGCCTGGTGGTCGGCGGAGGAGAACGGCCTGCTGGGCTCGGAGGCGTACGTCGCGAAGCTCTCCGAGGCGCAGCGCGCGAAGATCGCGCTCTACCTCAACTTCGACATGATCGCCTCCCCGAACGGCGCGCAGTTCGTCTTCGACGGCGACGACTCCGACGGCGAGGGCGAGGGCCCGGGTCCCGAGGGATCGGCCCAACTGGAGCGTGACATCAACGCGTTCCTGGACAGCAGGGGCGAGCCGCACACCGGCACGGACTTCACCGGGCGCTCCGACTACGGCCCGTTCATCGAGGTCGGCATCCCGTCCGGCGGCACCGACACGGGCGCCGAGGGCATCAAGACGGCCGCGGAGGCCAGGACCTACGGCGGGGAGGCCGGCGTCGCGTACGACCCCTGCTACCACGCGGCCTGCGACGACCTCGACAACGTCGACATGAAGCGCTTCGACACCAACATCGACGTGATCGCCGACGCGGTGGGCACCTACGCGTACGACCTGAGCTCCCTGACGCGCCCGGTACCGGCCGCGTCGGCCGGCGGCGAGCCCCGGAGCGGGCGCGGGCTGCGCGAGGGCCACGCGCACGGCCTCACCGAGTAGCGCGCACCGCACCCCGCGGGCGGCGGGCCACGCCGTCCCGCCCGCGGAGTGCGGCGCACCGGCGCTTCACCGGGCCGCCACCGGGCGGCCCCCGCGTATCCACCGCGCATCCACCGGGGCGTCCTCACCGATATGCGCCGACCGGATGACGGACCGTGCGGAATTTTGCACCGTTTCATCCGCTTACGACCCGCATTCCGGTCCTGTTCCATGGCTGCGCCCGGAGGCCCTTGCCCGGTAGGCTTTCCGTGTGATCTTCAAGCGCATCGGAAATGGGCGGCCATATCCCGACCACGGCCGGGAAAGCACCCGACAGTGGGCGGATGTCGCGCCGCGCCCGGTCCGCCTGGACCAGCTCGTGACCACCAAGGGCCAGCTGGATCTCGAGACCCTGCTCGCCGAGGACTCCACGTTCTACGGCGACCTGTTCGCCCATGTCGTGAAGTGGCAGGGCGACCTCTACCTCGAGGACGGGCTCCACCGGGCCGTGCGCGCCGCCCTGCAGCAACGCCAGGTGCTGCACGCACGCGTGCTCGAAATGGGCTGAACCCGCCACTCCCACCTGTGGAGCATTTCGGGCCTTTCGGGTGCTTTTATGCTCATACGGGTGCCATAGGTTGATCGTTTAGTAGGCATCATCACCAGGTCGCACTACGCTGCGCCCATGAGCATGCTGACCCCTCCCGGCATGGGCGGAAAGTACCGCATCACGGGTAACACCTACCCCCGCATGCGCCGCCCCCGTCATCGCCGCAAGCTGGCCCTCTCCGCGGCTGCCGCCGTGGTGGCCCTCGGCCTGGCCGGTTGGGGCACTCTCCAGCTCATCGACGTCTTCACCGGCGGCGACAAACAGGCCAGCGCGGCGGACCGCCCGAAGGCCTGTCCCTCCCCGAGCGCCTCGGCGCCCGCGAAGGCGCTCCCGAAACCGGGCGCCATCAAGGTCAACATCTACAACGCCACACCCCGCAGCGGTCTGGCCAAGGCCGCGGCGGACGAGCTCAAGAAGCGCGGCTTCGCCATCGGCAAGGTGGACAACGCCCCCGCCGCCTACGACAAGAAGGTGCCCGGCACCGGGATGCTGCTCGGCGGCCCGACGGCCATGAACGGCTCCTTCCCGGTGCTCGCCACACAGCTGCCGGGGGCCGCGCAGAAGACCGACGCCCGCAGGACCGCGGACGTCGATCTGATCATCGGCACGAAGTTCAAGGCGTTCAGCACGCCCGCGGCCGCCGCCTCGGCGCTCACGGCCCTGACGAAGCCGTCCCCGGCACCGTCCGGCTGCTGAGACTGCCTGACCCGGCCCCGCCGGGGCTTCCGGCCGGGCCGCCCGCCCGGCCGGTCAGTCGACGGTGCCGTACATCCGGTCACCGGCGTCGCCGAGCCCGGGCACGATGTAGCCGTTCTCGTTGAGCCGCTCGTCGACCGAGGCCGTGACCACCGTGACCGGTGTGCCCTCCAACTCGCGCTCCATCACCTCGACGCCCTCGGGCGCCGCGAGGAGCACGACCGCGGTGACGTCGTCCGCGCCACGCTTGATCAGCTCCCGGATGGCCGCGACCAGCGTGCCGCCCGTGGCCAGCATCGGGTCCAGGACGTAGACCTGACGGCCGGAGAGATCCTCGGGCATCCGCGTCGCGTACGTCTCCGCCTGGAGCGTCTCCTCGTTGCGGATCATGCCCAGGAAGCCGACCTCGGCGGTCGGGAGCAGCCGCACCATGCCGTCCAGCATGCCGAGACCGGCGCGCAGGATCGGGACGACCAGCGGGCGCGGATACGACAGCTTCACACCGGTCGTGGGCGTCACCGGGGTCTCGATGTCGACCTGCTCGGTCCGCACATCCCTGGTGGCCTCGTAGGCGAGGAGGGTGACCAGTTCGTCGGCGAGCCGCCGGAAGGTCGGGGAGTCGGTGCGCTTGTCGCGCAGCGTGGTGAGTTTGTGCGCCACCAACGGGTGGTCGACGACGTGGATCCGCATGCCGTCAACAGTAACCGGGCCCCGGACTGGCTTCCCGCCGGTGCGCACTGGCATCAAGCACCTGTTCGGGGGGAAGGTGGGGGCATACGGACCCGGGCTTGGGGTGGTGTGTCGATTGCGCGACGGGGAGCAGCGGGATCAGCGGCGGGCCGGACGCGACGCGCGCGACCTGCCCGAAGCTCAGGAGAACGTGCCGGACGCGCAGGAGAGTGACGCGGCACGCCGGAGGCGGAGGGCTCAGTTCCTCCGCGAGCTGCACGAGGCGAAGCAGCTGCGCGACCGGGTTCAGCCGCGCCGGGCCCGCGCGGCCCGTATGCGGCAACAGATGCGGATGCGGACGTTCCGTTGGTGAGGCCGTCCGCCGGAAGCCGCTCGGACCCTCCCGCGGGGCCCGGGCGAACGCTGTCAGCCGGAACCCCCTCCAGGAACTGATGGCCGACGCAACGGTCGAAGAGGTCTCGCATCGCGCTCGTTTCTGCCACGATGCCGATTGGGCGGGGCCCAGAGCAGCCGGATGACCGTCTGCCCTCCCGTCGGACCGATTCACCTATGACCAGTGGGAGAGTCACGGTGTACTTCGCCGCACTGCTCGCGCGCACCGAAGACGGGTGGGAAGCGAGCGATACAGAGCTCGACGATGTGGAAACCCTGTCCGACCTGACGGATCTGGCCCGTGAGGCCTCGGTGGACGAGGACACGGTCCTGGTCTACATCGAGCAGGAGGACGCCTGGTTCGGCGTCGTCCGGGTGGACGGTGAGGAGGACCCCCGTATCTACATCTCGGACGCGTCCGCCGCCGCCCGCTCCTCGTACGGGGAGATCCTGCTCACCGATGAACTGCTCGGCCGCGAACCGGGGGCCGAGGACGAGATCGCCGCACTCGAGGAGCTCGTCGACCTCGACGGTACGGAGGACGGCGAGCCGGACGAAGCCCAGGACAGCGGCGACGGCCGGGCCGGCCCCGCTGTCACCGAACCCGACCTGGATGACGACCCCGACGCCGTACCGGCGGGGCCGCTCGGCGACCTCGGGGTCCTCGCGGACCTCGGGCTGTCCGAGAAGGATCTGCTGACCCTGCGTACGGACGCACTGGCGGAGATCGCGGACGCGCTGGGAGCGGCCGAGGTCCTGGAGGCCGTCCGTTAGGGTCCGCGGGTGACCGCACCGCCCTCCACCCCCTCCTCACCGCCTCCCGCCGATCCCGTACGGGACCCGTGGCAGGCATCCATGCGCCAAGCCCTGGACGAGGCCGCGCAGGCGGCGTCGGCCGGCGATGTGCCGGTCGGCGCCGTTGTCCTGGGCCCTGACGGCGCCCTGCTGGCCACCGGCCACAACGAGCGCGAGGCCACCGCCGACCCGACGGCCCACGCCGAGGTGCTGGCACTGCGCCGCGCCGCCTCGGCGCTCGGCTCCTGGCGGCTGACCGGCTGCACGCTGGTGGTCACCCTGGAGCCCTGCACGATGTGCGCGGGCGCGCTCGTCCAGTCCCGGATCGGCCGGGTGGTCTACGGGGCCCGCGACGAGAAGGCCGGCGCGGCGGGTTCGCTCTGGGACGTCGTACGCGACCGCAGGCTCAACCACCGCCCCGAGGTGATCCACGGCGTCCTGGAGGACGCCTGCGCGGACCTGCTGACCGCGTTCTTCCGGGAGCGCTGAGGCCTCCCGGAGGGCGCACCGGCCCGGCTCCGGGAATCGGATTTCGGGCCAGGGCCCGGCATGGTCTAAGCTCTCTCTCGGTAGCGTGTCCGAGCGGCCGAAGGAGCTCGCCTCGAAAGCGAGTGTGGCGTAACCCGTCACCGTGGGTTCAAATCCCACCGCTACCGCTGTGAATGAAGGGACCGACCCTCTCGGGGGTCGGTCCCTTCACTGCGTTCCGCGCGGCCCCCGGGTCAGCCGGCCCGACGCGTCGTCCGGACGCCGTCGGCCTCGAAGTCGTAGACGTCCTGGTTGATGCGGAGGCCGTCGACCGCGCCGATCCACATGTGGTCGCGGCCCTTGCCCACCGCGGCCGTGAGAACGGTCGCGCCCTCACCTCCGTCGTCGAGCGCGTCCTTCACCTCGTCCAGGGAGCACTCGGCGGCCTGGTTGCAGGCGGGGAGCTCGTTGCCCGTGAGGTACCAGTAGCCGGTGGAGGTGGCGTCGATGAAGCCGCTCCACCGGTTCGTCACCGGGGAGGCGTCCGGGACCCACACCAGCGTGGAGTAGTTGTCGGCAGGCAGAGCCGTCAGGTTGGGGTCGATCTCGAACCTGATGTTCGGCATGTTCTCGGGGCCGCCGTAGGTCACGTTCTCCCCGGTCTGGAAGACGTGGAACCCGACGCGCCGGAGGCCCTGCACCGGGTCGCCGTAGAAGTCGACCTCGTTCCCGAAGTCGACCTTCTCGCTGGGAGGGCTCAGCGTGGTGGAGTCGTCCGCCACCGAGATGCCGAGGCTGCCCCGTCCGTAGGGCGGCCTGGCGGCGGGGCCCGTGACACCGAAGGAACCGAACGGGCCGTTCCGCAGGTCGGCCACGGGGGAGCCGATCGTGTTGCGGGCGATCACGCCCCAGTGGTCCCCGCGGCGCTCGTGGCCGCCTTCGTCCCCGTCCGTCACGGCGGACGCCGATCCGGAGACCGTCGAGGCGACGATCGCGGCCAGTGCCGCGACCACGAGGGCCTTCCTCCGGGTGACGCCGAAGTGAGTACTCACAGTCATTCCTTCCGAATGGATGAAGGGCGTCCGGCAGGCGCCGGGTGCCCGAACGACGCGGCGCACACCACGGCATTACCCTGGGCGACGGCGCACTCACCATATGGGGGCACAGGCGGACATCACGCAACGGATACCCCGGAGCGAACATCACCGTCCGTAGTGAATACGAGGTGTTCACATCGGCGGACCGGGCCCGGAGGCCGGACGGGAGGTGGCGGTCGGTCCGGGGCGGGACAGCCTCCCGTCCGGGGGCGAGGGGAGCCCGGGCGGGTGAAGGGTCCGCTCCGCAGCGGTTGCCGCACCGCCCTCGGGCGGCTGCCGCACCGCGCAAATAATTTTGCAGGATGTGCATCTTTGCCTACCATGCACATTGTGCCGAGGACGACGACATCCGCACCCGGGCTCCGGGAGCGCAAGAAGCAGGCGACCCGCCGGGCGATCGCGGAGGCTGCCGTCCGGCTCGCCGCCGAGCACGGGGTCGAGAACGTCACCGTCGAAGCCATCAGCGAGGCCGCCGGCGTCTCACCGAGGACGTTCTTCAACTACTTCCCCAGCCATGACGACGCCTTCGTCCTGGTCGACGACGAGGTGGGCGAGAGGATCAGGGAGTCGGTGCGCGCTGCGCCCGCCGACCGGCCGCCGCTCGACGTCGTGCGCGACGCCCTCGTCAGCGAGCTCGACGGGTTCGAGAGCCGCCAGGAGCTGTGGGCCCTCCAGTCCAAGGTGCTTCAGCGCTCGCCGCACCTCATCCACCGCGGTCTCCAGGCACACGTGGCGGACGAGCGGGCTCTGGCCGCCGCCCTCACCGACTGGCTTCACAGCACGCGCCCTGAGAGCGAAGGGGCGCCCGGCACCGCACTCTTCGCACGGCTCCTCGCCGCCGTCACCCAGACAGCCCTGCGGGTCGCCCTGGAGCACTGGTGCGAACGCTCCGGCGAGACCGCACTCGCGGACGCCTTCCAGGAGGTCTTCGCCCAACTGGCCCGAGGACTCCCCCGGCCTGCCGAGTAGTCCGGCCCACCGCTCCGCACACCACCGAACCCTGTTCTGCTCCTGCACCCAAGAGGGACACCGTGACCGCAACCGAGGCGCCCGGACAGTCGCCCGCCCCCATGTCCAACCGTCAGATACTCCAGGCGATGTCCGGCCTGATGGCGGGCATGTTCGTCGCCATCCTCGCGGGCACGGTCGTCGCCAACGCCCTGCCGCGCATCATCGCCGACCTCGGCGCGAGCCAGTCCTCGTACACCTGGGTCGTGACCTCCGAGCTGCTCGCCATGACGGCCACCGTGCCGCTCTGGGGCAAGCTCGCCGACCTGTTCAACCAGAAGCTGCTGCTCCAGCTGTCGCTCGGCCTGTTCGTGGTCGGCTCCCTGGTGGCCGGCTTCTCCCAGGACGTCGTCACCCTGATCATCAGCCGGGTCATCCAGGGCATCGGTGCCGGTGGTCTCACGGCGCTGGCCCAGATCGTGATGGCCGCCATCATCCCGCCGCGCCGGCTCGGCAAGTACGCGGGCATCTTCGGCGCGGTCTTCGCCGTGGGCACGGTCGCGGGGCCGCTCATCGGCGGTGTCCTCGTGGACACCTCGTGGCTCGGCTGGCGCTGGTGCTTCTTCATCGGCGTGCCGTTCGCGCTGGCCGGGATCGTGCTGCTCCAGCGCACCCTGAAGCTCCCGACGGTCCGCCGCCAGGTCAGGATCGACTGGACCGGTGCCTTCCTGATCGTGGCCGGCGTCTGCTCGCTGCTGATCTGGACGTCCCTCGCGGGCAACAGCTTCGACTGGGCCTCCTGGCAGACGGCCGTGCTGGTGACCCTGGGTGTCGTGCTGCTGGCCGCGGCGGTCTTCGTCGAGTCCAGGGCCGCCGAGCCGATCATCCCGCTGGGCATCTTCCGCAACCGCACGGTGTCGCTCACGACCCTGGCGAGCTTCTTCGTGGGTATCGCGATGTTCGCCGGGACCGTGTTCCTGTCCCAGTACTTCCAGATCTCGCTGGGCAAGTCCCCGACCGTCGCGGGGCTCATGAGCCTCCCGCTGATCGGCGGTCTGCTGGTCTCCTCGACCGTCGCCGGGCAGATCATCTCCGCCACCGGCAAGTGGAAGATCTACCTCGTCGCGGGCGCCGTGGTGATGACGGCGGGCCTCGGCCTGCTCTCGACCATCGACGCCGACACGCACTTCGGCCTGCTCAGCGTGTACATGGCCTTCATGGGGATCGGCGTCGGCATGCTGATGCAGAACCTCGTGCTCGCCGCGCAGAACGACGTGCCCGCACACGAGCTGGGCGCCGCGACCTCCGTGCTGTCCTTCTTCCGCAGCCTCGGCGGCACGATCGGCACCAGCGTGCTCGGCGCGATCCTCGCCAACCGGGTGGCGAGCGAGATGAGCAAGGGGTTCGCGGAGAACGGGATCCCCGTGACGGGCGGCGGCCACAGCAGCGCCGTCCCCGACATGACGACCCTGCCCGAGCCGATGAGGAACATCGTCGAGCACGCGTACGGCGTCGCGACCGGCGACCTCTTCCTCACCGCCACCCCGTTCGCCTTCCTCGGTCTGCTCGCGGTGCTCTTCATCAAGGAGAAGCCCCTCAAGACGACGAGCGGCATGGAGCGCCTCGCCGCCGAGGACGCCGCCGTGGTCACGGCGGTCACCGTCCCGGCACCCCGGGACGGCTCGGACGCCGGCGTCCGCGACGCCGCCCCCGGCACGGTCGGTCTCGGCAAGGACTGACCCGCGGGAGTACGCGACGACACGAAGGGCCCGGCGCGATGCGCCGGGCCCTTCGGACGTCAGGTCGGGGGAAGCGGCATCGGGGGGACAAGCCGCTTCCCCCGGTGAGAACGGGGACCGTAGGTCCTCGCCGCGGTCGGGGGGAGTCACGCGGTGGGGACCTCGTGGAGGTCCCGTTCCTCGGCCCGCGCGTTCCTGAGGGCGCGGCGGGCTCGCTTCCCATCCTCCCCCTCGACGTAAGCCGCAGCGACCGACAAAGGGCCCGAATCGAAGGGTCCTTCGACCCTGAAGGCCGCGTGAGTGATCGGAAACGGCCCGCGGATACGGCCATACGTGCGGCTAGAATCACGCGACTGCACAGGTGATCGAAGGGGAGAGGCGGGGCCGACCGTGGCGCAAGCGAGGAAGATCGCGCTCTACATGCTGGTGGTCTTCGTGCTGTACACGATCATCACCTCGCCCGAGCGGTCCGCCGAACTCGTCCAAGTAGGGTTCGAAGGTATTTCGAGCGCCGCGCAGGGCGTCGGAGACTTCATGTCCGAGCTCGTGAAGTAGGAGAACCCCCATGATCCGCCACCTGGTCCTGTTCAAGCTGAACGACGGCGTCGAGCGGGACGATCCGCGGGTCGTCGCCGGCGCCCGGGCCTTCCGGGACCTCGGTGGGAGGATCCCGGAGCTGGAGTTCTGGGAGTGCGCCTGGAACATCACCGACCGGCCGATCGCCTACGACTTCGCCATCAACTCGGCGGTCGCCGACGAGGACGCGCTCCGGCGGTACGTCGAGCACCCCGAGCACCAGGCCGCCGCCGGCCAGTGGCACGAGTTCGCCACTTGGGTGATCGCCGACTACCCCTTCTGACCCTTTCGAGCACCCGGTCCCGCAGGCCCCTCCCCCACAGGAGAGGGGCTTTTCGTCATGTTTAAACCAAAACACCCTCAACACGACTCTATGCGGTGCTTGCGCACAGTGGACATGTCTTGTGATGCTATGACCGCTTTTGACGGATGAGTTGACCGTAGTTGACCGCAAAGGGGTGGCGACACCGTGCCGGCCAGTACAGCGCCTCAAGTCCCGCCCCAGAGCGTCCAGACGGACGACATCCAGACCGAGACCCCCGATCCGACCACGCCCGCCAGAACCCGGGGCGCGGACACCAGAGCCCTGACCCAGGTGCTCTTCGGACGGCTCAAGGACCTCGAACCCGGCACGGCCGAGCACCACAGGGTGCGCACCGCGCTGATCGAGGCGAACCTGCCGCTCGTGCGGTACGCGGCGGCCCGCTTCCGCAGCCGCAACGAGCCGATGGAGGACGTCGTCCAGGTCGGCACGATCGGCCTGATCAACGCCATCGACCGCTTCGACCCGGAACGCGGCGTCCAGTTCCCCACCTTCGCCATGCCCACCGTGGTCGGCGAGATCAAGCGCTACTTCCGGGACAACGTGCGGACGGTGCACGTGCCGCGGCGGCTGCACGAACTCTGGGTCCAGGTCACCGGCGCGACGGAGGACCTGACGACCGCTCACGGCCGCTCACCGACCACCGCCGAGATCGCGGAGCGCCTGAAGATCTCCGAGGACGAGGTCCTCGCCTGCATCGAGGCGGGCCGCTCCTACCACGCGACCTCGCTGGAGGCGGCCCAGGAGGGCGACGGACTGCCCGGACTCCTGGACCGGCTCGGCTACGAGGACCCGGCACTGGCCGGGGTCGAACACCGGGACCTGGTACGGCACCTGCTCGTCCAGCTGCCCGAGCGCGAGCAGCGGATCCTGCTGCTGCGCTACTACAACAACCTGACGCAGTCGCAGATCAGCGCCGAACTGGGCGTCTCCCAGATGCATGTGTCAAGGCTTCTGGCCAGAAGTTTCGCCCGACTGCGGTCCGCAAACAGGATCGAGGCGTAACCAGAACGGGTAGACCCCCGGAGGGCCGGATCCGGGGGCGCAAAAGCCGTACACCCCCTGTTTCCTGCGCAGTTTCGGCGCTGACTTGTCGACATGTCACTACAGCGTGTTGCCGACATGTGACATTCTGCTGGAACCGCGTTTGCCGCAGCCCTACCTCCGGTATTCAGGTGGAGGCTGCGTTCCTCCGATGGTCGTGGCCACCGCGACCGTCCGCGACCTCAAGGGGGTGGCATGTCCACAGAACAGGGCAGCTCGAAGGTGCTCACGCTCACGAAGAGCGTGCCGGCACCTGCCGTGCTCACCAGCTCGCCGGAAGCCATCGACACCCGCACCCTGTCCCGCTCCCTGTTCCTGCGGCTCGCCGCGCTGGGTCCCGCTTCGGGCCCCGACGGAACGGACAGCCCCGAGCGGGCCTATGTGCGGGACACACTCATCGAGCTCAACCTCCCGCTCGTGCGGTACGCGGCGGCACGGTTCCGGAGCCGCAACGAACCCATGGAGGACATCGTCCAGGTCGGGACGATCGGCCTGATCAAGGCCATCGACCGCTTCGACTGCGAACGGGGCGTGGAATTCCCCACGTTCGCGATGCCGACCGTCGTGGGGGAGATCAAGCGCTTCTTCCGCGACACCTCGTGGTCGGTGCGGGTGCCGCGCCGGCTCCAGGAGCTGCGGCTCGCCCTCACCAAGACCAGCGACGAGCTCGCCCAGAAGCTCGACCGCTCGCCGACGGTGCCGGAGCTGGCCAAGGCGCTCGGGGTCTCCGAGGAGGACGTGGTCGACGGGCTGGCCGTGGGCAACGCCTACACGGCCTCCTCGCTGGACTCCCCCTCACCCGAGGACGACGGCGGCGAGGGCTCACTGGCGGACCGCCTGGGGTACGAGGACGCGGCGCTGGAAGGCGTCGAGTACCGCGAGTCCCTGAAGCCGCTGCTGGCCAAGCTCGCCCCGCGCGAGCGGCAGATCATCATGCTGCGCTTCTTCGCCAACATGACCCAGTCGCAGATCGGCGAGGAGGTCGGCATCTCGCAGATGCACGTCTCGCGGCTGCTGACCCGGACGCTCACCCAGCTCAGGGAGGGGCTCATCGCCGACTGACCCCCTGACGGGTCCGTACGTACGGCACGGCTCACGAAGCCGCCGGGGCGCCATGACCGCCGCCCCGGCGGCTTCGCCGTGTCCGGGGCCGCCACCGGTACGTGCGGCGATCGCCGGGACAACGCAGACGCTCCCGCGCCGACGGGCGGAGCGGGAGCGGTACGGAAGGGCGGCGCACACACGCACGTGGGCGCCGGGCAGGCCCTGAGCTCCCGCGGAGGAGCGACGGACCCGCCGTGAAGGGGACGGTCAGCCGAGCGCGAGCCAGGCGACCGCGCCGAGGACGACGATGACCGCGACGACGGCCACGATCACCCCGGTCTTCGAGCCGGACGGGGCCGGAGCGGGCTGCTGCCGGCGCTGGGGCTCGCCCTCGTCGACAAACGCGCGGAACATCTGCGTGCTGCCCGCCGGGTCGTGAGTGCCCTCGGGGCCCGGCTGCGGGGCGTGGGGGTTGTGTGCCATGGCCCAGGACCCTAGCGAACGCAGGCCTTCCGCCCAACCCCCGGGTCGGCGGCGGCCGATGCCCTCTCCCGGCGCACACGGCCTCTTCACCCGCACGCGGGAGCGCTCCGCACCGCCTCCACGAGCCACCACCGCAGGTCACGCCTGTGTCCAGGAACACATCCGGCACGGCCCACCCCCTGTGCGCTGCGCGCTTGACCCCGCCCCTACGCAGGCTTTTGCGTTCCTTTACTCCTACAAGGTCCATTTCATTTGCCTGCAGCAACCAACCGCTTATATCGTTGCCCTAAGCAACAAGATGACCTCGCGAGACGTCTGGAGGGTCAGTGGCGGCACGGAGTCAGTACGAAGAACTGGCCCGGCAGCTCAGCGCCGTCGGAGCCGTCAAGCGTGGCCTCGCCCGCATCCTGCCCGCCGAGTGTCCCGGTGGCTCGGCCACCGTGCTGACGCTGCTGGGCAAGTACGGCGAGATGCGGATATCCCGCCTTGCCGAGCTCCTGGCCGTGAACATGTCGGTGACCAGCCGACACGTGACCCACGCGGTGGAGAACGGCTGGATCGAACGGTCCTTGGACCCGGCGGACAAGCGGTCCCGCATCCTGCGGCTGACCCCCGCCGGCGCCGAGATGATCGACGAACTGAGCCGGCGGACCACCGAAATGTTCGCCCACAATCTCGACGACTGGTCCGACGAAGAAGTCGGTCAGCTCAACTCGTTGTTGTCCCGGCTGCGCGACAGCTTCTCCTGCCGCGTCCCCGGGGGGTGCGCCCCCGGACGGCACAGCGGCGACTGCCGCGCCGGGCACGCCGACGATTCGTACACCCGTACACCCGTGTAACAGAAGCAAAGAGAAGGAACCAAATGGCTACGACCACACCACCCGGTGTGCGGGGCGGCCACGCCAAGCACGGGGCTGCAGAAGCCCCCGCAGGCACGCCGATGACACACCGGCAGATCATGGAGGCCCTCGCCGGGCTGCTGCTCGGCATGTTCGTCGCGATCCTGTCGTCGACGGTCGTCTCCAACGCCCTGCCCGAGATCATCTCCGACCTCGGTGGCGGACAGAGCGCCTACACCTGGGTCGTGACGGCCTCGCTGCTGGCCATGACCGCCACCACCCCGCTGTGGGGCAAGCTCGCGGACCTGTTCAGCAAGAAGCTGCTGGTCCAGATCGCGCTGATCATCTACGTCGGCGGCTCCATAGTCGCCGGTCTGTCGACCAGCAGCGGCATGCTCATCGCCTGCCGTGTGGTGCAGGGCATCGGCGTCGGCGGTCTGTCCGCCCTCGCCCAGATCGTGATGGCCGCGATGATCGCCCCGCGCGAGCGCGGTCGCTACAGCGGCTACCTCGGCGCGGTCTTCGCCGTCGCGACCGTCGGCGGCCCGCTCCTCGGCGGTGTCATCACCGACACCAGCTGGATGGGCTGGCGCTGGTGCTTCTACGTGGGTGTGCCGTTCGCGATCATCGCCCTGATCGTGCTCCAGAAGACCCTGAAGCTCCCCGTGGTCAAGCGCGAGGGCGTCAAGGTCGACTGGTCCGGCGCGTTCCTCATCAGCGCCGCGGTCTCGCTGCTGCTGCTCTGGGTCACCTTCGCCGGTGACAAGTACGACTGGATCTCCTGGCAGACCTGGACGATGCTCGCCGGCACGGTCGTCCTGGCCGCGCTGTTCCTCTTCGTCGAGACGAAGGCCCGCGAGCCGATCATCCCGCTGCGCCTCTTCCGTAACCGCACCATCACGCTGGCCTCGCTGGCCTCGCTGTTCGTCGGTATCGGAATGTTCGCGGGCACCGTCTTCTTCAGCCAGTACTTCCAGCTGGCGCGGGGCAAGTCGCCGACGATGTCCGGCGTCATGACCATCCCGATGATCGCCGGACTCTTCCTCTCCTCGACCATCTCGGGTCAGGTCATCACCAAGACGGGCCGCTGGAAGGCCTGGCTCGTCTCCGGTGGCTTCCTGCTCACCGCGGGCCTCGGCATGCTGGGCACCATCCGGTACGACACCACGTACTGGCACATCGCGATCTTCATGTTCGTCATGGGTCTCGGCATCGGCATGATGATGCAGAACCTGGTGCTCGCCACGCAGAACCAGGTGGCCCCCTCCGACCTCGGCTCGGCCAGCTCCGTCGTGACGTTCTTCCGTTCCCTCGGTGGCGCGATCGGCGTCTCGGCACTGGGCGCCGTCCTGGGCAACCGCGTCACCCACTACGTCAAGGACGGCATCGCCGACCTCGGCCCCGCGGGTGCCGCGTACGGCCACGGCGGAACCGGTGGCGGAGGCATCCCCGACCTGGACGCACTCCCCGCACCGCTGCGCACGGTCATGGAGGTCGCCTACGGCCACGGTGTCGCCGACGTCTTCCTCTTCGCCGCGCCCGCCGCGCTGCTCGCCTTCGTCCTGACCCTCTTCATCAAGGAGGTCGCGCTGAAGACCAGGGCGGGCAATGACAGCGCCTCCCCCGAGGCCGCAGCCGTGACGGAGCACGTCGAGGCCACCACCGGCACCGCACAGGCCGCCGAGGGCACGGCCGCGGCCACCTCGGTCGACACCCTGGCGCAGGCGGTTGCCACGAAGGAGCCGGTCGTGCAGGGGACGCCCGTACACGGTGTGGTCCGGGGCGCCGAGGGCGCACCGGTCGGCCGCGCCGCGGTCACGCTGATCTCCCTGGGCGGCCGGCAGCTGGGGCGCTCCGTCGCCCAGGTCGACGGCGGTTACGTCCTGGACGCGCCGGGCTCCGGCAGCTACGTCCTGATCGCGTCCGCCGACGGCTTCCAGCCGCAGGCGTCCACGGTGGTCGTCGGCGACGAGCCGCTGGCCTTCGACATCCTCCTCGCCGGCACGAGCGGTCTCTCCGGGACCGTGCGGACCTCCGAGGGCGGCACCCCGGTCCAGGGCGCCATGGTCGTCGTGACCGATGTGCGTGGCGACGTGCTCGCCACGGGTGTCTCGGGCGACGCGGGCGAGTTCACCTTCGGTGAGCTGATCCCCGGTTCGGTGACCGTCGCAATCACGGCCGCGGGCTTCCGTCCGCTGGCCCTGCCGGTGGAGGTCGGCGGCCAGGGTGTCACCCGGGTCGACGTGGCCCTGCGCTCCGGTGCGCTGGTGCGTGGTGTCGTCAGGGCCGGCTCCGGCCGGGCACCGCTGAACGACGCCCGGGTCACGCTGATCGACGCGGCGGGCAACGTGGTCGCCACGTCGACGACCGGGGAGGACGGCGTCTACGCCTTCACCGACCTGGACGCCGGTGAGTACTCGGTGATCGCGACCGGCTACCCGCCGGTGGCCGGCTCGCTGACCGTGAGCGGCGCCGGTGTCGACGGTCACGACATCGAACTCGCCCACCCGGGCGAGTAGGTACACCGGAAGATCCACATAGACCCCTGGCGGAACAGCGCTTCGAGCGGAGAGGCTGTGTCGCCGGCGGAAATGGGCCCCGTGGCGGGAACGGCAGGCAGGGGACGGCCTGCCGATCCCGCCCGGGGCCCGACTCATTGAGTCGCTGCTTCACGAGTGATTTGAGCAAGGAGAGAACACGGGATGGGACTTCGCGCACAGGTACGCACGCGGGACGGCTGGGCCGTCCAGCACGCGGTCGTGACGGTGACCGACATGACGGGCACGCAGGTGCTCCGGGCCGCCGCCGACGAGAACGGGGCCGTCCGCACCGACGACCTCCTGCAGGCCGGCGCGTACACGGTGATCGTCACGGCGGTGGGGTACGCCCCCGCCGCGTCCACCGCGCTCGTCACGGCCAGCGGGCGGGTCGAGGCCGGGACCGTCGTGCTGGCCCGGCAGGGAGGCGTGGAACTCCCGCCTCCCGGCACCTGGTCGCTGGACCCGGTGCACTCCTCGGTGGCCGCGGTCGCGCAGCACCTGGGGATCTCCAGCGTGCACGGCCGGTTCACCGAATTCGGCGGCCGGATCGAGATCGCCGAGGACGTCCAGCACTCCCGGGTGGAGGCCTTCATCGCCTCCACCAGCATCGACACGGGCAACGCCATGCGCGACAAGCACCTGCGCTCGGCGGACTTCCTGGACGTGGAGGCGTACCCGGAGCTCACCTACCGCTCCCGGGCGCTGACCCCCGCCGGCCCCGACCGCTGGACGGTGCACGGCGTGCTCACCATGCACGGCATCGCCCGCGACGTCGATCTCGACCTCAGCTACCTGGGCACCGGCCCCGACCCGTGGGGCGGGGTGCGGGCGGCGTTCCACGCGACGGCGGAGCTGCGCCGCGACGACTTCGCCATGAACTACAACCAGGTGCTGCAGGCCGGCATCTCCGCGATCGGCACGACGCTGCGGGTCGAGCTCGACATCCAGGCGGTCCAGGGCGACTCCGTCCCCGGCTAGGACGGGCACAGGGCCCCGGTGCCGCCTCCCACCCGGCTGTCGGGAGGGGTACGGCCCCGGGGCCTAGGGTTGGACGCATGGCACCCAACATCGCGACCAACACCGCTGTGGAACTCGGGGAACTGCTGGACTTCGTGCGCCCCAGGCACCGGGCGATCCTGCTGACCACCCGGTCCGACGGCCGCCCCCAGGGCTCCCCGCTCACCTGCGGCGTCGACGGCGCGGGGCGGATCGTCGTCTCGACGTACCCCGAACGGGCCAAGACCCGGAACGCCAAGCGGGACGAGCGGGTGAGCGTGATCGTCCTGTCGGACGACTGGAACGGCCCGTGGGTCCAGATCGACGGCTCGGCCGAGGTCATCGACTCACCGGACTCGGTGGAGCCCCTCGTCGAGTACTTCCGCACCATCTCCGGGGAGCACCCGGACTGGGACGAGTACCGGGCGGCGATGGTCAAGCAGGGGAAGTCCATCATCCGGATCACCCCCGAGCGCTGGAGTCCCGTCGCCACCGGCGGCTTCCCCGCCCACCTGGCCGGCGGCTGAGCGCACCGATGACACCGCCCCACCCGGGCCCGCTCGCGGGGGCCCGGCTGCTGACCTCTCCGTCCGTCTCCCCCGCCGTGGTCCGTGAGCTGGAACGGATCACCGGGCGACCGGCCTCGTCCGCGTGCGCCGACGAACCGTTCCTGTACGTGGGTGACGCGCTGCCCGGAGCGCTGCGGAATCCGCGGCTCCTGTGGTTCCACAGCGTCAACGCGGGCACGGACGCGCTGCTCGCCTCCGGGCCGTGGCCCGCGGGGGCCCTGCTGACGCGGACCGTGGGGCGGATGGGCGAGCGCATCGCCCAGTACACGCTGGCCTGGGTGCTCGCCGAGTGCCAGTCCGTCCAGGAGCACACCGCCCAGCACTCCGGGGAGCTGTGGCGCCGGATCCCGTCCGAACTCGTCGCCGGGCGCACGGCCGTCGTCCACGGCACCGGGCGCATCGGCTCCGCCGTCGCCGGGCTGCTGCGGGCCTGTTCCGTACGCACGGTGGGAGTGGGCCGCACCCCCCGCGAGGTGCCCGAGGGCTTCGACCGGGTGGTCCTGGCCGGCTCGCGGGAGGAGACCACGGCACTGGCGGAGGCCCGGTGGGTGGTCTCCACCCTGCCGCTCACCGACGCCACGGAGCGGTTCTTCGACGACACCCGGTTCCGCGCGATGCGGGGCGTCACCTTCGTCAACGTGGGGCGGGGCGCGACCGTGGACCTGCCGGCCCTGGAGGCCGCGCTGCGCGCCGGCACCGTGCGCGGGGCCGTGCTCGACGTGCTGCCCGACGAGCCCGCCGGACCCGGCCACCCCGCCTGGCGGCTGCCGCACACGGTGATCACGTCCCACTCGGCCGGCATCACGGCCGACGAGGACGTCGTCGCCGACTTCGCGAGCTGCTGGGAGGCGGTCACCGACGGGCGTACGCCCGCGCTGGCCGTCGACACCGTGCGCGGCTACTGACGTCCGGGCGCCCCGGGCCACCCGGGTGACGGGACTACGACCGGTGCGCCGTCCGCGCGCAGGTCGCTTCGATGCCCGCGATCAGCAGGTCGAGCGCGAACGCGAAGTCCCGCTCGCGCATCTCCTCCACCGTGCCCCCGCCGCGCGCGGCCATCAGCTCCTCCGAGGGCCGCATGACCTGCCTGAGCTCCGGGTCCGCGCGGATCGTGCCCATCGCGCGCTCGACGTACTCGTCCTGGGTGAGACCGGCCTCCACCGTGCGCTGCACGAAGTGGCCCTCGGTGGTGCCGAATCCGTAGACGAACTGGAAGACGGCCGACATCGCACCCGTCTGCCGCTCCAGGGGGAGCCCGGTGGCGCGCACGACGTCCTGCACCGCGTACGAGAACAGCATCGAGTGCGGGCCGATGTTCAGGAAGCGCCCGATCAGGGCCGACACCCAGGGGTGGCGCACCAGCATCGCGCGGTAGCGGCCCGCCAGTTCGCGCAGCCGGTCGTGCCAGTCGGCGTCCTCGGGCGTCGCCGGAATCTCGCCGAAGGCCGTGTCCAGGGCGAGTTCCAGCAGGTCGTCCTTGGTGTCGACGTACCAGTAGAGGGACATCGCCGTGACGTCGAGCTCGGCGGCCAGGCGCCGCATGGAGAACTTCGCGAGGCCGTCGGCGTCCAGCAGCCGCACGCTCGCCGCCGTGATCCTTTCGCGGTCGAGACCGGTCGGCTGATCCGCCTTGCGGGTGCGCGAGGGTGTCCGGCGGTCCAGCCACACACTGACCCGCGAAGGGCTCCTCACACCGTCTGCCGCGGACCCCATGGCGCACGCTCCTCGTCTTGCTGTGGCACTCCTGCGTACCGGCACGAACCCTGTCACGATGCTATGCCCGTCACCTGGGGTCTCAGTCCGTTTCGGTACGCTCCGCCCTCCTCAGCAAGGCCGCGGCCAGCAGTCCGCCCGCCAGGACCGCCGCGGCCCCGACGAGTTGGCTGGTCTCCAGCCCGGAGGCGAAGGCGTCGGTGATGCGCTCCCGTTCCGCCCGGCCGTCCGCCGAGGCGAGCACCGCGGGGAGCGAGGCGGCGCCGACGGCCCCGGGGACGAGCGCGGCGAACCGCGAGTTGAGCACGGCGCCGAGCACGGCGACCCCGAGCCCGTTCCCGAACTCGGCGAGCGTGCCGTTCACTCCGGCGCCCACGCCGGCCTTCTCCCGGGGGATGGCGCTCATGATCGCGTTGGCCATGGCGGGCATGGCGAGTGCGACGCCCGCCCCCATGACGACCAGGCCGAGCAGCATGCCGCCGTAGTCACGCCCGCCCAGCAGCGCGATCGCCGCGAGCCCCGCGGCCAGCAGCGACATCCCGGTACCGATGACGGCGGGCGTCCCCCACCTGCCGACGAGCCGCGCACCGAGTCCGGTGAGGTTGAGCGCGACGACGGTGAGGGCGAGCGGAGCCGTGCGCAGCCCGGCCTCCAGCGGTTCGTAGCCGAGGACGAACTGCAGGTGCTGGGTCAGCAGGAAGAGCGAGCCGGTCATCCCGAAGGCGACCAGGACCGCGCCGGCCACCGCCCCCGTGAACCGCTGGTCACGGAAGAAGTGCATGTCCAGCATCGGGTACGGGATGTGGAGCTCCCACAGGACGAATCCGGTGAGGACGGCCACCCCGGCGAAGGCGGTCAGCAGGACCGGCCCGGATCCCCAGCCGTGCTCCGGCCCGGAGATGATCGCGTAGACGACGGCCGCCATGCCGAGGGTCGAGAGCAGGGCCCCGACCAGGTCGGGCCGGTCACCGCTCGGGTTCCTGGACTCCGGCACGAGCCGGACGACCGCGATCAGGCCGATGACCGCCACGGGGATGTTGATCAGGAAGATCGCGCCCCACCAGAAGTGGTTGAGCATGGCCCCGCCGAGCAGCGGACCGGCCGCGAAGCCGAGGGAGTTGACGGTGGACCAGATACCGATGGCCTTCACGCGTTCGGTGTCGTCGAAGATCTGGACCACGACGGACAGGGTCGTCGTGATCAGCAGCGCACCGCCGACGCCCATCCCCGCGCGGGCGGCGATCAGCTGTCCGGAGGACTGCGAGAGTCCGGCCGCCAGCGAGCCGACACCGAACACCAGAAGGCCCGCGACCAGCATCTTCTTGCGGCCGTAGCGGTCGGAGGCACTTCCGGCGGTGAGCAGCAGTCCGGACTGGACCAACGAGTAGGCGTTGATCATCCACTGCACATCGGCCGTGGAGGCGTTCAGCTCGGTGGTGAGGGAGGGGATCGCGACGTTCAGGACGGTGTTGTCGAGCAGCACCGTGAGCTGGGCGAGGCAGATCACTCCGAGGATCAGCCAGCGCTGCGCATGCCCGTTCCGGGGGGTGAGGACGTTCTCCTCGGGTGCGGTCGCCGTCATGCGGGCTCCTGGTTCCGGTGCACTTGTACGGTGTATGGCGGGTGCCGCTCTACACCGTATGGCACTTCCTGTACACCGTACAACCCCATGACGGGGGATGCCGGGACCGCGTCGGCCGACGCACCAGGGCGGTGGCCCCGGAGTCTCTGCTCGGGACCACCGCCCTGGTGTCACCGTCCTGGCTACGGCCGTGTTCCTCCTCGTTCCGGAGGGGCCTCTCAGCTCGTCGGCTCAGTGAGGTCGTAGAAGGTCGCGCTGCCCACCGTGACCTCCTTGAAGTTCTCCTCCACCCACGCCGAGATCTGGGACGAGGCGCCCTCGCCACCGGCGCCGCCACCTCCGCCCATACCGCCCGAGATGAAGTAGTGGATCTTCCCGTCCTCCACGTGCTTCTTGAACTGGGCGAGCGTGGGGGACGGGTCGCTCCCGTTGAATCCGCCGATCGCCATCACCGGGTCCCCGGTGGCGAGCTGGTAGCTCGCGGCGTTCTGCGAACCGATGGCCGCGGCGGCCCAGGTGTACGCGTCGGCGTTCTGCTTCAGGAGCGTCCCGGCCTCGGAGTCGACGGAGGCGCCGTTGAGCAGACCGCCCATGCCGCCACCGCCGCCCGCACCGCCGCCTTCGCCCGTGCCACCGCCGGGCATGCCGCCCTGCTGACCGCCGGGAGCCTGTCCCCGCCGGCCCTTGCCCTGGCCCGGCATTCCGCCGCCCGGGAAGCCGCCCGCCTGGGGGGTGCCCGGCGCGGTGCCCGGCGCCTGACCGCCGCCCTGGGCGCCCTGCCGGGTGCCCTGGCCGGGAGGCTGCATGCCACCGCCGGGGCCCTCCCCGCCACCGGGACCACCGCCCCGCCCGCCGCCGGGGCCGCCCATGCTCGCGCCCGCCGGGCCGGCGGTGACGATCGAACCCTGGTGCCCGGTGTTCAGTGTGCTGATCGTGTACGCGGTCGGCCCGGCGAGCGAGGCGGCGAGCCCCAGCCCCACCGCGACCGTCACGAGCGCCCGGCCCAGCCGTGCCGCGAGGAGCAGCCCGGCCGCAGCCACGAGCCCGGCGATCAGGACCGCCCAGCGCAGCCACGGGACGTAGTCCGGCGTGCGCCCCAGCAGGACGTAGGCCCAGAGCGCCGTCACCGCTACGGTCCCGCCGAGCACGGCACCCGCCCACCACTTGGCCCGTTCCTCCCACAGGACCGTGGCGCCCATCCCGGTCAGCGCCGCGACGTGGGGCGCCAGGGCCACCGTGTAGTACTGGTGGAAGATGCCGGCCATGAAGCTGAAGACGAGGGCCGTCATCAGCAGCGAGCCGCCCCAGGCGAGGAACGCCGCACGGGCCGTGTCGGTCCGCTTCGCCCGCCAGGTCAGCCAGACGCCCGCGACCAGCAGGATCAGTGCGGCGGGCAGCAGCCAGGAGATCTGGCTGCCGATCTCGGAGTTGAACATCCGGCCGATGCCGGTCTCGCCCCAGCCGCCGCCCCGGCCGCCACCGCCGCCACCGCCGCCGCCCCCGACGCTCCCGGTCTCCTCGCCGTTGATCCGGCCGAGTCCGTTGTAGCCGAAGGTCAGTTCCAGGAAGGAGTTGTTCTGCGAGCCGCCGATGTACGGGCGCGAGGAGGCGGGCCACAGTTCCACGACCGCCACCCACCAGCCGCCGGAGACGACCATCGCCAATGCGGCCAGACCGATCTGGCCGAACCGCTTCCGCACGGAGACCGGCGCGCACACCGCGTACAGCACGGCGAGCGGCGGCAGGATCAGGAAGGCCTGCAGGGTCTTCGACAGGAACGCGAGTCCCACCGCGACGCCCGCCCAGACCAGCCACTTCGTCCGGCCGCCCTCCAGCGCGCGCAGCACGCAGTAGACGGTGACGGTCATCAGGAGCGCGAGCAGCGCGTCCGGGTTGTTGAAGCGGAACATCAGCGCGGCGACCGGGGTCAGCGCGAAGACCGCCACCGTGATCAGCCCGGCGGCGGCGCTGAAGCGGCGCCGCACGGACGCGTACAGGACCCCGGCCGTGGCGACGCCCATCAGCACCTGCGGTGCCAGGATCGCCCAGGAGCTCAGACCGAAGATCCGGACCGACAGGGCCATCGGCCAGAGGGTGGCCGGGGGCTTGTCCACGGTGATCGCGTTCGCCGAGTCCAGCGAGCCGAAGAAGAAGGCCTTCCAGCTCTGGCTGCCGGCCTGCACGGCTGCGGAGTAGAAGGAGTTGGCGTAGCCGGACGCGCTGAGATTCCACAGGTACGCGAGCGCGATGACCAGCAGCATCCCGAGGAGGGCGGGCCTCGCCCAGCGCGGGTCCTCGGGCCTGCCCCGCAGGACGCGCCGCGCCGCCGGCTCGCGCCCGCCCGCGGCGTGCGCGGGCGCCCCGGGGATGCCGGGCGGGGCCTGGAAGGGGTCGGAGTGCGTGGCCGAGGTCATCGGGCGTTCCTCAGTTCGTGTGCGGCGCCCTTGCGGGCGTCCTGGTGGTCGGTACGCCGGTCGGGGAAGACCCAGGCGCGGAAGAGCAGGAACCGCAGCACCGTTGCCGCGAGGTTGGCCGCGATCAGCACGGCGAGTTCCGTGCCGTGCGACGCCGAGCCGGACGCCGTGCCCAGGGCGGCGAGCGAACCGCTGGTGAGGGCGAGCCCGATCG
The DNA here is from genome assembly GCF_002910915.1 of Streptomyces sp. SM10. Lineage (GTDB taxonomy): Bacteria > Actinomycetota > Actinomycetes > Streptomycetales > Streptomycetaceae > Streptomyces. The sequence continues at coordinate 12,471 of NZ_NEUF01000122.1, read as the reverse complement.
CGAAGACGACGAGCCCCTGCGCCTGGTGGCGCACTGCGCCTCCCCGGCCGCGCACGCCGAAGGTGAGTCTCCGGTTCGCCGCCGTGTTGGCGACGGCGGAGACGAGGAGGGCGGCGGCGTTGGCGAACTGCGGGCCGACGCCGAGCCGGAAGAGCGAATAGAGGGCGAGGTAGACCAGGGTGGAGAGCGCCCCCACGACGCAGAAGCCGACCAGCTGTCGGGCGAGTCCGCGCGGCACCCCGGGCACGACCCGGTCGCGCGGGTCGTCACCGAAGGGGCGTGCCAGCCGGTCCAGCGGCAGCGCTCCGGTGGCCAGGGCCCGGCCCACCCGCCAGACGCCCTTGAGGTCGTCGGTCGCGGTCCTCACGATGTGCACCGTGGAATCGGGGTCGTCGACCCAGTCGACCGGCACCTCGTGGATGCGCAGGCCCGCCCGCTCGGCCAGCACCAGCATCTCCGTGTCGAAGAACCAGCCGGTGTCCTCGACCATCGGCAGCAGCCGCTGCGCGACCTCGCGCCGTACGGCCTTGAAGCCGCACTGCGCGTCGCTGAAGCCGGCGGCGAGCGACGAGCGCAGGATCAGGTTGTAGGCCCGCGAGATGAACTCCCGCTTCGATCCCCGCACCACCCGTGAACTACGGGCCAGGCGCGAGCCGATGGCCAGGTCGGAGTGGCCGGAGATCAACGGGGCGACCAGCGGCAGCAGCGCGTTCAGGTCCGTCGAGAGGTCCACGTCCATGTAGGCGAGGACCGGGGAGTCCGAGTGGGACCAGACGGTCCGCAGCGCCCGGCCCCGGCCCTTCTCCTCCAGCCGGTACGAACGCACCTCGGGGATCAGGGCCGCGAGCTGAGCCGCCACCTGGGGCGTCCGGTCGGTGCTCGCGTTGTCCGCCACGGTGATCCGGAAGGCGTAGGGGAACGTCCGCGCCAGGTGGTCGTGCAGGCGCAGCACACACGTCTCGAGGTCCTTCTCCTCGTTGTAGACCGGGACCACGATGTCGAGTACGGGAGCACCGACCGCTGCGGCCAGGAGATGTTCCCGGGCCGGCAGGGTGCTCCAAGCAGTGTCGGTTCGCATGACACAGACACTCGCCAACCGCCCTGTCACGTCCGTGTGCTGCGCCTGTGGTCAGCCTGTGAGTGCGCCGGGGGGTGTACGGGGGGGGTGATCCGGAGGCGTCGCGGGCGCGTACGGGGCGCTGTCCTCGGGCGCGTACGGAGCGCGGCTCCCGGACACGTACGGAGCGCTGTCCGCAGGCGTCGAGGGACCGTTCGCGGGCGCCAGGGGCCCGTTCGCGGGGACGTTCGCCCGGTGTCCCGCGTACCCGCCGTGCCCCGCTTGTCCGCCGTGCCCGCCGTGCCCGCCGTGTCCCGCGTACTCCTCGCCGGCCGTGTACACCGTGTCGGCCGCGTACACCTCGTCCGCCGGAAGGTGGACGGCGAACACGGTGTTCCCGGGGACGGAGCGCACCTCGGCCACGCCCCCGTGGGCGGTGACGACGGCCTGCACGATGGCCAGGCCGAGCCCCGTCGACCCCGCGTGGCGGGAGCGTGAGGCGTCGCCTCGCGCGAACCGTTCGAAGACGCGCGGCTGCAGCTCGGCCGGGATCCCGGGCCCGTCGTCCTGGACCTCCAGGGTCACCCGGGGCAGCTCCTCGCGTGCCTCGCGCACCCGGACGGTGACGGTGGTCCCGGGCGGCGTGTGCGTACGGGCGTTCGCCAGCAGGTTGACCAGCACCTGCTGGATCCTCGTCGGGTCGGCCGAGACCGTCGCGGGCGCCTCGGGCAGCTCCAGCCGCCAGTGACGGGTGGCACCGGAACCGCCGTCGGGGACGCGGTCCGCGACACGGGCGTCGCTCACCGCGTCGATGACGAGGGGCGAGAGATCGGTGCTCTCGTACGAGAGCGGCCGTCCGGCGTCGAGACGCGCCAGGAGCAGCAGGTCCTCGACCATGCCCGTCATCCGCTCCGCCTCGGACTCGATCCGCCCCAGGGCGTGCCGGGTGTCGGGTCCGGCGTTCTCCCGTCCCCTCCTGGTCAGTTCGGCGTAGCCGCGGATCGAGGCGAGCGGGGTACGCAGCTCGTGGCTGGCGTCCGCGACGAACTGCCGGACCCGCGTCTCGCTCTTCTGCCGGGCGTCCAGGGCCGAACCGACATGGCCCAGCATCCTGTTGAGGGCCGCGCCGACCTGCCCGACCTCCGTACGCGGATCGGCCTCGGCCTCCGGGACCCGCTCGAAGAGCGCGACCTCGCCGCTGTGCAGAGGCAGTTCGGATACCCGGGTCGCGGCGGCGGCCACCCGGCGCAGCGGGCGCAGGGCGACACCGACCATGGCGGCACCGGCGATCCCGGCGGCGATGAGCCCGGCCCCGGTGACGCAGACCTCGACGAGGATGAGGGTGGTGACGGCCTTGTCCACCTCGGCCGTGGGAATGCCGACGAGGACGGTCGAACCGCCGGTCGCACGGACGGCTTCCACGCGGTATCCACCGAGTCCGGGCAGCTCGACGTCGCGCGCCCCCTCGCCCACCGTGACCGCGGCCGTCTCCAGGGCCTCCTTCTGCGCGCCGGTCAGGGACTCCGCGCTCTCCTGCGCGCCCGGCCCACCGTCCTCCAGGTACTTCGAATCGGTGACGTCGCCGTCGACGGTGACGGCACCGACGGTCCTGAAGGGCTGGCCGATCCCGATGAAGCCCAGCGGCTTGCCGTTCCCGAGGCCGCCCGGAACCGGCTTCCCGCTGCCGGGCGGACGCGCCTCGGCCCGCATCGCTATGTCGTGGAGCTGGCCGTCCAGCTTCCCGTACATGTACTCGTGGAAGGCGATCGCGGTGACCGAACCGATCACGGCCGCGACCACCGCGATGAGCGTGACCGCGTACACGACGAGCCGGGTCCGCAGCGTCCAGGGGCGTCCCGCGCCGTTCCTCCTCCTGCTCACGGGGCTACTCCCCGGGCTTGATGAGGTATCCCGCCCCGCGCCGGGTGTGGATCATCGGGGTGCGCCCCGCGTCGATCTTCTTGCGCAGGTAGGAGATGTACAGCTCGACGACGTTCGCCTGGCCGCCGAAGTCGTAGTTCCAGACCCGGTCCAGTATCTGCGCCTTGCTCAGCACCCGGCGCGGGTTGCGCATCAGGAAGCGCAGCAGTTCGAACTCGGTCGCCGTGAGATGGATCGAGTCGTCGCCCCGGCTCACCTCGTGACTGTCCTCGTCCAGCACCAGGTCGCCGACGACGAGTGTCGACTCGCTGCGCACGGAGGCCGTGCCCGAGCGACGGATCAGCCCGCGCAGCCGCGCCACGACCTCCTCCAGGCTGAACGGCTTGGTGACGTAGTCGTCGCCGCCCGCGGTGAGCCCGGCGATCCGGTCCTCGACCGAGTCCCGTGCGGTCAGGAACAGCACGGGCACGTCGGAGAGCTCGCGCCGCAGCCGGCCGAGCACGGCGAGCCCGTCCATGTCGGGGAGCATCACGTCGAGGACCACCGCGTCCGGACGGAAGTCGCGCGCCGTGCGGAGCGCACCCGCGCCGTCCCCGGCGCTGCGCACCTCCCACCCCTCGTAGCGCAGGGCCATGGAGAGCAGCTCGGCGAGCGGAGCCTCGTCGTCCACGACGAGGACGCGGACGGGGTTGCGGTCGGCCCTGAGCAGTTCTGTACGCCCCTGGGGCGAGGTCGTCGTCATGGCTCAAGCCTGTGAGACGGCCGTGAGAGAGAGCTTTCGCGCACCTGTGAATTTCCTGAGAATGACCGCTCGGCTCCGCTGCCTCACCGGAAGAGCGCGTTCGCGTTACCGTGACAGACCGCCCGCAGCCAGGCGTCGCCCAGCCCCAGCCGCTCCAGGGCCTCCAGCTGGTGGACATACGGATACGGGATGTTCGGGAAGTCGGTGCCCAGCAGGATCCGGTCCCCCAGGTCCGCGAGGCGCCCGCGCTCCACCGCCGGGAACGGCATGAAGTCCTCGCTGAAGTCGGTGAACGCCATGGTCGTGTCGAGCCGCACCCCGGGGTAGGCCGCCGCCAGCTCCAGGAACTCCGTGTACTCCGGCATCCCCATGTGCGCGACCACCAGCTTCAGCCGGGGGTGACGGGAGAGCAGCCGGCCGATCGGCCCGGGGCCGGTGAACGCGCCGGGCGCCGGACCGGATCCGCAGTGCGTCACCACCGGGACACCGGCCTCCGCCAGCAGCCCCCAGACGGGCTCCAGCAGCGGATCGTTCGGGTCGTAGGCCCCGACCTGGAGGTGCGACTTGAAGACGCGCGCCCCCGCCTCGACCGCCTCACGCACATAGGTCTCCACGCCCTCCTCCGGGAAGAAGGTCGCGGTGTGCAGGCAGTCCGGCACCCGGGCCGCGAAGCCGGCCGCCCAGCCGTTGAGCCAGGTGGCCATGGAGGCCTTGTGCGGGTAGAGCATCGAGGTGAACCGCAGCACGCCGAACGACCGCAGCAGCGCGAGACGCTCGTCCTCGTCCCGCCGGTAGGTGATCGGCCACTCCAGCCCGGTCAGCGGACCCACCGCGTCGAAGTACTCCCACACCTTGCTGAGCACCCGCTCCGGCATGAAGTGCGTGTGGACGTCGATGATCCCGGGAAGCCCGAGCCGCTGCCAGAACCGCACCACGTCGTCCCGTTCGCGGTCGGGCTCCCGATCGGGGCCTCGGTCGGGGTCGGGGCTTCGGTCGTCGTCGTGCTCACGGTCGTCGTTGTTCATCCGCCCCACCCGCCTCGTACGTCACCAGGAACGATCCCGGGCGACGATCTCAGAACAGCCCGTCCTGCACGCCACCGCCCCCCACGGCCACGGTCGGCACGCTCATACCCGACCCCGCGTCGGCCCCTGACAGGTCCCAGCCCGTGACGAGACGGGTGTCCAGCACGACGATCGCGTCGTCCGGGGTCTCCAGGTGGAGGTCGGGTCCCGCCGCCGCCACCAGCCGCCCGGCCACCACGCCACCGTCCACCAGCCCGGTCACCACGCGCGCCGTCGGCCCCGCACCGGCCAGCCCGAACACCCCCGCGTGGTCGACCGCTTCGAAGGGCAGCCGCTCCAGCGCCTCCGGCCACCCGGCGCCCTCGAGCTCCGTGGCCCGCCGGTACAGCTCCTCGATCTCGGCGGCCCGCTCGTCCTCCCCCGGAAGCCCTCCGCGCACGGCCCGCTTGCGCGCGTAAGGAATCCGGTCGGGCACCCCGAGCGCCGAGCGCAGCAGCTCCTCCGTACGCCGCGCGGCCATCAGCGGACCGCGCCCCAGCCAGCTGAACACCACGGCGCCCTGCTCCCGCAGCCGGGCCGCGTCCCGGGCCTCGCCGGTGATCCCGACCTTGACCATCCCCGGGCCGAACCAGGCCAGGTAGACGCGGTACGGGCGCGGATCGTCGGCCATCGTGTCGGCGGCCACGGAATGGGCCCGGTCCAGCCGTGCGCACTCCTCGCACCGCGCCCCCGTGCTCCGTACGGGCACCACGGCCCGGACCGGACACGGGTTTCCGCGCGCCCCCACACAGTGCCGCTCGCCCTCGGCCCGGAAGCCGAGCGCCTTCCCGTACGCCAGGACGCTCACCCGTCCCGGCCCGGAGCCGTCGCTCCGCGCCCATCCGAGCTCGGGACCGCCGTGGCCGGGCCAGCGCAGCCCGGTGCACCTCCAGCCGCCCACGCTCAGGCCGTACGCGGGAGGGGAGCGGGGGACCGGAGAGCCTCGCGGCGCAGGGGCATGTCGGCCTCCTCCAGGGGCTGACTCGACGTGAACGACGAGCAGGTCCGGTTCGCGTCCACGACGGCGAACCCGGAGAGACCCTAACGGAGTGGACGCCCGGGTCCGCGCCCGTCGGAGCAGGGCCGCGAAGCGGCCTTATGCCCGCCGGCGCACGTATTTCTAGAGTGAATTTCTAGAAATACTTTCCAATTGGTCCGCCGCAGGTCCACACTGGCCCACGTGTCCTTACCGGAGATCTCCCTCTCACTGACGCCGCGCCAGGCCGCCGAAGGCGCGGTCGTCGCCGTACCCCTGCCGACCGGTGCCACCCGCATCCGCATCCCACCCGCCGAGGACGGCGACCTCGTCCGGGCCCAGGTCGACGGCCGGGAGGTGCTCCTGCGCATCCGGGTCACCAGGAGCCGTGCGCCGAACGGCCCCGTGTGGCTGGGGGTGCTCGGGATCGCCGCCGTCATCGCGTTCGCGGTGTTCCTGTCCACCGGACTCGACGACACCCCCTCCGCCGGCCCCTCGTCCGGCTCCTCCGCCTACGCCTCCTCCACCGACGACCCGTATGCCGAGGAGACGGCGGATGAGGACCCGTACACCGAGGAACCCACCGCCGCGGAGACCGAGGACACCGAGGAGCCCGCCACCGAGGAGGCGGAGGACGCGCAGGACACGTACACGGACGACCCGTACGAGGACCCGTACGACACCGGTGCCGAGGAACCCGACCCGTACGACACCGGTACCTGCCTCAACGGGACGCTCCCGGACTCCGCCACGGCGCAGGAGGTCAGCGGTGTCGCCGAGGTCTCCTGCTCGGCATCGGACGCCCACTACCAGGTGATCCAGACCGTCCCCGCCACGTCGGACATGAGCAGGTGCAACGCCAACTCGCGCACCCAGTACGCGTTCTCGTACCGCTACACCCTCAACGGGGCGACGCTCAACGAGTACGTGTACTGCCTGATCGGCCTCGGCGCGTACGCGCGCTGAGGCGCCGCTGGTCCGACCCGTCGGGGGGCGGGTCGGGCCACGAGGAACACCGGAGGCTCCAGGTCCGGTCCGGTCCGGTCCGGGCGATCCGGTCCGGGCGATCCGGTCCGGGCGATCCGGTCCGGGCGACCAACGACCGGGCGGTGTAACGAGTTTCCGCACCGGCCGGGTGGACGCGAGTGCAGGAGGTACAAGGGGTCGGGAGAGCCGGGAGGCTACGATCCGGTCCATGGCTCTGACCATGAACGACGTGGCCCGGTTCGAGGCGTCCATGCCCCGCCTGCAGGCCATCGCCTACCGCCTCCTCGGCTCCGCCGGCGATGCCGAGGACGCCGTGCAGGACACCTTCCTGCGCTGGCAGGCCACCGACACCGGACGCATCGAGGTCCCCGAGGCCTGGCTGACGAAGGTCCTCACCAACCTCTGCCTCAACCAGCTCACCTCGGCCCGCGCCCGGCGCGAGACGTACGTGGGCCAGTGGCTGCCCGAACCGCTGCTCGACGGGGACCCGATGCTCGGCCCTGCCGAGACCGCCGAGCAGCGCGAGTCCGTCTCGTACGCGGTTCTCGCCCTCATGGAGCGCCTCTCCCCCAATGAGCGGGTGGTGTACGTGCTGCGGGAGGCCTTCGGCTACCCGCACCGCCGGATCGCGGAGATCCTCGACATCACCGAGGCCGCCGGCCAGCAGATCTTCCACCGTGCCAAGAAGCACATCGCGGTCGGCAAGGTCCGCACCGAGATCGACGAGGCCGCCGCCCGGCGGATCGTCGACGAGTTCCTCGCCGCCGCCACCAGCGGCCGGACCGAACCGCTCGTACGGCTGCTCACCGCGGACGCCGTCGCGATCGGCGACGGCGGCGGGAAGGTCCCGGCCCGCGCGAAGGCCTTCGAGGGTGCCCTCGCGGTCGCGACGTTCATGCGGGGCCTGTTCAAGCCCAGCCAGGCCAAACGGGCCCTCGTGGGCGGCTCCCCCGAGATCTACGCCGCGAGTGCCAACAACACCCCCGCCCTCGTCGTGGTCCTCGACGGACGGGTCATCGGTGTCATGTGCCTGGAGATCACCGCCGACGGGATCTCGGCGTTCCGCAGTCAGGTCAACCCCGACAAGCTCGAGCGCGCGACCAGGCGATGGGCGGCCGCCGACCACGGCGAACCCCTGCTCACGGTCTTCTGACCCCTGTGTGAGCTGCTTCACACCTGGCTCCTGTCAGGAAACGGCGGGCTGCCCGGTTCAAGGGTCGAAGCCGCGCGAGACAGGAGCCAGGAAATGCCGCACCGAATCATCGTCCTCGGAGCCGGGTACACCGGAGCCGTCGCCGCCGGCCGCCTCGCCAGGCGACTGCACCGCGAGGACGTCGCGATCACCCTCGTCAACACCGAGCCCGACTTCGTCGAGCGGGTCAGAATGCACCAGCTGGCGGTCGGGCAGGACCTCAAGCCCCGGCCCTTCACCGAGATGTTCGCGGGCACCGGCGTCCGGCTGGCCCTCGCGAAGGTCACCGCCGTCGACGTCGGCCGCAGGACGGTCGCCGTCACCGGGGCGAACGGCGGCGAGGAGCTGGAGTACGACAGCCTCGTCTACGCCCTCGGCAGCGGCTGGAACACAGAGGGCATCCCCGGCACCGGGGAACACGCCCACGAGATCGCGAGCCGCCCCGGAGCGCTCCGGCTGCGGAAGCGCCTGGCCGGCCTGGAGGCCGGACAGCCGGTGCTCGTCGTCGGCGGCGGTCTCACCGGTCTGGAGGCCGCGACCGAGATCGCCGAGGCCCGCCCGGACCTCGACGTCGCCCTCGCCGTCCGCGGCGGGCTCGGCGACCGGCTGTCGCCCAAGGGCCGCGCGCACGTGCGGAAGGTCTGCGACAAGCTCGGCATCACGGTGCACGAGCACACCGCGGTCACCGCCGTGGACGCCGACCACGTCGCCACCGCCGACGGGGCGTCGATCCCGGCCGCGGTGACGGTGTGGACCACGGGCTTCGCGGTCCACCCGATCGCGAAGGCCACCGCGTTGGAGGTCACCGGCACGGGCCAGATCGTGGTCGACCGGACCATGCGCTCGGTCTCGCACCCGGACGTGTACGCCGTCGGCGACGCGGCCATGGCCATGGGCCCCGCCGACAAGCCGCTGCGGATGTCGTGCGCGTCGGGCACCCCCGCCGCCTGGCAGGCCGCCGACGCCATCGCGGCCCGCCTGACCGGCGGGAAGGTTCCGACCACATCGATCCGCTACTTCAACCAGTGCATCTCGCTGGGCCGCAAGGAAGGCCTGATCCAGTACGTCACGGCCGACGACCAGGCCGTCCGGGCCGCCCTGACCGGCAGGTTCGCCGCCTTCTACAAGGAACTGGTCTGCAAGGGCGCGGCCTGGGGCGTGGCCAACCCCCTGCTCGGCATCCCGCCCCGGCGCCGCCGCGTCGTAGGGGAGCAGCCCCGGGAAGCCCCGGCCGCCGAGGCGTCGGCCTGACCCGGCAGGCGTACGCTGTCAGCCCTCCGCCACCCGCTCGGGCAGCCGTCCCCTTCGACGGGTGGAGCACCGTACGGGTCCTCACCGCCGGCTGCGGCACCACGACCGTGGGCATCCGCAAGCCCGTCATCATCCCGCAACCACTTCCCCGGCTGAGCGTCAGCGACGCTCCCGCCTGCGCTCACCGAACCGCACCACCCACGCGTAGCCCGCCCAGCACGGAACCAGGACCGCGCCGAACTGAGTCGACTCCGTCCAGTTCTCCCCGGTCCGCAGGTGCCAGACCACCGCACCGAACGCGCCGACCACCAGCGCAAAGCCAACGATCATCGCCCAACGAAGCCCACGGCTCCGTCGTCCGGCCACGTCACCCGTCTTCGAATCCGTCATACCCGGCCAACTACCCGGAAAGGGCAGCCTCGTCCGAGATCCGCACCGAGGAAGACGTCCCGACGCCGGACACCGCGTACCAGAGCTCCCCGGGCATCACCCGAGAGCCAAGCCGACCGCTTGAACACCAGTGATGACCAGCAAGAGCATCCCTGGAAATCCTGTGAGCACCCGCAGCCGATCCGGGGAGACATCGGGCCTGGTCCCCCGGGGAACAGCCTCACCAGCAGGTCGTAGAACCACTGCCCGAGGTTGCGGTGGTCGAACGCAGCCACGCCCCCACCGACACCGGCCACGAGCGGCAGCAACGACGGTAGCCCCCCACGCGGTCTCCCCCGAAGGGTGCCGGTTGGGGCGTCGCACCAGCCGACGAAGACGTTGATGTCACCCACTGATGCCAGAAGCCCCCTGGAGAATCTCCAGGGGGCTTCTGATCAGCGTGCACTCGGCAGGATTCGAACCTGCAACCTTCTGATCCGTAGCTCAATGTGGATCGGTCAGTGACGGTGATACCGGTCGTGTGACGGCCTTCCATGGATGCTGTCGTCTGGGGCCGGTTGCTGTGGTTGCTGTACTTCCCTGCTGTACCGCTACCCCTGCACGGAATCGGGATGTCCTCCGTCAACTGAGTGCCTACAGTCAGCCTTGTGAACAAGAAGACGACGGGTGATGTAGCCAGAGGCCTGGGGCAAGTCGCTGGGGCAAGTACCGGTGCTGCCGTTGGCGTAGTAGTCGGCGGTCCAGCGGGAGCGCTTGTTGGTGCCGCAGTCGGGCCAGTCCTAGCCACTGGATTCGAGATGGCTGCTGATCGGATCGCAGCGAACCGCGCGGCCAGGCGCGGCGAATTGATGAGTGAGGTTACCCGTGTCCTCGGTATCGAGGCGGACGAGCTTCAGCAGCGGCTCCTTGCCGATGAGAGGTTGCTTGAGTTCGCCGGAAGGGTCGTGGGCGCTGCGCAAGACATCTCACTCACCCAAAAGCGGCGGGCCCTCTCCTGTGCTCTAGCTGCGGCGGTTGCAGACCCGACGCCCGCCCGCCTCGACATCTGGGAGCTTCTGCAGGCAGCCATCCGAGAGATCGATGCTCCCCACATCAGATTCCTTCATGTGGTCTCCTCTGCCACGCCGTTGCCTCAGCCTCCTGAGAAACCCGTGGACGGTGCGCGGTAGGGCCTGCCGATTATCAACTCGCCGTCTTGATCTCCGGTGGCGGGGTGATTCCGAGCTGTGTGGCGAGGTCTGCGAGGTCGTCCAGGGTGGCGAGGCGGTGCTCGGCCGGGGCGTTGATGTGCCCGATCTCGTCGAGGAGTTGGTGGGTCTTGCGGATGCGCCGGTTGATGGTCTGGGGCGCGACCGCGAAGAGGCGGGCGATGGCGACCTGGGGAAGCCCGAGCCTCTCGTAGAGGAGGGTGGCCAGGAGCCGGTCGACGAGAGTGAGGCCCGGGCGCCGGCCGGTGTAGAGGCCGGCGGCGGGAGTCTTCTGCCGGTCGCCGCCGCGCCGCTGGTGTAGGTCGTCTTCCCGCTGGGCCGTGCGGGCCGCCGCCAGCTCACCGATGAGCTGGCCCCATCGTTCGTCGTCCATGCCGGTCAGGGCCGGGTGGACCAGCCAGGCGCGGCCGGGGCCGGGCTGGAGCTGAGGCAGTACGGGAGGGATTCCATCCCGACGGTGCTCCTCGGGACGCAGGGTGTAGTTCCAGTCGCCATGCCAGTCGTGGCGGTTCAGCGGCAAGGCGGTCATCTGCCCGTCGCTGACCCTCAATCCGGTCTCATAGAGGGCAGTGTCGAGCTCGGCCCGGATGGCGAGGCCGGTGCGGGTGGTGGTCGCGGCGATGCTGTTGACGATGACGTCATGGCTGGTCAGCGGCCTGCCTCGCCAGTTCATCGTGATGTGGGAGAACAGCCGGTGCTCAATTTTGTTCCATTTTGAAGTACCTGGAGGAAAGTGAGACACGCTGATCTCCAGGCCGGTCTCGAGGGCCAGGGCGGCCAGCTCGAACTTCCAGGCGCGGGTCCGGTGTCCGTTGGAACCGCCTGCGTCCGCGGTGATCAGCAGGCGTCCGGAGTGCGGGTAGGCGGCATGTCCGGCCGCATGCCACCAGCGGCGGATGGAGGCGACGGCGAACGCTGCGGTGTCGTGATCGGTGCCGACGTTGACCCAGCCGGCATCCTCGGCCAGGTCGTAGATTCCGTACGGGATCGCCTTGCCCAGATCGGCGTCGGGAAAGTCGTGAGTACGGACCCGGACCGGTTCCCCCTTGCGATGCCACTCGCGCCCGCCGTTCTTGTAGTTGCCCACCAGCTCCTTCTTCTTGGTGTCCACGCTGATCACGGGGTCGCCTGCTGCCTGGAACTCCTTGGCCTGGTCGTTGATATAGCGGAACTGTCCGTCCCGGTCCGGGTGCTGCTTGCCTTCGGTGGTCTTGGCGTTGCCCTGGAGGCTGAAGCCCTCCTCGCGCAGCACCGCCGCCACCGTGTCCGCCGAGACCCGATGGCCCTGCCGGACCAGCTCGGCGGACAACTGCCGCGTCGACTTCACCGTCCACCGCAGCGGTGACATCGGATCCCCACGCACATTCGGCTCCACCAAAGCCAGCAGCGCGGGCCGCAGCCCCGGATTCAGGTCCACCGCCCGTTTGCGGCCCCCGCCCACCCGGCGGACCCGTCCCAACAGCACGTCACCGGACTCAAGTTCAGCAGCCCCGCGTGAAACGGTGCCCTCACGCACCCCCGCCGCGCGAGCGACGAGCCTGATCCCGCCATGCCCCAGCGAGCGTGCCTCCGCTCCTATGGTCAGTCGCCGCTGACGCTCGTCCAAGTGCGGGAACAGCGCCTGAAACTTCGCCGCCAGCCCGGTCTCGATCCCCTCCGATCTCCCCATACCACAACAACGAGCCACAATCCCGGAAGCGACGGCTTGTTTCCCGGCAGGCCC
>NZ_NEUF01000121.1 GCF_002910915.1 Streptomyces sp. SM10 | reverse complement strand
CGGCGCCCTCGATCCGGCGGCCCTGCTGCGGACGGCGCCGGGGCAGTGGGCGGACACGTCCCGGGTGGACTTCAGCGCCTGGCCGCCACGGGGCGGCCGGACCGGCGACCGGGAGCTGCTGGAGCGCGCCCTCGGCAGCTGGGCCGATCCGCCGGCGGACGCCCTCCTCACCACCACCCCCGGCACCGCCGTCGTGCCCCCGGCCCAGCATCCGCGGCTGCTGTTCGCGGGGGAGCTGGGCGGCGAGGCCGTGGTGGTCTTCCACGACGGAGGGGTGCGGGTCGTCCGGTACGCGGAGCCGGTGTCGGGAAAGGGTTCCCCCGCCCTGGACTTCGCCCGGGTCGACGACGCGGACGTCACCACGGCCGCGGCCGTCCTCGTCAGCCGCTCCGGCACGTCGGCGCGGTACCTGCTGGCGCCGTGGGTGGCGGAGTCGGCCACGCGGGACCTGCTCGCACCCGGCACTCCGGCACGGCCGCTGGGCGTGGACGGGTACGGGATCACTGCGGCGGTTCCGCGCCCGGCGGAGGGGGGCGGGTGCGTCTCCTGGCCGGCGATGCAGCTGCGGTCGTCGGCGGAGATCGTGGAGAAGCACGCCTTCCTCGTCACGGATCTCGGCGAGCTCGCTCCGGCACACCTCACGCACACGCCCCTGCCCGGGTCCGGTGTTCCGGCCAGGCAGCCGCGTGAGGCGACGGGCCCCGAGGCCCTGACCGGCTGGGCCCGGACGGCCTGTTCGCTGCAGGGACTGCGCCGTTCCGGAGTACGGGCCGTCAACAACTGGCAGTTCGCGCAACAGCCACTGCCCGGCACCCGTTCCCGCGCGGACTGGGTGTGCACCCGGGCGGACACCTGGACGGGGCCCGGCCGGGTCCTGGTGCAGTTCGTCCCGCCCGCCGCGTCCCCCACCGCACGGGCCGAAGTGGTGTCGGAACGTCGGAACACCGCCCTGTGCAGCCGGTTCGGCCAGCACGTGGTCGCCGACACCCGGTGGAGGTCGCCGTCCGGGGCCTGGTACGTGCTCGCCGCCGGGAGCCGCGCCGTGGAACGGATCGAGGTCGCGGGGTCCGTACGGGGCGTCTCCGACGGCCCGACGCTGGCGGTCCGCGCCGGACAGGACACGTCGGTGCGTGTGAACGCGCGACTGCGGGGCGGCGGGACGATGTCCTCGGTCGGGTGACGGTGCCTCACCGCCGCCGCGCCGGAGACCGTTGCCGCTGGGTACGGGTCCGCGGCGGGCCACGGGGATCCGTGGCCCGCCGCGGACCTCCCTGCCGCACCGACGGCGGGAAGTGGGACGGTGCGGCGGGTTCAGCGCGCGGTCAACTCCGGTAGACGCCGAATTCGTAGAGCGAGTAACCCCAGGGCGTGCCGCGTACGGTGGTGTTCACCCGTACGTAGCGCGCCTCGCTCGTGACATCGACGTCGTCGATGCCCCCGTTGCCCTCGGTGACGGTGCGGACGGTGGTCCAGTCCTGGCCGTTGTCCGAGGTCTGCAGGGTGTATGCCTTGGCGTACGCGGTCTCCCAGGCGAGCTGCACATGGTTGAACGCGGTCTTCGCCCCGAGGTCCACCTGGATCCACTGCTGATCGGCCCAGTCGCTGGCCCAGCGGGTGTCGAAGGACCCGTCGACGGCGTTGCCGGCGGGACAGGGGCAGCCGGTGCCGTCCGGCTGGAAGGTGGACGCCGTGGCCGGCTTGCCCGCCGCCAGGTTCGTGCCGCCGACCACGGGCGGGACGACCTTGAAGGACTTGGTCTCGATGCCGACGTTGCCCTTGCCGTCCGAGCTCTTGAGGTAGACCTTCCACACGCCGAGACGGTCGGGCGCGGTGACCTCGAAGGTGCCGTCGCCCCGGTCCGTGAAGGGGGCGTCGTCGAGCTGCCCGCTGTCGTCCACGTACTTGCTGCCGAACAGCACCTGGTGAGTGAGGGCGTCGCCGTCGGGGTCGTTGACGGACGCCTTCAGCGTGAAGGGCTTGCCCGCCTGCACCGCCGAGGCGTGGTCCACACTCATGCCGGTGATCACCGGCGGCGTGTTGTCACCCGAGGTGTCCGCCCCGTACGCCTTCTTCACCGCGTAGTACGAGAGCCGCTTCTGGCCTGCGGGGAGCAGGTTGAACCAGACGCCCCCGAAGTCGTACTCCGTGCCGTAGTGGAACAGCGTCGCACCGAGCGCCACTCCGGTGTGGCCCGTGACGCACTGCCACGCCCGCTCGTATCCCTGTGCCTTGGCCACATCGGTGGGCTCGTCCGGGACGCCGTTGGCGTCGTCGGGCACCTCCCATTCGCCGGCAGGGCCGCCCTCGGTCACGATGTAGGGCTTGTCGAAGTCCCCGTCCTCCCACGTCTTGCGGATGTCGCAGACGGCGCCGTAGGAGTTCACGGCGTACAGGTCGAGGTCCGGTGCGTTCTTCTTGTAGTAGGGCCAGGCGCCGGTCCACGCGTCGGTCGAGGTGACCGGGTGGTCGGCGTCGACGGCGTGGATCTTCTTGGTGATGTCGTTCACGAAGGTCGTGTAGGCGTCACGCTGCTGCTCCAGGGCGTCCCCGCTGTAGCAGTTCTGCAGGCCGAGCACGGACTCGTTGCCCACGTTCCACATGAGGACGCCGGGATGGTCCTTGTAGGTCTCCACCCACTTGGGGAACTCGGCGAGCATGTTGTTCTTGTAGTCGGTGTCCGTCAGGTAGTTGACGCACCCGCCGCTTCCGGGCCCACCGCCGGGCTGGAGCCAGAAGCCGGCCACGACCTTGATCCCGTGCTCGGCCGCGCTGTCGAGCAGCGGCTTCGTGGTGGCGTCGGTGCCCCAGGTCCGGATCGTGTTGACGCCCATCGACCTGACGTCCGGCATGTACCTCCCGGCGTCGGCGACGGAAGGGCCCCAGGTCAGCCCCTTCACGGTGTACGGCGATCCGTCGACGGTCAGCTTCCAGGCGCCCTGTGAGCCCTCGACCTTCACCACGCTTCCGGCCGCCTGCGCGGCTGGTGCGGGCAGGGTGGCCGCTCCCGCGGCGACGAGGGCGGCGACGGCGAGACGTGCCGTCGTGCGTCTGCGGCCGCGTGCCGACGGGGTGAGACGTGGCAGTTTCATGGTGGGGACAGCTCCTCGTGGGGGGAGTGACGGGAGAGCGCTCTCCCTCGTGGACGGGGTGCGCCCACGAGGGAGAGACGGGGGCAGTCAGGGAAGTTCGTAGTTCTCGTCGAGGGCGGCACCCTCGCCGGGGTTGTTCTGGTCGTAGCCCCGGGCGTCGCACTGGAGGCCGCCCACGATGCAGTGGTCGACCATCGCGTCCAGCGTGGCGTCGTCCCAGGCGTTGAAGAAGTCGTAGTGGAAGGAGTGGCCGGTGCCGCTGGCCAGCCTCACCTGCGACATGTCGCCGTTGACCGGCCAGGCCATCTTGAACTCGATCATCGGCAGGGCGACGGGGTGGTCGGCCGGGCAGACGTCCTGGTTGGCCCCCATGACGATCGGATAGGCCATGTGGTCCTTGTGGTCCGGGGTGTCCAGGTTCTTTCCGTCCCAGCAACTGGGTGCCTGCATACGCAGGTTGAGCTGGGTGTCCTGGCTCGTCGGGCACGCGGCCGGGAATTCGTAGTTGTGGTAGCTCTCACCGCACTCGTACCCCTCGACCATGCCCGGGTGGTCGCGGAACTCCTCGGCCGTCTGAGTCGGGCTGCCGACGACGAAGCGCAGCCCCTTGGGGAACGGCCGCACGGTGCGGTAGTCGGTGACACCCGCCTTGTAGTAGATGGTCTGCGGCCCGACCGGACGGATCTCCCGGTCCCCGTCGAAGAGCGTCGGCATCCAGTACGCGGACAGGTCACCGGGCGCCTTGCAGGCGGTGCCGCCCGCTCCGAGCGAGGCGGTGGTGCTGTTCTCGTCCGTGGTGTCGTTCCCCATGAACGTGTGGTGGTGGGACTTGCCGGTCTGACCGGGGTAGACGATCGGGTCGACCGAACCGGTGTGGCTGACCGAGCAGTTCGCCTGGAACTCGTGGAAGTACCGGTGGGGCGGGATCTCGGTGGACGGCTCCACCCCCGTGACCGGGGGGTTCGCCGGGATGTAGCCGTCACCGTCGGGGTCGTCGCCCGAAGGGACGGGGTCGGCCGCAGCCATGGCGTGGCCCTGCATCTGCTGGGCCCCCTGCATGACGTGCGACGCCCCGACGGGATCCGCCGCTGCGACCTTCGGGGCCGCCCCTGCCGCCGGGACACCGGCCCGGGTGATCGCGGTGAGCCCCATGACGACCAGGGCCAGTGCGGTGGCGACGACAAGCGCGGACACCACGGTGGTTCTGCTGATTCTTTCGGCCATGCGGACCTCCATGCCGCTCTGCGTCCGCGCACATCGGATGCGCGGTGGGGGGAGAGTTGAGCTGGACGGTGCGTCGTGCGAGAACCTCTGGGAGAGCGCTCTCCCAGGCGGTGTCAGTGTTATGCCGTTGCTGAGAACATGTCAATAGTTGGTGAACGATGCTCGCTGCAAGGGCAGTTGGGTCGCTGTGGCCTTCGGGCCCGCCCCTGCCGCCGGGACTCCGGCGGCGGACCACTTCACCCCGGGCGACTCGGGCGCCTCGGCCGGATCAGGCGGTCGCGGTACGTGACATCCGCGGGCTCCCTCCACCGGACCGCACGGGTCCCGGTTGACCCTGCGCGACCGGACAGGAGCATGCCCCGAAGCCCGTGTCCGCACCACCTCGGAGGGTGCTGAACGCTCGCGCGAGAGGTCAGTTCGGATCACAGCGAGATGATCCCGAGAGCCAGAGCCCGCTCCGCCTGCCGCCTCGGTACTGTGACTTCGCATGACCGACACCGCGATCGAGATCACCGCAGACCTGGTCCGCGACCTGCTGCAGGAGCAACATCCAGACCTTGCGGGGCTGGCCATCCGCGAGGTGCCAGGCGGCTGGGGCAACCAGATGTGGCGCCTCGGGGACGAGTTGGCCGTGCGCATGCAGCGCATGGACCCCACCCCGGAACTCCAGCTCAACGAACGCCGGTGGCTCCCGGTGCTCGCGCCGCGTCTGCCGCTCCCGGTGCCGACCCCGGTGCGGTTCGGCCGACCGTCCGAGCGCTTCCCCAAGCACTGGACCGTGATGACGTGGATTCCCGGCGAGCCCCTGGACCACGGCTCGATCAGCCGCGGCGACCACGCGGCCGACACGCTGGCGGGCTTCCTCCGGGCGCTCCATGTGGAGGCGCCCGCCGATGCGCCGGTCGCTACGCGCTGCGGTGACCATCCCAGGACCTGCGCGGACGGCTTCGAGAACCTCTTCCAGGCCGTTGCCCCCGGCGACGTCGCCGCCGACGTCCGGGCCGTCTGGGACGACGCCGTTGCGGCCGACGCATGCGAGGGAACGAGAGTGTGGGTGCACGGCGACCTGCATCCCGCGAACGTCGTCGTCTCGGACGGAACGCTCTCGGGCATCGTCGACTTCGGCGACATCTCCGCCGGCGATCCGGCGTGGGACCTCGCTGCCGCATGGGTGCTGCTCCCCGCAGGCACGGCCTCACGGTTCTTCGACACGTACGGGCGTGCAAACGCGGCGGCGATCCGGCGCGCCCGCGGGCTGGCCGCCATGAAGAGTCTCTTCCTGATGCTCATGGGGCAGAACGGGGACCGGGGCCTTCCCGGCGGCAAACCGCGCTGGGGACCCGCAGGCCGGGCGGCACTTGATCGTGTTCTGAAGGGCGTTTGACGCACGCCGCTTCGAACCTGTTCTCGATCTTGGTCGGGGGCCATGCGACAGCCCGCTTACGTGGGTTCATCGATCACCACGCGTGGTAGGGATGCCGAGCTCCACGGCCGCATGCCGCCGAAACCCCGATCCAGTTCGTTCGATCAACGGGGCGTGTTCGTGCCGGGCCGATTCGGTGCAGGCAGCTGACCACTGTCGTCATGTCCGGCCGGAGCCCGCCCGATGGCGCGCGAGCCGGAGGCGGCCTCGGCCCACCGCGACGCGTGACCGGGACCCGACGCCCCGCATGCGCACCGAACGCTCCCGGAGCCGCGAAGGGCCGAGGTCTGCTGCGGCAGGGGGCCACCCTGCTGCCGCAGCAGACCGGTCGCGGTCCCGCCGGGTCACCCGGTTCCGGCGGGATCCTCGGTCAGGCCGTGTGGAGGGTCAAGCCGTAGCGGTTGAGGATCTCGTTGATGGGCTGATGCCAGGTCTCACCACCGCTGCTGCAGTTCCCCCAGCCGCCGGACGTGACACCCTGCGCCTGGTCGCCGCTGATGAACGAGCCGCCGGAGTCGCCCGGTTCGGCGCACACGCTCGTCTTGGTCATCTGGTGGACGGCGCCCTGGCTGTAGTTCACGGTCTCGTTCTTGGCGAGCACGTTGCCGCAGTGCCAGTGGGTCGTGGAACCGGAGCGGCAGATCGAGGCGCCGATCGGAGCCTCGTTGGAGCCGCGGACCAGCTGGTCCGAGACGGTTCCCCAGCCCAGGACGACCGGGACGGTCCACCAGCCGCTGCCCACGCTCACCCAGGCGTAGTCGTTGCCGGGGAAGGACGAGCCCTGGAAGGTGCCGATGGCCGAGTTGTCCCAGCCCCGGACCGCACCGCCCGCCTGGCCGCAGTGGCCGGCCGTGACGAAGCCGCCATACACCGAGAATCCTATGGAACAGCGGACGTTGCCGGTGTAGTACGGGTCCCCGCCGACCGTTCCCGCGGCGAAGGTCTGCGGGGCCTCGGCGGTCTGCTTCACCGTGACGGGTCCCGCCTCGCGCGCCTTCGCGACGAACGCGCGGACATCGTTGTCACCCTGCTCGGAGGCGACGACGTTCACGACGACGCTGTTCGCCCGGGGGTCGACGTGCCAGCTGCTGACGCCACTGGGCGCGGAGAGCGCGTCCAGCTGCTTCTTGGTGGCGTCCAGCTCCCGCGCCGTGTGCTCGACCGTCCGGACCTGGGCGCCGGTAGCCCGGACCTCTGCGGCCCTGGCGCCGTCCGTGACCGCGACCGTGAGCCGGCCGCTCCCCGCGTCGAACCAGGAGCCGCCGTACGACGAGCCTGCCGCGCCACGCGCCTTTCCCTGCAGGGCGGTTGCCGCCTTCTCGGCGGTGAGGCGGGTCTCGGCCTGGCTCTTCGTCAGCCCGAGGTCCCGCTGCATGGCCGTGATGATCCCTGCCGAGGCCTGGGGTTCGGCGGAGGAGGAGGGGGAGTCCGCCGCGGAGGCCTGGATCGGCCCGACGGTCGCCCAGGTACCCATGATGAGCAGTGCGGAGAGACCCGTCCGCACCAGTGTCGTGTGTCTCAAGGGAGTGCCCCTTCTGTTGTTCCAGCATCGTGGGGGTGGAACAGGAAGCATCCGAGAGTTGCCTGAGAGCGCTCTCAGAAGTGCCGCTACGGACTGTAGTGCAGTTCGACAGGCAGGTCCATGCCAATGACAGCGCGGCCGCTACGGCGGCGGTGCCGGATCAGGGCACGAGCAGAGCGGCGATCCGGGCAGCTCGGCCGCCTGCGGGGCGATCGGCCCGAACGCCGTGCAGTCCCGGACTCCGGGCCACGGGGCGGGGAGCACGGAACCTGTCGGCACTTGCGCGCTTCCCGGGGAAGCAGCCGCCGGGTGCGCCGGAGGAGGTCCCGGCGGCGCGCACCTGGTTCGAACGGGCTCTGGCCGGTCACTTCCTGCTGCAGCGTTCGGAGATCCCCGTTCCGGAGGCGCCGGACGGTCTGTTGGTCATCCGGGCCGACCCGGGCACGGGCGCACACACAGAACTACTTCGACTCACGGGGCGTGGCCCGTCTGTACGCGATGACCTTCGAGGGCGGGGTGTGGACGCTCACGCGGGAGCCGCCCGGCGTCACGCCCCTGGATTTCCGTCAGCACTTCACCGGCACGTTCAGCGAGGACGGGAACACGATCACCGACGTCTGGGAGGCCGGGTTCGACGGCGGTGGCTGGGAACACGACTTCGACCTGACCTACCGCAAAGTGGCCTGACTCCGTGCCGCACGGGCCTCGGTCAGTTCACGGACGGCGGCCATGTCGCTGAAGGGCAGCAGCACGTCACCAACGATCTGGTGGGGCTCGCTGCCCTTACCGGCGATCAGCACGATGTCGTCCGGCCCGGCGGCCGACAGGGCGGATGCGATGGCCGCGCGACGGTCGGCACAGCGTTCGTAGGGCGTGCCGGTCACCTCGATGCCGGGTGCGACCTGGTCCAGGATCGTCTCGGGGTCCTCGTTGCGCGGGTTGTCCGAGGTGAGGACGCACAGATCGGAGTGCGTCCCGGCGATCGTCCCCATCTCGGCCCGCTTGGTCGTGTCCCGGTCCCCGCCGCAGCCGAACACGGTGACGATCCGGGCACGGGCGAAGCCGCGGAGGGTGGTCAGCACCTTGTCCAGCGAGTCCGGGGAGTGGGCGTAGTCCACGATCACCGAGGTGCCCTCGGGCGTCGTGAAGCGTTCGAAGCGGCCCGGGATCTGCGGCATCCGTTCGAGTGCGGAGACCAGGCCCGCGAGGTCGTGCCCCAGGGTGTGGCAGGCCGCCACCGTGGCCAGCGCGTTCAGCACCGAGAACGCGCCGGGCGAGGGGATCGCCGCCGGATACTTGCGGCCGTCGTGGTGCAGCGTGAAGCGCGTCCCCGAGGCGTCCACCGTCAGATCGGTGGCCCGGTAGTCGGCCTCGGCATCAAGGGCGTACGTGGTGACCGCGCCCGGCATCATCGTCCGGATCAGGGCCCCCACCGGATCGTCGGCGTTGACGACGGCGTGCCGGCACAGCCCCTGGAAGAGCCGGAGTTTGGCGTCCCGGTAGTTCTCCATCGTGCCGTGGTCGTCCAGGTGGTCCTGGCTGAGGTTGGTGAAGACGCCCACGTCGACGAAGGTGCGGTCGACCCGGTGGGTGAGCAGCCCCATCGACGTGGCCTCCAGCACCACCGTCCCCACCCCGCGGTCGCGCATGCACCCCAGCAGGTACTGCAGGTCGGGCGATTCCGGAGTGGACAGCACCGACCGCGGCATCGGGATCAGTTCGTCCCCGATGCGGCTTCCGGCCGTGCCGATGACCCCGGCGCTCGCGCCCTCGGAGATCCTCAGCACCGACTCGACCATGTACGAGACGGAGGTCTTCCCGTTGGTGCCGGTGATCGCCACCATGTCCATCCTCCGTCCCGGCTCCCCGAAGTAGCGGGAGGCGACGACAGCGGCCACGGAACGGACGTCCGCTACCTGGACGACGCAGACGTCCCCCGCCGCCGTGGGCACCGCGCAGCCCTCCTCCACGACCACCGCCGCCGCGCCCCGGGCGAGTGCCGGGCCGACCGCGCCGGGGCCTCCCTCCACGTGGCCCGGCACCGCGACGAACAGCGACCCCGGCGCCACCCGGTCGGCGTCGAAGACCGTTCCGGCGGTGATGCGGGTCTTCTCCGGGTCGCCCCGGAGGATGTGGTGGTTCTGTCCGGCCAGCAGCTCGCTCAGCTTCAAGGTGGTCCCTTCGAGGGTGGCTCGGGCCGCGGTGCGGCCGTCGCCGGAACGCCGCGACGGCGGTCGCCGAAGCAGCGGTGGTGAAGTGGAGCGCGTGCGACGTACGGGTCGGAAAGCGGGGCGCACCGTGCTCGGCGCGGAATCGGGACGAGACCTCGTCCCGGGAACGGGGACCGCCGACGGTAGCTAGCCGTGCCCGTGCAGGGCGGTACGGCGGCTCGCGGACACACCGGGGGCGGCCTGGTGGAGGCACTTCCCCATGACACCGATGCGGCCCATGCGGTGAGTGTACGGCCGGACGGCCGGTCCGGATTCCCCTTCAGGGGCGTACGGCGGCTCCCCGTCTGGCGTCCGCCCCGAGCAGGGCGCGCGTGAACGGGTGCCGGGGAGCGTTCAGGATCTGTTCCGCGGGGCCTTCCTCGACCACCTCTCCGCCGTCGAGCACGGCCACGCGGGTCGCAGGCGCCGCGGTGTCGAGGTCGTGCGTGATCAGTACGACGCCCGGAGCGTCCTGCCGGCGGATCAGCGTGGCGAGCAGGTCCAGCAGCGAGCGCCGGGCCACGGGGTCCAGGCCCGAGGTGATCTCGTCGCAGACCAGCACCCGGGGCCGTGCGAGAAGTGCTCGGGCGAGGGCCGCGCGCTGGAGTTCACCGCCGGACAGCCGGCCGGGTGGTCTGCGGACGAGGCCGGCGTCCAGTCCGAGGTCCGCCAGCACCCGCCCGGCCTCCTCGGTCGCCTCCCGGCGTCCGGCGCCGTGCAGACGGACCGCCGTCCGGGCCACCTGGTCGAGGACCGGACGGTGTTCGTCGAAGGCGGCCCGCGCGTCCTGGAAGACGTACTGCACCGCGGCGAGCTGCGCTCGGCTGCGGTCCCGCAGGCTGCGTGGCAGGGCCACGCCGTCGAGCAGTACCTGCCCCGTGTGGTCGCGGTGGAGTCCGGCGAGACAGCGGCCGAGGGTGGTCTTGCCGCTGCCCGAGCGCCCGACGACGGCGAGGCATTCGCCCCGGCGCAGGGCGAGCCGGTCCACGCTCAGCACCGGGACGCGGGCACCGCCGCTCCGGTGACGGGCGGTGAGTCCGCCGACCGTCAGCACCTCGGTGCCGATGCGCTCGGGGTCCGCGTACGGCAGGGTCCTCGGTCCGGCGAGGAGCTCCCTGGTCCACGGGTGCGCGGGGGTGTCCAGGATCCGGTGTGCCGGACCCTGCTCCACGACTCGGCCGCCGCGCATCACCAGCACCTCGTCGGCCAGTTCGCGTACGACGTCGAGGTCGTGGCTGAGCAGCAGCACGGCGATGCCGCGGGCCGCCAGGGTCCCGAGACGGTCGGCGACCCGGCTCCTGGTCAGGGCGTCCTGCCCGGTGGTGGGCTCGTCCGCGACGACGACGCGGGCGCCGAGGAGCAGCGCCTGCGCGAGGACGACACGCTGCTGCTGGCCACCGGACAGCTGGTGCGGATAGCGGCTCAAAACCTTGTCCGCGCGGGTGAGCTGGGCGTCGGCGAGGGCCCGGTCGACACGTTCCCGTGCCGCGGCACGGCGTCGGGAGCGGGGCAGGTCCCGTACCTGCAGGCGGGCCAGGTCGCGCAGGAGGGCCCCGGTGCGGAGGGCGGGGTTGAGGACGGCGGCGGGGTGCTGGGGGACGTAGCCGATCCTGGCTTCCGGCACGGTCACCTCGCCCGTCACCCGCGCCCCCGCGGGATACTCACCGAGCAGGGCCAGACCGGTGGTGGTCTTGCCGCTGCCGGACGCGCCGACGAGGGCGGTGACGGTGCCGGGCCGGATCCGCAGGGAGACCCGGTCGACGAGCGTCCGCCCGTCGACCTCGACGGTCAGCGCGGTGAGGGCGGCGGTCACGGGGTTCTCGTTCATGCGCGACGGTCCTTCCGGGGCGGGGTGCGGCGGTCCAGGGCCGCGTCGACGAGCAGGTTGCCGCCCATGGTGAGGGCGACGATGAGCAGGGCGGGCACGACGACCGCCCAGGGCTGGATGAGCAGTCCGGTGCGGTTGCGGTCCACCATCACGGCCCAGTCGGTGGCGTCCGGGGCGACCCCGATGCCCAGGAAGGCCGCGGTGGCGACCAGGTAGAGCGCCCCGGTCAGCCGGATCCCCGCGTCGGCGGCCAGGGTGCGCAGGACGGACCGTCCGACGTATCCGACGGCGAGGCGCCACCAGCTCTCCCGCTGCATCCGCAGTGCCTCCACCGCGGGCCGGGAGGCCGCCTCCGCCGCCGCCGCGCGCACGATCCTGGCGGCGTCGGGGACCAGGACGAAGGCGATCAGCAGGGCGAGTCCCGCAGGGCCGGGCGGGAAGGCGGCGGCGACCAGCAGGATCATGAGCAGTGAGGGAACGGCGAGCAGGATGTCCGTCGGGCGCATCAGCACCTCCTCCAGCCATCTGCGGTGGGTGAGCGCGCCGGTCAGTCCGAGCGGCAGGGCGACGAGGTGGGCGAGCGCCGTGGCCGCGAGCGCGACGAGCACCACGGACCGTCCCCCGAGGAGCACTTGCCGGACGACGTCCCGGCCGACGAAGTCGGTGCCGAGCAGGTGTCCGTCCCCGAGGGTGAAGGACGCGGCTCGGGCCGGGGGCTCCCCCGCCAGGAAGGGCCCGGCGAGGGCGAGGGCGAGCGGGACCGCGGCGAGGGCCGCCCCGGGTCCGTACCGGCGGAGCCGCTTCACGCCGCCACCGCCGCGCGGGGTGCGAGCCGGTAGGTGACGAGGTCGGCGCCCAGGTTGAGCGCGACGGTGGCGAGACCGAAGACCACCGCGAGTGCCTGCACGACGGGGATGTCGCGGTCGGCGACGGCGTTCATGAGGACGGTGCCCAGTCCGGGAATCACGTAGAGGGCCTCCACGACGATGACGCCGCACAGCAGCCAGTCGATGGTGCGGGCGAGCTGCTGGACGGCGGGGGCGAGGGCGTTGGGCAGGGCGTGGCCGTAGCGGACGCGGGCCCCGGGGATCCCGTACCGCTCGGCGTGGGCCGTGTACGGGGCGGCGAGCGCCTCGATCATGCCCGCCCTGACCAGCCGGGCCAGCGAACACACGGGCCGGGCGAGCAGGACGAGCACCGGCAGGACGAGCACGGCGGGACGGGCGAGCAGATCACCGCTCTCGCCGACCGCGGTCGGCGGGAGCCAGCCGAGCCGCAGGGCGAAGACGCTCACCAGCAGCACTCCGAGGGCGAATTCGGGTACGGCGTAGACGCCGAGGGTCGCGGAGCTGATCAGCCGGTCGGTGAACCGCCCTTCGTGGCGGGCCGCGAGGACTCCCAGCCCCACCCCCATGGGAACGAGGAGCAGCACGGTGACCGTGGCGAGGAGGAGGGTGGGGCCGAAGCCGTCCGCCAGGAATCCGGACACGGGCCGGCCGGAGGTGAGTGAGGTGCCGAAGTCGCCGTGGAGGAGTCCCCCGGCCCATTCGGCCAGTCGCTCGTGGGCGGGCCGGTCGAGCCCCATGGCCTCACGGACGGCCGCGATGCGCTGCGGGTCGGGCTGGTCCCCGGCGAAGGCGACCGCGGCGTCGCCCGGGAGCGCCTCGGTGAGTGCGAAGACCAGGAGCACGACGGCCCCGGTCTGCAGGACACCGAGGAGCAGTCTGCGGGCGATCCAGGAACGCAGTCCGTTCACGCCAGCCAGACCTTGTCGAAGCGCGCCCAGTCCAGGGTGTTGGCGGGTGCCTCGCGGACCACGCCCCGCAGGGAGCGGGCGGTGCCCAGGATCCAGTCGCCGAAGCCCCAGACGAGGAAGCCGCCCTCGGCGTGCAACTGCCGCTGCATGCGCCCGTAGAGGGCAGCCCGGTCCGTCCGGTCCCTGGTGGACTGGGCCCGGTGGTACAGCGCGTCGAAGGTCTTGTCCCGCCACCGGGTGGCGTTGGTGGTGGAGTCGGTGAGCAGCCGCTGGGAGATGTGGGACTCGATGGGCATGGCACCGGACCGGTAGCAGCTCAGGGTGCCGGTGTCGAGGATGTCCTTCCAGTAGGAGTCCTTGCTGCCCATGCGTACGTCGACGGTGACTCCGGCGCGTGCCGCCTGGTCCCGGAAGATCCCGGCGGCCTCGGTGAATCCGGCGGCGACGGATGAGGTGTCGAGGGTGACCCGCAGGTCTTCCGCGCCGGCCTGCCGGAGGAGGCGGCGGGCACGGCCGATGTCCTGCTCGCGCTGGGGGAGTTCGTCCGCGTAGTACTCGTATCCCTTGCCGAAGAGGTCGTTGCCGATCTCGCCGGCGCCGGACAGGGCGCCGTCGACCAGTTCCTGGCGGTCGGCGATGAGGAAGAACGCCTCGCGGACGCGGGGGTCGTCGAAGGGCGGGCGGTCGCTCTTCATGGCGAAGGCCTGCATGGCGCTGTTGCGCAGCCGGACGATCTCGATGGCTCCGCCCTTCTCGTGGGCGCGTCCGGTGGCGGGGTTGAGCTCGTGGGCGTACTCGATCTGGCCGCCGAGGAGGGCGTTGATCCGGGCGGACTCCTCGTTGGCGACGACGAATTCGAGCTCGTCCAGGTGCGGGGCGCCGTCCCAGTGGGTGTCGTTGCGCCTCAGGACCGTGGACCGGCCGGGGGCGAAGGAGACGAGGCGGAAGGGACCGGAGCCGATGGGATCGCGGTCGAACGCGGTGGCGCCGTCCTGGACGATGGAGGTGCCGAACGCGGCTATCACGTTGGGGAATTCGGCCGTGGGCCGCTTGAGTACGAACTCGACGGTCCGCTCCCCCCTGGCCCGGCTGGCCTTCAGGTCGATGGGTTCAAGGGACGCCCGGGCGCGGTACGCCTGGGCGGGGTCGGCGATGCGGCGGTAGCTGAACAGGACGTCGGCGGCTGTCACCGGCTTCCCGTCGTGGAACTCCGCCCGCCTCAGGGTGACGGTCCAGCGGTCGAGGGCGGCGTTCGGCTCCCAGCCCTCGGCGAGGCGTGGCACCGCCGACAGGTCGGCGCCGTAGTCGGCGAGCTTGTCGAAGAGGGCCTTGCTCCGGGCGGCGTCGGCGAAGAGGTTGCCGAGGTGGGGGTCGAGGGTTTCGCTCGCGCCGCCTCCGGCGAATGCGGCGCGCAGCCGTCCGCCGCGCCGGGGAGTCCCGTCGCCCTTGCCTGCTCCGGTCCCGGCGATGCCGCCGCCGGAGCATCCGGCGAGGGCGAGTGCGCCGAGGCCGGCCACTCCCCCGGCCGCGGCGAGGAGGCGGCGCCTGCGCAGGGCGGGGAGGTGTGCGGCTCGGTCGGGCGATGCGGTCATGGCTGGTCTCCTGTTGCTGGGGACGCGGTGGTCACCGGATGGGTGCTGACGGACTTGCCCGCGGGCTCGCGCACGCGTTTCCTGGCGATCAGGTGCAGCCGGTCGCCGTCCGCGGTGGACCCGGGTTCGGCACCCGGCCGCCAGACGGGTTCGGTGCGCGGCCCCGGGCCGTCGTACAGGGCGAGGACATCGAAGCCGTGCACGGTGAGGAAGTGGCGCAGCTCCTGGGGCAGGAGCAGCCGCCAGGCCGAGTGCTCCTCGACGGGCGGGCTCCCGTCGTCGGCGGTCCAGCCGCGGGTACGCCGCAGGAGCTGGGCCGCGCGGTCGACGTGCAGGACCGTGGTCGAGCGGTACGTGGTGCCGCGCCAGGTGAAGCGGTCGACGGCGGGCGCGGTGGGAGGTTCGTCCCGGCCGAGGAAGTACGCGCCGTTGCGCATCTCCGCGACCAGCAGACCGCCGGGTGCCAGGGTGCGGCGGCAGGAGCTCAGGAATCCGTCGAGCTGGTCGTTCGTGTGGCAGTACAGCAGCGAACTGTCCAGGCACACCACGGCGTCGAAGACGCCTCGGCCGAGATCGAACCGGCTGAGATCGGCCTGTACGTAGACCGGTCCCGGGTGGTGCCGCCGGGCGTGGGCGAGCATGGCGCCGGACAGGTCGGCGGCTGTGACACGCCGCCCGCCGGCGTGGAGGCGGGCGGCGTCGCGCCCGGTGCCGGAGCCGAGGTCCAGGACGTCCGGTCCCGCGCCGTACCGCCGCAGGAGGTCCTCCGCCCACCGTGCCGCCAGGCGCCGGGGGTCGGGAAACCTCGCCTCGTACAGCTCCGGGTGGTCGGTGAGCAGGTTTCCCGTACGGCGCTTCATGCCACCACCGCCACTGCCGCGGTCCGGGTCCGGGGAAGGGTGCCGTTGCGGTGCAGCCAGGTCACGGCCGCGGCCGAGGCGAGCCCGGCGGCCAGGCAGCACGCCCAGGGCAGCAGCGCTGCCGGGCTTTCGCCCCCGCCGAGCCGGGCCGCGTCCATGGCCCGGCCGACCGCCGCGTTACCCAGGGCCGCCGCGACGCCCGAGACCGCGTAGAAGAGCCCGAAGTACGTGCCTGTCAGCGCCGGCCTCCCGAAGGCGGGGATCAGCTCCATGACGAAGGGCTGGGCGATCATGACGCCCAGGTGGAGCAGGAGGGCTCCGGTCAGCACGGGCAGGGCGCGCAGGGTGGCGTCCAGGACGCCGTCGGGCGGTGCGTCCGTGCCCGCGACGAGCATCGGCGGGAGGAAGGCCAGCCCCATCAGCACGAGTCCGGTGGCGATCCAGCGCCCTCTGCTGCCCCGCCCTTTCAGTGCGCGGGTGAGGCGCAGTTGGAAGGCGATGCCCGCGACCGTCCCCACGAGGAAGACGAGTCCTGCGGCGCCGTCCCATCCGGTGGCCTGACGGGCACCGGCGGGCAGCAGCAGATAGAGCTGGTTCTCCAGGGTGAACATGCCGACCATGGCGAGGGCGAAGGCGAGGAAGGCGCGGTTGCCGACGGCTTCGTGCCAGTCGGCGGCGACGCCGCCCGTGGCCGGCGCCACCTCACGTGCGGGGAGCACCAGGGCCTGCGCGACGGTGAGCAGGGCGAAGATTCCGGCGGCGGTGAGCGCGGAGGCCCGGAAGTCGACGAGCAGGAGCGCACTGCCCAGGAGGGGGCCGATGAGGGCGCCGGTGGTCGCGAAGACGTTGAAGAGGGCGAACGCCTCGGCCCGGCGCTCCCCCGCCTCCTGGGCGAGATAGGTGCGGACGGCGGGGTTGAACAGGGCTCCGGCCACGCCGCTGAGGACGGAGGCGGCGAGGAGTACGGGCAGACCGTCGCCGAACGCGAAGAGGGCGAATCCGGCGGTGCGTATCGCGCAGCCGACGATGATGACGCCTCGGGCTCCGAGCCGGTCGGCGGCGGATCCGCCTATGAGGAACAGGCCCTGCTGGCTCAGGTTGCGTACACCGAGGACGATACCGACGGCGGCCGCCGACATGCCCAGGTCGTCGCCGAGGTGGGTGGCGAGATAGGGGACGAGCAGGTAGAAGCCCGTGTTGACGCCGAGCTGGTTGACCAGCAGCAGGCGGATCGCGAGCGGGTGTCCGCGGATCTCGTGCCAGGTCCTCATGAGGCCGCGCTCCGGACGTACGCTCGGGCTCCGGTCCCGGCGCCTGTGACGCCTTCTCCTCCGGTACGGGGCCGTACGCCGAGTCCCGGCAGGCCGTTGGCCCCGACGGTTCCGTCGCCGCCCCCGATCCCGGTCCAGGGGTCGTGGGCGAGCAGGAGGTGGCCGTCGAGGTCGGTCCAGCGGGCGCGGTCCGCGATGTGGACCGCGGGGGCGATGCCGAGGGTGCTGGCGGTCAGGCAGCCGAGCATCAGGTCCGTGCCGCTTCCCTCGATCAGGGCGGCGATGCGCAGAGCGGCGTGGACCCCGCCGCATTTGGCGAGTTTGACGTTGATCCCGTGGACGCGTCCGGCGAGCCGGCGCGCGTCCTCGTAGCTGACCGCGTCCTCGTCCGCGATGACGGGCACGGGCGACCGGGCGGCGAGCCGCGCGAGGGCCTCCGGGTCGCCGGGGGTCAGGGGCTGTTCCACGGCCTCGACGCCGAGTTCGGCGAACAGGGGCAGCAGCGTGCGTGCCTGCCCCGGGGACCAGGCGCCGTTCGGGTCGAGGAGGAGCCGGGCGGCAGGTGCCGCCGCACGGACCGCGCGGACCCGGTCCAGGTCGGTGTCCTGGTCCCGGTCGCCCGCCTTGATCTTGATGACGGAGAACCCGGCCTCGGCCAGCCCCCGGGCCTGGGCGGCCGCCCGGCCCGGGGAGACGAGGGAGACGGTACGGGCGGTGGCGGCCCTCGGCGCCACGGGGGAACCGAGGAACCGGTGGACGGGGGTGGCGGTGCGCTTGCCGACCAGGTCGAGGAGTGCGGCCTCCACGGCCGCGGTCACGGCGGCCGGGGTTCCGGGCTCGGTGAGTTCGCCGACGCGCAGGGCGTACAGCGCGGTCTCGGGTCCCGCGAAGCGGGTGAGCCGCTCCCCGGCCAGGGCCGCCAGGCGTTGCAGGGTCGGCGTGTCGAGCCCGTAGAAGACACTGGTGACGGCCTCTCCGTGGCCGGTGAGCCCTTCGTGCTCGACGGTGAGGCGCACGGCGTCGCGGGCGGTCATGGTCGAGCGCGAGATGCGCAGCGGCTGGGCGAGGACGAGTCGCACGGTGTGCTGGGTGAGTCTCACGGCTGCCTCTCCGGGCGTTCCGCCAGCGGGTCGGTGACGGTGGTGCACCTGGTCCATCCCCCGGTCTGCGGGGCGCGAGGGTGCGGGACGTCGACGGGGCCCTCGGCCGCGAGGCCCGGCTCCAGGTGGTGGGCGGTCATGAAGTCGTCGTCGTAGACGGTGCCGAGGTAGCGGTGGGGTCCGTCGGGGAAGACGGTGGCCACGGCCGCACCGGGGTGGGTGCGGGCCGCCCAGGCGGCGACGCGCGCGACGGCGCCGGTGCTCCAGCCACCGCTGACGAAATTGCCCCGGGCCAGCCGGCGGCAGGCGTCGGCGGCCTCTGCGGGACCGATCCAGTGGACCTCGTCGAAGGCGTCGTAGGCCACGTTGCGCGGGTGGATGCTGCTGCCGAGCCCGCGCATCACCCGGGGTGCGGCCGGCCGGCCGAAGATGGTGGATCCGGTGGAGTCGACGGCGATGACGCGCAGGGCGGGCCAGTGCCTGCGCAGGGGGCCAGCGATCCCCGCACTGTGTCCGCCGGTGCCGACGCTGCAGACGAGGATGTCCAGGTGGTCGAGCCGGGTGGCGAGTTCGGCCGCGAGTGCGGCGTAACCGCCGGTGTTGTCGGGGTTGTTGTACTGGTCGGGCCAGTAGGCGCCGGGCATGCGGGCCAGGAGGTCGTGCAGCCGCTCCAGCCGGGCGCCCTGCCACCCGCCACGCCCGGTGGGGCGGTCCACGAGCTCGAGCCAGGCCCCGTACGAGCGGAGCAACTGCCGCATCGAGGGTTCCAGTTCGCTGTCCCCGACCAGCACGACGGGGTGTCCGAGTGCCTGTCCCGCGAAGGCGAGCCCTATCCCGAGCGTGCCGGAGGTCGACTCCACGACCGGTGCGCCGGGGAGCAGTTCGCCGCGCTCCTCGGCGCCCAGCAGCATGGAGACGGCGGCCCGGGCCTTCATTCCGCCGACGGCGTGCCCCTCGAGCTTGGCCCAGAAGCCGGGGTGGGGCAGGGGAAGCCGGGTGGTGATCCTGGCCAGCGGGGTGCGGCCGAGAAGGGCGAGGAGCTCCCGGTTGGGGGCCAGGGCGGGCAGGGACGCGGTGGTCATGAGGTGCCTCCGTCGGCGCGGTAGCGGTGGATGGTGCCGGGGCCGCCGTCCAGCCAGAAGAACGGATACGGCTCCGCGCACACCGCGGTCACTCCTGCACCGAGGAGGCGGGGCAGGACCGCGCTTCCGGTCTGGGCGAACATGACCAGCGGTTTGCCGTGCTGACGGGCGCCCCGGCGCAGCGCGTCGAAGCTTCCGTTGCCGAGCGTCATGCCGGAGGCCAGCACCGCGTCGCAGCGGCCCAGCCGCCCGAGCGCGTCCGTGGCGATGCGCTCTCCCCACTCGGTCGTGCCGCCCTTCAGGTCGCAGGGGATGGCGCCGAGGCCACGCGAACGCAGCTCGGCGAGAAGGGAGTTGACGACACCGACGACGAGGACAGTGCTTCCGGGGACCAGGTCGAGCAGGTCGACGACGGCGGCGGCCCGCACCTGGGAGCGCTCGAGCGAGCTTCCGGCGGGGAGTGCCACGGGCTGCGCCCCGTGGGCCGGGGAGTGCGGGAGGACGTCCATCAGGTAGGCGTCCAGCGCCGCCACACGGACCGGCAGCAGCGGGTGGGTGAGGAGGGTGGCCACGTCCGCCCCCGCGCACTCCTCGACGGTGCTGTCGGGGAGCGCGCCCGGTTCGACCGCGCAGGAGCCGACGGCACGGTCGAGGCGGAGGCTGAGGACCTCGTTGCGGTATCCGCCGTTCCGCCCGTCGTGGCGTACGGCCTGGGACGTGGTGAAGGCCACGGCGATGCGGCGGGTCCGGGGATCCGGGCCGAGTTCACCGCACAGGGCCTGCATGAGGAGGGCGTCGAACGGCGCGAGGGTGCGCGAGGCGGTCGTCACGAGCGCACCAGCAGAGGCCGTACGCCGGCGAGCAGCGACTCGACGCGGTTCCTGGCGCCGAGCCCGGTGGCGTCCCCGGCCATGATGTGCCCGAGGTAGTCGTTGTTGCTGTCCGCCGCCCCGACCGGGCGGCCGGCCTCGGCGAGTTGCACCTCCAGGACGCCGTCGGCCTCCCGCACACCGTCGGCCCCCTCCACCGACGCGAGTGTGCCCGCGGCGTCGGGGACGAGGAACCCGATGGCCGCGCTGCGCAGCCCGGTGTCACGGTGCCGGAGGTCGGGCTCCCGGCCCAGCGCGACGTCGACGCAGGCGGCGGCGAGGTCGACACCGGTGACGTGGCGTACCAGTTCGGTGATGCGGTTGCCCGCGGGGCGGGGGTTGACCTCAACGACGCGGGGGCCGTCGGCCGTCAGCTTGATCTCGGTGTGCGCCACGACGTCGTCGAGCCCCAGGGCCTCCCCGGCGCGCAGGGCGGAGCCGGTCGCGGCGTCGAGGTCGTCCGGCGCCAGGGCAGCGGGGAACATGTGGCCGGTCTCGACGAAGGCAGGAGCCCGTCCGACGCTCTTGTCCGTCACACCGACGACGTGTGCGACACCCCGGCACGTCACGGTCTCCACGCTCACCTCGGGGCCGCGGAGAAACTCCTCGAGCAGGATGTGGGGCGCGCGCCGCTGCCCCCT
Source organism: Streptomyces sp. SM10 (assembly GCF_002910915.1). Classification (GTDB taxonomy): domain Bacteria; phylum Actinomycetota; class Actinomycetes; order Streptomycetales; family Streptomycetaceae; genus Streptomyces. The sequence continues at coordinate 110,337 of NZ_NEUF01000121.1, read as the reverse complement.
GGCATTGCGGGGGAAGCCGGCCAGCGCCCCGCACGCCTCCCTCAGCTGATGCGCGTCGTCGACGCGGCGTACGAGCATGCCACCGCAGAGGTCGACCGGCTTGACCACCAGGGGGTAGCCGAGGTCGCGGGCGGCCGTCTCGGCCTCCGCCAGGTCCGCGCACACCGCGTACCGGGGGCCGGGGACACCCGCGGCGGCGAGAACGCGGCGGGTGGAGTCCTTGCGGCAGGCGTCCTCCATCGATGCGGCGGAGGGGCCGGGCAGGCTCAGCCGGCCCGCGATCCGTGCCGCGGTCGGCAGATAGTAGTCACAGGACGTGACCACCCCGTCGAAGCGCAGGGCCCGGTGCAGCCGCTCCACCTGCGGGAGCAGCACGTCCACCTCGTTGGTGGGCCCGGTGACGACATTACGTGCGGTGAGCAGGGGATGGTCCACGCCTTCCGGCGCCGACCGCAGGTAGTGGTGCAGATCGCGGGTGAGGAAGGTGAAGTGGTGCCCTGCCTCCTCCATGGCCCGCGGCAGGAGCCTGCTCATCGATCCGACCCAGCTCTCGACCACCAACAGATGAGCCACGAACTCCCTCTTCTCACAGTTCGGTTGGGATTCCGGGCAGACAGAGGTCACCCCTGCGAGGGGACCTCCGGACCCGAGGACCCACACGCTATCGACAATCGTTTTCATTGTCATCTAAAAGGGCGTCAGTCGAGGCGGGGAGCTGCTTCCGTTGCGTCTCGCGTCCGACCGGAGTGGAATTGGGCGTAGAGGGGACCCGGAGGAAGGGGCACGCCATGACCGACAGCGACCGGGGGGACGACGTCTACCAGCCGCAGGAGCCGGAGGCCTCCGACCCCGATGACCTGCTGGACCTGGAGGACACGCTGGACGCGTCCGGGCTCACCGACGTCCTGGACGAGGGCTACTCCCCGCCGGACCGGCCCTGGGCCGTCGACGACAAGGGCACCACCGCCACGGAACAGCACACGGGCGAATCCCTCGAAAGCCGCCTGACCAGGGAGAACCCCGAGAAGGGCGACCCTGCCGACGACGGCCTGGGTGATCTCGCGGAGGGCGACGGAGAGCTCTACGACACGGAGGTGGGCACCGACCGCGCGGGCAGGCTCACCCAGGAGGGCGACGGGCACGTGGCCTCCACCCTCACCGCCCAGGACGTCGGCATCGACGGCGCGGCGGCGTCCGCGGAGGAAGCGGCGATGCACCTGATTCCCGAGGAACAGGATCTGTTCGGGCAGTCACCGGCCCTCTGAAGGCGCCGCTCCCCGGATCGCCCGTCCACGGCGGCCCCTCCCTCGGCGATGCCCGCCCTCGTGCACATGCGTACGAGGGCGGACCCGCGTACGATGTGCTGCCGGCGGATACCCCCTGACACGCCCGGCCGTACCGGCGTCCCTGACCGGCACCCTCTTCGCGGTGCACGCTCCGATGGTCCGGGACGCACCGCACGGGGTGGGGCTCGGCGCCGGCGCAGGCAGTTTCCGGACGTACTTCCGGCGCCGGCGGGAGAGCGGGCCGCGCGACTCGGCGGAGACGCGTGGAGCTGCCCCTGGGGGCTGTCGCCCAGGGTGGAGTGCGTCCGACCACCGTTGCGGCTGCCCCCGCACCGCCACCTCGACGGCCGAGGGCACACTCGCGGAGGGCACTTCCCCGCGCAGAGAAGACGTCAGCCCCCACGCCGGTGAACACCTGTCGCGCCCGTGGTACGGGCGGGCGCGGGCGGACCGGCCGAAACGCGCCGCCGTGCTGCCCGCGCCCCTGAAAACGCTTGGACGCCGACCTGACGGTCACGGAAGACTCCTGTCACCCGGACCCCCTGCCACGGAGGCGCACCGGCGCTCTTGCACGGGTCGGTGCTGCGCCTCGCGAGGCGGAGACCTGCCACGAAGGCGCAGGGCGGTGCAACTGCCCACGAAACGACATGAGGTCGGCATGGGATCGCAGCAGCCTCAAGGAACCGGGCCGGGCAAGGGCCCGGTCCGACTCGCACTCCGTCACTACCTGCGGGAGATCAACCGCCAGCGCAGACTGTCCGTTCCGGCGCTCCTGCTCCCGGCACTGGGCAACATCGGGATCACGTACGTCGCCCCGCTGGTCGTCGCCAAGCTCGTCGGCCGCATCGCCGAGGACGGGACCTTGGGCATCCGCGAGGCGCTCCCCTACGTCGGTGTGTTCGCCGGAGCGCTGCTCCTGGCGGAGACGATGTGGCGCCTGGGCGTGCACTGCCTCAACCGCGTCGACGCCCGGGGGATCGAGCATCTCTACTCCGTCGGCATGGACGAACTGTTCGCCAAGGACGCCGCGTTCTTCCAGGACAACTTCGCCGGGTCCCTGACCAAGCGGGTGCTGAGCTTCGCGACACGGTTCGAGGAGTTCATCGACACCCTCACGTTCAACGTCGTGGGGAGCCTGGCGCCGTTGCTGTTCGGCACGGTGATCCTCTGGAGTTACGACCCCCTGCTGGTGGCCGGCCTCCTGACGATGATCACGGTGACGGCGCTGTGCGCGGCACCGCTCATCCGGCGTCGGCAGAAGCTGGTCAACAGCCGTGAGGAGGCGATCGCCAGGGTGTCGGGCCACGTCTCGGACGCGCTGACGAACATGGACACCGTGCGCGCGTTCGCCGCCGAGGAACGCGAGGCCGCCGAACACCGGTCGCGGGTCGCGGAGTCCCGGAGGCTCACGCTGCGCTCGTGGGACTACGGCAACCTCCGCATCGACACCCTGGTCGCACCGATGTCCGTGCTGACCAACGGTCTCGGTCTGCTCCTCGCCATCGGGATCGGTGCGGGCGTCGGCAGCGTGGAGGCGATCGTGGTCGCGTTCACGTACTACACCGGCTCGACCCGCATCATGTTCGAGTTCAACCAGATCTACCGTCGCCTGGAGAGCTCGATGACCGAGGCGGCCCAGTTCACCGAGCTGCTCCTGGTCCCGCCCACCGTGCTCGACCCCGCGGCACCCGAGCCGCTGGCCCAGCACTCCGCGGACGTACGCTTCGAGCGCGTCACCTTCGCCCACGACGGCGGCGACCCGATCTTCCGGGGACTCGACCTGGACGTACCGAGCGGCGCGAGGATCGGCCTCGTCGGTCGGTCCGGAGGCGGCAAGACCACCCTGACCCGGCTGCTGCTGCGGATGGCCGACGTCCGGTCGGGCCGCATCATGATCGGGGGTCAGGACATCAGCCGGCTCCGCCAGTCCGACCTGCGGAGCCTGATCGCGTACGTCCCGCAGGAACCGGCGATGTTCCACCGCACGCTGCGTGAGAACATCCTCTTCGCCCGTCCGGACGCCACCGACGCGGAGATCCGCGCCGCAGCCGACGCGGCCCACGTCACGGAGTTCGCCGACCAGCTTCCGGCGGGATTCGACACGATGGTCGGGGAGCGCGGCGTCAAGCTCTCCGGCGGGCAGCGCCAGCGGGTCGCCCTCGCCCGGGCGATCCTGCGCGACGCACCGATCCTGTTGCTGGACGAGGCGACCAGCGCGCTGGACTCCGAGAGCGAGACCCTCGTCCAGCAGGCCCTGTGGCAGCTGATGGAGGGCAGGACCGCGCTGGTCGTCGCGCACCGCCTGAGCACGGTCGCGGCGATGGACCACCTGATCGTGCTCGACCACGGCAGCATCGTCGAACAGGGCACGCACCACGAACTGCTGCTCACCGAGGGCGCCTACGCCAAGCTCTGGCACCACCAGTCCGGTGGCTTCCTCGTCGACACCGTCAACGGCGAGCCCGCCGCGGCGGAGCGGACGGGGTGACCGGGGCCCCCTGCCCTGCGTCCCCGGCCCCGGTCACCGTGCGCGCCCTCGTACCGGCCCCGGCCGTGCCGGGGTGCGCTCACGACGGGAGGGCGGGACACCTGGTGCCACGGGCCGGCACGTCCAGATCGGTCAGGTATCCGTCGACGGCCCGCTCCATGCAGGGGGCCCTGGGCGACGCTGCCGTGGCCCTGGCCCTCGTAGGTGACGAGCACTCCGCTGCGGCCGAACTGCCGGGCCACCGAGACCGCCCACGGATGACCGGGGGCGGGGTCGGGGAGCGCGTTGGACAGCAGAACCGGTGGAGCGTCCCGGGCCTCCAGCCGGTGCTGCGGGTTGGCCGTCGGCGTTCACTCCTGGTAGTCGCGTACCGGCAGGTGCCGGTCCGCGCGGAAGACGGGAACCGCCGGCGGGAGCGGCGAGGCCGAGGTGGGCGAGGCCGGCGACGGTGCCCGCCCACCGCCGACGCCACCGCAGGGAAGTTCGGCGACACCCTGGAAGGCTCCCGGCACACGACCGGCCCCGCACCGTAGGCTCGGGAGCCCGTTCTCCAGCAGGGCGGTCGGCCGGACTCCCGCACACGACGAAACCGGAAGCAGGCAGGGTCACAATGAGCAGCACAGCGCAGATCGGTGTCACAGGGCTCGCCGTCATGGGCCGCAACCTTGCCCGGAACTTCGCACGCAACGGATACACCGTCGCCCTGCACAACCGGACGGCCGCCCGTACCCACGAGCTCGTCGAAGAGTTCGGCGACGAAGGTGACTTCATCGCGACCGAGAGCGCCGAGGACTTCGTGGCGGCCCTGGAGAGGCCCCGGCGCCTGGTCGTCATGGTCAAGGCCGGGGACGCCACGGACGCGGTGATCGCGGAGTTCGCTCCGCTCCTGGAGTCCGGCGACATGATCATCGACGGCGGCAACGCGCACTTCGCGGACACGCGGCGCCGCGAGCACGAGCTGCGCGAGCAGGGCATCCACTTCGTCGGCACCGGCGTCTCCGGCGGCGAGGAAGGCGCGCTGAACGGACCGAGCATCATGCCGGGCGGCAGCACGGAGTCCTACAGCTCGCTCGGGCCGATGCTGGAGAAGATCTCCGCGAAGGCCAAGGACGGCGCCCCGTGCGTCACCCACATCGGCCCGGACGGTGCCGGGCACTTCGTGAAGATGGTGCACAACGGAGTCGAGTACGCGGACATGCAGCTCATCGCCGAGGCGTACCAGCTGCTCCGCGACGTGGCCGGGTACTCCGCCGCGCAGATCGCGGACGTCTTCCGCACCTGGAACACGGGGCGCCTGGACTCCTACCTCATCGAGATCACCGCGGAGGTGCTCTCCCAGGTCGACGCGGCGACCGGCAAGCCTTTCGTGGACGTCGTGCTCGACCAGGCGGAGCAGAAGGGCACCGGCCGCTGGACCGTGCAGATCGCGCTCGATCTGGGCGTTCCCGTCTCCGGTATCGCCGAGGCCGTCTTCGCCCGCTCCGTCTCCGGCCACGCCGACCTCCGCAAGGCCTCACGCCACCTCGCCGGACCGACCGCCCGCGCACTCGGCACGGACGAGGCGGCGGCCTTCGCCGACCAGGTCGAACAGGCCCTCTACGCCTCCAAGATCGTCTCCTACACCCAGGGCTTCCACGAGATCACGGCCGGCAGCGAGGAGTACGACTGGGACATCGACCTCGGCAGGATCGCCTCGATCTGGCGCGGCGGATGCATCATCCGGGCCGCGTTCCTCGACAGGATCACCAGCGCCTACGAGGCACAGCCCCAGCTGCCGAGCCTGCTGGCCGACAAGAGCTTCGCCGAGGAGATCGCCGCTGCCCAGGACGACTGGCGCGCGGTCATCGCCACCGCCGTCGCCCAGGGAGTCCCCACCCCCGCCTTCGCCGCCACCCTCGCCTACTACGACTCCCTGCGCGCCGAACGCCTCCCCGCCGCCCTCACCCAGGGACAGCGCGACTACTTCGGCGCACACACCTACAAGCGCACCGACCGCGACGGCACCTTCCACACCCTCTGGGGCGGCGACAGGACCGAGGTCGGGAGCTGACCCGAGGATGACCTGACGGGCCCGGCCCGTCGCCCGGCCGGGCCGGTCCGGGGTGCGGCCGGGCGCGTGGTGTGGATAAGTGGCAGGGAGCCACGTCCACCACCCACGGAGTGCGCGCATGTCCGAGGCCGTACCGGATCCCGTTGTGGTCCAGCCCGTCGTAGCACCGCTGACCAGCGCCGCGGTGGTGCTGGTCGCGACGATCGAACCGGGCGGTGAGCCGGCCGTACGGGACGTGCTGCCCGATCTCGCGGCGTTCGCGCGCTCGATCGGCTTCCGGGTGCCGAGCGCCGGGCTCGCATGCGTCACGGGCTTCGGCTCGGACGCCTGGGACCGGCTGTTCGCAGGTCCCAGGCCGGCCCGGCTCCACCCGTTCCAGGAGCTGCGGGGCCACGTCCACCGGGCTCCGGCCACACCGGGCGACCTGCTGTTCCATGTCCGCGCCGAGCAGATGGACGTCTGCTACGAGTGGGCCTCCCAGTTGCTGGGACGGCTCGGCGGCGCGGTGAAGGTCGTCGACGAGGTCCACGGCTTCCGTTACTTCGACCACCGGGACCTGCTCGGCTTCGTCGACGGTACGGAGAACCCGGTGGGCGAGGAGGCGAGGACCGCGGCCCTGATCGGCCGGGAGGACCCCGCCTTCGAGGGCGGCAGTTACGTCGTCGTGCAGAAGTACCTCCACGACCTGGCCGGATGGAACGAGCTGAGCACCGAGCAGCAGGAACGGATCATCGGCCGAACGAAGTTCAGCGACATGGAGCTCCCAGACGACGTCAAGCCGGCGGATTCGCATGTCGCTCTGAACACCATCACCGAGGACGACGGCACCGAACGCGACATCCTGCGCGCCAACATGCCGTTCGGCAGCTTCGAACAGGGCGACTTCGGGACGTACTTCATCGGATACGCGGCCGACCCCGGGGTCACCGAGCAGATGCTCCGGAACATGTTCCTGGGCAGCCCGCCAGGCGTCCATGACCGCATTCTCGACTTCTCCACGGCGGTCACCGGCACGCTCTTCCACGCTCCGACCGCGGACTTCCTCGACGACCCCCCACCGCCGCCCTCCCCCACCGCGGCCAAGGCCGTCCCGGAGCCTCAGCCCTCCGAGGCCGGGGCCTGCGGCCCGGCGGCGGTCCGCGACGGTTCGCTGCGCATCGGCAGCCTGCAAGAAAGCGCCCCGTGATGAACAATCTGCACCGCGAGCTCGCCCCCGTCACCGAATCCGCCTGGGAGCAGATCGAGGAGGAGGCCAGGCGCACCTTCAGCCGTCACGTGGCGGGCCGCCGCGTCGTCGACGTCAGCGCCCCCCAGGGACCGGGACTGTCCGCGATCGGCGACGGGCATCTGCGGGACATCGACCCGCCCACCCCGGATGTGATCGCCCGCGCCCGCACCGCGACGCCGGTCATCGAGTGGCGGGTGCCGTTCACGGTGAGCAGGGCGGCCGTCGACGACGTGGAACGCGGCTCCGAGGACAGCGACTGGCAGCCGGTCAAGGACGCGGCCCGCACCTGTGCGTTCGCCGAGGACATGGCCGTCATCGACGGCTACGCGGCGGCCGGGATCACCGGGCTGAGGGACGGCTCCTCGCACGCTCCGCTGCCCCTGCCCGCCGACGCACGGGACTATCCGGCCGCGGTGAGCCAGGCCCTGACGCGGCTGCGGCTCGCGGGGGTCGACGGACCGTACCGCCTGCTGCTCGGCGCCGACGCGTTCACCGAGGCGACCGAGACCTCCGACCACGGCTATCCGGTCGCCACCCACCTGGCCCGACAGCTCGACGAACCCATCCTGTGGGCGCCCGCCGTGACCGGCGGGGTCCTGCTGTCCACCCGCGGCGGCGACTTCGAGCTCTGCCTGGGCCAGGACCTGTCCATCGGCTATCTGGACCACGACGCGACGAGCATCCGGCTCTACTTCCACCAGGCGTTCACCTTCCGGATGCTGACCCCGGAGGCCGTGGTCCCGCTCATCGCCTGAAGGCGCCGAACTGCGAGGCTCCCATCAACGACACCCGCCGTACGTCACCGCCGGATTCCGCGGCCATCGAGGGCTCCGCCCTCGCCCCGCGCTCCGCCCGATTCGCCGAGGCCCTCCACCTCGCGGTGGCGGAGGGGCTGCTCGGCGAGCAGCGCCCCCTCGCGGGCTTCCTGGACGCCGACGGGATCCGCGACTCCGTCGACGCACTGCGGGACGCGTTCGCCGCCGCGCCGCACGTACGGGTGCTGCACACCTTCGCCGCGAAGGCCGCCTCGCTGATCCCGGTGCTACGACTGCTCGCCGACAGCGGCATGGGGTGCGAGGTCGCCAGTCCGGGCGAGCTGAGGCTCGCGGTCGAGGCCGGTTTCCCCCCGGCACGGATCGTCCTGGACTCCCCGGCCAAGACCCGCGACGAGCTGCGGCTGGCGCTGGCGCTCGGTGTCTCCGTGAACGCGGACAGTCTCGGGGAGCTCCGCCGTATCGAGGAGCTCCACTCCCCCGGCTCGCGGTCCGTCCTCGGACTGCGGGTGAATCCGCAGGTGGGAGGCGGTTCCATCGGGGCCATGAGCACGGCGACGGCCACCTCGAAGTTCGGGGTGGCCCTGCATGACCCCGGCGCCCGTGAGCAGGTCGTCGAGGCGTTCGCCCGGCGTTCCTGGCTGACCCGGCTGCACGCCCACGTCGGCTCCCAGGGCTGTCCGCTGGAGCTCATCGCCGCGGGCATCGCCGAGACGTACCGGCTCGCCGAAGAGATCAACGAGCGGGTGGGCACGCGCCGGGTCACCGGGATCGACATCGGGGGCGGACTGCCGGTCAACTTCACCGACGACGAGGCCCGCCCCGCCTTCGCGGAGTACGTGGCCGCGCTGCGCAGGGCGGCTCCCGGAATCTTCGACGGGCGGTACGACCTGGTCACCGAATTCGGCAGGTCCCTGCTCGCCAAGAACGGCTTCATCGCAGCCCGTGTCGAATACACGAAAGAGGCGGGCGGACGCCGTATCGCGCTGACCCACGCGGGGGCGCAGATCGCCACCCGCACCGTGTTCATGCCCGACGCCTGGCCGCTCCGGGTCGGCGCGTTCGACACGGAGGGCCGCCCCCGGACCGGGCCGCCGATGGTCCAGGACATCGCCGGGCCCTGCTGCTTCGCCGGGGACGTCGTGGCCCACGCCCGGGAACTGCCCGAACTGCGGGAGGGCGACTACGTGACCCTGTACGACACCGGGGCGTACTACTTCTCGACCCCGTGGGCCTACAACAGTCTGCCCCGGCCGGCCGTGTACGGCTTCGCCGGTAAGACCGGCGTCATGCGCTTCGCCCCGGTACGCGACGCGCAGTCGCTGGACTCGGTGGCGGAGGAGAGCGGACTGCGCCACGCGGACGCGCTGACCGGCCTCCGCTCGATGTCATGACCGCTCCGGCTCACCCCGCCGGCTGGGGCGAGGGCTCCGGTTCGGGCACGGGCTCCGGGTTCGGGCTCGGCGGCTGCGGAATCGGATCGGGCGCGGGGCCCGGCGGTACGGGGCCCGGCGGTACGGGCGGCGGGGCGGGCACCGGTGTCGGCGGCCCCGGCACAGGCGGGGGCGTCGGCGCGGGCGGTACGGGGTCGGGATTCGGATGCGTCATCTCGGTCCTCCAACTGCGACGAACGGGAGGGGCGGATCTCCCCTCCACCGTCTCCCCGTGCGGCTGCCCGCGCCTGCCGAGTCCATGCGTACGCACCGTGACACCTGTGGTGGGTGTGTCCCGACCGGCCGCGGAACGGCCCGGGATGCGGTCCGGACCTTTCTCGTGCAGAGTGCGCCGGTGGATCAGCCCGCCGCGGGCACGGCCTGCGGGCTGCGCTCGGTGCGGGTACCGGGCACGGGTGCCGACGCGTCGGTCCCCAGAGCCACGATGCGGTTCCCGGCGTCGACGTGCACGACACTCGGCACCAAGGTCCGCGCCTCGGCGTCGTCGACCTGGGCGTAGCTGATGAGGATGACCAGGTCACCAGGGTGGACCAGGTGGGCGGCGGCGCCGTTGATGCCGATGACGCCGGACCCACGCTCCCCCTCGATGACGTACGTCTCGAGGCGTGCGCCGTTGTCGATGTCCACGATGTGCACGAGCTCGCCGGGCAGCAGATCCGCGGCATCCATCAGGTCGGCATCGACCGTCACGGAGCCGACATAGTGCAGGTCGGCCTGGGTGACAGTGGCACGGTGGATCTTGGACTTGAATATCGTTCGTATCATTGAGGTACTCCTGGGCATAGGCTCCCTGCCTGCGTTCTTGCAGGTCAAGGGCTGTTTCCACACCCTACAACGAGTCGCAGGTTCAGGCAGCTGTCCCTAGGTATTTCAGGACTCATTCTGACCACTTGCTGACTTTCCTGACTCATCATCAGGCGATGCCGAGGGGCTGCATGCGCAGGTCCCGTTTCCACCGCGACGACCTCGCAAGCCTACGCAGTGCGCCCGCAGAGCCTGTCAATCCCCCTCGAACTGTGGAGTCCTTCCTATGCAGCCAGCCCCACGGTGAGGCCGGCCCAGTACTCGCGTTCGTAGTCGATCGGACTCTTGAAGCCGCACACGCTGTGTAGCCGACGAGTGTTGTAGAAATCGGTGATCCAGGTGGCGATCCTGATCCGGGCGTCGGCCCGGGTGGCGAAGGTGCGTCGGTGGACGTACTCGACCTTGAGGACGCTGTTGAACGCCTCGCTCACCGCATTGTCGAAGCACAATCCCACGCGCCCCATGGACAGGTGCCGCCAGACTCCTTGAAGATCTCCTTGATTTCCTCGGACAACTGCTGTCGTCGCAGCTCACGCCCGGTGGGCCTACGGCTCCGCCATTTGTAGAACCACGACTCGCTCACGCCCAGCGCACGGCAGGAAACGGTATGCGGAATGTTGTGCCCGGTCCTCTGGTCGCTGATCACCCCGGCCACGACAGCCGGGTCCGCGGCAGCTACTTCACCCACAGGACCATGCAGCGTTTGAGGACATCACGCTCCATGCCGAGCTCCTTGTTGTCCTTCCTCAGCTGCGTGTTCTCGGCCCGCAGCCGGGCGAGCTCCTCGGCCTCGCTCTCGCCCCGGCCGCTGCCGGCCCGCTTGGCCCGCGAGACCCAGCTCGCCAGCGTCGTCTCGTTGATCCCCAAGTCCTGCGCGACCTCGGGGACCGGCTTCCCGGTCTCCATCACGATCCGTACAGCCCCCTCACGAAACTCAGCCGCGAATACCCGACGCTTCTCCGCCATGACTCTCAACTTCCCCTGCAGTCACGGACTCCACGCTACGAGGGGAGACTCAGTGGTGGGGTCCGCGCGCGCCGCGGGCACCCCGGTGAGGGTGTTCGCGCTGGGGGCGGGCCTCGGCCACTACCTGGAGCAGCTGCCGACCTCGGACGGCTACATGATGTGCACAGCCGAACTCCAGCAGGTGATCCTCCGGTCGTAGCTCCGGCAGGACGAGCGCCCGGTACGGCGGTGGCCGCTGCGGCCAGCCCCCACCGGGAGCCGGCTACGCGTCCGGCGGGGTCCGTGCGGCGACAACCGGTCCGGCGAGGCCACCGCTTCCTCGCCGGACCGCTCGGCCGGGCCCCGGGCCGCCCGGCCGGCTCGCGTCCGTTGTGCCCGTTTCCCAGGGGCCGGGCGCAGGTTCCGCCTACGGTGAGCCCTCCTGCACGGCCGGCAGCCGGTGCGCTCCGGCCCGACCCCACGGATCCGCCTGCCAGTCGCCCGCGCAGGGAGCCCGACCGAACCCGCTGTCGGCGACCCCGGCCTCGCCGGACGGGGCGGCGTGCAGCGGCCGGTGGTACGGGCCGTCCAGTTCCGGCAGAGCCAGCAGGATCGGCAGGTCGAGCTGGGTGGCCGCCCGCAATTGCACATCGGCGTTGTACATGCGTCCTCCGCGGGCGCGGACCGCCCACCCAGAGCCGATCAGCCTCGGCAGGCGGACCTGCGGGCCAGGCGCGCCGTCGTGCAGCATCACGGCGGCCGCCCGGATGAACCACAGCCCGTCGGGGACGTTCAGGCGGTACAGGCGGCACTCGTCCAGAATGTCACAGGAGCGCGGGAGTCCCTCCATGATCGGGGTGCTGAACGCGCCCACATAGACCCGGACCGGGCCGACGTCTGCCGGGAAGTGCAGTCGTCCGGCCACAGTGGACAACCCGTGACGGGTCTGGGCGGTCGGCAGGGCGAGCGGTGGCATGCCGCCGCGAGCCAGGAACCGGTATCTGGTCGGCGCGAGGCCGACGCTGCGGGTGAAGCGGCTGGTGAATGTGCCCAGGCTGTTGTAGCCCACCCGGTGGGTGATGTCCGAGACGCTGGCCGCGGTCTCCAGCAGGTGCCGCTTGGCCATGAACAGTCTGATCGCGGCGAGGAACCGGCCCGGCGACGTCCCGGTCACCTCGTTGAACATCCGTGAATAGTGGAACTTGCTGTAAAAGGCAGTGTCCGCCAGTTGTCCCAGGGAGAGCGGGTCGGCGTGGTGATTCCACATGGCTCTTATGCTGCGCTCGATCGCTGCCTCTGCGGCCATCCATATCCCCCGGCTTTGGATGCTAATAATGCATTCGGATGTGCATGAAATCACCAATTGCCTGTCGGGAATTTCGGAATCCCGATCGGGTTTGTTCCGGTGAGCGGTCGCAGCGCACCTCGACCCACCGACGCGTTCATCACAGCGAGTTACCTTGCAGGTCGACGGCTTCGCTTTGGGGCGCCTGCTCGTTCTGCACCGGTCGCGCGGCGGCTCCCTCATGTGGCGGTACACCTTCCCGAACGTTACGAACCGGGCCTGCGCCGGGGCGGCCGAGTATGGCCGACGGATATCGTTTAACTGTTCGAAACCTTCCGCATCTTCAAAATTGCGGTTTGAGATGGATGTCGAGAGAAGATGGCCGAAAATCGCGTTTACAGTACCGCTTCCGATGGCGGTGTTCAGCGCGATGCGGAATAAATCTCCGGCCCCGAACGGGTTTCACCGGCTTCACCTGCTGGTGGAGCCGGGGGCCGTTCGCGGGTGTTCGAGAGCGGCCCGGCAGAACCGGGACGCGTCCACGCGCTCCCGGCTCCGATCACCACCGCATCGTCGTGGCCGTGATGAGGTGGTTCCTCAAGTCTGGATTTCTGAGCGAAGTTGGGGGCCGGAGCTCTTGTCGGCACCGGAACGTCACGGTGCGGTGGCCTGTCTCCGCCGCTGTTCGACACAGCCACGTCGGCGCTCCGCCCGACGTCGTACGCGTCGGCCGGCGGTTCTCGTGGTCCCGCCGTCCGTCCACGACCCCCCTGCCCACGCTCATCGAGCACGGCTTCGTGGTGCTTGTGCACGGCTCTCGCGACGACGCCGAGAATGTGCAGCATAAAATCGCTGAAGTGCTCGAACCACCAGGGCCGCGGCGTTCACGGGCCAGGACCCGGATCGCGCCCATGAGTGAGCAATTCGCAGTGGCCACCGACGAGGTGACGGCGCCGGAGGCGCAGCGCACGAGGCGCCCGTGCGTTGAGGAGACATCCGAAGTCTCAACTCATCAACACGGGCGCCCTATCGGTTCCCCGTCATGCTCGTCGCACTCCACAGGGGCCACCACCGCCGGTGCAAGGGTTCCCGAAGTACGCACTCGACTCCAGGGGGCGGAGCCCCATCGAGGACGCGGCTACCCTGACCGGGGCGGATCGCACTGCGAAAGCTCGGCTTCGAACAGGCCCGGCCACACGCTCCGCGGGATGACCGGGCCCGGGAGCCACCGCCCGTCAGCGGCGCCCCAGAGGTTCGAGTGCGCTCGCGGAACCCTCCTCGGAGCCGGCCGGGGCAGCCGCGGTTTCCACGTTCCTCAGGAGACCGAAACTCTCCTTGACCGCCCGCTTCTCCTTCCAGAGATGATAGACGGCGATGCCGAGGACGACCGTGCCCACCGCGTTGGCCACAAAGTGCCACCACACCCGGTACGTCACCAGTGCCGGGCCTGGTTCGATGGCACCGAACCAGGTGGACAGGCCGATGGCCCGGCTCGCGCCCAGAGCCACGGAAGCCGTCAGCACGACGTGCTCGATGCCGTGGATGCCCTGCATCCAGACGCCCATCCTGGCCCACTTGCGTGCCTTCAGCTGCCCGGTGACCCGGCGCGTAATCTGCACGATGCCGACCAGTCCGGCAAGGAAGATGAAGTTGCCAACCAGGTGCAGGATCTCCATCCCGAGGGCGGGCTTGCCAGCGTCGACCTGGCCCATCCCACGGGCAAAGCTGTCAGCCCACGGAGTCATCCACGCCGGGGCGTAGGGATGGGCGATCCAGTAGCCCGCCTGTGTGACATGTTCCTGGAAGTGGCCGACCTGGCCCACCACGCCAACGCCCACAAGCCCTACGGCGAGTTTGTACAGCCACGGCTTCACCGCCTTCCGGTTCCCGACCGCGAGCACGGCGACGGCGGCCCACATCGCGACGGCCCAGCCGATGAAGAGAACACCGCCGACGGTGTCCACCGTCGAAACGGTGGGTGCCATCCCAGGCATGCCGGAGTGATCCATAGGAAGTTCCTCCCTGATTGTTTCTCGACTGTGCGGAAAGAGCACAGAAACAGCTGTCGGCATGCGGCAGCACCCTGAGGCAGCGACCGAAATCCGAGACCAGCGAGAAAGCACGTTCTGAGTTCCCCCGGCACGAGCAGAACCAGCACCCTCCCGCTGCTCACGATCTGGAACTGGCCCGCCTACGTGCCTCCCACGCAACAGACTGCCCCCAGCCCGCCGGGCTCGCCTCTTCCCAATTGCTCTCTTCAGTTCTCGGCAAGGCGCGCCGGGATCTCGCCGGTGGCAAGGCCATCCGCCCGCGTGCGACCCCGGAGAGGCACCTTGGCCGCCGGCACCGCCTCGGAGCGCCCCGCAGCGATTCACGGCAAAGCACATTGGGAGAAGTCGACCCGCTACAGAAAGTGTGATGCTCGAATCCGTGGCCGGAGCCACGGACGGTGGACTGGTGAATTGCTGTGCGCGTGCGCACTTCGTCTGGAGAAGAGGCCAAAAAAATGATCACGCTGGACACGGTGAACGTCGAGATCGACGGACCGAAGGCCACGATCTACCTGAACCGGCCGGGCAAGAAGAACGCGATGAATCCGCAGATGCACCTGGATATGAATGAGGCCCTGGACGCGATCGAGGCAGCCGGAACGGTAAAGGCGGTCGTCGTGACCGGCAGCGGTGACAGTTTCAGCTCCGGAATGGACCTCGAAGAGTGCTTCCTGCAGCCTTTCGATGACCCGCAGTTGTTCTACCGGACCAATCTGGTGGCGCTCAATTGGTTCAAGCGGCTGAAGGCCTTTCCCGCGGTGACCATCGCCAAGGTGAACGGGTACGCCTTCGGCGGTGGGTTCCTGGTCGCGGGGATCTGCGACCTGGCCATCACGACGGAGACCGCGAAGTTCGGACTCTCCGAAATCAACTTCGGCATCTTCCCGGCGGGTGGAGCCACCTGGGCGGCCACCCACAACCTGCCGCGCAAGCAAGCGCTGTACTACATCCTCACCGGGGACACTCTCACCGGGCGGCAGGCGGAGACGTACGGACTGGTGAACAAGGCCGTGCCGGCGGCTCAACTGGACGCGGAGACCGACCGGATCGTCGGACGGATCATCAACAAGAACCCGATCACCCTGGAACTGGCGAAGCAGGTCTATGAGCGCACCACGACCATGGACCTCCCGGCGTCGATCGACTACGACCAGGCGAAGCTCTGGGAGCTTTCCCGTCTCAGCGGCAACGAGTGGATCAACGTGGCGCTCAAGCAGTTCGAAAAGCGCGACTACCAGCCCGGCCTGAGCACGTACAGCCGGGTGGAAGCCGCGTCGTGATTTTCACCGGCCCACGTCCACGCGTCCACGTCCCCGAGACCACGTTCACCGCCTACATACTGCGACAGGCGGAGCAGTACCCGGACCGCCTGGCGACGGTCGACATCGACGGGGAGAACGGTCACACCTACGGCCAGCTCGCATCGGCGGTGCGCCGCGCAGCCACCGGGCTTCATGCCCGCGGCTTCGGCAAGGGCGACGTGCTGGCCATCCTCGCGCCGAACGTGCCCGCGTATCCGATCGCGTTTCACGCCGCCGCCCTGGCGGGCGGCACGGTGGTGGTGCTCAATCCCCTCGACACGGCGGACGAGCTCACCGCCCACCTGAACGACACCGGCGCGCGCCTGCTGGTGACCATGCCGTCCGAGGTGGTCAAGGCCGCGGCAGTGACCGCGCGAACGAAAGTCGAAGAGATCATCGTTTTCGGTGAGGCGGAGGGCGCCACGTCGTTCTCCGCGCTGCTCACCGACGGTGTGCCGCCCGAGCCGGCCGTCGACCCGGCGCACGACGTGGTGGCCGTGCTCCACTCCAGCGGTAGCACCGGCTACCCCAAGGGGGTGCTGCTGACCCATCGGAACATGATCGCCAACGTCCTCCAGACCAGTCTGGTCGCGCCCCTCGACGAGCACGAGACGGTGCTCGCCGTCCCGCCCTTTCACCACGCGTTCGGCCTGATCATGACGATGAACGCCAGTCTGCTCCAGGGCGCGACACTCGTGACGATGCCGCGCTTCGACCCCGAGGCCTACCTCAACGCGATCCAGGACCACCGCGTCACACGCCTCTACGTCGTGCCGACCATCGCCGTCCTCCTCGCGAAGAGCCCGCTGGCGGACCGGTACGACCTCTCCTCGCTCCGCTCGATCGTCTCCGGCGGCGCCGCGCTCGACCCCGGGACGGCCGAGCTCTGCCGGCGGCGCCTGGGCGTGAGCATCGGCCAGGGATACGGGCTCACCGAGGCACTGGTCTCGTTCATGCAGCTCGCCGACCCGGTGGCATCTGGGTCGGTCGGCCCCAACTCCCCCAACATCGAGTGCAAGATCGTCGACATCACCACCGGCAACGAACTCGGGCACAACCAGGACGGCGAGGTCCTCATCCGCGGCCCGCATGTGATGAAGGGCTACCTCAATGCCCCGGAGGCCACCGCCAAGGTGCTCGAACCGGACGGTTTCCTGCACACCGGCGACCTCGGCCATGTGGACGAGAACGGAGAGCTCTTCCTCGTCGACCGCATCAAGGAACTCATCAAGTACAAGGGCCAGCAGGTGTCCCCTGTCGAACTCGAAGCGGTCCTGATGTCGCACCCGAAGGTCACGGACGCGGCGGTGATCGGCGTGCCCGACGAGGAGGCCAGCGAGATCCCCAAGGGATTCGTGGTGACCGGCGAACCGGTCACGCCGAAGGAAATCATGGCCTTCGTCGCCGAACGGGTCGCCCCCTACAAGAAGATCCGGCGGATCGAGTTCATCGATCAGATCCCCCGCACGCCGGTCGGCAAGATCGAGCGCCGCAGTCTTCTGGCCCGCGAGCGGACCGGCCGGTAATCGCAACTCTGAAGCAGACCACCCAGGGAGAACCGATGAACCTTCCGAAGATAGTTTCCCGATCGGAGTGGCTGGAGGCCCGCAGGGCGCTCCTGGAGAAGGAGAAGGAGGTCACCAACGCCCGCGACATGATCGCCGCGGAGCGCCGGAAGCTGCCGATGGTCAAGGTGGAGAAGGAGTACCTCTTCGAAGGGCCGGACGGCACAGCGACGCTGCTCGACCTGTTCGAGGGCCGCCGCCAGCTCATCGTCCGGCACTTCATGTTCGGCCCGAACGATGACGAGGGCTGCATCGGCTGCTCCATGCAGACGGACAGCGTCGGCGAACTCGCCCACATGTGGGCCCGGGACACCAGCTTCACCCTGGTCTCCCGGGCGCCGCTGGCGAAGTTCGCACCCTTCAAGGCCCGGATGGGCTGGAAGTACCCCTGGTACTCGTCGTTCGGCACCGACTTCAACTACGACTTCGAGGCCGCCACCGAGATGGGCGAGTCGCCCGGGGTGAGCGCGTTCATCCGTGACGGCGACGACGTCTTCCACACCTACTCGGTCTTCGACCGGGGCGGGGACATCTTCAAGAACTTCTACAACTACCTGGACATCACCGCCCTGGGCCGGCAGGAGGACGAACTCGAGCACCCCTGGGACTGGTGGCGCTACAAGGACAGCTACGACAGCAAGGACGCAGCCATGCCCGGCAACAACTGGTGGAATGGGACACGCTTCAAGTCGTAGCTCGTCGACTACCCCCTTCCGGCGACAGCCGGGAGGGCCCGTGACTCCGGCTCCGGGACCTGCTGCCTCCCCGCGACAGGTCCCGGGTCCGGAGTTCTCGACCGTCCGCGACCGGACACGCCCATCACCTGGAGGACATCATGAGCGACCTGTCCGGCAAGACCACCATCGTCGTCGGCGCGAGCCGCGGCCTGGGCCACGGGATCGCCACGGCCTTCGCCGAGGCCGGTTCCCGAGTGGTCGCCGTCTCGCGCACCGCGGCGCCGATCGCCGATCCGGCCGGCAACACCGTTCCCGAACTCGCCGACGCCGGCGGCCCCACAGTGGCAGGCAGCCTCCTCGACCGATACCGGCCCGAGGCCGTCGTCCTGGCGGCCGGCGCGAGCCCGCACATGCGTCCGCTACAACACCAGACCTGGGAGACCTTCTCGGTCAACTGGCAGACCGATGTCAGAATCGCGTTCCACTGGCTGCGCGAGGCCCTGCTCACTCCGCTGCGGCCCGGCAGCAGGGTGATCGTGGTCAGCAGCGGTGCCGCGATAGCGGGTTCGCCGCTCTCCGGGGGCTACGCCGGCGCCAAGGCCACCCAGCGCTTCATCACCGGATACGCCCAGGACGAGGCGAAGCGCGCCGGACTGGACATCACGTTCTCCGCGGTGCTTCCCCGGATCACCCCGGTGACCGAGCTGGGCAGGTCGGCGGCCCGCGCGTACGCGGCTCGCGACGGCCGGTCCGAGGAGGAGTACCTGAAGCAGATGGGGCCGCTCCTCACCCCGGAGATCGCCGGCTCAGCGATGGTCGAGCTGGTTCGGACGGAGGCGGCCGCGGTCGCGCCCGGCTACCTCCTGACCGGGACCGGACTGAAGAAGCTGCCCTGACTCGGTTCCACGTCATGGGTACGGGGCAGGGCCGCTGATCGGCCCTGCCCCGTACGTCGTCGCGCCTCCCGGATACGGCAGGGCAGGGCAGGGAAACAGGCCTGCCGAGCCGTTGAGCACGCATGCCCCGAACCCGACGTCCGCCCACCCGGGAACGAGGGAGGGCACGTAGGAAGAGGCCGGGGGGATTCCCATCTTCGATGATGGCTGAGCAGCACCGAGCCCGTGGGCCGGTCCTTCGCACACCTGTTTCGGCCACGACGACGAGGAGTGGGAACAGTGACGACGAACAGCAGCAGTACGAGCACACCGGACACCGGCGGGGAAGCCCCGGGCGTCCCGACCGATGCCGAACTCGCGAGCTCCCTGGAGGGCGGCTTCAGCAGCGAATACGCCACCGTGAACGGTCTCCGCCTCCACTACGTCGCCGGCGGCGAGGGCACTCCGCTGGTCCTGCTGCCCGGCTGGCCGGAGACCTGGTGGGAATTCCGCAAGGTGATGCCCGCCCTCGCCGCGGCCGGCCGCAGGGTCATCGTGCTCGACCTCCCCGGCATGGGCGGCTCGGACAAGCCCGCCACCGGATACGACAAGAAGACGATGGCCGGGGTAGTCCATGGATTCGTCCGCGCCCTCGGCTACGACCAGGTGGACATCGCGGGCCACGACGTCGGCGCACAGGTCGCCTTCAGCTTCGCGGTCAACCACCCGGAGGCCACCCGCAGGGTCGCCCTGCTCGATGTGCTCCACCCGGACGCGTCGATGTACCAGATCCCCGTGCTGCCTGCCCCGGGCCTGCCCTTCTTCCCGTGGTGGTTCGCCTTCAACCAGGTCGTCGGCCTGCCCGAACAACTGCTGGCCGGACGCGCCCACTTCCTCATCGCCTGGGTCTTCGACAACTTCCTGCTGGACCCGGGCGCGGTGACCCCGGCGGACCGGGCCGTCTACACCCGGGCCTACGACACGGCGGACGGGATCCGCGGCGGCAACGGCTGGTACCAGACGTTCGGCCAGGACATCGCCGACCTCGGCACCTACGAGCAGGTGAGCGCGCCCATGCTCGGCCTGGTCTCCAACCTCGCCGACGGCATGTTCGCCAAGCAGATGGAGGCGACGCTGCCCACCCAGGGGAGCGACGTGCGGGTCGTGCTGGTGCCGGACGCGGGCCACTACTTCGTCGAGGAGGCGCCGCAGGCCGTCATCGACGCGTTCAACGCCTTCTTCGTCTGATCTCTGATCCCACAAGCCCGTTAAGGAGAAGTCATGTCAACTCCCGTCATCCCGACCCGGGAACAGCTGGTGCGGCAGGTGTCCGCGATCGCGCCCGTGCTGCGGGCCAACACCGCGTGGTCGGCGGAGAACCGCCGACTGCACTCTGACTCGGTAGACGCCCTGCGCGACGCGGGTGTCTTCCGGATGCGTATCCCGCTGCGCTACGGCGGGTACGAGAGCGACGCGCAGACCATGGTGGCGGTGGCCGAGGAGATAGCCAAGGCCGACGGGTCCGCCGCATGGGTGGTGGCCAGCTCCTGGGTCGCCGGCTGGAGCGTGGGTCTGTACCCGGACGAGGTCCAGGACGAGGTGTTCGCGGAGTCCGGCACAGGGCTCTGCGCCACCATCGGACCCGGGACCGCGACGGCCGTCCCCGTTCCCGGCGGCGTCCTGGTCAACGGCTCGTGGCCGTTCATCAGCGGCGCTCTCAGCAGCACCTGGCAGCAGGTCGCGGCGATATTCCTGGACCCGGACGGGCAGCCGTACCCGGTGATGGGCCCGGTCCCGGTGTCGGAGCTCGAGATCGTCGACGACTGGCACACCGGCGGCCTGCGCGGAACCGGGAGCGTCACCACGACCGCGAAGGACCTGTTCATCCCGCAGGAACGCATTCTGCCGGCGCCCATGGTGCTCGGTGGCCAGTCGGTCTCCAAGTTGAACGCCGACTCGCCGATGTACCGCGCTCCGCTGATCACGGTGGGGGCGGCGTCCACGGTCGGGGTCGCCGTCGGCATGGGCAAGGCGGTGCGGGACCTCTTCTTCGAGCGGCTCCCCGGCCGCAAGATCACCTACACCGAGTACCCGAGCCAGAGCGAGGCCCCGGTGACCCATCTGCGGGTCGCCGAAGCGGCGATGAAGCTCGACGAGGCGGAGTTCCACGCGACCCGGCTGGCCGCCCAGCTGGACGCCAAGTGCGCCTCGGCCGAGCCCTGGGAGATGTCGGATCGCGGCCGCAGCCGCGCGGACGAGGGCTCGGCCGTGCGGCTGACCCGGGAAGCGGTGGAGATCCTCGCCTCGTCCAGCGGCGGCTCCGCCGCCTACACCAAGGTGCCGGTGCAGCAGATAGCCAACGACCTCCAGACCTTCGGCCTGCACGCGATGATGAATCCGGATGTCAACGCCGAGACCTACGGCCGGATCCTCTGCGGCCTGGAGCCCAACACCTACTACATCTGACCGGTGCCGAGCCGTCCCCGGCACGAAAGAGTCCACCAAAAACCCTGAGGAGTCGTCATGTCCACCCTTGGAATCATCGGCAGCGGAGTCATGGGCACAGTGATCGCCCGGCTCGCCGTCGGGAACGGCATTCCGGTCGTGATGTCCAACTCCCGCGGCCCCGAGAGCCTCGCCGGCCTCGTCGCGGACCTGGGCCCGCTGGCCACGGCCGGTACCGTCGAACAGGCCTCACGAGCCGGTGACTTCGTCGTGATGGCCCTGCCGGTCACCGACTACCGGTCCGTCCCGGCGGCGCCGTTGCGGGGTCGGACCCTGCTGGACACCAGCAACTACTACCCGATCCGCGACGGCCGCATCGAAGAGCTGGACTCGGAGAAGCTGACCACCAGCGAACTGATCCAGCAGCACTTCGACGGGGTCCACCTGGTCAAGGCGTTCAGCGGCATCCTGGCCCACCACATCACCCAGCTCGCCCGTCCCTCTGGCCATCCGGAGCGCAGCGCCGTGGCCATCGCCGGCAACGACGCCTCCGTGAAGTCCGGAGCGTCGGCGCTGATCCACACGATCGGCTTCGACACCGTCGACGTGGGCTCGCTGGCGGACAGCTGGCGCATCGAACCGGAGACCTCCGCCTACACCTGGCTCTACATGGCCGACAAGAACACCGCCTTCGAGGACCGGACCGAAGCCCTCGGGGCTCCCCTGCCGGCCGCCGCGCTG
The DNA here is from genome assembly GCF_002910915.1 of Streptomyces sp. SM10. Lineage (GTDB taxonomy): Bacteria > Actinomycetota > Actinomycetes > Streptomycetales > Streptomycetaceae > Streptomyces. The sequence continues at coordinate 88,369 of NZ_NEUF01000121.1, read as the reverse complement.
CGGGCCGCACTGGAGAACGTCGAGAGGGTCCGGGTGGCGGAGCGCACCTTCTGACCCCTGCCCGACGCCCGGAGAGAACAGGGAAGCCCGCCGACGACGGCGGGCTTCCCGCAGCACAGCCGACGGACCGAGAGCCTGGGGACACCAAGATGAGCGAGATCGACCAGCAGCAGACCCGTACCGGCGGCTGCTTGTGCGGGAAGATCCGGTACAGCGCGAAGAGCCAGCCGTTCTATCCCCATGTGTGCAGCTGCTCGCATTGCAGGAAGCTCTCCGGCGGCCCGATGATGGCCTATGTGGGCCTCCCTCTGTCCGGCTTCGCCTGGGACGGTCCGGGCGGCGAGCCCACCTGGTACGCGACCTCGCCGGGCGCCGGGCGCGGGTTCTGCGGCGACTGCGGCTCCCGGGTGTGCGCGCTCGACGACGGCTCGGACGCCGTCTTCGTGACCATCATGAGCCTGGACGACGACGCTGTGTTCGTTCCGCGGAACCAGCACTTCCGCGACGACGCCGTGTCCTGGCTCCCGCAGGTACCGGAGCCCACAGCCGCCGTGTGACCGCGGCCCGCCCCCTTGTGGCCGGGCACGATGACAACAGCGGGCGTCCACGACGCCCAAGAGACAGGACCGAGAGTTCCGCCCGGCGAGAAGGAGCGGTGTCCATGAACTACGCCGAGATCCTGCACCTGATGGAAACTGACCCGGTGATCCGGACGCTGATCGAGGCACCGATCCCGATGCGGCTCGGTTACGTGGGGCTGGACGGCCACCCAAGGGCGGTGCCGGTCTCCTACATCTGGAACGGCAAGGCCTTCGTCTTCGCCACCCCGACCGGAGCGTACAAGGTCAAGGCTCTCACGGCGCACCCGCAGGTCGCCTTCACGGTCGACACCACCACCTACACACCGCTGATCATGAACGTACGCGGAACAGCCTCGGTCGAGATCCGGCAGGGGATCCCCCAGGAGCACATCGACGCGTCCCGCCGGAACATCGGCGACGAGGCGCGGATGGAGGAGTGGATGCGGGTGAAACGGGAGAGCACCAGCGAGATGGCCGTGATCACCATCGTCCCCACTCATGTCGTCGTGTGCGACTTCGTCACCCGCTTCCCGCCACCGCGGACTGTGGACTACGCCCACGCCTACGGCGCGGAGCAGGACTGAGGCCGGCCGGAAACCGAACGCCCCGGCGGCCTCCACCGCCGTCGGCACGAACCGGCGCCGCACGGCTCCGAGGGAAGCGCCGCCGTCTTCGCACGGACGCGGCGTGGGGAGCGGCGCACACGGGGCAGCCCCTCTTCCGGTCCGTGTCGGACCGGAAGAGGGGCTGCGAGAACACCCGGCCTCGGGCGTCCTACTTCCACTGGATGATCTGAAGGTAATTCCCGTCGGGGTCGGAGAAGGTACCGAACTTGCCCGGCTCCCGGTCGTCGACCGAGATCCACTCCGCGCCGGCCGCGCTCAGCTGGGCCTCCACCGCGTCGAAGTCGTCGACATGGAAGTTGACGATGGAGCGACCCGGCTGGTCGTTCTTCGCGTCGATGTCGTCGCGCTCGCAGACGACCAGGTGGAAGCCGCCCAGGTCGATCGGGCCTTCGCCGGTGAACCCCGGAGCCAGCGCCTTGATGTACCAGGCCCGCAGTTCCTCGGGACGAGTCGAGCCGACCAGCATGCTTCCGGGCTTCAGTGTCGCCATGTCGAATCTCCTTGATGTGTGATCCGAGGTCACGGCAGCGGCTGTCGCCACGCCACGCCTCTCGGTGCTGTGTGAAGTCGTCCGCCTCGGCGGCGCGCTCGACGCCCACCGCCCGATGGCACCGGCCGGCCGCGGAGACCTCCACCGTAAGGTGCCGTCCGGCCGGGAAGCCGCAGGTTGCCTCACCGCGCGCCCGACCCGTCGCCGAGGACCAGCCGACCTGCCCGGCGGCTGGTCCGTCGGATTCCGCAACCAAAGTGTTGCACGTGGCCCGACCCTTCCGCAACCCGACTCTTGCGCGACGCGCCACCGCTGCCGAAAGCGCGGCAACACGCGCACCCAGACCTGACGAAGCACCCTCCGCGGCAGTACCGCGCCCCGCCCACTGAACGCAACCTTTCGATTGCGCCTGACGATCCGATGTGCAACCATCGGGTTGCTGGCAAGAGCACCAATGAAGGAGTCCCTCATGAGCGACCGGTTGATCGAACGCGAAACCCTGATCGCAGCCCCCGTCGGCCGGGTGTGGTCACTGGTGACCGAGCCGGGGTTCTGGGTCGCCGACCCGGCCAGTTCGTCCGGCACCGTGGCCGTCGAGGGCGAATCGACGGTGGCCGAGAACCCCGAGCACGGCAGCTTCCCCGTGCGGGTGGAGAAGGTGGAGCCGCAGACCTACGTCGCGTACCGCTGGGCCAGCGCGTTCCCCGGTGAGGAGCTGAGCGACAACAACAGCACTCTGGTGGAGTTCACGCTCACCGCCGAGGGTGACAAGACGCGGCTGCGCGTCGTCGAGAGCGGGTTTGCGGCGCTGGCCGGATCCGAGGATCTGCGTGCCAAGGCGCACAGCGACAACGCCGACGGCTGGCCCCAGGTGCTCGACGCGGTCAGGACGCGCGTCGAGGCGTCGTCCGTGTGACGGACGAACGCCAGGGCTCCGTCGGGGTGGTGGACAGCGTGCTGGTCGCGCTGGCCGACAACACGCGACGCGAGCTGTTGCAACTGCTCGCCGCGCAGGGCGAGGCCACGGCGACGACGCTTGCCGAGAGTCTTCCGATATCACGACAGGCGGTGGCCAAACACCTCGCCGTCCTGGACGCCGCCGGACTGGTCTCCGGCAGCCGGGTCGGACGCGAGGTCCGCTACGCGGTGAAGCCGGCGACCCTCGACGCGACGGCGCGTTGGATGACCATGCTCGCAGCCGACTGGGATCGGCGTCTGGCGAAGATCAAGCACATCGCCGAGGCAGCGGAACGGCACGACACCCCTTAGACCCTGTCGTCCCATTCCCGTCCGTCGCACGGCCTGCCCGCCGGGCGAACGACGGGAACGGGGCGGCAGCCCCCAGCACTCCCCCAGCTCCAGGTCACCTCGGCAGGGGCACCGAACTGACGGCCTATCAGGCGTCGGCCCGGCGTCCGGTGACGCGTGCCGCCAGGCGGCACGGTCCGCCGACCCGGTGACCGTTCACGAAATCGGACTCTCGATCGAGGGAACCATCTCATGACGACCGACGCAGGTAAGAGCGAAGCGAGCTCAGCTCCACGTTTCACCAGCAGGGAACGGATGATCCTTTTCCTCCTGCTCGGGTCCGGATTCATGTTGTCCGTCGACTTCTCGATCCTCAACGTCGCGCTGCCCGAGGTCGGCGCGGGCGTCGGGCTGGGGCTGTCCGGGCTGCCCTGGATCACCTCGGCCTACGCCCTCCCGGCGGCGGGCTTCGCCCTCCTCTTCGGACGGATGGGCGACCTGTTCGGCCGTCGCCGGCTCTTCATCATGGGGCTGGCACTGCTCGCCGCAGCCTCGCTGCTCGGCGGGTTCGCCCAGAATCCCGAGGTACTGCTGGCCGCCCGCGCACTGCAGGGCTTCGCCACCGCGATGGCGATCCCCGCGTCCCTGTCCCTGCTCACCAGCACCTTCGCGGAAGGCGCTCAGCGAGACCGGGTCCTCGGCCTCAACGGCGCGCTGCTCTCCGGCGGCTTCACGGTCGGCGCACTGGTCGGCGGAGTCCTGGTCAGCCTGCTCAGCTGGCGGGCAGCGTTCTTCATCAACGTCCCGGTGGCGGTGGTCATCCTGGCGTTCACCCCCTCGCTGATCAGGGAGAGCAGCGTCCCCGACCGGGTGAAGCTGGACGTGCCCGGGGCGGTGACCGCGGCCGGCGGTCTGCTGGCCGTCATCTACGCGATCATCGAGACGAACATCTACTCGGCCATCATCGGCGTGGTTCTGCTGGCCTCGTTCTGGATGATCGAGCTGCGTTCGCCCGCGCCGCTCGCCCCGGTGCGCATCCTCAAGCGGCCGACGGTGAAGTGGGGCAACTACGGGGGTCTCGTGACGTTCTCCATGGGGACCGCCATGATCTTCCTGATGACCCTCTACCTTCAGAACGTTTTGCACTACTCCCCGCTGATCACCGGCCTGGTCTTCGGTGTCCCGGGCCTGGCGGCCATGGTCGCCGGGGTCATCGCCGGGCGCTCCATCGGACGCCACGGCAGCCGGAAGGTGTTGGCGGTGGGTATGTCCGTGCAGGGCCTGGCGATCGTTCCGCTGATCTTCCTCGGTACCGACCGGGTGGCGCTCCCGATCGTGATCCCCGCGCTGTTCATCGCGTTCTTCGGGCATGTGACCTCCATCGTGGCCTACACCGTGACCGGAACTTCGGGCCTGCCCAACGAGGAGCAGGGCCTGGCCACGGGCATGACCGCGATGACCCAGCAGGTGGCCGTCACGATCGGCATCCCGGTCCTGAGCGCGGTCGCCGCGACCCAGGCGGTGGAACTGGACGGCCTCCACCTCGCGCTGATCGTGAACGTCGCGGTGACCCTGGCGAGCGTGGTCCTGGTCTGGCTGGGGTTGCGTGCCCGCGGCGCGGAGGCTCCGGCGGCGGTCGTGCCGCTGCCGGGGAACACCGACGAGGCGTTGGCCCGTCCGCTGGACTGACACCTGGCCCCACGGAGTCGCACTCGGCCGAGTGCGACTCCGTGGCGTTTCGGGCCGGATCCGCCGAGTTCATACCGGTGGGCCCGGATGATTGCCCGGTGGCCGTCCCCGGCGGGGTCTTCGTGGGCCTCCGCGCCGCTCACCGCTCCCCCGGCACCCACTGCGCGTGGAAGCCGTGCGGCACCCGCACCGGCAGCGGGACCACGGCGACGGGCGGCCCCGTGAAGTCGGCGGTGTCCAGGACCACCAGTTCACTGCGGTCGGTGGCGGGGTCGTACACCAGGGTCAGCAGCCAGCCGTCGGCCTCCGCCGCCCGCGCCTCGCGCGGCAGGAAGACGGGTTCGCCGGTCAGCCGTCCGCCGGCGAGGGCATGACGTTCCGAACGGCCGGTGGCGAGGTCGTGGCGCAGCAGTGCCGGGCCGCAGAGGGCGGCGCCCTGGCCCGCGTCGAGCTCGACGGTGAAGGCGTACCGGTACGGCAGCCCCGTGTACCGCTCGTCGATCAGCGGGAACTCCTGCACCCGGCTGTCGAGTTGCCGCTCCATCACGGCGCTCCCCCGCGGATCGAGGGTCCATCGCCACAGGGTGGGCGCCGACTCGCTGGCGTGCAGCCGGTCACGGTCGAAGGCCCGCTCGTGGCGGATCACGTCCACGGTGATCCGGCCGTCGCCCTCTTCGAAGGCGTTGACCGGGTGGAAGACGAAGCAGGGTGCGACATCGAGCCAGAGTGCGGCCGCATCCGTGCCGCCGCGGGGCACGATCCCGATCCGGGCGCCGTGGTCGTGCTGCCAGGAGTGGGGCACGGGCGAGCCGGCCCGTGCCTCGGCGGGGTCGTGGGTCACCGGCAGGTCGAAGAGGACGGCGTGGCGTTCGGTGAGGGCGAAGGAGTGCATCCAGGGGCGGCCCTTGACCGGGATCGGCAGTGTTTCGCGGACCCGGCCCGCGACGTCGAGGGTGAGCAGGACCGCCTCGTCCCTCGCGTGGTCGGTCGCGACCGCGAGGAGTTCGCCGGTGACCGGGTCGGTGAGGGGGTGCGCGCAGAAGCCGCCGGGGAGGGTGCCGTCGAAGTCGGTGCGGGCACGGGTGGCGAGACCGGAGTCGATGACGAGCGGCAGGGCGGTGGCGGCGGCCACGGCCAGGGTGCGGCCGGCGTGCCGGACCAGGTTCGCGTTGACGTTGTCGTCCGGTCCTTTACGGGGCCCGGGAGTGGGCAGCTCGTTGAGCGCGCCGCTGATCGCGTCGGTCCGCAACCAGCGGTTGCGGTACGACAGCGCGCGGCCGCCGCCCAGCCGGATCGCGTGCACCATGCCGTCGCCCCCCAGGGCGTGGTCGATGGCGGGGTCGTGGGTGCCCCGGGTGTTGGGCCCGATCCGCAGGAAGGTTCCGGCGAGCTGCGGCGGCAACGTGCCGCGCACCGTCAGTCCGGTGTGGTCGGTCTCGGCCGACACCGGCTGGTAGCCACGCCCGAGAAGGTGCGCCGTGCTGTGCGGGAGTGTGCCGCGGGCCGGGTCAGTGGTGCGAGGCATGGCCGCCCCCTCCGTTGAGCATCACCGTTACGTAACACTGTCACGTAATAGCGTCACAGCCGCCCGCCATACTGTCAAGGGTGAGCCCACGCCGAGTTGACCCGAACCTCCGTCCCCAACTCATCGACGCCGCAGCGAAGTTGCTCGGCGAAGAGGGGCCGGCCGCACTGTCCACCCGCAAGCTGGCAGCCATGGTGGGCACCTCGACCACGGCCGTATACACGTACTTCGGCGGAATGGACGACCTGGTGCGCGCGATGGTGCACGAGGGGTTCAGGCTGCTCGGCGACAGGATGAGGGCGGTCGAGGAGAGCGACGACCCGGTCGCCGACGTGCTCGCGCTCGGCTGGGCGTACCGGGACAACGCCCGGGAGCACTGGCACCTGTACAACGTGATGTTCGGCGGCTCGGGCCTCAGCGGTTTCTCCCTCACCGACGCCGACCGGCAGCACGGCCGCTACACCCTGGACATCCTCGTCGGAGCGGTCAAGCGCTGTGCCGCGACCGGCCGCTTCCGTCCCTTCGACCCCGAACTGGTCGCCCATCAGCTGTGGATCGCCCTGCACGGCCTGGTCACCCTGGACCTCGGCGGCTACCTGGTCGAGCCCAACACCGCGGACGTCTGCTTCGAGGCGCAGGTGAGCGGAATGATCCTGGGCGCGGGGGACGATCCGCAGCGAGCCCTGGAATCCCTGACCAGGGCCGCGCAACGGCGGCTCCGGACCCAGTAGGGTCCGGAGCCGCCGTTGGTGGTTCCGCCGGGGCGGAGAGAATGCCGCTACGCGTTCCAGGGAGCAGTCGGGAACCATATGTAGTCGAGCCTGCCCAGCATCCGGATGTCCCAGTAGATGACCGTGAACGCGCCGGCCACCAGGAACGCGGACGCGGTCAGCGTCGCCACCCGGCCCGGCTTGGTGGCCAGCCAGCGCTGGACGGGCCGGCTGAGGCTGTAGGACAGGATCAGGAAGAGCACCGCCATCACCAGGAAGTTGCCGATGGACTGGAGCGAGAAGGCGACTGCCCCGAAGAGCGGGTTGTGTTCCTCGGCCGCCTGCCGGAACAGGTTGCGGAACAGCGGGTAGGGGCGGCCGATCAGGAAGGCGCCCACCATGACGCCGATCAGCACCAGTGGAGCGTTCGGGTGCCGGCGCGAGACTGCCGCCAGCGGGTCGGGGATCATACCGGCCGCGGCGAGCCCGAGCGCCAGCATGAACAGGCCGAGCACCCCGTACACGATCATGGCCTGGGCGATCCGGGGCGAGATGCCGTGTGTCTGTGCCATCGAGAACTGTGGCATGTGGGTGCCGACGAGACCGACCAGCACCCCGTAGGCGGCCGAGACCGGCAGCATGCCGGCCGCCATCCAGCCGAGCGGCCGCAGCACGTGTGCCAACCGCTGACGGCGGGTGAGGCTGATCTGCCCGACCAGCGGGCCCACCGCCCCGAACACCGCCACGTTGCAGGCCGTGAAGGAACCCGCCAGGCCGGACACCAGGGCGAAGAGCACCCCGGAGGCGATGCCGGACAGCGGCGTGTCCTTGGCGTCATGACCGAGCAGTTGGCTGGCGGTGCGGAAGCCGATCTCGTCGTCCGCCAGCTTCGAGGACCATGCGTAGGCGATCAGTAAGCCGCCGAGCAGGCTGAGCACGAGGAGCAGGACCCGGCGGCGCGGGAACAGCCCGTTGACGAAGAGCGACGTGGCGTGCGGCGGTGCCGTCGGGGCCGGAACGGAGGTGGTATCGGGCATGTGAGGCCTCCTCTGGGGTGGGGTGGTGCCGGAACTGGTGCACGAGGTCTCGCAGGCAACCGCTCACGTTCGGGACGGCCGCATGCGAGACCTCGGTGCCGGGACGTGCGGGCGACGCGACTGATTGTCGGGACCCGACCCGTTCCGTGCCTACTCCTGAATTGCCCGGTGCCGGCACGGCAGAAGTAGTACGGCGGGCCGCGGAACCGGAGCATGTAACCGGAGAGCTGCGGCCGTCCGGGCGCGCGGCGGGCTGGAGGGCAACGATGAGCGCGAGCTGGCGAGCGGTCAGGCGCCGTCTGATGACACCGAGCCACAACGAGACCAAGCTGTCGACCCGAGGCTTCCACGAGAAGAGCCCCGAGGCGCGGGAGACGCTCGAAACGGTCGGGGCGACCTTCCTCGACGGGTACGCGTTCGCCGTCGAGGCACGAGACCAGGACGAGACGCACCAGCGGCTGGAACAGGTCCCGGTGCGGTTCCGCGGCTTCGCCTACGAGGGCGCGGCGATGGGACTGGCCATGCTGGACGGACTTCCGGTACCCGGCAACGGCCGGGTGGCCGCCTTCCTGGCGGGACATGGCGCCCCGCACCGCTACATGGTGCACGTCGGTGTCGGCTGGTCGATGGCCCGGCTGCCCCGCTTCCGGTGGGCGTCCATCGCGCCCACCGACCCACTGCTGCGCTGGCTGGCACTGGACGGATACGGGTTCCACCAGGCCTACTTCCGTACCCAGCGCTATGTGCGCGAGCAGTACCGGGACCCGTCCTTCCGGTGGCCCGGCGACGAGACCCGGCGGTATGCCGGGCACGCCGTCGACCAGGGCATCGGGCGGGCGCTCTGGTTCATCGGCGGCACCGACCCGGCCGTGGTCTCCGACCTGGTGGACAGCTTCGCGGCCGACCGGCGTGCCGACCTCTACAGCGGGGTCGGCCTGGCCGCCTGCTACGCCGGCGGTGCCTCCGAGGCCGAGCTGCTGTACCTGCTCGAACGGGCCGGCCACTACCGGCCGCAACTCGCCCAGGGCATCGCCTTCGCCTCGACCACCCGGGTGGAGTCCGGACTGCTGACACCGCACACCGAGATGGCCGCGCAACTGCTCTGCGGTATGACCCCGCAGCAGGCCACCGAAGTCTGCTCGCGAGCCCGGCCTGATCCCGTCGTGGACGGCCGGCTGACGGCGTACGAGGTATGGCGCCGGGAGATCGCCGAGCGGGTCTCCAGCGACGCCCCCGAGGCGCGGGCATGAACGGCGTGGACTCGGTACCGGCCCCGGCCCTGCCGAGCGGCGGCCGGCCGCGGCGGCCACCGGGGCCGTCGCGGGCCGCCACCCCGGTGCTGCTGGCACGGATGGCCTCCGACCGGCTGACAGTGATGACCGAGGCGGCGGCCACCTATGGGGACGCGGTACGGCTGCCGCTCGGCCCCAAGACCCTGTACTTCTTCAACCACCCCGACCACATCCGCCGGGTGCTGACCGACAACAGCGCCAACTACCACAAGGGCATCGGCCTGGTGCACGCCCGCCGCGCGCTCGGCGACGGCCTGCTGACCAGTGAGGGCCCGCTGTGGCGTGCCCAGCGCAAGGTGATCCAGCCGGTGTTCCAGCCGCGCCGGATCAACCGGCAGATCGGGACCATCGGCGAGGAGGCGCTGCTGCTGGCCGACCGGCTGAGGCTGTCGGCGGGCGCGGGAACGGTGGACATCCGGCAGGAGATGACCGGGCTCACCCTCGGGGTGCTCGGCCGCTCGCTGCTGGACGCAGACCTGGGCGCGTACGAGTCCATCGGCGAGGCCTTCGAAGTCGTCCAGAACCAGGCCGTCTTCGAGATGATGAGCCTGAGTTCGGTGCCAACCTGGGTACCGCTGCCCCTGCAGCTGCGGTTCCGCAGGGCGCGGGCCGAACTGAACCGCATCGTGGCCGCGCTCGCCCAGGAGCGGGAACAGCATCCGGCTTCCGACGGCACCCGCGACGACGTACTCTCGCGCCTCATCGACGCGACGGCCGACGAGCGGGATCCGACGGTCCGGCAGAACCGGATGCGCGACGAGCTGATCACCCTGCTGCTCGCCGGGCACGACACCACCGCCAGTACCCTCAACTGGACGCTGTATCTGCTGGACCGGCACCCCGAGGCGGGCGACCGGGTACGCGCCGAGGTCGACGAGGTGCTGGGCGACCGGCTGCCGACCATCGAGGACTTCCACCGGCTCACGTACACGTCGATGGTGCTCCAGGAGGTGATGCGGCTGTACCCGGCGGTGTGGCTGCTGCCGCGCAGGGCGCTCGCGGAGGACGAGATCGGCGGCTACCGGGTGCCGGCCGGCGCCGATGTGGTGCTGTGCCCCTACACACTGCACCGGCACCCGGACTTCTGGGAGGACCCGGACCGGTTCGACCCGGAACGGTTCGCCACGGGCCGCTCCGCGAGCCGGCACCGGTACAGCTACGTACCGTTCGGTGCGGGACCGCGGGTCTGTGTCGGCAGCAGCCTGGGGATGATGGAGGCCACGGTGGTGCTCGCCGTCCTGCTGCGCCGGCTGCGGCTCTCGGTCCCCCCGGGCCACAAGGTGCGGGCCGAGCCGATGCTGACCCTGCGGGTCAAGGGCGGCCTGCCGATGACCGTGGAGGCGCGGAACTGACGGCGTGCCAGGAAGGATCGGCCACGCCGATGGCCGCCCCGGGCAGCAGTAGCCCGGGGCGGCCGTTCGCGTTCCGGAGTCCGCCGCGAGGTGCGGCGGGCGACGCGGGAAGCCCGGCCGGGGCAGTCGGCCGGGCTTTCTGCTCTAACCGGGGTCAGGCGGCGACGCGGCGGAAGGCCCCGCCCAGGAAGAGCAGCGGGTCCTCGCCCGACGCATTGCCCGCGCCCAGTACCGAGCCCACGAAGATGGTGTGGTCACCCCCGTCGTGGATGGCGCTGAGCCGGCACTCCAGCCATGCCTGGACGTGGCCCAGCACGGGGGCTCCGGTGTGCCGGCCGGGTTCGTGGTCGATGCCGGCGAACTCCGCCGCACCGCGCGGGCGTGAGTGGTCGGCGAAGTGGCGGGCCACCCATTCCTGGTCCCGGCTGAGCACCGAGACCGCGAAAGCCTTTTCGGCCAGGACGAGTTGATGGATGGCCGCCGACTTCACGACGCACACCAGCACCTGGGCCGGTTCGAGGGAGACGGAGGTGAAGGAGTTGGCGGTCATGCCGCGCGGCGCGTCGCGTCCCGCGGTCAGTACGGTCACCCCGGTGGCGAAACGCCCCAGCACCCCGCGCAGTGCGCGACGGTCATGGATGTCCGCCTCGGGCGCCTCCGCGGGAAGTGGCGGCAGGTCGAGCGGACCGGGCAGCGGAACAGAGGCGGATGGGACGATGGACATGTGGATCACCCCGCAGTAGTGGTGAGCGTCCGGGAGGACGCCGTACCAGAGACGCTGTAAGGAACCAGGGCGAGCCGCAGCGGCTCGGGGACCCTGGTCGGGCGGGTGTCGGTGTTGGGGCCGCGCATGCAGGCGATCCTCTGCTGCCCGCGCGCGACCAGGGTTTCGCTTCCGTCAGGCCCGAGCCGCACGTAGTCGAAGGTGAAGGCGACCTGGGTCTGTGTGAGGTCCAGCAGCCGCATCCGGATGGACAGTTCGTCGAAGGCGGTGATCTCGGCGAAGAACTCGCAGTCCACCTTCAGGGTGAACAGCTTGAGGTCGGCCCGGATGTCGGCGAGCACGTCGGGAGCCCGGTCGCGCAGGAACATCTCCCGGCAGCGGCCCTGCCAGCGGAGGTAGTTGACGTAGTAGACGTTGCCGACGAGGTTGGTCTCCTCGAAGCCGACCAGGTGGCGGTACTCGTAGTAGTCCGGTTGCGTCATCGGGTCCCCTCGGTCAGCACGGTGAACGACACCGGATCGGCGACGCCCTCCAGGGCGGTCGCGAAGGACGTGATGCGGTGTGCGCCGCCGCGGAAGGCCACCCAGCCGGCCGGCAGTCCCGCGTCGCCGTCCAGACTCAGCGTGGCCACCGCGTGGCCCGCCTTGCGCAGTGTCTCCACCGCGCCCCACACCCGGGTGGCGGCCAGGCTCAGCGCCTCGCCCCGCCCCTCGGCGAGCAGCCGTGCCAGCGCCAGGCCGTCGGCGCCGAGCAGCGCCGCCCACGCTTCGGCAGGCCGCTCGGCGGCCACCTCGACGTCGCAGGTGATGGCCTGGGCGGCGACCACGGCGAAGGTGACACCCGCCGCGTGCGAGGAGGACACCCGTCGCATGTCGGCCAGTTCGGGCCGTCCGTCGGGCCGGTGGTGCACCTCGGTGGTACGTCCCAGCGCCCAGCTCACCGCCTGGGCGGTGCGCTGCCGACGCTCGTCAACCGAGGACCCGCCCATCGGGCCTCCGGGCAGCACGACACACCGCAGCGGGTGGCCGAGCGCCGCCTCGACGCGCCGTTCCAGGAAGGGGCCGAGCAGGGCCGGCAGCCAGGGTCCGGCTCCGTCCTGCTTGCGCACCGCCCGAAGCAGCAGGCCCTCCCAGCGCTCGACCAGCCGGCCCTCCTCGTCGCGGACGTCCAGGTCGTAGAGGTAGCTGTCGCCGTCCCGGGACCGCTCGCGAGCGTCGAGGAACAGCAGTCGGCCGGTGTGTTGCGCCGACCGGGCCGCGAGACGCAGCCGTGCCACGCTCACTGGCAGCAGCGTGGCGTCGGGCACGCAGGCCTGGATGGAGTGCATGAGCGCGTCGCGGGTACCGGGGTCGGCCAGTACCAGTTCGTCCGGGTGGTAGGCGGCGAACCAGTCGTTCCGGGGAGTGTCGTCGATCTCGGCCAGGCAGTGCTTGGCGGCCAGGTCCCGGTAGCCGAGCAGCCGCTGGAAGCGGTCGCCCTGGAAGAGCACCGGCCCGTACAGCTCACCAGGGGCCAGCGGCACCCGCGGCACCTGGTCGGTGACCGGCGCCGGGTGACCGACCGGCTCCGGCACGCCGAAGCGCAGGGTGGCCCGGAAGTGGTCGGCCTGGAAGCCGGTCTCACTGCTGCGCACGACCGCCTCGACGGTGCCGGGTCCGGTGACCAGGGCGGCCACCCGCAGAGTCGTCGTGCCGTTCACCGGCACCACGATGGGCCGCAGAAACCGCATGTCCTCCAGCACCGGCGTGTCCCGGTGGCCGGTCAACGCGGTGGCCACCTGGGTCATGGCCTCCATGCCGAGGACGGCGGGGAAGAGCAGGTCGCCGTCCAGCAGGTGGTCGGCCAGGTAGAGGTCGCCGCCGGCGCCGAGTTCGGCGTCCGCGACCAGTTCGATGCCGGGGTAGTGGACCTGGACGCGTTCCAGGAACCGCAGAAGCGGCGGTTCGCGCTGCTCCAGGGTGAGCGTCGGCAGGCCGCCGGCCCGGCCCATCACCACCAGGGCCGGCGGGGCACCGGTGTCGGCCAGCAGCCGGCCGAGCAGTTCCACGCCCTGGTCGGCGGGGATCGGCTCGATGCCTTCGCGGACCAGCCCCTCCAGGACGCCCAGCCGCTCCCCCATGCCAGCACCGGACCAGACCGACCACTCCAGTGCCAGGCAGCGGCAGTCGGGGTAGTCCTGCTGGAACTGGACGGTCAACTCGGTGAGCCAGTCGTTGGCGGTGGCGTAGTCCGCCTCGCCGCGCAGTCCCGCCCGGCCGATGATGCTGCCGAAGGTCACGAAGAGCCGCAGCGCCGCCGGGTCGATCGCGGCCAGCACGGCCTCCACGCCGTCGATCTTGGTGGCCAGTGTGCGGCGGAACGAGTCCTCGTCCAGGTTGGCGAGTGCCTGCGGCTGGTTGCGGCCCGCACCGTGCAGCAGCCCGGTGACCGGGCCGAGCGCCTTGGTGATCTCGCCGACCGCGGTCTTGACCTGGTCGACGTCGGTGACGTCGGCCCGCGCGTAGTACACCCGGACACCCGCCGCCTCCATCCGGGCCAGGTTGTCCGCGAGTTCGGTGTCCTCGGCGGGGTCGGAGCGGCCCATCAGGCCGATCGCCGCGCCGTTCTGCCCGGCCAGCGAGATGGCGCACTCGGCGGTGATGCCCTTGCCGCCGCCGGTAATCAGCAGGACGTCGCCGTCGTCCAGCGTCTGGTGGGTGGAGTCCGTCGCGAGCTCCACCGCCCGCAGGACCGGCTCCCGCCGCACCCCCTCGGAGTCGTAGTGCACCTCACTGAATCCGGTGGTGGCCAGGACATCCGCGGTGATCCGGACGCTGATCCGTTCGGCGGCGTCGGCCGTCATGTCCCCGGGCAACGGCAGGGTGACGACGGTGACCGGGATGTCCGGTGCCTCCAGGTGCAGCGTCTTGGCCAGGCCCGCCGCTCCCCTGCGGTCGCCGACGGCGACCAGCCGGGTTCCGGCGGCCCGCCGTTCAGGGTCGAGTGCGGCTCGGGCGGCGTCGAGCATCAGGCCGATGTGCTCCTGACCGCAGTCGCGGGGCAGGGCGAGCAGGACGCCCGCGTCGGGCCCGGTCGCGCGCAGCTTCCCGGCCAGCGGGCCGGCCAGCGGGTGCCGGTCGGAGGCGAAGACCTCCCAGTCGCCACCGGGCCCGGCGGCGGGGCCGCCGGGCAGCTCGGCCGGTGTCAGATCGACCACGAACGGGCGTACCCAGCTCGCGACGCCGGGGGCGGCGGACGGCTGGTGGTCGTCGGGCGACTGCTCTGACAGCTCGTCGAGGAGTTCGGCGAGTTGCCCCAGCGTGGAGGTGGCGAACGCGGTGGTGACCATGGGGGCGGAGATGCCCAGCTCCTGGGCGGCCTGGTTCATGATCTGGCCGACGGTGATGGAGCTGAGGTGCAGTTCGTCGAGCGGGTTGGCCGCCGGATCGACCGTTTCGACCGGGAGTTCGGCCCGCTCGGCGGCAAGCCGGAGCAGCACTTCCAGGCTGGAGGCGTCCTCCCCGTCGGCTGCCGTGGTGCCGGCGGTGGCCGCGAGAGCGGTGAGCTCGGGCAGTGCGGTCGGCATCGACTGCTCCAGCACGAAGTCCTCGCCGTTGGACTCGCAGGGGCTGGCGAAGAACAGGAACTCCTTGTCCAGCGGGAGCGGCCGGGTGAAGCGCCCGGCGAAGAGCCGGCTGTGCCGGACCGGCGCGCCCATCGTCCAGGCGGCGGCGACCGTGCCGAGCAGCCCGGTCAGTGACAGGGCGTCCGCCTCAGTGGCGACCGCGGGCACATCCGGCAGGATCTCGGCGGCCAGTGACTTCAGTACGTGGCCCGGTCCGACCTCGATCAGCAGGTCCACCTCGCCGTCCATCTCCTGGAGCGCCTCGGTGAACCGGACCGGTTGAAGTACCTGGCGGGTGAGCAGGTCCACCACGTCGGTGTCGGCGGGCAGCAGCCCGCCGGTGACGGTGGAGACCAGTCCCTCGCCGACCGGGCCGAACCGCTCGGTTGCCAGGTGCTCGGCGAGTCCGGCCGCGGCCGGGGCGACGGCCGGTGAGTGGAAGGCATGAGAGACATTGATCCTCGCCGTGCCGACGCCCTGTCCGGCCGCCAGTGCGCAGACTCGTTCGACCGCCGCGACCGGGCCGGACACCACGGTCTGCCGCGGGCTGTTGTAGCCGGCGATCACCACCGGCTCGCCGGCGGTCAGGGTCTCGGCGAGTTCGGGGGTGGTCGCGAGCGCGGCCATCGTGCCGTCGCCGTCGCTGGCCGCGGCCATGATCCGGCCACGGGCGCCGGCCGCGCTCAGCACGGTCGGCTCGTCCATCGCGCCCGCCCAGTGCAGGGCCGTAAGTTCCCCGAGGCTGTGCCCGGTGCCCCGGACCGCCTCGATGCCGAGGATGTCCAGGATCCGCAGGCCCGCGACCGAGGCGGCCACGATCCGGGGCTGGGCGACGTCGGTGGCGACCAGGTCGCCGTCGGTGGGCAGCGAGAGCCGGTCGTACAACTCGTCCACGGCGGCGAACCGGCGGCGCAGCGCGCCTCCGTCGCCCCGCTTTCCGGCGCCCTGGCCGGGGAAGAGGAAGGCGATCCGGGGGGCCGATCCGGCGCTGCCCAGGAAGACGCCCCCCTGGGTGTCCAGCAGCGAGCGGGCCCCGGCGGCCAGTTGCCCGGCCAGCTCGGTGAGCCGCTCGGTGGCCTGTTCGGGCGAGGCGACGAGCACCGCGGCGCGCAACGGCCGGCCGTCCAGCTCGCCCTGCAACGTGGCTGCCAGGTCACCGAGTTCGGCGTACGACAGCTGGGCACAGAACTCCGCGAGGCGGGTCGCCTTCTCCCGCAGTTCCTCCGGGTCGGCGCCGTCCAGCAGGAACAGCTCGGCGTCCTGCCGGGAGGCGACCAGTTTGCGGGTGACGCTCGGCACGGCGTTGCGCCGCAAGCCGTCGGCGTGCTCGACCACGACGTGGGCGTTGATGCCGCCGAAGCCCATGGAGGAGACCCCGGCCCGGATGGGCATGTCCTCGGGCCACAGCTCGGCACGGTCCGGGACCCGCAGCGCCGGCTCGGGGCCGAGGAGTTCGGGATGCGGGTCGACGTGGCTGGTGGCGGGCGGGATCACCTGGTGGCGGACCGCGAGGATCGCCTTGAGGAGCCCGGCGACCCCGGCCGCCGCCTTGGTGTGGCCGAAGTTGCCCTTGACGGTGCCCAGGGCGGCCGGGGCGAGAGCCCCGGAGGCGCGGCGGGCCTCGGAGAAGGCGCGCAGTTCGGTGGCGTCACCGACGGCCGTTCCGGTGCCGTGGCCCTCCAGGAGGCCGATGGTCTCCATGCCGAAGCCGGCCGTGCGGTAAGCGCGTCGTATGGCGAGTCGGTGGCCGCTGGCCTCGGGCCGGGTGATGCCGCCCTTCCCGTCGGAGGAGTAGCCCCAGCCGGCGATGGTGGCGTAGCGGAACCGGCCCTGCGCGCGGGCGTCCTCGTCCCGCATCAGGACCAGCATGCCGCAGCCCTCGCCGGGCCAGAAGCCGTTGGCGCCCTTGTCGTAGACCCGCATCTCGCCGGTGGCCAGCGCGCCGGTCTTGGCGAAGCCGATCACCTCGAAGGGGTCGATGCTCAGGTCCACACCGCCGGCCACCGCCACGTCCATCGTGCCGCGGGCCAGCGCGTCGCACGCGGTGGAGACCGACAGCAGGGAGGACGAGCACGCGCCGTCGACGGTGAAACCGCCGCCCTTGAAGTCGAAGTGGTTGCAGATGCGGCCGGCGATGGTGTTGGCGAGGCCGCCGGCCAGGGTGTCCTCGCCGATCGGCGGGAAGGCGCTCTTGTAGCGCTGTTCGAGGCTGTCGAGGAAGGCGGTGAGCGCCTCGTCGTCCCAGCCCTGCTCGCGCAGCGCGGCGCCGACGGTGCGACGGACGTACGGCCAGCGCAGCCGCATCAGATTGGCCCGGCTGAACTCCCCGGTGAGGGTGTTGCCGATGATGACGCCGGTGTTGACGTCCGCCAGCCCCTCGCCGAACGGGAAGCCGGCGTCCTCCAGGGCGCGGGCCGCGGTGTCCAGGGCGAGCCAGTGGGTCATGTCGGTGGAGCGGAAGGTGCTGCCCGCCACCCGGTAGCGGACCCGGTCGAACTCGAATCCCTCGATCACCGCTGCCTTGGCGCTGTAGAAGCGGTCGGGCGCGGCGGGATCGGGTGAGTAGTAGTCCTCGGCGCGCATCCGCTGGTCGGGCAGTTTCCGGAAGGCACGGCGGCCCGCCAGCACGTTCTGCCAGAGCTGTTCGGGGTTCTCGGCGTCAGGGTAGCGGCAGGCGATGCCGACCACCGCGATGCGGCCCAAGGGTGCCCGCTCGTCGTTCTCGGCCGTGGTCACGGGCCTCGGCTCGCTTACGCTCATGCCGCCACCGCCTCGTTGCCGGCCAGGCGCTGTGGCTCGGCGGGTTGCGCCACCGTGCCGCTGGTCGCGTCGTTGCCCCGGCGCCGTTGCAGGCCGTGGGCAACCCACCAGCCGATACCGCGGACGGCACACACGATCGTGGTGGCGAAGAAGAGGGTGTACACGACGTTGAAGACCATCAGCAGCCCGTAGACCATGGCGACCGAGGATCCGAAGATGAACTGGTTGCGCCCCTTCGAGGGGGTGGTTCCGGGGTCGGTGATCATGTAGTTGGTGAAGAGCACGAAGGCGACACCGCTCATCGGCCCGAGCGCGGACCAGATCGCCACGTCCCATATGAAGTGGCGCAGCACCGCTTGGATGACGAAGGCGCCGAGCCAGCCGACGATCAGCGGGATCCGCTTGGTCAGCATGGCGTTGATGACCGTGCCGGCGGTGGCGATGACCAGCGGAATGCCGACCCGGAAGAACGTGTTCGCGTTCTCGGTGAACTCGTACGGCGGGGCGATGCTGATCCAGGAGCCGAACATGAGCAGCGAGACGGTGATTCCGAAGTTGGACGGGTTCATGTAGTGCCGCATGCGGCCGTTGATCGGCGCCTGGAGGACGTGTTTGCCGGCCACGCCGATGAAGACACCGAGCAGGATGGGCAGCAGCAGGTCGTTGGCGTAGAGCAGCATGTTCACCGCGAGCGCGGTGATGTGGGCGGGCAGCAGGAACTCGTACACCCTGCGGAACCCGCCACCCAGGAAGCGGGCCCGGCGCTTCTGGGCCCAGGCGCTGATCACCTCCAGCACCATCTCGACCGCGTAGGCGAACGGCGCGCAGATGATCGGCCACAACCAGGGCTGCTCGAAGCCGAGCAGGGTGTAGCCCAGGATGTTGAACACGGTCATGGAGATGGCGAAGTTGCGCAGTGCCAGGTAGCGGGGGTCCCGGTTGGGCTTCTTCTTCTCGGCGTGGGGGTGAGCGGCGTGCGGAGCCGCGTTGACGGTCTGGGTACGGTTGTCGGTCATCGGCTCGTCACCTCCTGGATGTCGTCGGTCAGCATGAGGGTGTGGCTGCCCGCGGAGAGCTGCTGGGTCTTGGTGTGCAGGCCGCCCCCGCTGTCGCGCCACGTGAAGTGCGCCTTCACCGGGCCGGTGTAGGTGTCGAGGCCGAAGCGCACGTCGAAGCTGCGGAAGCCCCCGTGCCCGCCGCCGCCGTCGAGCTGGGCGATCTGCTTCCCCTGCGGCGTGGTGATGCTCACCGTGGTGCCGTATGCGGGCGAGCCGGTCGCGGCCAGCCCCTCTCCGGCGGTGGAGTCCGGCGCGGGCCGGTACAGCCGCAGTGTCAGTTCGTTGCCCAGCTTCGGGGCCTGGTTGGCGTAGAAGGCCGGAGGGCCCCACTGGCGGGCTATCGCGAAGTCCAGCGCGCCGCTGCCGGTCGTGTCGGCGGTGGCGATCGCGCGGGTCGGGATCGGGACGTCGAGGCCGAGCTGCTTGCTCACGTTCGCGTACTTGCCGCTGCTGGTACGGGCGTAGAACGCCATCACCTCGTCGCCGGCCAGGTCGTCGCCGGGGCCGACGTGCGGCCACATCTTAGGGTCGGAGAGCAGGTTGTCGTTGGTCATGGCCAATTCCTGGAGCCACGGCCAGCGGTCGATGTCGCCCTTGACGAAGCCGGTGGCCTGCAGGATGTTCTGCTGGCCGTTGTTGAGGAAGTCGCCCATCTTGGCGTCCCACCCCCAGCCGCTCCAGGCGACGCCGTTCTTCCGTGCCTCCTGCCTGAACGGGGCGATGCCGTCCTGCAGTTTGGCCTTCGCGGCGGCCGGGCTGTCGGCCTGGTTGACCCAGAGGAAGTTGCTCTCCTCCAGGCCCCAGGCGACAGTGATGTTGCTGACCATCATGTCGAAGCTGCCGTTGCCGTCGACATCACCGAAGTCGACTCCCATGCCCTTGAAGGAGCCGTCGCCGAGCACGAACGACTTCGGGGTCGTCGCGGTGCGCTCGCCCTTGGCCTCCGTGAGGCGGATGTTGCCGGGAGTGGAGCGGTTGTACAGGAGGTGCCCGTGGCCGAAGTCGTTGGCGATGTAGACATCGGGCAGCCCGGAGCCGGTCAGGTCGGCGCCGGAGATGGCCAGCGTCCAGCCGGTGGAGTTGGCGTACGGGATGGCGTCCTTCTCCTCGACGAAGGAGACGTCCGGGTTGGGGCCGGCCGAGCCCTTGTGCCAGCGCAGCACGCGGTCACCGCCTGCGTTCTTCGCGCTGGACAGCGAGTCGTTCATCTCGACGTTGTTGAGGCCGTTCGGGTCGAGCACGTCGGAGTCCGGGAAGTAGTTCCCGACGATCATCGACGGGTGGCCGCTGCCGTCGAGGTCGGCGACGTAGACGGCGTCGGTGTTCCACCGCGGCCCGTGGTACTTACCGTCGAGACTCTGCGAGGCGACGACCTCGCGCGGGACGTAAGCGGACGCGGACGGGGACTTGGCGTCGGACTTCGCCAGGAACAGCACCGGAGTGCGTCCCCAGTAGGTGACCAGGAAGTCGTTGCGGCCGTCGCCGTTGAAGTCGCCGGGGGTGCAGCCGGTGGGTGCCATGGCGTCGTCCATCGGCAGCGGCTTGCCGTCCAGCACGAACGGGGTGAACCGGTCGGCGGTAGGAGCGGTCGGGGTGTAGGTGACCACGACCGAGTCGGTACGGGTGTCGACAATGCACATACCGTTGGCGATTCCGTGGCCGGTGACATCGTTGATCGCGATGCTGGCGCCGACCGAGGAGATCCAGGCGCGGATCTTTTCGTAGGCCGGATTCACCTTACGGGTCGTATTCATCGGTTGCGAGTCGTAGCCGGGCGGCATCGCAATCGGCATCTCCTTGAACTTGTACGCCGCAGCAGCCTGGTCACCGCCCGCGACAGATACCGATGTGCGGACGACGAAGAACAGTGAGGTCGCCACCAATATCGTGACCACCCCTGGTATGAGCCTGCGGAATCGCTGTCGGTACGACATCCCAATTCCCTCCCGTGAACGAGAAACGAACGACTGGCCAAGGCCATTGCGAATGCAATTCAGAAATTACTGTCGCAGTACCTGGCACTTGAGGATCTATCACCCGGGCAAGGGTTGCTTCTCTGACGTTGCCACGGTTCGAAGTGAGTACTTGCCTTCAGTTCGGGGGATATCCACGGCCCCGACCATTGAGCAGTCTCGGAGAAGACCGGATGCTGGCGGCCTGAAAAACTCGGGTGTGATCGGACCCTGTCGAATCACAGTCTGGCGAGGTTTAAATCCATGACGCACACGTATGACGCGATCATCGTCGGGTCGGGCTCCGCGGGTGCGGCGCTCGCAGCCCGGCTGAGCGAGGACCCGGCCCGTTCGGTACTCCTCATCGAAGCGGGCCCGGACTTTCCCGATCCCGCCGACATCCCGCTCGACATCACCAACGGCAATGCCATGTCGATGAGCAAGCACGACTGGCACTACCGCGCGGAGATCATAGACGGCCGGCGCATCCTCTTCCCCCGTGGAAAGATCACCGGTGGCTCGTCCGCGGTCGGCGCTACCATCGCGCTGCGCGGTGTGCCCGAGAACTACGACAAGTGGGCGGCGGCGGGTAATCCGGCGTGGGCGTACGAGCAGGTGCTGCCGTACTTCCGACGCCTGGAGGACGACCTGAACTTCGAGGGCCGATACCACGGCAAGGGCGGCCCGGTACCGATCCGCCGGTTCCACCCGGACGAGATGACCACCATGCAGCGCGCCTTCACCGAAGCGAGCCTGGCGGCCGGATTCCCCGAGGTCTCCGACCACAACCACCCCGAGGCGACCGGTATCGGCCCGATCCCGTCCAACCGGCGCGACCCTCGCTACCGAGTCTCGACGGCGATGGCGTACCTGACGGGCGAGGTAAGGGCACGGGAGAATCTGACCGTCCGGAGCGGGACGCTGGTGCACGAGGTGCTCTTCGAGGGCGACCGCGCGGTCGGCGTTCTGGCCTCGGCCGGCGCCGGCAAGCCGGAGGAACTGCGGGCGCACAAGATCGTCCTGTCGGCTGGCGCGGTCAACACCCCGACGCTGCTGATGCGTTCGGGAATCGGCCCGGCCGACGACCTGACCAGGCTCGGGATCGACGTCCGGCTGGACCGGCCCGGGGTCGGCGCCCACCTGATGGACCACCCGCGGACCGGCGTGTTCATGCGGCCCAAGGAGGGAGCTCTGGACGAGAACGTGCCGTTCCTGCAGTCCATGGTGCGGACCACGGCCAAGGGATCAACCGACTTCAACGACATGCAGTACTACATGGTCAACCACTTCGACCTGGAGCTCTTCCCCGAGCTTCAGATGCTGGCCGGCGCTTCGAAGATCTTCGGCGTGATGGTGGTGGACCAGCAGCCGGAGTCGGTCGGCCGGCTGCGGCTGGCCTCGGCCGACCCGGCGGCGGGGCCGGACATCCAGCTCGACTTCCTCTCCACCGAACGGGATCTGGAGAAGATGGTCCAGGGCGTTCGGACCTGCTGGGAGCTGGCCAACCACCCGGGGATCGCGTCGCAGGGCGACGGCTTCATCGTGCTGAACGACAAGCTCATCGAGAAGGACGCGATGATCGAGCAGTACGTGAAGGTGAGCCTGGACAGCGGCTACCACCCGGTGGGCACGGCCCGTATGGGCACCGCTGACGACGCGGGCGCCGTGGTGGACGAACAGCTGCGGGTGCACGGGGTGGAGGACCTGTACGTGGCCGACGCCTCGGTGATGCCGAGCATCGTCAACTGCAACACCAACCTCACCTCAATCATGATCGGTGAGCGGCTGGCGGACTGGCTGCGCGCCGAGTGAACTGAACCCGCCCGGCCTCCCTCGACGGCCGTTCCGGCACCTGCCGCGCCGGAACGGCCGCCCGTATGTCCAGATCCAGGACCCGCCGGCCGGCGCACGCAGGGCAATTTGAAAGACGAAACGCTGTCACCATTACTGCCACCATGAGAGAAAACAACGCCGCAATTACCCGCCGGACAACAGACCCGGATATATTCCCGTTCTTCTGAATTGGTTCGCGGGGCGGCTCCCGCAATCGGAAGAAGAGGCGATCATCCATGACCGATCCGAATGTGCTGAGCACGGTCCGCGTACCCCTGGTGGGGGAGGACGAAGCCCAGGGCAGGACCGCCGAGCTGTACGAGGCGATCAAGTCCCGGATGGGCATTCCCTTCGTGCCGGACATGTTCCGCCTGGTGTCCAGCCGACCCGACCTGCTGGAGGTCGTGATCGCCGGCTACGGCGGCGTGTTCAACGACGGCGTGCTGCCGCGTGCGACCCGCGAGATGATCTCCGCCTGGAGTTCCAAGGTCAACGGCTGCCCGTACTGCGTGGGCACTCACAACTGGTTCCTGGCTCAGTTCGGCGGCGACCAGGAACTCACCGACGCGATCGCCGAATCCGCCTCGGTGGAGGACCTGCCGATCGACGAGCGCACCAAGGAACTCATGCGCCTGGTCACCCAGATCTGCACGGGTGCGTTCCGGGTCACCGACGAGGACTGGGCCAGGACCGAGGCCGCCGGCTGGACCAACGCGGAGATGCTGGAAGCGGTGTTCACCGCTTCACTGTTCGCCTTCATCAACCGCCTGGTGGATGGCCTGGGCCTGGGCGATTCGGTGGCCCGCAGCCGGATCGCCTCGCAGCCGGAGGACGCCACGGTGTCCGAGCAGCGGCTGGCAGAACCCCGGTGAGCAGCCCCTCGCGAGCGATCCTGCTGACCGGGGCGTCGTCGAGCACCGGCATGTCCTCCGGCACCGGAAAGGCCGTGGCACTGCGGCTGCACCGGGCCGGCTGGCCGGTCTACGCGACCGCACGGCGGCCCGAGGCACTGGCCGAGCTGGAGGCCGAGGGCATCCGGGTCCTCCAACTGGATGTCAACGACGAGGATTCGATGACGGCCGTCGTCGACAAGATCACCGCCGAGCACGGCTCGGTCGGCACTCTGATCAACAACGCTGCCTACAGCCTCAACGGCACCATCGGCGAGACGCCGATGGACGAGGTGCGCAGCCAGTTCGAAACGAACCTCTTCGGACTGTGCCGGCTCACCCAGCTCGTGCTGCCCGGCATGCGGGCGCGGGGCAACGGCCGGGTGATCATGATGTCGTCCATCTTCGGTCAGTTCGCTACCCCGGGCCGCGGCTACTACCAGGCCACCAAGCACGCGTTGGAGGCCATCAGCGACTCGCTGCGCCTGGAAGTGGACGCGTTCGGCATCAAGGTGGTGCTGGTGGAGCCGTCGCCGGTACTCGGCGGGTTCGTACCGATGTCGGTCGCCGACCTCGGGATGTCCGGGCAGGAACGTGGCGGTCTGTACGACGACTTCTGGCGGTACTTCGTCGACTGGCACGGCGCCTACCGGGAGACGGAGAAGCCGAGCGGCCGCGGTCGGATGGCGGTGCGCGCGGAGACCGTGGCGAAG
Source organism: Streptomyces sp. SM10 (assembly GCF_002910915.1). Lineage (GTDB taxonomy): Bacteria > Actinomycetota > Actinomycetes > Streptomycetales > Streptomycetaceae > Streptomyces. The sequence goes on along the minus strand of NZ_NEUF01000121.1, from coordinate 64,285 downwards.
GTCATCGAGAAGGCGGTGACCAGTGACAACCCGAAGATCAGGTACCGGATCGGGATGCCGTCCCGGTTGTTGCCGCGGATGCGGTGGACCATCGGGGACAGGATGTTCGAACGCTTCGTCCGGGCGTTCTTTCCCGTTCCTTAGGGCGTGCCGTCACCGTGGCTCCGCCCGGAACGTCGGCGGGGCCCGGTGGTGCGGCCGCACGAAGGCGGAACCTGATGGCAGGCCGCGCCTTCAACTCGTTTGGCGCCGGCCGTCAGACCGCAAGAATGAAGAAGGAGGAACCCCGCATCGGTGTGACGATTGACTGGCGCACCGAAGGACATCCGCCGAGGAGCTGAGGGAAGTGCCACCGATGTTTGAAGGCCACGCGGAGCCACCGCGGCGCGGCGTCACCGGTCGGGGTCCCGGAGCGGACGCATGAAGGACCCGAGACTACTCGTCCAGTCGCCGCTCAGGAGGCTGTCCCTGCTCCAGGTCCGGCACATCGCGACCGTGCAGTTCGGTGAGGCGACCGGCGACACCGCCCGGGTCTACCGGGAGCTCGAACAGGACTTCGGGGTGCTGGCTCCGCCCATCGCCCTGCACGCCCCGGTGCCGGAACTGCTCGCTGCTTCCTGGATGACGCTGCGCGAGACCATGCTGGTCGACGGGCTGGTGGCGCGGGCCGCGAAGGAAGCGGTGGCCGCCGCCGTGTCCCGGAGCAACCAGTGCCCCTTCTGCACCACCATGCACTCCACGATGCACAACTCCCTGGCCGCCCGGCCCACTTCGTCCGGGCGGGGCGTGAAGGCAGGACCGAACCGCGGCGCGGGGACGGCGCCGGGCCAGTTGACGGCGTGGATCAGCTCGGCGGGCAGGCCTCCGTTCGCACCCGAACTGATGCCGGAGCTGGCCGGTACGGCGCTCTGCCTCCAGTACCTCAACCGGATGGTCAACGTCTTCCTGGGCGCGCAACCGCTGCCGCCGCACGCCCCGGACCGGGCGGTGGGCCCGGTGCTGCGGGTGCTGACCGGCCTGATGCGCAGCTCCGTCCGAGCCGGGCCCCGAGCGGGTACGTCGCTGTCCCTACTGCCCGACGCCCCGCTGCCGGCGGACCTGGGCTGGGCGGCGGCCGATCTGCGGATCGCCGCGGCGCTGGCCCGCAGTACGGCGGCCGTCGAGCTGGCAGCGACCGAACTGGTGCCGGAGCCGGTCCGGGACCTGGTGGCCGCCGAACTGGCCCGCTGGGACGGCGGCGACCCCGGCCTCGGCCGGGCCTGGCTGGACGCACCGCTGCGGGAACTGCCGCCGGCCAACCGACCGGCGGGCACCCTCGCGCTGCTCACCGCCCTGGCTTCCTACCGGGTGGACGACAAGGTCATCGCGGCATTCCGGCAGAACGGCGGGGGGGACCGGGAGATCCTCGCGGTCACGTCGTGGGCCGCCCAGCGGGCGGCCCAGCGGCGCAGCGGCCAGCTGCTCCGCGACAACTGAATACCCAGCTCCCCCCGGGTCGGAAGCAGTTGTTCCGCCCACCGCCTCGCGGTGGTGTTCCGATATAAGGTCCGTGCGCCCTGAATTCTCCAGGTGTTGATAACCGATGCACCGCAGCGGGATCCAACACTTTCATCGCCCGAAAGCGGGTCCCTTTCCCCCGCCGACCTGAGGTCGGCAGGCGCTGCCCTGCGCGTCCGGTCAGGACGCACTCGCTTCATCGGCACGCTCGGAGAAATACCGTGCAAATTTTTGCGGTACACATTATCGCACCAACAGAGCGTCAGTTCTGAGATGTTGCTCGGCCATTTCCGTCAGGACGCATTCGATTCATCGACAAGCTTGGAGCACTGCCATGCAGGTCGCCGTTGAGCGCGCGATAGCGACGATGTGGGACCGATACGAGGAACCACTCTCGCTCGACGAGATCGCCAACACCGCGATTCTCAGCAAGTTCTACTTCTCCCGGGTGTTCCGCAATCTCACCGGGACTTCTCCGGGCCGATTCCTTTCCGTGGTCCGGCTGCACCAGGCGAAGAGCCTGTTGCTGGAGACCAATCTCAGCGTCACCGAGATCTCCTACCGGGTCGGTTACAACAGTCTCGGCACCTTCACCAGTCGTTTTACCCGCAGTGTGAGCCACTCCCCGGCCCGCTACCGGGCACTGGCCCGTGCGGGGCTGCTCGCGCCGAGTGGCGGGCCCGCCACGGGGCCGCAGCACCTCCTCGACGGTGCCCGGCTTACCGGTGACCTCGAAGGCACCATTCGTCTCCCCGGCGCCGCACAGCCGGTACGGATCTACGTCGGTGCGTTCCGCGAGTCCATCGTGCAGGGCCGTCCGACCGCCTGCGCGATCCTGGACGGGCCCGGCTCGTTCTCGCTACGCCTGCCGGAGGGCGCCTGGTACATCCGGGCGGCCGTACTCGCCATGGACGACCCGCCCTCGCCGCTCGGTCAGCGGCGCCCGCTGCTGGTGGCTTCGAGCCAGGTACTGAACGTGCGGCGGGGCCAGGACACCCGGGTCAACCTGATCGGGCGTCCGATGACCCCCCTGGACCTTCCGATCCTGCTGGCGCTGCCGGAGCTGGACTTCTCGGGTCTGCCGAAGGCGGGCGGCGCTCCCTTCGAACTGTCCGCCATCACCGGCACCTGACCGCAGGTGCGAAGGAGACGCACAGGCCGGTGCGATCCTGCCGTGGCCCTCGCGGGGCCCGGTGGATCAGAACCCGTGGACCGGCTCCACCTCGCTCGCGGGCGGCGCGAACGGCCCCCAGACGAAGGCCGGCATCCAGGTCACCGACGGGTCCCCGGACCAGCGCAGGTCCTCGATCTGGTGCCGCGTGCGGCGGCCGGTCAGCGACCGGAACACGTCGAAGGCCGGGCCGTGGACCGTGGCGACGGGCTCCCCCTCTCCCACCACCCAGTTCCGCTCCGGGGTGTCGATCCGCAGCGCCGGCAGGTTCTCTCCGTGCAACGCCAGGCCGAAGCCCATGGTGGCCAGATCCAGCGCGCCGGGGAACGCCGGATGGCCGGACGGCGCGACCGTCTCGCCCAGACCGACGCGCAGGTCCATCTCGTGCGAGAACACGTCGAGCAACAGGATGCGCCGCCGCAGTTCGGGGGTGCGGTCCAGTGCCTCGCTCAACTCGCTGTCCAGGGCGTCCCACCGGTCCAGCAGGCCGGGCAGGTCAACGCCCTCCGACGGGCGCAGATCTATCTGGTTGTCCTCCAGGGCGACGAACGACTCGCATATGTGGACCAGGTGCCCGATCAGGTCGCGCACGGTCCAGTCGGGGCACGCGGGCACACCGGCGGCGGCCGTGTCCGGCGTCCGGGTGACCAGACCGGTGATGTTTCTCCTGGTCCGCCGGTAGGCGTGGTACTGCTCGGCCGGATCGTGTCCGGTCCCCGTCGCCGTCATGACCCGCTCCGCTCGCCCGCGGTACCGGCCTGGCGCCGCGTCAGCAGGCCGGCCCGGCGGAGCCAGTGAGCGGTGTCGGCCATCGTCGTCGCGACGGGCCGCGCCGTGAGGACGTCGGCCGTAGCGGCCCGGGCCACCGGCACCGCGTGCACGCAGGTGTAGGCGGCGCCGAACTCGGCGGGTATGTGCCACGGCCACCACCGCTGGACCTCATCGGCGACCCGGGCGGCGGGAAGCATGGCCCGCCCCGGCAGCCGCAGAGTCGTGAGCCTGCGGCCGGTCGCCGCGCGGAGCTCCGTCAGGTAGGCGGCCGTCGTCACGTACCGGTTGGGCCCGAAGACCCGTACCGGCTTGTCCGGCGGCGGGCCGAGGGTCAGTTCCCCGAGTACCGCGGCGGTGTCACGCACGTCGCCCAGCGGGAAGCCGCCGGTGGGCCACAGCGGCATCAGGCCGCGCAGCGCGTCGCGCAGCCGGCCGGTCTGGTCACCGAGCCTCGGGTCGTCCGGGCCCAGCAGCGCCGGGGGGTAGACGATGTGGACCGGCGCCCCGTCGTCCTGGTGCCGCCGGGCGAGCGTCTCGCAGGCCGCCTTGCTCGCCAGGTAGGGCTCGTCGGGCTCCCCCACCGGGCTTTCGGCGCGCAGTTCGGATTCGGTGGTGGGAATCAGCGCGCCAACGGTCGAGACGTACAGCACCGTGCCGGTCCCGGCCCGGACCGCCGCCTTCAGGACCGCTTCGGTGCCCGCCACATTGGTGCGGGTGATGTCGTCACGGCGCCGGCGGTCGAAGGAATAGACCGAGCCCAGGTGGATCACGGCGTCGGCGCCGCGTACCGCGCGGGCCGCCGCCGCCTCGTCGGCGACGTCGCCGGTGACGGTTTCCACCGTGTCCGGGTCGATGCCGAGCGGGCCGAGCGCGGGCGCCAGCCGTGACGGATCGCGCACCAGCAGCCGGATCCGTGCTCCACCGGCCGCGAGGGCGGCGACCGTGTGCGAGCCGAGGAAGCCGGTGCCTCCTGTCACACAGACCAACATGTCGTTCCTCCTTTTCCGTCCCCTGCTCGACGTGCCGCTTCGCCCGCCGGCGCGGCCGGCCCACAGGCGTGCACAGTCGGTCCGGCAGGAGCTGTCGGGTGATGTCCGCCATGCGGCGGATCGTGCCGTCCGGCCCGGGCCACACGAGGGCGCGTACATGCGACCGCTGACCGTGCGGGGTGCGGCGGGGCCGGCACGGTTCTCAGGCGGCCCACCCGCCGGAGGGGCCGTTCTCGCGGCGCTCGGAGTCCGCTTGGACGTCCTTGGCGAAGGAGGCCATGAGTACGGGAACCGCCTCGGCCTGGAAGTCGACCTCGGAGTCGAACTCCTTGATCATTCCTTCCAGCACCAGCAGCGACAGCAGCGGAAAGGCGAACTCGGCAGCGGCGAAGACGCCGTAATCCTTCTGGAGCTTGAACAGCCGCGGAGCGAACGCCCCGAGGTCGAAGTCCTTCGACAGCGCCCCGGCCACCTCGTCCACCAGCTCCGTCACCGCGCTGCGGAAGCCCTCCCGGTCCATGTCCGCGGGGAGCCGCGCGGCGCTGTCGAGCACGATGTCCGCACACTTCGGGCCGTTGCCCTGGGCCATATTGAGGAAGAAGCCGGCGAAGGAGCGCCGCACCGCGTCGGGCAGCTGCACCACGAAGCCGGCGTCCAGCACCACGACCCGTCCCTCACCGTCCAGGCATAGGTTGCCCGGATGCAGGTCGCAGTGCACCACGCCGTCCACAAAGAGCATCCGGTAGACCGCCCGGAGCACGTCTCGGACCACCTCCTGGCGGCGGGCCATCGACATGCCCTGGGGCCTGAACCGGCCGATGTCCGGGACGAACTCCATGGTGAGCACCGTCGGTCCGCACAGTCCCTCGACGGGCGCGGGGATGCGCAGTTCGGTGTGGTCGGAGAGGTTCCCGCGCAGCGCGAGCAGGGAATCGTGTTCGGCGGTGAAGTCGAGCTGGCGCAGGACGGCGCCGCCGAGCTGTCCGATCATCTCCTCGGCGGGCAGGTCCCGCATGCTCGGCAGCAGCCGGCCGGCCCGCGCGCCGAGCAGGGCCAGCCGCAGATCGGCCTCCAGCACCGGGCGGATGCCGTGCCGCTGCACCTTGACGGCGACCTCGGTGCCGTCGGCGAGCCGTGCGCGGTGCACACTGGCGATACTGCCGCAGGCCACCGGCTCCCAGTCGAACTCGGCGAAGGCATCGGAGAATCCGGCCTCGGCGAGGGTGCGTGCCACCGCCGCCCGTCTCGGCTGCCGCACCTCGTCGGCCAGTTCGCCCAACGCGTCGCACCAGCGTTCGGGGACCAGGTCACGGCGTGTGCTGAGCAGTTGCCCGGCCTTGACGAAGAACGGCCCCAGCGTGGTCAGCAGCCGGGGAGCGCGGTGCGCCAGCCTGGCCCGGCCGCCGCGGGTCATCGTGTGCGGCAGTGCGGCGATCAGATGTCCGGTGACGATCAGGGCGGTGGCACAGGCGCGCTTCGGCAGCAGCCACCAGCTGGTCCGTTGTTCTCGCACGGCATCTCCAGATCCCTCGTGTCGGGCGGACCGAAGAAGGCCCGCCAGCTAAGAAAGCAGCCCCTGGGCCGGTGAGCTATACGCCATATTGCTCACTGCGGTGCCCGGCTCGTGCCAGGCGGTCCGACGTAGGACTGTGCGATGTCCAGCCAGTGGCCGGCCTCCGTCCCGACCCCTGTCAGCGCGAGGTCGTCGCGGTGTCTGCGCCGGGTGACGAGCAGGCAGAAGTCCTGGGCCGGGCCGGCGATCCGCTGCCCGGCCTCCGGCGGGCCGAAGGCCCACAGCTCCCCGGACGGGGCCGTCAGCTCGAAACGGAACGGTTCGGCCGGAGGCCGCAGACCCCGGGCTCGGTAGGCCAGGTCCCGGGTGCGGGTCCCGAGGAAGACGATGTGGCCGATCCGGTCGGTGAGCACGCGCGGACGCCCGAGGGCGTCGCGGATGTCCTGGCCGTGCGCGAACAGCTCCGTCAGCGCGACCGCAGCGAGCACACTGGCCGGCAGCGGCCCGGCCGGCCACGGCACCTGGTCATGGCGCTCCAGTGCGGACAGCCCCTTCTCGGCGGCAGCCCGTTCCTCGGCCCAGCGACGCAGCAGACGGGGGACCGGCTCCGCGACGTACTCGGCGAGCCCGGCGTCCATCCCGGACTGGAAGTCCTCCCGGACCTGCGCGGTCTCGGCCGCGAAGGCCTCCTCGTCGCTCACCGCGAGCCGCACCAGACGGGAGACGTACGCCAGGTGAGCCACCTGGTGACGGACCGTCCAGGAGGCGGCGGGGGTCTCCGCCGCCCATTCCTCGGGACTCAGTCCTGACACGAGATCACCGAGTTCGGTGCCCTCCACAGCCAGGTCGGCGTACACGTCCTGCATCGCGGTCACGTGGCCATTCCTTTCGACGCGCCGAAGAACGCATCGGGCGAACCGCGTCCATCCTCCGGGCGCGGGCGGACCGCCGCTTCTTCGCACGTGCTCTCCGCGCCGCCTTCGACGCCCTGGAAGTGACGGACTGATTTGTCCTCCACGGCGAGGCGCCGCAGCGCGAGCAGCGCCGGTTCCAGCAGGAGAATCACCACCACGGCGCGTTCGGCGGCCTCCCCGGGTCCCCAGGCGCCGTTCAGCTGCTCGATGTCCAGCTCCGATGCGCGGTCCGCCAATCGCGCGTAGGGCAGCAGCGTCCGCCAGTCGATCCCCGTGCCCAGCTCCGACAGGGCGTGCAGAATCTCGCCGAGACTCCGGGCGGCGACGGTACCGGTGTCGACGTCCCAGCCCATCTCGGTGATCAGCCTCCGCGCGCCCGCGACGCCCGGAGCCTTCGCCCGCTCGTGGTCCCCGTCCGGCAACTCTGGCCCGCCGTCGATCGGCGTTCCGAGGATCCGGTGCGGATCCGGCTGCCGCGCCATGGTGCCGAGAACCCTCTTGGCCGCCACGACCGACAGCCGGCGCACACCTATCAGCGCCCGGATCAACCGCAGTCGGTGAAGGTGCGCGTCGCCGTACTCGGCGCGGGTCGCGGTGACGCGCCGCCCCGGGGACAGCAGCCCTTCCCGGAGGTAGTACTTGATCGTCGCGGCCGGCATCCCGCTGAGGCTGCTGAGTTCCGCCAACGTCATGAGGCCCCGCCGATCTGCCGCGATGCCGCCGGAGTGCCGGGTCCCGTCCTCACGTACAGACTCCCCCGGCTGCCGCCGGGCTCCTCGGCGAGGTGCTGCGGGCGTGCAGGCGTGGGCGGCTGCCGCCGCTCGTCGTCCGGACCGGGCGGCGGTCCGGTGCCCTCACCCTCGGCCACCGGATCCGCGCATGCGTGAAGTGGTTTCGTCAAAGGGGGTCCCTCCTCGGAGAACGCGTGCCTGACCAGGCCGGTCGACGCGGCGGAACGAGTCTCTCGCCGGACCCGGCGATCTGTCTTCTCGTCCGTTGCTCGGTGCGGAACCGACCGGCAGTCACGAAGGAGCGCGCTCTCCGGGGCACGGACGGCTGAGGCACCCTGCGCTTCTCGAACAGCGACTTCGAGGGATTCCTATGCTGCGACCTGCAACTCTTCGTACTCGGCGTGGGCTTCTGCGGGGGTTCGGTAGCCAAGCCCGGAGTGGAGGCGTCGCCGATTGTAGAACATCTCGACGTAACGGACGACTGCCTGGTGCGCATGGGCACGTGTTGGGAACGAAGCCCGGTATACGAGTTCATTCTTGAGTGCGCCGAAAAACGATTCGGCCGGCGCGTTGTCCCAACAGGCTCCGGTACGGCCAACCGATGCTCTCAGCCCCAACACCCTGAGTTTTCCTCGAAGTTCCCGGGAAGTGTATTGACTGCCCCTATCGGAATGGAAGATACATCCGTCGGAGAGATCGATATCGCGGGCCGCCATATCGAGTGCGTCCACGATAAGAGACGTCTTCATGTGGTCAGCCGTCGCCCAGCCAACAACGGCCTTGGTATGACAGTCGATGACCGTTGCGAGATACAGAAATCCGGCCCAGGTGTGAATGTAGGTGATGTCGCTGACCAGTTTGCGGCCGGGGGCGTCCGCGGTGTAATCCCGGGCCGTCACGTCCGGCGTGGCCGGCGCCGCTTCGTCGGCCAGGGTGGTCACGCCGAGAATTCGGTCTTCATCCGCAGTTCCCGATTCTCGCGTTCCAGCTCGCACAGACGAGCGCGCTCACTGATGTCCAGGGGTGGTTCCTCGCCAGCGTGGTCCTGTCAATAGCGGCTAACCCAGGTGTCCAGCGTTCCCTCGTTCACCTGAATTTCCCTCGCAACTTCGGCGATCGGCCGAGACTCCACGATCACCATCGTGACCGCCTCGCCCCTGCATTCGGGACTGAACTCCCTACGCTTCTGTGTCACGTGCCCTCTCCGCCGTTCCGGACTTCGATCCTATGGGGACACTACTGTCCGAGAACTTCAGGACGGCTCGAGGGCCGCTTCGGCGGCGTCGGGCCGATTTTCCGGGTCTTCTCCGAGCACTCCTGCAGGATCACCCCCTCCACCTACCACGCCCACCGTAAACGCCAGGCCGCACCCGCGGCTCGAACCATCCGCGACGCGGAGCTGAAACCTCTGATCAAGGAGGCGTACGAGACCCAGCGTGCACACGGCCGCGCCCGAGTTGGACTGGCTCCCCCCTCGCCTGTGGCCGCAGCTCGGGTCATCTCTGGGGAGAATTTGGGGAGCACGAGCAGCTCTGGGGAGAGCGTAGGGAGAATCGACTACCCAAGCGGGTACGAGCCTGAAAGAACACGAAAGAAGGATCAACGCAGGCCAGGCACCTGATCGCTCACATTCCTGCAGGTCAGGGCCACCTGGATGATGACTTTAAGAAGATCTCCTCGCCCTTGTAGACCATGCGGCCCCTACGCGCTCGTCAGGCTGCTTCCCAGAGGCCGACGTCGAGGATCCGGGCGGCCTTGGTGATGTGCCCGGCATCAGGTGCCGGTAGGTGCGGTACGTCTCCTCGATGGACTTGTGGCCCATCCATTCCGCGACGTCGGTGATGGGGATGCCGTTGCCGAAGGCGTTCGAGGCGAAGTAGTGCCGGAAGCCGTACATCCCCACCCCTTCCTCCGGCGGGAGGTTCTCGAAGAGCCGCTTCACGCGGCGCCGCTCCATCGGCTCCGTGTACCAGCCGCTGGGGCCGCGCAGCAGGTAGCCGTCCTTCGTGGTGGCGTGCTTGGCCGCGTAGCGCTCGATCGCTTCACGGGCAGACCGGGGCAACGGCACCTCGCGGAACTCCCCCGTCTTGCGGTGCTTCAGCTTCGCCGGTTTTTGAGTGTTGGAATGGATCTGCTCGCGCACCCGGTACACGTCCTGGGCCACGACGTTGTGGACGTTCACCGCCCGCGCCTCGCCGTTGCGCAGGCCGCATCCCGTCATCATGGCGATCTCCAGTGCGAGGTCCTCGTCGGCGACCGTCAGTGCCTTCTTCACGTAGGCGAGGGACGGAATGGCGACCTGTTCACGCACGTACTCGGGTTCCTGGACTCCTTTGACCGGGTCGTCCGCCGGGGCTGTGAACACCTGACGGGAAACGGCAAGGCGTGCGCGGTGTGGCCCCGGCCTCGGTGTCGCGCAGCGCGGCGGGCTGGCAGGCGGCGAGCAGGTTCAGCCAGTCGTCGACCGTGTCGCGGGCGAAACCGGCCCCATGCCCGTCCGGGTGGAGGAGGGAGTGGGCGTAGCTCTCGATCCAGAGCGTAAGCAGGCCGCGGCGGGAGTCTTCGGACAGCCACTGTCACAGCGATCGAGCGGCCGAACGCAGACCGTCGTGGGCGTTCTCGTTCCGGAAGTCGGCAATCCGCTGGATCTGAACCGTTCGTCTGATCTGGCCCGGGCCAGCAGGGCGCGGAGGAGGCCGTCCTTGCTGCCGAACAGGTAGATCAGTACATGTGGGCTGGAGTGGATCTCCTCGGCCAGCGGGCGCAGCGACAAGATGCCGAGGCCGTTGCGCAAGGGGTAGGCGCACACAGCCTCCAGCAGATCCTGTCGGCTCGCGGACGGGCTACGCCGTCGAGGAGTACGAGCCCGGGACCCGGGTCCGCTTCCGGTTCGGCCCGCCCCGCGCGGGCTACCACGAGTTCTTCATCCACCCTCTGGACGGCGGCGGCTGCCTGGCCCGCCACGACATGCTCATCGGCACCCCCCGCGCAGATTTGCTGCGCTGGCCGCTCGCGGCAGGCCACTTGCACGACACGGTCATCGAGGGAGCCCTGGACAATCTTCCGTGCAGTTCGGTAGACCGGGTGGCCCGGCCCGCGAGCCGCTCATGCTGGGTGCGTCTGCTGCACCGCCTGTTCTGGTACCGGCCGCGCAAGGTCGATCCTCCCACCACCTCACTGCTGCTGCCCGGCGCACTGCCAAAGGTCCACTTCGCCGACGCCTTCCAGGTCCCTCTGCACCCCGCGATGCCGTCCGACCCCGAGCCCTGGCGACAGGCCTTCCCACCGTGAGGAAGAGCAGGTCAGAAAAGGTTCCTTGACTCTCCGTGTCGCGCGTGGGCACCCGGAGCGTCAAACGAGCGTCACGAGAGGCTGATCCACCGGCGCACTCCCGGCATCGGTTCATTCCTCTCCGTGGTGTGTCGTCCTCAAAGAGGATCGCCTGGACGCGTTGCAGCACGTCGAGGTCGGCCCGGTTGTGGAAATCGACCGGTGCCTTCATCACGACCGACTCGGCGACCGCCGTCTCCCGGTGCGAGGAGACACCCCGGTGGGCCAGGCTGTGGTGGTTCACGCACACGAAGCGGCACGCCGAGGAGTTCAAGCGGGACTCGGTCGCGCTCGTGGTTTCCCGAGCAGGACGGTCACCGCGGTGCCCGGGAGCTGGCATCAGCTCGGAGTCCCCGCTCGGCTGGTACCGCCGGGCGAAGGCGGATCGGGGCAAGGTCGGCTCCGGCGAGCTGACCGGCACCGAGCGCGAGGAACTCAAGCGGCCCCGAAAGGCTCCGCGAGCGCGTGAGCCTTGAGGTCCGGCACTCAGTCGCCGACCATTCCGACGTCGATGCGCCGACCGCGTGACGCGTCCACCACGACGGGGATACCGTCCGGAATCCGTCCCTCGAGCCGCTCGAGCAGAGACTCCAGTGGCGGGAGGTCTCCGGGGGTGCGGACGTGGATGTACATCGTCCGGGAGGTCGCGTCCACACGCGTGACGGACGCGCCCGGTTCTTCGGCGAGCCACTGTTCCGCCGCGGTCTTCGTCCGGCCGGTCCAGACGTTGAGCAGAACCGTGACCACGGTGTTGGCCGTCAGCGGGACGAACACGACGACGAACAGCAGGGCCATGGCGGCATATGCCCCTCGGGCGGGCCGTCCCGCTGCCTTGTCGGCCTCCACGCCGTAGCCGAGCGAGGCGAAGACGACCATGCCCCCGAAGACCAGAGCGAAGAGGTTCGAGACGAACAGCACCAGCGCTCCCAGCGCCAGCCATCCCGACAGCTGTCCCAGGCACACCCCGGCCACCACCAGAGGCGGGACGAGGGAGATGGCGATCGCGACCCCGGGCAGTACGGCAGCGACGTCCCGACGGGCAAGCGCCACTGCGCCGGCGAAACCGGTCGCCAGGGCAGCGACCAGGTCCATCAGGCCCGGTGACGTCCGCGACGAGATCTGACTGTCGGACAGCAGGTCGAAGTCACTGGGGAGGACCAGCGACATGACCATCCCGATCGCGATCACCAGCAGGCAGGCAAGGAGGACGACTATCGCAGATCCGGTGCGGCGGCGCTGCACCGAGCCCAGGGCGATGCCCATGATCGGGGTGGACAGGGGCGCGATGATCATCGCGCCGATCACGGTCGCCGTCGAGTCTGTGAGCACCCCGCCGGCGGCAATGACCGACGACAGCGTCAGCATCGTCCAGAAGGCCGAGCGCTTGGACGTGGTGTCCCCGGACGACAGGTACAGATCATGGGCCAGTTCGTCCAGCGAGCGGCGCTGGGAGGCCGGCAGAACACGCGCGCGCATCTTGCTGAACATGTCCTCAAACAACCACGCCCGGCACGCTTCCCTCGGGCAGGACACGCGCGCGGCGGCTCCGGCTCCGGCCCGGAGCTTCACAAGGCCGACGGTCGAGCGTTTCGTTTCGGCGGGTCCGCCGCCCATGTGACCGCCGGAGGCCGGGAGGGAGCAGTGCCCGGGCTCCGTGGCGCGTTCACCCCTATCGTGGAAAGCACAGTGATGGTCGACACCGAGGCGGCAAGCACATGAGGAAGCCGCAGATCGACTACGCGGCGGTCTTCCACGCCCTGCCCGGCATGGTGGCTCTGCTCACGCCTGCTGGTGTACGCAGATGCCAACAGAGATTTCCTCCGGCTGGCCGGGCGCACCCGAGAACAGTTGCTGGGCCACTACATCTTCGACGTCTTTCCCGAGCACCCCGACGAACCAGCAGCGGCCGGCATGCGCGAGACCCAGGCGTCGATGTTGCGCGTAGTGGCCACCGGCGAGCGCGACGCCATGGCGCTGCTGCGCTACGACATCGAGGACCGCGAGCGGCCCGGCCATTGGGTGGAGCACTTCTGGAGTCCGGTCAACGCGCCGGTGCTCGGCCCGGACGGTGACGTCGTGCTGATCGTGCACCGGGTGGAGGAGGTCACCGGACTCATCCGCGCTCGCGGCGACCGCGGCGGTGACCGCTCCACACGCGTCCTTGAGGCCGAGTTGTACACCCGCGCCCGTGATCTGCAGCAGGCGAACGAAGGTCTGCGTCGGGCCCAGGCGCGCGACCGGGAGGTCGCGCTGGCTTTGCAGGCGGCGATGCTGCCCGCCCCCGACCCGGTCGGGCACCACCGGGCAGCCGTCCGCTACAGCCCCGCCGTCGGCACCCTGAACGTGTGCGGCGACTGGTACGACTTGGTCGACCTGCCCGGCGACCGCATCGCGGTCGCCGTCGGCGACGTCGTCGGCCACGGACTGGAAGCCGCCTGCGTCATGGGGCACTGCGCAGCGCGCTGAGCGCGGCCGCTCGCGTCGCCGACGGCCCGGCCCGCGCCCTGGAAGCTCTGGGCCTGTACGCCCGGCAAGTCGATGGTGCCGAGTCGACCACGGTGGTGAAGACCTTCATCGACTGGGCCACCCACACCATCACGTACAGCAGCGCGGGCCATCCTCCACCCGCCCTGCTTCACCACGACGGCACCGTGACCTTCCTCGACCAGGCGACCGATCCGCCTCTCGGCGCGCGCCCCGAGCACGTCCCACGGCCGGAGGCCAGTACGGCCTTCACCGAGGGAGCCACTCTGGTCATGTACACCGACGGTCTGATCGAGCGTCGTCACGAGGACATCGACGTCGGCCTGACCCGTCTGGCCGACGCCCTCGTCCGCCATAGGAAGGCCGCCCCCGAGGCCCTGGCCGACTCCCTCCTGGCCGACCTCCTCCCGCCCACCGGCAACAGCGACGACACGGCGCTGGTCATCATCCGCCTGTGACCCGTCCTACTCCGCACGTGGTGAGGAGCGCGCCGGCGATCGGCGGCAGCACGATGGAAGCGCATCTCGCGCACGTGAGGATCGGCACCATGGCCGATTTGATTCTTCGGACATTTCTGGCAGCGTAGTCAATGCCATGCCCCACACATCCCGCGGTACTTCCCGCGAAGGCGCCGCTGCCGGGGCACCGACGCCGAACGGCGACCCTGTTCTCTTCGCTCGGTTCACTGTGCCCCTTGCGCCGAAGACCTTCGTCCGCAGACCGCGCGTGACCGAGTGCCTAACCGAGGCCCTGGCGGGGCCTTTGGTACTGGTCAACGGGCCTGCGGGAGCAGGCAAGACACTGCTCGTCGCCGATTGGGTCGCCACCTCGCCACGACCGGGGCCGACGGCGTGGTTGACGGTCGAGGCCAGTGACAACGCCCCCGGAATCTTCTGGTCCTACCTCCTGGGGGCCCTGCGACACCACGGGCTCACCGTGTCCGACGACGTCGGCACTCCGGCTCGCCCGGACGAGGTGGACCCCTCGTTCCTGTCCCGGCTCGCGGCTCACCTGAGCCGACAGCCCGAGCCGGTGATCCTTGTTCTTGATGAGTTCGAGCGGGTGTCCTCGCCGGAGATCGCCGACGAGCTGCAGTTCGTGCTCCACCACTCGGGCACGGGGTTGCGCTTGGTCCTCATCAGCCGTACCGAGCCGCTGCTGCCGCTACACCGGTACCGGGCCGCCGGCGAAGTGACCGAGATCCGTGCCGCCGACCTGGCGTTCCTGCCTGAGGAAACGGCCGAGCTGGCCGTCCGGCACGGCCTGTCCCTGCCGGATGACGGCACCCGCGCCCTGACCAAACGTACCCGGGGGTGGGCCGCGGGTCTGCGGCTGTTCGTCCTCGCGGCGCAGCAGGCGGAGGACCCGGAGACTTTCCTGAAGGAGTTCGAGACGGGACAGAGCACGATCGCGGACTTCCTGCTGGCCGAGGTGCTCGACGCCCAGCCCGCCGAGAGTCAGGACCTGCTGCTGAGGAACAGCATCTGTGAGCGGACCCACCCCGGCCTGGCGAACGCCCTCACCGGACGGGACGATGCCGCGCCGATCCTTACGGAGCTGCAGGACGCCAACGCGTTCGTCGAGCACATCGGTCACTCGTGGTACCGGCTGCATCCTCTCTTCGCCGAAATCCTGCGGGCCCACCTGAACACCAGGTATCCCGGGCTCGAACGGCAACTGCACGGCACGGCAGCCAGATGGCTGAGCGACGCCGGGCGGCTCTCGGAAGCTCTGCCGCACGCCGCCGATGCGGAGGACTGGGAGTTCGCCGCGGACCGGTTCGTCGACGATCTGGCGATCGGGCAACTGTTCACGGGGCTCGGCGCGGACCGCCTCGGCGCGTTGTTCGCCCGGATGGCGCCGGAGACCTCGTGCCCTGCTTCGGACCTGATCCGTTCGGCGTCTGCGCTGGCTCGTTACGACATCGATCGAGGTCTAGAGGGTCTGGAGCGGGCCGAGGCGTTCCTGGCCGAGGCTGGGGCGTTGAACAGCTCGGCCGCCCAGCTGAGCTGTGCCTTGCTGCGCATCCGGGCCGCCTGCCTGCTCGGCTCGGCGGAGATGGCCGAGACCGCTGCCCGGCGTGCCGGGAGACTCAACGGGCGGGAGGGGCTCACCGAGCGCCTGGAGGCGCATCCGGAGATTCCGGCTCTGATGCTCGCCGGCCTTGGATCGGCTCGGCTGTGGGCAGGCCGCTTCGAGGCGGCCCGGTCGGCCCTGTCCGAAGCGGCGAAGGCGCCCGGCGGCCCCTCGACGGCTGTCCCCCGGCATGAATCCCTGGGCCGGCTCGCCCTGATCGACTTCCTGCCGGGATGGCCGGGCCGGGCGGAGGCGCTCTCGCGCGAGGCGATCTCCGAGGCGGAGCGCTCCGGGCTGCCGGCCGCCGCCCGTTCCTCTGTCGGGGAGCTGGTGCTGGCCGCTGTCGCCATCGACCGCAGCGATCTCATCGCCGCACGAACACATCTCCACCAGGCGGCCGTGTCCGCTGCCGGAAACCGCGACCCGATCGTGACGTCGTGGCAGGCCATCGTGCGCTCCCGGCTGCTGCTGACCCGGGGCGAACACGAGCAGGCCCTCCGACTCCTCGACAACGTGGAAGAAGCACCGTTCGCCGAGACGCCCTCGCCGTGGGTGGACACACAGGTGGCCCTGTCCGCGGCCGCCGTGCACATGGCCCGGGGACACCCGCAGGCAGCGGTGGCGGCGCTGGCCGAGCAGAGGGACGCCGGGCCGGAATGTGCGACCGCCTCGGTCTGTGCCCTGCTGACGGCCGGCGACACCGAAGCCGCACTCACACTCCTCGGCACTCTGTCCAGCGTCAACGGCCGCGGAGCGGCCGTCAGGGTCCCGGCCCTGCTGGTGCGGGCTCAGGCCGCCGACGCGCTGGGTGACGCCGCCTCGGCGCGGCGCCTCGTGGCCCGCGCCCTGACCGCCGCCGGACCCGAGCGCCTGAGGCGGCCGTTCCTGGAGGCCGGCCCCTGGCTTCGGAAGCTGCTCGACCAATGTCCCGCTCCTGGGCAGGTAGCAGAATGGCTTTCGACCGGTCTGTCCACGGTGGATTCCGGCGAGCCGGCCCGGGCCCCGGTGCTCGAGCCGCTCAGCGAACGCGAACGCGAAGTCCTGGGCCGACTGGCGCAGATGATGTCCACAGAGGAGATCGCCGCCGACCTCTTCCTGTCCGTCAACACGATCAAGACCCACTTGAGGAACATCTATCGCAAACTCGCGGTGACTCGGCGTGGCGAGGCGGTGCGCCGGGCCCGGGAGGCGGGGTTGCTGTGAAGCCGGTCCGGCAGTCGGCCGGGGTCACCCTGCCAGGGTGATGATGTGCGCCGCGCGACGGCACAGCATGAGAGTGAGGGGGACAGCCGGGAGCGGCCGTACCGCTGCAAGGGATGCGTGCTCATGCTCTGTGAGATCCGCGTCGAAGGGCAGATGTCGAGGACGATGACCGAGGCGTTCCCGGAGCTGGAGAGCTGCGTCGTGTTCGGGCAGACCCTGCTCTTCGGCCAGGTCGTCGACGAGGCGCATCTGTACGGGCTGCTCGCGCGGTTCCAGTCACTGGGACCGCATGTGGTGGAGATGCGCAGGCTGGCTCCGTGATCGCCCAGTGCGGGCCGTGGCCAGGGGTGCGGCGCTCAGCAGCCGGCACTCCACACATCGTGACAGCTACGCCTGACTTGTCGCGACGGGTCGGCCGTGGCAGCGGGCCCATTTGCGTCCGCCTCCGCACGAGCAGGGCGCGTTGTGCGCCCGCTCGGCGTCGGCGCTCGCGTACTGGCGCATGATCAGCGCGGGGGCCTGTCCCTGGCGCAACAGCCCGGCCATCGTGTGCATCGGCCGGTCGACGTGGTGGAAGAACGCCTTGAAGCCCGGGCACAGGTGGTTGAGGCCGGGCTCGCCCTCCGGTGTGGTGTCGAAGCGGTCCTTGGGGCAGCCGCCGTGGCAGGCGAAGCGGACATCGCAGTCGAGGCAGTACTGCGGGAGGGTGTCGTACTTGTCCTGGCCGAACTTCCGTTGCTGCGGTGAGTCGACCAGCTCCAGGATGTGCCGGTCGCCGATGTTGCCCAACAGGTACTGGGGCTCGACGAAGTGGTCGCACGAGTACAGGTCTCCGTTGTGTTCCAGGGCGAGGGCGGCGCCGCACGTCCTGGAGTGCACACACAGGGAAGGCTGCTCCCCGTACCAGTTGGCCAGGGCGACGTCGAACATCTGGACGTAGACCTGACCGACATCGCGGCGTACCCAGTCCTCGAAGACGTCGATGAGGAACCTGCCGTACTGCTCGGCCGTCACCGACCGGTCGGTGACGCGGTGGCCCTCCTGCCGGTACAGGGGCCGGTCCTTCGCGCGGGCGCCCCAGCCGTCGTTGGCCAGCGGCAGGGTGCGCGCGGTGGTGCGTTCCACGATCGGGATGAACTGGATGTAGTCCGCACCGCAGTCGTCGCGCAGGAAGGCGTAGATCTCACGGCCGTGCCCGGCGTTGATGTCATGCAGCGTGGTGAGCGCGTTCCACTCCACGCCGTGCTCGCGCAGCTGGCCCAGCCCGCTCATGACACGATCGAAGGTGGGCTTGCCTCCCTTGTCGACCCGGTAGGCATCGTGCAGCTCGCTCGGCCCGTCGATCGACAGGCCGACCAGGAAGCCGTTGTCGCGGAAGAAGCGTGCCCACTCCTCGTCGACGAGTGTTCCGTTGGTCTGGATGGTGTTGACGATCCGCTGCCCGGGGCGCGCGTACCGGCGCTCGAAGTCTAGTGACCGGCGAAAGAAGTCCAGGCCCATCAGCATGGGTTCACCCCCCTGCCAGGCCACCGTGACCTCGGGCGCCGAGCCGTGCGCCTCGATCAGCTGCCGAATGTAGGCGTCGAGCAGCCCTTCCGCCATTCGGAATCGGCTGCCTTCGTAGAGCAGTTCCTTGGACAGGAAGAAGCAGTAGGTGCAGTCCAGGTTGCAGATCGCCCCGGCCGGCTTGGCCAGCAGATGGAACGGTCGGCGGCGGATATCCGGATCGGGCAGTTCTACGCTGGTCATCCTCCCAGAATGGAGCTCCGGCGCCTTGAGCGCGTCACCCTGTACGGGTGACGCGCTCAAGGACCCCGCCGGACGGGCGACCCGTCCTGCTCCCGCACCGCGACTTCGAGCAGACCATGGGCGACGTTCAGCGTGACCACCGCTGTGAGACCGCGAGGCCGACGTACCTCCTTGGGGCCGAGCGGGCGTGCGGCGCTCACGGCGTCCACAGGCAGCAGCACGGAGACCACTGCCAGGGGCCGAGAGCTACGGGAGGCCACTCACGTTCCCCACGGCGCGGAGCGACGGGGAGCACTCGATGACGTCGAACGCCCACCGTGCGTGCCAACGTGCCACCCGAGAGTTTCTGTCAGTCACCCGTACGGGGTGAGGCATGCCCCGAAGGCCGGGGCCATGGTGAAGACGACAGCTTCTGAGAACTCGGGGAACGAGGAGCATCGTCATGGCCAAGCCCTTCAGGGGGAAGATCGCCCTCGACATCCATGACTCACAGCCGGACTGGGGCCCTTTCCTAGCGCCCAAGGCGGCCGAGAACGCCCCGAACGTGCTGGTGATCGCGTGGGACGATGTCGGCTACGGGACGATGGACTGCTTCGGCGGTCCGGTCAGAACGCCGACGATGACGCGGATCGCGAACATGGGCCTGCGCTATTCGAACTTCCACACCACGGCACTGTGCTCCCCGACCAGAGCCTCGCTGATGACCGGCAGGAACGCGACGTCGAACGGGATGGCGACGATCGCCGAGTTCAGCTCCGGTTTCCCCGGGATATCCACCCGCATCCCGTTCGAGAACGGATTCATCTCGGAGGTCCTGAGCGAGCGCGGCTACAACACCTACTGTGTCGGCAAGTGGCACCTCACCCCCGGCGAAGAGACCAACATGGCCGCGTACAAGGGTCGCTGGCCGCTGGGGCGCGGCTTCGAGCGGTTCTACGGTTTCCTCGGCGGCGAGTCGAAATGCTGGTACCCGGACCTGATCCACGACAACCACCCGGTGTCACCGCCGGCCACGCCCGAAGAGGGCTACCACATCGCCAAGGACTTCTCCGACAAGGCCGTCCAGTTCATCCAGGACGCCAAGGTCGTCGACCCCGACAAGCCGTTCTTCATGTACCTCTCGCTCGACGCGGCCCACGCGCCGCACCACGTCTTCAAGGAGTGGGCCGACCGGTACAAGGGCGTCTTCGACGAGGGTTACGAAGCGATCCGGTCCGGGATCCTGCGCCGCCAGAAGGACATCGGTCTGCTGCCGGAGGACACCGAGCTCTCCCGGATCAACCCCCATGGCGAGCCCGCGGCGACCGGCCCTGAAGGCCAGCTGTGGCCGATGCTCGACACGGTCCGGCCCTGGGCCGACCTCAGTGCCGACGAGCAACGGCTGTTCGTCCGGATGGCCGAGGTCTTCGCCGGATACGTCTCGTACAGCGACGACCAGCTGGGACGGGTGCTCGACTTCCTCGAGTCCGCCGGCGAGCTCGACAACACGATCATCGTGGCCGTCTCCGACAACGGGGCGAGTGGTGAGGGCGGACCGAACGGGACGTTCAACGAGTGGCGGTTCTTCAACGGCATCGACACGCCGGCCGAGCTGTCGCTGGAACACATCGACGAGCTCGGCGGACCGAAGTCGTACAACCACTACAACACCGGCTGGGCCTGGGCGTTCGACACCCCGTTCCCGTACTGGAAGCGCTGGGCCGGTTACGAGGGTGGCGTGGCCGACATGTGCCTGGTCGCCTGGCCCGCGGGGATCGAGGCCCGGGGGGAGGTACGCCAGCAGTACGTCCACGCGGTGGACGTCGTGCCCACCCTCTACGACCTGCTCGGCACCGAACCACCCGAGGTGATCAAGGGCTACCCGCAGAACCCGATCGAGAGCGAGAGCTTCCGGGATTCGCTCACGGACCCCGATGCGCCGGGACGGCAGACCCAATTCTACACCATGCTCGGGCAGCGGTCCATCTACCACGAAGGGTGGCTGGCCTGCACGGTTCACCCGCCGCTGAGCGGCTGGGGCGACTTCGCCAACGACGTGTGGGAACTCTACGAACTCACCACCGACCGCGCACAGTCGACGGACCTGGCGGCACGGGAACCTGCCCGGCTGGAGGCTCTCAAGAACCTCTGGTACTACTACGCGGGCATCTACAAGGGGCTGCCGCTGGACGACCGTACCGCCCTGGAACAGATCCTGGCCGAACGCCCGCACGGAACACCCGAGCGGGACCGCTACGTGTACTACCCTGACTGCGCGGCGGTGCCCGAGCAGTCCGGCGTCGTGACCAGCGGCCGGTCGTACACCATAGCCGCCGGAGTCGATGTCGACTCGGCCGACGCCGAGGGCGTTCTGTACGCCCACGGCGGTGTGGCGGGCGGTCACAGCCTCTACGTCAAGGACCGTCGCCTGCACTACGCGTTCAACTGGGTCGGCAGCGAGCTGCAGGTCGTGGACGGTGACCGGGAGATCCCGCCGGGCAAGCACGTGCTCACCGCCGAGTTCGCGGTCGCCGGCCGCAGCACCGACGCGGCGATGCCCGGCGCCGCGGGCACGCTCACCCTCTACGTGGACGACCAGCGGGTGGGCAGCGACGACATCGTTACCCAGCCCGGCAACTTCTGCGTCGTCGGAGACGGGATCTGCGTGGGCCGCGACGACGCCTCACCGGTCACCCCCGACTACGAAGGGCAGTTCCCGTTCACCGGGGGCACGATCGACAAGGTCGTCGTCGATGTCTCGGGCGAACGCTACATCGACCACCAGGCGCAGGTACGCGGCTGGTTCACGGTCGACTGACGATGCTGCCCGCCGACGCTTCACCCCGCGCCACATCGCCGACGCCGCCGGGCCGACACCGTATCCGATCACCCGCTGCGGGCGATGCCACTCAAAGCTGACGGGGCTCGAACAGGAGCTGTGAAGGAACAACCTCACCACACTCGCTGACGAAGGAGCTGAACCATGGCCGACGAGCCCATAGGGGCGGATGGTGTCAGCGCCCTCGCCGGGGCCGACGCCCCCGTGTTCGAAGTGCTTGTCCAGATGACGCTCCACACGTTCGAACGGTCGGGACTGGGGGCCGAGACCTACCTGCTGACGCGCATCGCGGCGCTGGTGGGCATGGACGCGCCCCCGCCTCGTACCTGCTCAACCTCGGCGCCGCCGAGGAACTCGGCGTGCCCTGGGAACGGATCCAGGGCACCCTCGTGGCAGTCGCCCCCGTGGTCGGCAGCGCCCCCGTGGTGCCCGCCGCCCGCAGCATCGTTGAAGCCTTCGGGCTGCCCATGTTGCCCGACGGTGGCGAGGAAGAAGGAGCGGTGACATGAATCTGGGCTACGACTACCCGGTCCTCGGAGCGTTCTGGACGGTCATGTGGATCTTCCTGTGGGTCCTGTGGATCGTTCTGCTCTTCCGGATCATCGGCGACGTCTTCCGCGACGACACGCTCAGCGGGGCGTGCAAGACGGGATGGCTCGTCTTCGTCCTCCTGATCCCGTTCCTCGGCGTGTTCGTCTACGTCCTCTCCCGCGGCAAGGGCATGGGCAAGCGCGAGGTGCGCCATGCCCAAGCCCAGCAGCAGACGCTCGACGACTACATCCGCGCCACCGCCGGCGATGGCGCGGGGCCAGGCAGCGAAACGGAGCAGCTAGCGACACTCTCCGACCTCCGCTCCAAGGGGGACATCTCCGACGAGGAGTTCCAGCGGGCCAAGGAGAAGATCCTCCACTAGCCCTGTCCCGGCACACGGAAGGACGGAGACGACATGCGGCACCACACCCCGCAGGAGCGGGCCGCACTCGGTAAGGCCGCACGGGCCTCGGCACCCCGCTCCAGCCACGCCGAGTTCGCCCCCCGGCCGGAGCGGCCGGACCCGTTGCAGATCATCGAGAAGCAGTCGGCGACGCGGCTGCCCGAGCTCGTGCCGATCCGCTACGGCAGGATGTCCGAGTCTCCGTTCCGGTTCTACCGCGGGGCCGCCGCCATCATGGCGTCGGACCTCGCGGGCACGCCGACGACCGGGTTTCGAACCCAACTGTGCGGCGACGCCCACATGCTGAACTTCCGGCTTCTGGCGTCGCCCGAGCGACGGCTCATGTTCGACATCAACGACTTCGACGAGACACTTCCCGGCCCGTGGGAGTGGGACGTCAAACGCCTGGCGAGCAGCCTCGTCATCGCAGGACGATCGAACGGCTTCAGCGACAAGACACGGGCCACGATCGTACGGGCCACCGTGCGGTCCTATCGCGAGACCATGCGCTCTTACGCCGCGCTCGGCAACATGGCGGTCTGGTACGAGCAGTTCGACGTCGACCGGATACGGGACCGGTTCGGAGCGGACCTGTCCGCGCGGGGCCGCGCACGGTGGTCGCAGGCCGTGACCAAGGCACGTTCGCACGACACCCTTCAGGCCTTCGACAAACTCACCCACGTCGTCGACGGCAAACGCCGCATCGCCCCCGATCCACCCCTCATCACCCCCCTTGAAGACCTCCTGGCGGGTGACCGGCGCGATGCAGTGCGGCAGGAGATCCAGGGGCTGATCGATCGCTATGGCCAGAGTCTTCCGTCCGACAGGCGGTTCCTGCTGGAGCAGTACCGCGTGGCCGACATGGCCCGAAAGGTCGTGGGAGTCGGCAGTGTGGGCACCCGCTGCTGGATCGTGCTCCTGCTCGGCCGGGACGACGAGGATCCGCTGTTCCTCCAGGCCAAGGAGGCCGACGAGTCGGTGCTGGCACCTCATGTGGGGGCCGGCGCGTACCGGACACAGGGCGAACGGGTGGTCGCCGGGCAGCGCCTGATGCAGGCGACCAGCGACATCTTCCTGGGCTGGGAGCGTGTCGAGGGCATCGACGGTCGACGGCGGGACTTCTACGTAAGGCAGTTGAGGGACTGGAAGTGGGTCGCCACCGCCGAGGAGATGGTGCCCCGCGGCATGCGTACGTTCGGCGCACTGTGCGGAGCGACGCTGGCCCGGGCGCACGCGAGATCGGGCGACCGCACCGCCATCGCCGCCTATCTGGGCGGCGGGGA
This sequence comes from Streptomyces sp. SM10, assembly GCF_002910915.1. Taxonomy (GTDB): domain Bacteria; phylum Actinomycetota; class Actinomycetes; order Streptomycetales; family Streptomycetaceae; genus Streptomyces. The sequence continues at coordinate 40,822 of NZ_NEUF01000121.1, read as the reverse complement.
CCTCTTCGACCGAGCGTTGGTGACCTTCGCCGAGAGCTACGCCGACCAGAACGAGCTCGACCATCAAGCTCTCGTGGCCGCCGTCCAGGCGGGACGCCTGCCCACCGCATCGGCCTGAAAGGGCAAGGCCGGAGGTCTCAGGGGCGGTGCCTCTCCTGCCTCGTCTTGCCTTGCCCGCGCCAAGCAGCCCGGAGAGGCACCACGTCCTCCGTACGAACGCCTCCGCGAGCGCCGCGCGCCGCTCAGAGTGCGGCGTCTCCAGCGCGGGAGTCGGCAGGCGGGGCGGAGCCGACCTCCAAGAACTCGCGAATCGCGAAGCCCACCAGCGTGAGCACCGCGGTCCACACCACGACCATCGGGGTCGGGTAACTCCAGGTGAAGAGGACGATCGCCGCGGCAGTATGGCGGCCCCGATCCAGTACCTGAAACGGTGCACGAACCGCCCGACCGGACCCAGGCGAAGCCCCGCCGACACCGCCACGTCCGAACGCCGCGTGTGCCCTGCGGTTGCCGTTCACCCAGACGAGGCTCTGACGGGCGGAAGCGAGAGCACGGTCTCGCCGGCGAACAAACCAGCCTTGACCACCTGCCTCCCGGGGCGTCCCAGGCCGCTGCCGGATCCGTGTAACCGTCTCGAAGGCACTGCTGGTGACCACCCGCTCCACCGTGCCGCTGACCAACCGCTGGAGACCGTTCGCGATCGGCCCGTCCAGCTCGCCGAGCAACTCGGCCACCCACGGCGGGACACCCAACTGCGAAGCCGCGGCCGTCAGCTCCTTGACCAGGGCTTCCACATCGACCTCCGCCAGCACGGCGGCGGTGACCCGGTTGGTGACCGCCTTCTGCACATCCGGATCACCGGCCAGCGCCCGACCGTGGCAACGTAGCGGTCGATGTCCCCCACGATGCTGTCCGCCCGCACCGCGACGACGGACAGCATCGACAGCAGCGCGGCGAGGAGGGTCAGCAGGACCGAGCCGAACGAGCGGAAGCGGTGATGTGACGCCGACGGCCCGCCCTTCTCCAGTGCGCTCAGCCGGCGCCGCAGTTCGTCCAGTTCCCCGAGCTCCCCGGCCGAGGGCCGGCCATCGCCGTTGTCAGTCATGGAAACAACAGCATCCGTACGGCGCGGGTCGGGCGAACCGTGCGAACCGGGCGAACCACACGGGTGAGCGGGGGCACTCCTGAGGTGCGCGGGCCGCAGGCCGATGATGCAATCGGGCCAAGGGGGAAACCACGAGCGCCGAAAGGCAACGGAGGCGACGCCTTGAATGACGAAATCGAAGAACTCGGCCCGATCGACTATCTGGTCGTCGAATTCCCTGGCAACCAAATGACAGGTGAGGGTTTCCCCCTTCTGGTCGATCTCGTGGACCGCGGCCTGATCCGGATCCTCGACCTGACGTTCGTCAGGAAGGACAGTGACGGTTCCGTGAGCGGCATGGAGATCGCCGACCTCACCGGCGACGGCGAACTGGACCTCGCCCTCTTCGAGGGCGCGTCCTCCGGGCTCCTGGGCCAGGACGACATCGAGGAGGCGGGCACCGCACTGGAGCCGGGCAGCTCCGCCGGAATCCTGGTATACGAGAACCTGTGGGCCGCCCCCTTCGCCGCCGCCCTGCGCCGGGGCGGAGCCCGAATGGTCGCCTCCGGGCGAATCCCCGTGTCAGCCGTCCTGGACGCGCTCGACGCGACCGAGGCCACTCCCTGAACCACACCCGCCAGCGGTTGCTGAAATGTTCCGAGAAGAAGGGAAAGAGCCATGCCAGGTCTCCTCCGAGGGGTCGCGCGTACCGCAGTCATCGCCGGGACCGCGACCTCCGTGTCGAACCGTGTGTCACGCCGCCAGCAGGGACGCTGGGCAGAGCAGCAGGGATCCGCGGCACCCTCAGCTCAGGCGGCGTCCTACGCCGAGCCGGCTCCGGCGAGTCCTGATATGACCAGCAAGATCGAGCAGTTGAAACAACTCGGCGAGCTCAAGGCTCAGGGCATCCTCACCGAGAGCGAGTTCGAAGCGCAGAAGCGCACGATCCTCGGCCCCTGACCCCGAAGACCCCACATGCGCGATCCTGCCAACGCGCGTCGATTCCGCGAACCCCGACCTACCACCGAGAAGCCTCCCCAGCACGCCCGCAAGCACCGCGTATGTGACGAGCCGCCAGTACGGGGGCGCCAGAGCCGGGCCGAGCGACACGGCTCCGAAGACGAGAAGGATCAGCGTAGCCCCCCAAATTCTCCTCGAACTCCGTATCGCTCCTGGAGGATTGCCCTGATGTATAGTGGAACGTCCTCGACGGAAGAATGACGTCACCGCTGGACACTGGGGCCCGCTCGCCACGAGCGGGGACACTTTCCTCAAGTCCGCGCGCTTTCGCTGTGAGCGCCAGGTGGAGATCGCCGCCCCGCCCGAATGGATCTGGAAGGTACTGACCGGCGACGCACTGGTCCGCTGGGCGTACGTGTTCACCGGCATGCGCTGGGGCCCGCCACCTCCGATCAGCGTCGGATCGATCCGCGAAGTGACACTGCTGGGAGTGCTCACCGTCCGCGAGCGCTTCCTCCGCTGGGAAGAGACGAAACAGTTCACGCACACCGTCGTCGAGGCATCCTTGCCCGGCCTGCGCCGTGCCGCGGAGGACTGGATCATCGAACCCACCCCCAGCGGCTCGCGCCTGACCCCTAAACACTGGCAGTCGAAGCCCGCCCACTGGCCTCACCCCTCGTGTGGGCAGGCAGTCCGATCACCCGCTTCCTGCAACGCCGCGTCATGCGCGTCCTCCGCTCCCATGCCGCAGTATGTCGCTGGGTGTCTTCCCGTCCGGGCAGAAGATACGCACCTTCTCGTAGTCGGGAACGCTCCGCGTGGTCTTCACGACCTCGACGCCCATCAGCGGCGGAGCCGAAGGCGGCCCCGGAGCGCTCGGCGCGGAGAACGCCGGCCCGGCGGCCGACATCGCGAGCCCGACCGCCGCAACGCAGACGGCGAGCCGGGAAAGTGGGTGCTGCCGAAACCTCATAGAACCTCAATCCGTGAGAGCGCAACGACGTCGCGCAGCGCGATCGCACTAGAGCCCTGCGTGACCGGACGCCAGTGCTGCCTCATCCGATCCAGTGATCACCACCGGCATCGACCCCATGCCCTCGCAGAATGCCGTAGGCGCTCTCGCACTTGCCGCGACCAGCGAGCGCCAGCCGTCCTGAGCGACATGCACGCGACGGCACCACCCCGAGTGCTCAGAGCAAGCCCGCCAGCGCGGGGCTGTGAACAGTTGACTCCGTCGCACATCCGTGGTGGCGGACCCGCCCGGTCGGAGAGTCACAGGTCCCGGAGTCGGCAGACCCGCACGGTGCCCGCGGACGGGAGCCCCGCGCGCGGGGGCGTCTTCCGCACGGCAGTCGCGTTCGCCTACGGAACATCGAGAGCAGGGCACTATTCGCACGCTCTGCAGCTGATGGTGGGGGAATCTGGCACCCCGTTGCTGCCGGATGTGCGGCAGGGCCCTGCGATTGACACACCCGGCAGGGGGGCCAGGTGGGTGGCTCGCTGCTCCCCGGTGCGTCCCGGTCGCGGGCCGAGGTGGTCCGGGTGACGATGGCGGCTCGGGCTGTTTCGCAGACGAGGGCGGTGCACGGTGTCGGATCTAGAGGCTCTGGCGGCGGAGGCGTACGTGTACGGCTTCCCGCTGGTGTTCAACCTGGACGAGGTGGAGCGCTTCACCCGCAAGGGCATGGGGTCGCTGGCCCCGACCGCCTTCAACAGGTTCAGCCATGCCGACACCCTGGCAGGGCCTGACGACACCTTCGTCAGCATCAACAACGACACCGTCTACTCCATGGCGCAGCTGGACCTGAGCGGTGGGCCGCTGCTGCTGCGGGTGCCCGACACGGGTGGACGGTATTACGTGTTCCAGTTCGTCGACGCGTGGACGAACAACTTCGCCTACGTCGGCCGCCGGGCCACCGGTACCGCGGCCGGGGCGTTCCTGCTCACCGGGCCGGGCTGGAGCGGCGAGGTCCCCGCGGGTACGGTCCGGATCGCCTCGCCGACCTCGGTGGCCTCGATCGTGGGCCGCTGGGCATGCGAGGGCCACGACGACTTGTCCGCCGTCCGAACCCTGCAGCAGGCCACCGCCCTGACCCCCTTCGGCGACCGTGCCGCGCCGGCCGGGCTCCCCGCGCCGGAGGCCGCCGTCGAAGGGAGCGATCTGCTGTTCTTCGAGAAGCTCCGCACCCGGATGCGGGCGTTCCCGCCCGCCGGCGCCGACCAGGACTACCAGCAGAGATTCGCGCCACTGGGGCTGCTGGAATCCGCCAGCCCCTACAGCGACCCGCCCGCCGGGCTGCAGCAGGCGCTGCGGGCCGGCCACACCGCGGGCAAGGAGCGGGTGGAGCACGCCACCACTCACGGCAGCAGCCCGGAGCAGAACGGCTGGAAGCTCGCCTACGACGCCTTCAACTACAACCTCGACTTCTTCGGGCCCGGCACCCTCAACACCCCTCAATGGGTCTTCTCCGACCGGGCGACCGCCCGGGTCGTGCGGGCGGCGGCCGCCCGCGCCGGCCTGTGGGGCAACCACGGCTACGAAGCCGCCTACGCGATGACCTGGAACGACGGCGACGGCAGCCCCCTGGACGGCACCCAGGCGTACACACTGCGGTTCCAGACCACGCCGCCGGTGGACGCCTTCTGGTCGATCACCATGTACGACCTGCCCGACTACTACCTCGTCGCCAACCCCATCAACCGCTACTCCGCCGGCGACCGCACCCCCGGCTTGCACTACGAGCGTGACGGCTCGCTGACCCTGCACCTCCAGCCCGACCGCCCAGCAGACCCGGCAGCAGCGGCCAACTGGCTGCCCACCCCGCCCGGGCCCTTCCGCCCGGTCCTGCGGATGTACCAGCCACGCCCCGCCGTCTTCGACGGAACCTACAACCTCCCCCCGATCACTCCCCAGCACAGCCCCGCATAGGCCGCCGACCGCCGAGGTCACGGTCCATGCCTGCCAGGAGTCCCTGGTCAGGGCCCGATGGTGAGGTGAGCTGAGCGGCGCCGGGAAGCGGCGCGGCGGTGAGCGGACAGTGGATGGCCCGAATGGGCTGCGGCGGAGGTGGGCGGAGGTGCGGTCACGGTCGTCCAGGGTCCAGGCGGAGGCACCGGACCGCTTGCGGCTGGTCCGGTTTCTGGCCGCAGGTGATCTCGCTGAGCGGCCTTGTGCGGGCGTACAGCCGCCTGACGGTCCGTCCGGGCGGCAGCCTTCGACCTCGCCGAGGACTGCACAGTCCGGCCTCCTGACATAGCATCAAGTCACTTGCTGATGAGGTGATTTCGAAACGACCCCTTCACTAAGGGCCCACATGTCAGACTGCCCGGTGCATCCCACAGGGTGCACCGCAAGTCCATCGCCGCTCCGGACCGCAGGGGGAACCGGAGGCCCGGCGTTCATGCTCGTGGGAGGGGAACAGTGGCATCTCAGGATTCCTTATTCAAGGTCTACGGGGACCGTTCGTACCGGCACGTGACCATGGCGCGGCATCAGGGCACGACCATCGCGTTCGCGATGGACACGTCCCATCGGATCGTCTACTCCGTGCTGGACCTGTCCGGCCCGTCGACCAAGGGGGAGGCGGATGCCGCGTACTGGAGCGAGAACCCGGCCGAGCTGCCCTTCCCCAGGGAAGTGGCCAAGGTGGGGTACGCCGTCGTCGGCCCGACGGCGATGCCGACGGTCAAGCGGGGCGGGGCCGAGGCGGCCGCCACTGAGCGGCCGACGGCCGAGGAGACGGACTCCTTCCTGTCCACCACCGCCCGGCTGACCGCGGATGCCCCGTTCCACGTGATGTCCGACGGCACGTACGTGGTGGTCCTGCGGCAGTCGATCAACGAGACGCACCCCGCCGCGGTGTTCAATCTGACCGGCGGCGGCTACTCAGCGGACGCGTCCCGCAACGACTACACGCTCAGCGGCACGAAGAAGGTGCCGCTGGTGCGCGACACCCTGCTGTGCGACCGGTTCCTGCTGGTGGACGGCAAGCTCAAGCCGGTCCTGGAAGTGCGCTACAAGCGCAGCCGGCACGCCACCCTCCCGGAGACCGCCAAGGACAGCCTGGGCACCGAGGACATGGAGGGCCGCCCCTTCTACGAGCCGACCCAAGCGCTGTCGTTCGTCCGGCACCTGACCCAGGGCCGGTTCGCCGCGGTGCTCGTGCCGACCGCGATCAGCGGTGCGCAGCGCTGGCAGCTGTTCGCCCACAACGACGCCACCGGGCGAATCGACTCCTTCAACATCGAGCAGGGCGCGCAGGGCCTGTTCAACACCCAGGGCACCCGCTTCTACACCAGCCCGGACCCGCTCTACCGGGACGCGGTGTTCGAGCGCAGCCCCGGGGCCTGCCCGTTCACCAAGCGCGAGCTGGTGCCGGTGACGGGCACCGAGGGGTACGCGGAGACCTCGGTGCGGCTGGCCGGCGCCGATCCCCACGTCGACCTGGGCGATCCGGTGGCGTTGCGGTTCGGGGGGAAGCCGTACTCGATCGAGGCGTGGGTCAAGCCCGAGGAGCTCAGCGGCCCCGTGGTGGCCAGGGGCGCGGCGTACCAGCTCGCCCTGAGCCCTGACGGCACGGTGTACCTGGCCCACAACGCCGGCCCGTGGCTGATCAGCTCCAGCGACAGGATCGCGAAGGACGTGTACAGCCACATCGCCGGCACCTTCGACGGCAAGACCGCGCGGGTGTACGTCAACGGCAGGCTGTCCGGCAGTGGGGACATGCCGTTCGTCGACGACGCCGGCGCGGTCGCGTTGATCGGCAAGAAGGTCCACCAGGGCCGGACGGTCGGCTACTTCAAGGGTGACGTCGACGAGGTCCGGATCTGGAACCGGGAGCGCTCGGCGGCCGAGCTCGCCGAAGACATGAATTACCGGCTGGTCGGCAACGAGCCGGGCTTGGTGGCCTACTACCGTTTCGACGAGGGCGCGGGCACCACTGCCTACGACCAGACGGACAACGCCCTGCACGGCACGCTCGGCGCCGATGTGCGGTGGACCGGCTCGGACGCACCCGTCGGTGACCATCCCGGGGTGCGGCGTGACAGCTTCGTGCTCAAGGGCCGCTCGGTGGTGTCCGGCATGTCGGCGGTGCTCTACCACCAGCAGGAGAGTGCCGTCGCCGGGTACCGCCCCGATCCCAAGCCCGCCAAGCGGCAGGCCCGGGTGATGCTGGCGTTCGCCGCCAAGTACGGCCAGAACCCGTGTCTGGCGAGCCTGGACTTCGCGGTCGGTCGCGACGGCCGGCTGGCCCAGGTGCCGGACGTGCTGGACCCGGCGCTGCTCAAGCGGCCGACGAAGGGCCAGGACTCGGAGCAGATCAGCAAGCTCCAGCAGGACATCAGGCGGCTGGAGCCTGAGGTTGCGAACCTTCCACCGGAGATCGCCCGGCTGGACGCCACCGCGGGCAAGGTGGCCGAGCGGCAGGCGGAACACGACCGGCTGAAGGCGAGTTTCGAGGACCTGGAGCGACGCTACTTCGCCGAGAAGGACGTGGTGACCGCCTGGATCTACAGCCTGGAGCTCAAGAAGCCGGGCACGGTGGACGGCACGGCACCGTCGCGGCTCTTCCCCGCCCACACTTCGCAGAACGAGGCCGCGGTGACGTTCGCCGCTGTCGCCTCTGCAGCCGGGCGGAACTGGCGGGTGGAGGAGGTCGGGGCGAACCAGGACGGCCGTCCCTGCTACTTCCTGGTCGCCCACGAGCGCAACGCGGACCTGCGTGTCGCCGGCAACTCAACCGCGGACAACGCCCGGCTGGTCACGGCTCTCTCGCGCGAAGCGAGCAACCCGTCCGAGCATTTCCAGCTTGTTTTCGAGGGCGAGTATGTCCGCATCGTCAACCGCAGAAGCCGCCTCGCGATCGGCCTGAGTTCCAACGCCGACGTGCCCGTGCCGGTTCAGTCGAGCGAACACCTCAAGGCGGAATCGGGCCTGTTCCGCATGACGCGCCTGTCCATGCGCTCGGGTCTGGACGCGCAGTACCTCGCGGCCAAGGAGAAGATGGACGCCGCCCGCGCCCTGCTTCAGGAGGCGAAGACCGCCCAGCAGCGTGTCGGCGAACTCAAGCTCACGCTGACCGCCAAGCAGGCGGAACTGCAGGACGCCCGGGACAAGCTGGGCCGCCTGTCGGGCGCCCTGCAGGGTGACGACGACCTGACGGTGGCGATGCCGCTGCTCGCGGTGGACAGCACCGGTCTGAGCCTGTCCGGCGGCCTGCTGGTATTCGCCCGCGGTACGGATCGGCCCGCGCTGCTGGACAGCGGCACCGGCAACGTCGTGCTGTACTTTCGCGGGTCCGACGACCAGTTCTTCGCCGTGTACTACGACACCGCTGTCGTCCGCGGAGCCCAGACGCTGGCCGGGGACGGCGGCACGCTCACCTTCCTCGCCCGCGACCCCGGGATCACCCTGGACGGCGCCACCATCAAAGTCGGCGACGGCGACGCCCCGGGCCGCTGCGACCTGACCGTCACCGTCGGCGCCGACACCGAGACCTGGAAGTCCCTTCCCCGCAAGACCGACCAGATGGCGGCCGCCCTGGCCGGGAACCCCGGCCGGCCGGTGACGGTGGGCGCGGTAGCCCGCGTGACCGGCAGCACCGTGGAGCTCACCGCGGCCACCACCGCCCCGGTGGCGGCCAAGGCCCACCTCATGATCGGCAGCGCCGGGTACGCGGTGGACGCGGACGCCCCCACCGGCTCCAAGACGCTCACCCTCTCGACGGCGGTCACCGCGATCAAGCCCGGCGACAAGGTCAGCCTGGTGGGATACGACTGGGCCCGGGCCGAGTCCACCCGGCCCGGGGTCCTGCTGTCGACCGGCTCCCGTCTGATCTCCCTGACCACGGGCAGCGTCGACTCCGTGCCCAACGGAACGGCCAGGGCGAGCATCACCGGCCGCGGCTGCCGCTGGCGGGCCGAGATGCCGGGCCGGGCCTTCCTGCTCGACGGCAAGGACCAGTACCTGACGCTGCCCGCCGCCAAACTGCCGAGCGTCACCCCGACCGGCGACGTGACCCTGGAAGCCTGGGTCCACCCCGACTCCGGGCAGGGCCGGATCATCCACGCCAAGACGGACGAGTCCGCCTACTCACTGGCGCTGGCCCCCGTGGGGCTGCCCGTCAAGCAGTTCATCGGCGACACCAAGGTCGAGCTGACCCCCTCCCTCGACCTGTCCAACCGCGACTTCACCGTCGAAGTGCGGGCCAAGCGCAACCAGTCCCGGGGCTGCCGCGAGCCGCTACTGACCCATGGCACCCTGCAAGGCCGGACGGACCAGACCCTGCACCTGTACTACGAGCCGAACGCCGCCTTCGGCTTCGCGCTGTTCAGCGACGACCTGACCACCGCTCAGTCCTACCCGGACCTTGAATGGCACCACTGGGCAGCGGTGTACAAGCACGCCACTCGCGAGCAGATCCTCTACCGGGACGGCACCGAGGTCGGCCGCCGCACCTCCACCGGCGTCTACACGGGCAACGGGCCGCTGGTCCTGGGCCACCAGTCCTTCACCGGCACCTACCTCGACGGCCAGATCGACGAGGTCCGCGTCTTCGGCCGGGCGCGCACCCAGCAGGAGATCTCCGCCGATTGCAACCAGCGGCTCTCCGGCCGGGAGCCCGCGCTGCTCGGCCACTGGACCTTCGACGGGCCGGGCAGCCCTGCCTCGCCGATCAAGGGCTACCAGGTGGTGGCCCGGGTCGGCGACCGGGTACTGCGCTCCGCGGAACGCTTCCCCTGCCACGAATGGGCGCACCTCGCCGCCACCTTCTCCCAGTCCTGGGCACTGCGCCTGGACGGTGGCGAGGGCCTGTCGGTCGCCTCGCAGAACACGCTGGACATTCTGGAGGACCTCACCATCGAGGCGTTCGTCAAGATCGAACGCCTCGGCACGCCGATGGGCCTGCTCGCCAAGGGCACCGTCGTCAACGGCGGCCGGGACGGCGTCCCGTACCAGCTGAGCGTCCTGGCGGACGGCAAGGTGGAGTTCGCCTTCACCGAGGCCGACGGCAAAGCCGTCCGGTACACCTCCGAGCGGGCCGTCACCGCCGGCGCCTTCCATCGCGTCAGCGTGGTGCGCCAGCGCCGCGAACCCGACGTCTCCGCCGCCACGCCGGCGAACGCGAACATCCAGCCCGAGCAAGACATCCGCTTCTACCTCGACGGCGGGTTCGTCGGCAGCCACCTGTACAGCGGCCCCGGCGCGCAGGCCAACAGCAGCGAACTGGAGATCGGCCGCGGGCTGCGCGGCGTCCTGGGCGAGGTGCGGCTGTGGAACGCCGCGCGGCCGGCCGTCCAGCTCGGCCTGCCGGTCACCGCGCGTGAGAAAGGGCTCGTGGCCCGCTGGGCTTTCAACGAGAACACCGGCAACGTCACCTTCGACGCCTCCGGTTCCTTCCCCGCGAAGCTGCGGGGCGCGCGCTGGACCCGCGACCCCGACCCCCTGGCCAGTCCGTTGCGGCTGTACCGCAACGGCGAACCGCTGTCCGAGGGTGCGATCACCGCGCAGGACACCGGCGCCTGGGGCGACCTCCAACTCACCCTGGGCGCACGTCTGGACGCCGGTATGCCCACCGAGCTGCTGACCGGAACCCTGGAGGAGGTGCGGATCTGGCGTACCGTCCGCACCCGGGAGCAGATCTCCGACAACCTGTTCACCCGCCTGCACGGGGGCAAGCAGGACCTGCTCGGTTACTGGCCCTTCGACCGGGACTCCACCACGCCCGGCACCACCCAGGTGCGCGACGAGGGCCTGCGCGGCAACGACCTGGGCTTCTCCGCCACGCGGCCGCGCATCCTGCTCTCTACCGCGCCGGTGTCCACCGACACCGCCCAGGTGCGCTCGGCCCTCGCAGACGTCCGCACCCCCTTCCACGACACCATCGCCGGCGCACCCGGCGCCACCGAGTACGCGGACCTCCAGTTCGACGCCAAGGGCGATACCCTCGGCGTCCTCAAACGCTGCTACGGCTTCGTCCGGGGCGGCCGCTGGCACCTGGTCACCGGCTACAAGGTGGGCGACCTGGTCACCGAGTGGGTCGGCCAGGCCCAGTTCGACCCGCAGCTCATGGGCTACGTCGAGGGCGCCCCGCCGGTGCCCTCGGAGAACCTCACCGACAAGGGGGACGGCTACGCCGGCGCCTCCTCGGTGGAGTTCGCTGAGGCCGACCAGGTGGTGCAGAGCCTGTCCTCCAGCAAGACCCGCAGCGTGAACGCCGCATTCAACATCGCCCTGGGCATCGAGACCGACGCGAGTGTCATGACGATCACGGCGCCACTGGGTTTCGGCACCGCCACCCCGCTGGCCGAGGGCCAGATGAAGTTCGGCCTGTCGGGCAGCCTGGAATACGCCAACACGTGGAGCCAGGACACCAGGGTCAGCCAGGGCAAGAACACCGCCCGCAAGACCAGCCTGGCGCTGACCGGCCACACCGAGGACCCCGCCAAGGTGCTGAACGCCGCGATCGGCCGACGGTACGTACCCGCCAACACCGGCCTGGCACTGGTCCAGTCGCAGACCGCCGACGTCTTCGCCCTGCGCCTGGCACACACCGGCGCCCTGGTCGCCTACCGGATGCTGCCCAACCCCGACATCCCGCGGGACTGGAACGTCATCCACTTCCCCATCAACCCCCGCTACACCAAGCAGGGCACCCTGGACGGCGCGGTCGGCTTCAACGACCGGGGCAAGGTCCTCGACCCCGACTACCCCACCGCCGCCAACTACGGCGAGTACAGCTACTTCAAACCGGGCGACGCCTACGCACTCAAGCGCCGGATCACCCGCGACCAGCAGCGGCTGCACGCCTTCTACGAATCGATCTCCACCGACCCGCACCGCCGGGACCCGGCCGAAACCCAGGCCACCGCAGTGCTGCACTCGATGGGCATGTCCGCCGGGCAGCAGGAGAGTGGCCGCAACACCGCCGGCAGCGCCGCCGCCAACGGCTTCTCGCACCGGGACCTGGTCAATACCTACGTCTGGACCGCGAAGGGCGGCTTCTTCGCCGAGACCACCGAGGCCACCGACGCCGTCAGCGAGACCACCTCCGGCTCCTACGCCTTCAGCGGCAAGCTCGGCGTCAGCTTCGAGGGCAGCTTCGGCGCTCTCGGCCTTGGTTTCTGGGGCCAGATGGACGCCTCGGTGGGCGGCGGCTTCAGCACCACCCGGGCCAAGGGCAAAGACGCCTCCCGCTCCTTCGGCCTGAACGTCCAGTGCGCACCCTCCGGCGACCTGCAACGCCGCGACAAGGATGGCAAACCGGTCTACGACATCGCCGGTAAGCCGGTCCTGGTGCCGGGCAAGGTCGACGCCTACCGCTTCCTCACCTTCTATCTCGGCGAGACCAGCGCCAACTTCGACGACTTCTACCACAAGGTCGTCGACCCGGCCTGGCTCTCGGGCAGCGATGCCTCCGACGCCGCCGCACTGCGGCAGACCCGCCAGAACTCCGCGAAGCCCCCGTGCTGGCGGGTTCTGCACCGCGTCACCTTCGTCAGTCGGCTGCTGGCGCCCGTCCCGCCGCCCGGAGCGCCGCCGCTGGAGAAGGCAATGCGCGCCGAGAACATCGACAGCAACTACGAACTGATCAAGCGTCTCGAACCGTACGTCCGTCCCGCCGCCACCAGCAGCGCCGCCCTCGCCACCGCAACCCGCGACACCCTGGCCGCCCAGCTGCCCGAACTGCTCCCCCACAGCGCCGAGATCATCACGTACCTCGGCCGCTACTTCGGCATGACAGTGGAGGACTGACAGCCGCCCGGCCCTCCCACACACTGGAGGGCCGGGCCGCATACCGTCGCGGCCAACCGCACCCGAGAGCCCGCAACCACCTGGAATCCCCGCGGCACTGAGCGACTCTGTCGGGGATCTTGGAGTTCTCGGGACGGGGGCTGTTGGTGCTTGGAACACTTCGGACGGTCCTGCGTAGTTCCGTCCTGCTGAGGTGGTCAGTGTCCGTTCGCCCCCGGTCCGGTGCGGTGGTTCCCGAGCTCACCGCCCAGATGGCGCGGGCCAGTAACCCAGCGGCACCACGGCGATGTGGGTACGTGATCACCTCGATGGTCTCTGGGACGACAGGGACTTCGCTTCCTGGTACCCGCGCGATGGCCGCCCCGGAATCTCACCGGCCCAGCTGGCCACGGTCTGTGTTCTGCAGTTTCTGCTCAATCTCTCCGACCGGCAGGCGGCCGAGGCCGTGCGGTGCCGCATCGACTTCACGTACGCACTCGCTCTGGACCTGGACGACCCGGGATTCCACCACAGCGTGCTGACGGACTTCCGTGATCGCCTGTGCGAGGACGACCGCGCGGACCAGCTGCTCTCCCTGTCGCTGACACGGATGCGGGAAGCCGGCGTGGTCGCCGAACGCGGGAGGCAGCGCACCGACTCCACCCAAGTCCTGGCCGCCGCGCGGGACCTCACCAGTCTGGAGCTGCTACTCGAAGCGGTGCGCGCGGCCTTGGAAGAAGCCGCCCAGCGGGCACCGCTCCGTGCCTGCTTTTGCAGGTCAAGGGCGGTCTCGACCTTACACCGACACCCCGTTCGGTGTTTGTGAGGAACATCGCTCCGGTCGGGCGAGGCGGCTTCTTACCAGGGCTTTCCCTTCGCGCCGGCGCCTGTTGGGACGATCACCCCGGGACGCGCGGGGACTCATGCTGACCGGATGCTGACCTACCTGATGAGCCATCAGGCATGCGGGAGGCCCCTCAGCACACACGGATGACGTGCGCCCACGCATCACCGACCTGTAGGGCAGCACTCAAGTACACCCAGGCCCTGGCCGGCGGTCGCGACTCCTTCCCCGGCCTATCCGACGAAGGCCACCGCATCGCGGACCACCTGACCGACCGACAGAGCCGCAAACGCTTGAGCACGCGGCCGGCATGAGCATCGAGGACGCCCCCTCAGAAGCCGGGGCCGACGGTTACGGTAGCGCCGATCAGCCAGGCCGCCGGAGAGCAGTTCTCAATTCTCCTGCTTCAGCCGCGGTAGCGAGAATCTCGTAGGCTTCTTCCGTCTGATCGAATTCCAGTTCCCGAGTAATAATTCGCGAGAGGCGCTGCATTTGCTTCGAAGTGAGCGTATCGAGAAGCCAAGGTGTGGACGATGCGTCGACCTGACCAGTGCTGATGGTGATATTCTTGCGCCACAATTGTTCAAGGTGCAGGGTGACTGCCGAATTGTGCATACCAACGTTCGCGATGCGGCCGCCTGATCGCACCGCTCTCGTACACAGAGTGAAACTATCAGGAGTGCCCGCCGCTTCGATGACTACATCAGCTCCGGGGCCCTCCGACAGCTCCGCTATCAGACGTCCCGGAAGTTCTGCGGCATCAGCCCCCAATTCGGTACCCATCTCCAATCGATGCGGCAGCAGGTCAACCGAAATAACGCGGGAAGGACCGAACATCTCAGCAATACTCACAGCGGCCAATCCGACGGGTCCTGCCCCTACCACCGCAACCACAACTCCTGGCCGCACCTTACCGTTGCGCACCCCGAGCTCGAAAGCCGCAGGTAGCACCTCGGAGAACAATACTGCCGTATTCATGTCCAGGCCGTACGGAAGTTTGTGCGTCGAGTGGTCCGCGAACGGAACACGGACAAAATCCGCCTGCGTGCCGTCTATTTCATGCCCCAGTAGCCACCCGCCCCCTTGCTTGCACTGACCATAGATACCTTCTCTGCATGAAAGGCAGTACCCGCAGGCGGAGATGGACGAGACAATCACCTCGTCCCCCGGAACCACTGAGTGCACCTCGGGGCCGACCTCCATGATCTCGCCAACGGCTTCGTGCCCCAGAACCGCGCCTGGCCGCACTTCACTGTCCTCCCCTCGGAGCATGTACAGGTCACCTACGCAGACCGAAGCCGCGTCGACCCGCACGAGCGCGTCGGTAGGCTGCTCGATCACCGGGTCCGGGACACTGTCCCAATGTCCTATTCCGGGGCCGTGATAAACAAATGCACGCAAAGTGCTCACTCCCTATCCCACGGCAGCTTGCCTAACGGTCAGCAGCCATACCCAGGCATTCACTGAGCACGGCCACGCAATCCTGCTGCGGTCCGTCTGTTCGCACAGCCCATGCCGACCTTCCTTACTCTGGCGACGCTGTTCCAGTCTCGGTTCGCGTTGGGTCGCTTCCGAGAGACGAAA
This sequence comes from Streptomyces sp. SM10, assembly GCF_002910915.1. Taxonomy (GTDB): domain Bacteria; phylum Actinomycetota; class Actinomycetes; order Streptomycetales; family Streptomycetaceae; genus Streptomyces. Next base: position 25,615 of record NZ_NEUF01000121.1, on the reverse strand, counting down.
GGGGTAGCCCTCGGGGACATTCGGCCCCTGTCTGACCGTGGCGAACGATTCCTGTGATTGTCCGGGGCAGCAGCCAAGGACCAGTCGGCCCAGCCGAATGCGTCGGATGGCCCTTCATCGTCCCCGCGTGTGTGCGGAGACTCGGAGTCGAGGACACCGGCGTACGCGCGGGAAGCCGCCGCGCAGGGGCCGTTTCACCGTCGTCTCAGGCGGGCCACCGCGATCAGAGCATGGCCTGAAGGGCTGTGACCCTATGTACGCAGTAGTAGGAAGCCGCCGGTGGCGTACGCATCCTCTGCGCCGGAAGGTCGACGTCCAGGAGGCCCGGCTGTGGCTTCTTGTTGCGGCGCTGACCCTCATGTGTGCTTCGTCGATCGGCATCGCGCACGGATGGGCAGCCTTCGAGCGCGAACAGTCAGTGGTCGCGGAGCAGCGGGCCGACCGGCATCTCGTACGTGCCACGGTCCTGCGCGACGCGGCCACGTCGACGCCGTGGACGGACGAGTCGGGACAATACCAACGCGTCCCGGTGCCGGTCCGCTGGGTGACGGCCACCGGCGGCGAGGCTACAGGAGAGGTGCCGGTCCCACCGGGGACCGAGCGCGGCGAACGAACCAGGCTCTGGCTGGACAGCCGAGGCAGTGTCACCTCCGCCCCACTCGAGTACCGCGACGTATGGGCCGAAGCGCTGCTGGTGGGCGGAAGCAGCGCCGCCGTGACCTTCGGCGCAGGCGCACTGGCCGGGATCGCCGTGCGAATGGGGTGCAACCGGCGTCGCGCGACCATGTGGGAGTCCGAGTGGAGCAGAGTGGAGCCGGAATGGAGTCGCCGCGCCTGACCTCCGACCGGACGATGTGCGAACTGGCCTACCAGGGGAGCTTGTGATGACGACCTCGCCTCACACCGTGAGTGATTTGATGACGCACACCGCGGTTGCTGTGGGCAGCAGAGCCACGTACAAGGACATCGTCAAGCTCATGGATCAGTGGAAGGTGAGCGCTCTTCCGGTGCTCGTCGGCGAAGGCCGTGTGATCGGGGTGGTCTCGGAGGCGGACCTTCTCCTCAAGGAGGGGAACCGTCCCACCGGGGGCTCCGGGCCGAGTGATCGCCCGTTCGCGGACTCTGCCAAGGCTGACGCTGTATACGCCGAGGAGCTGATGTCGACCCCTGCCGTCACCGTGCACGCGGACGCGACAGTGGCTGAAGCGGCACGGATCATGGCACGGCGCCACGTGAAGCGTCTGCCGGTGGTGGACGGTGGTGGACTGCTTCAAGGCGTGATCAGCAGAGGTGACCTGCTGAAAGTCTTCCTGCGCTCCGACGATGACATCGCAGCCGAGGCGCGCGGCGTACTGTCCGGACTTCCGGCTGCGGCAGACGTCGACGTACGGGTCTCCGACGGGGTGGTCACCCTGGGCGGGGCTCTGGCGGACCGGGCGCTGGTCCCGCTCCTCGCCCGAGCCGTTCGGGCCGTGGAAGGTGTGGTTGACATCCGCCTCGACTTCGGCAACCGCTGAGGCCTGCCGAAGCCCGCGACGAGCGGGAGACGCACGTGTGCTTCAGTTGCCCGTTCTCAGGCGGCTGCGCCAACTCAGGTGCCGGAAATCGGGCGCGGGACCGGCCGGTCACTCTTCACCGGGAACGGTGATCACCGGGCACTCGGCTCGCTGCAGGAGCCCGTGGACGACCGACCCGAGGCGCATGCCTGTGTATCCACCGTGGCCACGCCTTCCGACGACCACTGCGCGCGCGGTGGAGGAGGCGCGGGCGAGTTCCTCCACGGGATGCCCCCGACGCACCTCCTGGGTCGTTTCCACACTCGGATGTCCGGCGGAACACTCGGCAATCGCCTCGGTAAGGAGTTGAGTGCGCTCTTCGAGTCCGGCCTCGCTCCCCTTGAACGCCACGGCGGGTCGCGGCCACACCCACACCGCATGGAGGACAGCTCCTCGCACTTCCGCCTCCTCGAAGGCGAACTTCACCGCCTCGTGTGATGAGGCACTGCCGTCGACTCCGACGATCAGCTGAGCCGGCCATTCCGCTGTGTGCTCGGGTGCTCTCACCACGACCACAGGGCAGTGCGCTTGCGCGCTGAGAGGCGCGGCCACCGACCGGGTGCTGAGGAATTCCGCTGCGTGACCGAGCCGCCGCGAGCCGACCACGATCATGCGGGTGGGGTCCGTCGCGCGCCGGCAGAGCACCAGTGCGGGGAGCCCGTCGACGAGTTCCGTCACCACATGCGCGTGTGGGGTGAGACGGAGGATGGTCTCCGTGGCCGCGGTCAGAGCGTCTTGGCCTCGTGCCTGCAGCGAGAGGTGGTGGGGTGTCGAGTCCACGTGCTGGGTGTCATGAGCTGGTGGGATCGCAAGTACCAGCCGCAGCGTCAGGTCTCTGCGGTCGGCCTCGTCCGCCGCCCACGCCAGGGTGGGGACCGAGGGATCACCCGGGTCTATACCGACCACTATCTGCTGGTCAGTGCTGGAGATGGTCACGTGACCTCCTCGGTGACACTCCGGGGGACGATCTCGACGGGGCAGTGGGAATGGTGCAGCAGTGCGTGAGCGAGGCGACCAGGACCGGCCCCTACCCCGAGGTCTCGGCGTCCTCCCAGGACGATGAGGCCGCAGTGACGGCTCGCCTCGACGAGCACTGCTGCTGCGGATCTCCCTGTCACCACCTCCGTGGACACGGTCGTCCCAGGGAACCTCTGACGAACGCCTGCCGCGAGGTCCTGCATCTGCTGCTCGTTCCGGCGGTCGGCACCTTCGTCCGCACCGGGGAGCGGCGTCGTATCGACCGCCCTCGCCAGAATGCTCCTGACCCCCAGCAGACGCAGGTTCGCACCCCGGATCTGCGCCTCTTGCGCCGCGGTTTCGAGCCACTCCCCGTCCGTGGCTCCTCGAACAGCCGCCGTAACGCTCTCAACTTCCGACCACGTGGACGCACCGCGTACCACCACGACAGGGACGGTGGCCCCCGCCGTCACCCCGAGGCTCACTGAACCGAGCATGAGCGCGCTGAAGCCACCACGCCCACGGCTCCCCACGACGATGGAGTCCCGCGGGCCGGCCGCCTCATGCAGAGCCCATACCGGCTCCCCGCGGCTGAGCTGCCCGGCGATGTCTAGAGACGGGAAGCGCTCCTGCACCGCTTCCGCAGTTTCGGAGAGCCGTTCGCGCGCCTTCTCGCGGACGCTTTCAACCGTCTGGAAGGAGGCGAATCTGGAGAGCCGGTCGAGATCGGCCGCGTACAGAACACACAGCCTCTGTCGGCACGCATCGGCCTGGGCCGCCGCCCAGAGAGCAGCCGATCTGGCGTGGGCGGAACCATCGATGCCTACGACGACCTGTCCTGGTCGCGCTGTTCGGAACGTCTCAGTGCTCATATCCGCTCCTCGGGCCGCATGCACTCGATCTCAAGGTGCCCTCACCAGCCAGTGGACGGCAGGGCCACGGCGGTCCCATCCGAGGACCGAAAGGTCCTCGGAGGGTCCTCCGACATCTCGCCGAAGGTGCCCCACTCGGCCCTACCCGAAGGAGGTCGCCCCGAGAAATGCTGTACGGGTGATCGGACCCGTCCCGGTCGGGAAGGCGGCTCCGACGATCAGGAAGAAGCACTGAGCGCCATGTCACAGACCACGACCACGGATCTGTACGAAGCGTCGATGGCCCTCTCCTACCTGCGAGAGGGAATGACGGAGGACGCCACGTTCAGCCTCTTCGTACGCGATCTAGCCCCGAGCCGCGGCTTCCTGGTGAGCGCGGGGCTGGAGCCGGTTCTCGACTTCCTGACCGATTTCCGCGTCACCGCGGATGACGCACGGGACTTCGCAGCCGCTCTCGGACGTCCGGTGCACGAGGTGGAACCCCTCGTCGGGCTCGGTTTCGAGGGTGAAGTCAGAGCCGTGCCGGAAGGGCGGATCGTTCTGCCCGGTGAGCCTCTGCTGGAAGTCACCGCACCACTGCCGCAAGCGCAGCTCGTCGAGACGTGGCTGCTGAGTCAGGTCAGCCATCAGACGACCGTGGCGGCCAAGGCGGCCCGGTGCGTCCTTGCCGCTGCCGGGCACCCTGTCGTCGACTTCTCCCTGCGCCGCGGGCACGGGCCGGAGGCAGGCATGCAGGCGGCCCGCGTCAGCGCGATGGTCGGCTTCGCCGGCACCAGTAACGTCGCTGCGGCACTCCGATGGAAGATGCCGGCTTCCGGAACCATGGCGCATTCGTACATCGAGGCTTTCAGCGACGAAGAAGCAGCGTTCATGGCCTTCGCGCGCAGCCGTGCCGGTCCGATCACCCTCCTGGTCGATACGTACGACACAGTGGAGGGCGTCGTGACCGCGGCTCGCGTCCTGAACGCCCTGCAACGGGGCCCCGGCTCCGCGATCCGCCTGGACAGCGGCGACCTGGCCGAGCTGGCCCGCCGGTCACGGACAGTCCTGGACCAAGCAGGTCTGCCGGACGTCGGCATCATCGCGAGTGGTGGTCTCGACGAGTACCGCATCGACGACCTGGTTCGTTCCGGCGCACCGATCGACGTGTACGCCGTCGGGACCAAGGTGGGGACGTCGTCCGACGCCCCGTATCTGGACTCGGCCTACAAGCTGGTCGAATACGACGGCCGGCCGGTGATGAAGCTGTCCGCTGCCAAGGTGACCGCACCCGGGCGCAAGCAAGTCCTTCGGGCAGAGGGCGCGGTGGACGATGTGATCGCGCTGGTCGAGGAGGACGTACCCGAGGGCCGGGAGGCGCTCTTGCGGACAGTGATGTCGGCAGGTCACCGCACCGGCGCACGCGACACTCTTGCCACCGCCCACGAGCGGTTCGTCGGCGACCTGGCTGCCCTACCGCAGCAGGCCCGCCGGATCCGGGAGCCCAAGGCGCCGGTCGCCGCGGTTTCCGCTCGGCTTTCGACACTGACCTCCGACGTTCGTCAGCTCCTGGAGCAGAGCGTCGAACAGCGGCGCACTGGTGGGACCGACTCGCAGGACTCGGACCTTCCTGGGGCCCGGCGAACCGCAGAACATCCGAATCTCGCGGACAACGGTCAGACGCAGGACGCCACCCGCCCACCGAAGAGCGGACACAGCCGGTGATGTGCGAGATGACGAGAGATACACAATCGCTTCTGGGAGCCGGACATGACAGGAAATGTGGCAGTAGGCGTCAACGGATCTCCGGAGAGTGTCGCAGCCGTCAGGTGGGCAGCCCGGGAAGCGGCGCTGCGGGGAGTCTCACTCCGCGTCATCCATGTGCAGGAACGGCCTGTTCCTCCCGAGCGCCTGGAGCACGTGGCGGAATGGAGTTCCACCCCTGAAGGTCCCGTACCCCCGGAGCGTTCCAGGCAGTATGAGGATCTGCTCCAGCAGGCAGCCGGGGTCGCCGAACAGGCCGAGCCCGGTCTGGCGGTCGTCGCGGAGGAACTGGTCGGCGAAGGTCTCGCGCCCAGGGCCCTTCTGGCCGAGCTCGAAACGCCTGGGGCTGTGGACCTGCTCGTTCTGGGATCGCAAGGGCTCGACAGCTTCACCGGCTTCCTCATCGGCACCACGTCCCTGCCTGTAGCCGCGGCGTCCGAACGCCCGGTGGTACTCGTACGCACCCGGGAAACCGACTCCGACGCACAGGGGGGCGGCCACACGGCGGCGGAGACCGGGCGGCTGGTTCTCGGTATCGACCTGAAGGGCGACGAGGACCACGAAACGGTACTGGAATTCGGCTTTGCCGAAGCGGCCAGGAGGAACAGTCGGCTTGAGATCCTCCACGCCTGGACCTTGCCGGCCATGTACGCATACGCCGAAACCGCCGACCCCGGCATAGGAGAGGAACTGGGCGACCAGATATCGCGGACTCTGAGCCGCACCGTGGAGCCGTGGCAGAAGCGATATCCGGACGTACCGATCCAGGCCAGGGCGGTGGTGGGAGCACCCGGGGCGGAGCTGGTGTACGCGTCTCCGGGGGCTGAACTGCTCGTCGTCGGCCGCCGGAAGCGGCCACTTCCGGTCGGCCCCCGGCTCGGGCACGTGGCCCACGCGGTGATCCATCACGCCAAGTGCCCCGTCGCCGTGATCCCTCACACGTGATGGCCGCTCCGGTCGGGAAAGGAACCCTGATGCACACCCGCCGCACTGACGTCGCGTCAGTCACCGCTTGGGTCGATGACGCCACCATGGCTCCGTCGATGCACAATGCCCAGCCCTGGAAGTTCCGTTACGTGCCGGCGTTCGATGTTCTCCACCTGCGCATGGACACGACCCGCTCCATGCCCCGTACGGATCCGACTCGCCGTGGCATGCACATCAGTTGCGGCGCCGCGCTGTTCAACCTCCGCGTGGCCGTCGCACACTCCGGATGGTCGACGGACGTCCGATTGCTGCCCGACCCGGACGATCCAACACTGCTGGCCACCGTCGTGTTCGCCGAGTGCGACGTGAGCGATGCGCTCTCCAGTCTGTACCCAGCGATCGATCGTCGGCGCAGCAGCCGCGAGCCCTTCACCGACGAGCCGGTCCCCGAAGCGCTTCTCGACGGCCTGAAGGGCGCTGCGCGGTCGGAGGGTGCGGCCATGTCCGTTCTCGGCGACTGGCAGGTCGACTCGGTGATCGATGTGGTCAGAGAGGCTGAGCAGGACGAGACTCTCTCTCCTGACATCCGCGAGGAAATCACCCGGTGGACGGGATCCGGCAACGGCGTCTCCGACGGGATCCCCGCCTACGCCTTCGGACCCCGGCATCACGGCGGCCGGGCACCGGTGCGGGATTTCGCCGTGGGCCGCAAGGTCCCTGACCGCCGCTCGGCGGACTTCGAGCAAACTCCCTGTCTGGCGGTGCTCGGGACGTCCGAGGACAACCCTCGGGGCTGGTTGCTCGGCGGCCAGGCCTTGGAAAGGGTGCTGCTGCAGTCGACGCTGGACGGGTTGTCCACGTCTCTCAACTCGCAAGCCCTTGAACGACCCGAACTACGGTGGCTCCTGCGGGACCCTCACTCGCCTTCGACGTCGGCCTTTCCGCAGATGCTGCTCCGGCTGGGCTACGGTCCTGCCGTGCCACCGACTCCCCGTCGTGCGGTGAGCGACGTGCTGGATGTCGATCGGGGTACATCGTCACCCTGAGGGGCGAGGCCGCTGAGCATCACCGAGGATGCTCGGCGGCGTCAGCGGTCGCGGACCACGATGCGGCGGCCGGTCACCCTGCCGGGCGTCACCGCGATCCACATGTCCCGCTGTCCACCGGCCCAGGGCGACGTGACGGACCCCTGCTCCTCGAGACGCTGGACAGCCTCCGGCGCGGTCACTGCCTCAGCCTCCCCGACGACCAGGACGCTCCACCCACGGCTGAAGGCCTCGTCGATGTGATCCACCTCGAAGGCGGTCTCGTGCCCGGCCGCGTTCGCCGGGCCGGAGTCGGGCGAGGTCCTGTAGGCGATCTCTCCCCCGGTGGAGACGTAGTTCACCGGGAACACGGCCGGTCCTCGGCCGTCGCTGACGACCACGCGACCCACTCCATGGGTCCCGAGCAGCTTCCAGCACTCCTCCTGACCGAGGTCCACCAGCTCCGGGTGATAGGCCGCCCGGCCCACTCCAGGAGGCAGGTCGATCGTTCCTCCGGTGAGCTCGTCCACCGTTGTCTCGAGCGCGTTGGCCAGGCGCACCATGAATCCCATCCCGTGAGACCCCTGTTGCGTTTCGACGTACTCGATATATCCGGGAGCGGAAGCGGTGCGCAGCGCCAGCTCCCTCCGGGACAGTCCCAGATGCTCACGGCGCGTCGCCACACGTCTGCCGAAGTCCCCGCGTGCCGGGGCACCATCGGGCCCGGGCGAGTCATTCCGCGGTCGATCAGTCATGACGGTTCACCTTCCTGCTGTCGACAGCGAAGCGACCCTGCCCAAGGCCGGATGGCGTGGCAGAGAACAGCCCAGTCAGTTCACGCTAGGCACGGATGAGCAACGCCGCACCACGGCCACCGCGCCTGTCCGCCGTACGCACGCGGGGCGGGGCCAGGAACCGCTCATGGCACAGCGACCCTGCGGCCTCCCTGTCAGCCGTGCGGAACAACGGCCACCGGGGCCGCCGTGTGGTGCAGAACCGAGTGGACGACCGGCCCGACATGTGCGCCCAGGCGCGAAGCACGGCGACGGAGGCCCACGACGACCAGCCTGGCCTTGCGTGATGCCTCGACCAGGTCCTGCGCCGGATGCCCTTGGAGACATTCGCTACCCACCGGAACCGTCGGATACTTTTCTCTCCAAGACGCCAGTGCCCGGGTCATTTCCTCTCGTCGTCCGGTCGCTACTTCTTCCATCAGCGCCGGCACGACGTCTGTCGTGCCGGGTCCGAACAGCGGTGGCAGCGACCAGCTGTGAACGATCCGCAATCCGCTTCCGTACCGCTCGGCGCAGGCGAACGCGAAGCCCAGAACCTCCTGGCCCGCCTCCGGCAGATCCATCCCCACGACTATGTCGCCCGCCGAGGACCTGGTGCTCAGGTCATCAGGGGATTCCGCGCGGACCAGGACCAGCGGACACCTCGCGCGAGCCAGAACCGCCAAGGAGACCGACCCGACGATGAATCCGCCGAGGCCGCCGAGCCCGCGAGAACCGAGGACCATGAGTGCGGATCGTTCGCCGGCGGCCAGTAGTTCCTCGACGGGGTCACCAGGTTGTTGCTGCGTGTCGATCTGCAGGCGCGGATGGTTCAGCCGCACCCGCTCGGCGGCCCTGCGCAGAAGCACTTCCGCGGACCGCTGTCCGGTCTCCGTGTTCGTGTGATGGGCCGCTGGAGCGTCGCCGTCCCTCCATACGTGGAGGAGAAGCAGAGGACACCCACGAAGCAGGGCTTCATCAGCTGCCCAGTTCACAGCCGCGAGACTCTCCCGCGAGCCATCGATTCCGACACTGACGATCTGGGACATGGTTGCTCCTCATGAGAACAGGGCCTGAAGCCAGCGTTGCCCACTTCGTCGGCCCCGAGGAGGGGCCGGGCGGGCACCATCCGGGCCGGTCGGCCCGTCGACGTGTGCGGCCCGCACCTCGCGGCCGCACACGTTCAACCAATCGGGGGCATGTGTTCCTCGCGAAGGGCCCTCCGGGGGGGCGGACAACGCCGCCGGTTGCCACACTCTCCGCTGGCGCGGCACCCGGAGCGCAGGCACTGTGGGCGGTGAAGGACTCGGGCGAGCGATGAGGCGGTCATGGGCAGCGATACCGAAACCATCCCCCGCGTCGTAGTCGGTGTCGACGGCTCCAGCCCTTCCCAGGAGGCCCTTCGCTGGGCAGCGCATCATGCTCAGCTCACCGGCGCCGTCGTCGAGGCGGTGTGCGCCTGGGACACCCCATCGGAGATCGGCTGGGCGGGGCCCGCGACGGAAGCGGGCTTCGACCTGGAGCGCGCCCGGCTCCGCTTCGCGGAGGGGATCCGTGCCGTGTTCGGCGACGTCAAGCCCGCCGAGGTGCACGAGATGCTCGTACGAGGTGACCCGTCCGAAGTCCTGATCAGAGCTTCCGACGGGGCGGATCTGCTCGTGGTGGGTAATCGGGGGCGTGGAGGCTTCGCGCGGGCCATGCTGGGGTCTGTGAGCCAGCGGTGCGCCCAGCACGCCAAGTGCCCGGTGGTCGTCGTACGGCCCGGCACCTCAGAGGCTCACTGAGGCGGGCCGGATATCGCACCGTGACGCGCCCGGTCTCGGCGGCGTCACGGTGTGCTGGGGGCTTCCAGATGGCACTGTGCATCCACCACACCCTCCACGGCTCGGGCCAGTCGTTCGGCCACGGGGATCAGAGCTGAGTCGCGGACCGTCCCGTCGATCGTCACGCGCCCCTCGCTGACATCCACGCGAATGTCCCGACGTGAGACGGGAAAAAGGCGGTCGACCACTTCCCGCCGCACCTCATCGGCGAGTTCCTTGTCCGCACGCAGGAACACCTTGAGCAGGTCGGCACGGCTCACGATCCCCTTGAGGATTCCTTGCCCATCCACTACTGGGAGACGCTTGATCCCGTGCTGCGCCATCAACCGGGCGGCTTCGGGGAGTGTGGCGTCAGCGGGAACGGTGACGACGGGTGACGACATGAGGTCCCGGGCGGTCACGGCCCCTGCCTTCGCGTAATCCGTCAAGCGGTCTCGCTGACCGATCATGGTGGCGTCCTCGTCACGCAGCTCCTCTTTCGCGAGCAAGTCCGCTTCGGAGACGATACCCACCACTCGCCCCTCCCCTTCGAGAACGGGCACAGCGGTCACCTGCCACTGATTGACAGCGGCGACCATCTCCTTGAAGCGCGCGTCAAGACCCACCGCGACGACTGTCCGGGTCATCACGTCGCTCACGCGGTGTGGTGATCGACCAGTCATGGCGTTGATCCCTCCGAAGCGCTCTCGGCTCCGCGGGGCACCACGACGACGGGACAGGCGGCGTGATGCAGGACGGTGTGCGCGACCCTGCCCAGCTGCAGGCCGACATGGATCTGCCGTCTCCGCGCTCCCACGACCAGCACGTCGGCCACGGCGGAATGTCGGAGGAGGAGCTTCCGGGCCGGACCCTCTGTGATGACTCGCCGCACGGCGACGTCCGGGTAATCGCGCTCCGCGGTCGCCACCGCCTCATCGAGCAGAAAAGAAGCTCGCCCTTCGTGGTACTGAGCGGGTTCGCCGACAAGAAGCGGATGATCGGCCGTTTCGTGGGAGGGGCAACGCCAGGCACGCACCACGTCCAGCTCGCAGTCCCGCAGCCGGGCCTCGGCGAAGGCGAACCGCACGGCGGGCGAGTTCCCGTCGGTGTCGCCGATGCCGAGCACGATCCGTCCGTGCGCTCCCTCCCGGCCCGCCTTGTCTCCTCGCACGACGACGACCGGGCACTGTGCCCCGGCAGCGACCGCCAGGCCGACCGATCCGAGAAGCAACCCGGCGATCTCACCGCGCCCTCGGTCTCCGGTCACCAGGGCGAAAGCATTCTGTCCCTGTCTGAGCAGCGCGCCTGCCGCCTCCTCCGGCACCACCTCCGTCGTGACCCGCAGGTTCGACGCACGACGCCGAACGCGTTCGGCGGTGGAACCGACGATGTTCTCGGCCATCACCTGTTTGCCGGGCCGCGAGAGGCTGGTTGCGAGGACGGCGCCCTCGTAGTGATGCCACAGAGAGGCGTACACGAGCCGCAAGGACACTTCGTGGCGGAGCGCTTCATCGGCTGCCCAGTCGGCCGCGAGGAGACTCGATTCGCTCCCGTCCACACCGACAACCATGGGACGAGACTCCATGGCACTCACCACCCTTTGCTGCCTGCCTTCCGCTACTGCAACGGTCCCACCGGGCAGACACTGCGTCCCAGGGCCGACTGGGCCCCACAGAAGCCCAGGCGGCCCTGGGTAGCCCTCCGGCGTGACGGACCTGGCTCTCCTGCATCTGGAATCGTTCGGCAACCCTCGAGCTTTCTCGAGCACCGCCTGGCGTGTGGCTCACGCGATGCCGCTCCTGACGGTCGACTCCGGCAGGTCCCCAGAGGGTCGTAGAGCGGCGGCCTCCCACACGGCCGCCGCCGCGACACGGCCCATGACGCGCCAGGCCCTGTTCGTACAGGCCGGCATCACAGCCACGAGGTCCACACAGGAGCTGTTGGATGCCGCGGCGCTGACGCACTCCCAGCCGCTCCCACGGGCCGATCGCGTGGCCGTTCTCACCAATGCCGGGGGCATCGGAGTGCTCGCCGCGGATGCGTGCACCGAGGCAGGCCTCTCCCTGCCGCCGTTGAGCGCCAAGGTGGCCGATGCCGTGCTGGCAGAACGTCCCCGTGGGGCGTCGGCCGCGAACCCTGTCGATGCGACAGCAGCAGTGAGCGCTCGGTAGTCCCCTGAAACCCACCGGTGTAGATCGCCGCGCAGCCGGGCGGGTCGTCCGCCGCTTCCTCGCAGAGCACAAGGACGGCGGCTGGCTGAACCCCGCCACGACCGCGGAACTGATGGGTCACTACTCCGTCCCTCTGGCGGAGTGGGCCTGGGCGGAGAGCCAGGACGGCGCGGTGCGGGCAGCTGAGCGCCTCGGCGGCTTGTCGGGGCGGGTGGCGCTGAAGGCATATTGGCCAGGTCCTCTCCACAAGAACACCCGGGGAGCTGTGGTCCTGGACCTGACCGGCTTCCGCCAGGTTCGCTCCGCGTACGGAGACCTGATCGGGCGCTTCGGCGATCGCATGACCGGGGTGCTCGTCCAGTCGATGGCCCCCGGCATCGAACTGTTCTCAGGAATGGTCCAGGATGAGGTGTTCGGTCCCATGGTGCTGTTCGGCTCGGGCGGAACCGCGACCGAGATACTCGCCGATCACGCGGCGCGCCTGGCTCCTCTGACCGACATCGATGTACACGACCTGCGCCCTGCGGTCACCTGACCTTGGACCTCGGAAGCCTGACATGACTTGACAAGTGCTTCTCGAACGTTTCTGCGCGGTCAATGCTCCGGCTCGTCGACAACGCCCTCCGTGCTCAACGGAGCTGACCAGGTCACTTCGGTGCCTCCGTTGTCCGGAGTATTGATCTTCATGCTTCCGCGGGCCGCCCGGGCACGTTCGTCCAGGTTGCTCAGCCCGCTGGGCCTGGCGTGCCCCGGGATGCCTACGCCGTCGTCGGTGACCGTCAGCGTGAGACGCTCGGGAGTGACGCAGACGTGTACGTCGACCGACCGCGCTCGTGCGTACCGTGCCGCGTTGCTCAGCGTCTCGACGAGTACCGCCTCCACGTGATCGGCAAGAGTCACTGGGACGCGGGTTTCCACAAGCCCCTCGATGCGCAGTGCGGGCGGGAAGCCGAGAAGCCTCGTGGACGCTTCAATCGCCTCAGCGATTCGGCTGCGCAGCCCCGATGGAGCATCGCCGGGCTTCTCGTGGGTGCGGAGACCGAAGATGGTCGAACGAATGATCTTGATTGTCGCGTCCAGGTCGTCGACTGCCCTGCGGATTCGCTGTTCGGCCTGCGGATGGGTGACGAACCGTTGTGCGCTCTGCAGTGTCATGCCGGTGGCGAACAGCCGTTGGATGGCCAGGTCGTGCAGGTCACGCGCGATGCGGTCCCGGTCCTCCAGCAGCGCTGTGCGTTCGGCGTCCTTTCGCCGTTCAGCCAGTTCCATGGCCAGCGAAGCCTGTCGGGCGAACGCCGTCAAAGGTTCTGACTCTTCACGCGAGAAGACGGTTCTTCCCTTTCTCCGGGCCAGAAGGAGTACGCCGCGGACCACGTCGCCGGATCCGATGGGGACCGCCACGGCCGGGCCGAAGCCTGCCCACCGGGCCAGGTCCTCCCGACTCCGCGAATCGTGCTCGATGTCTGGGGTCTCGGACGCTCCTACCCGGGTGAAGGCGGTGCCTAGGTAGCCGTCCTTCATGGATACGAACGCACCGTGGAGCCGTTCCCCCTCCTCCCCGACAGCAAGCGCGATCCGCAGCTTGCCCGCCCCCTCGACGGGTACCGCGATCACCCCAAGGTCCGCCGAGACGTTCGCACGGGCACGCTCGATGATCAGGCCCATGACCTCAGCTCGGGGGCAGCCGGACATCAGGCTGTTCGTGACCTCGGAGCCAGCAGCCAGCCAGCGTTCACGGCGACGCGATTCCTCGTAGAGCCGTGAGTTCTCGATGGCGATGCTCGCGGCGACGGCCAACGTCAGCAGCACCGCTTCGTCTTCCGCGTCGAACTCGGCAGCGCCGCGCTTCTCCGTGAGATAGAGATTACCGAAGACGTGTCCCCTTACCCGGATCGGGACCCCCAGGAAGGAATGCATCTGCGGATGATGCGGCGGAAAACCATACGACGCGGAATGCTCGGACAGTTCTGCCAGTCGGAGAGACTGCGGGTGACGGATCACCTCGCCCAGCAGGCCGTGGCCAACGGGGAGCCGACCGATGGCGTTCCTCTGCTCGTCGCTCACACCCACCGGTATGAACTCCGCGAGACTGTCATCGTCACCGATCACACCTAGAGCCCCGTACTCGGCATCCACGAGGACGGTGGCTTCCTCGACGATGCGGTGCAGCACCTGCGCCAGTTCGAGATCGCGGCCGACCGACAGGACCGCCTCCAGGAGGCTGTGGATACGATCCCGGGCGCCGCGGGCGGCATCGAGCCGGGCCTGGAGCCGGCTCAGAGGCTCGTCGGGTGTCAACCCGGACTCCACATCGCCCTCGCTCACGACAGGCAGCCTCCTGTGCGCGTACGGAAGGTCTCCTGTTTCACGGTATGGCCTGAAGCGACAGGCCGCGCGCCAGCCCGGAACCGGGCCGGTCACGAGCCAGCGGATCCTCGCTCCGAGCCGAACAGGGTTCGTGGAGGGATACTGGCTCTGACCGGTCGCACCCAGCGCGCCTGGTGTGTCGTGATGAGTACCGGGAGCCGCGATGAATGACATGCCGGCCAGTACACCCACGAAGGAACCGACCCGAGTTTTCGTGTTGGACGACCACGAGGTCGTGCGTTGCGGCCTGCGCGACCTACTGGACTCCGAGCCGGATCTCACCGTGGTCGGTGAGGCGGCAACCGCTCAGCAGGCCATCGCCCGCGGGCCGGCACTGCGGCCCGATGTCGCTGTGCTCGACGTCCGGCTGCCGGACGGCGACGGCATCACCGTCTGCAGGGAACTTCGCTCCAGCATGCCCCACCTCGCCTGCCTCATGCTGACCTCGTTCGACGAGGAGGAAGCCCTGCTCGACTCCATCATGGCGGGCGCCGCAGGCTACGTACTCAAGGAGATCAAGGGAGTCGATCTCATCGCGGCGGTACGAACGGTGGCGAGCGGGCAGTCGATGCTGGACCCGGCGACCACGGCGCAGCTCATGCGCTCATTGCGTGCCCCCACGCAGCCCCACGCGGAAGAGGACGAACGGCTGTCCGTGCTCTCCGACCGCGAGAAGGCCGTCCTCGATCTCATCGGTGAAGGCCTCACCAACCGACAGATCAGCAAGAAGCTCTACCTGTCCGAGAAGACGGTCAAGAACCACATCTCCCGCGTGCTGGCGAAGCTAGGAGTGGAGCGTCGGGTGCAGGCCGCGGTCATCGCGACTCAAGTACAGGACGACCAGCGGACAGAACGCTGATCCGCACCGCTGTCCACGCCCCCGGGTCAGGCGGGCAGCGATACGGCGTCGTGTGAAGGCGCACCGACCACGACCTTCAGCGCGCCGGTGTCAGCAGCCCTGGAGAAGACGTCGTACGCCTCTTCCATCTGCGAGGGCGTGAAGCGGTGAGTGACCAATGCGGAAGCGGCGGGAATGCGCCCAGTTGCCGTCATTTCCAGCAGCAGCGGTGTGGAGTAGGTGTCCACCAGACCGGTCGTGATGGTCACGTCCTTCGACCAGAGGCTCTCCAGGTGGAGCGTCGCCGGTTTCCCGTGGACTCCTACGTTCGCGACCCGCCCGCCCGGCCGCACCATGCGCGTGCACTGTTCGAACGTCTCGGGGACTCCGACCGCTTCGACGACGACGTCCGCTCCAAGGCCGCCGGTGAGGTCACCCACCAGGGCCTCTGGATCTTCGTCCGCACCGACGGTGACGTCCGCGCCCACGGATCGCGCAGCGTCCAGCCGGGACGGTGCGACATCGACTGCGACCACACGGCGCGGGCTGTACAGGCGCGCGGTGGCCACGGTGGCGAGCCCGATGGGCCCGGCCCCGATGACGACCACGGTGTCCCCCGGCCCCACCTCGCCACTCAGCACGCCGACCTCGTACGCCGTCGGGAAAATGTCTGCCAGCAGGACGGCGTCTTCGCTGCTCACCGAATCGGGCAGGGGGTGGACGGACATATCCGCGTAGGGGACGCGCACGTACTCGGCCTGCGTCCCGTTGATCTGGTGCCCCAGGATCCAGCCGCCTCCGCCCCGGCACTGTCCGAAGCGGTTCTCGCGGCAGAAGCGGCAACGGCCACATGCGGTGATGCAGGAGATCAGCACCCGGTCACCTGGTCGCACGCTCCGCACGTCACCCCCTGTCTCCACCACTTCCCCCACAGCCTCGTGCCCGAGGACGGTGCCAGGCCTCACTTCGGGAACGTCTCCATTCAGGATGTGCAGATCCGTTCCGCAGATGGTGACCGCGTCGACGCGAATCACCGCGTCTCCGGGGTTCTCTGCGCCGGGGTCAGGAACGTCCTGCCAGGCCTTTCGCCCCTTGCCTTGGAAAACCAGTGCCTTCATCACGTCGTCCCTCTCCGCTGTGTTCGACGCGCCTGTCACCAGACTCGCAATCGTGAGGCCTGCAACGCTTGGGCCGGTCGGCACCTGTCCGGGACCACCAAGGCCCCACATGAATCGTCGTATGCCGCGGAAATGGCGAGCACCAGCTTCCGCGACGGATGCTCCGACCACACAGCGGACGGGTCGGAGTCGGTCATGCTGCGAAAGCGGCCGGTCGGTCCCGGCGAGGGCCCGCACGGCCCTTCCCCCAGTTTCCCGGGCCGCCGAGAGTGGAACCCGGATCGTCGTCACCGCGACTTCGCGCTCGACCCACCGGACAACCGGTAGCGCGAGCCGATACCGATCTTCCGTGGGTTCAGGAAATCTGAAGGCTCCGTAGCGCAAACTCAGGGGCTCGAAGGCGGTTATGCCGCCTCGAAGTGGCGGGTTGCCACAGTGAACGGGAGTGGGCGAAGGCCCTGGAGCCAGCTCAGGTGGAAAATGGCCGGCCCTCGATCGCGATCCGGCGGCATTTTGCGCGAAACTGTGGTGTGCCTACTTCCAGGTCGCTTGCAGCCTCCGACGAGATACGTGTGTATCTCGTCGATCAGTTGGACCTGGCCTTGCGCCGTCCCGGAGTGTATGGGAAGGAGCTGGCCTTCCGCATGCTGATGGATCACCTGCTGTTCGTGGAGTGCCAGCCCGAGGCATTGGTCGACCAGCGGCGCATTTGGAACGATCGCGGCGCCGGGTCCAGCAGCGGCCTCGCGGGCATGTTCCGTGACCTGATCCCGGACCGATGTCACGAGTACGTCATTGCCTCGGTGTATGCCGAGTTCGCGCACCACCGTGGCTGGCTCAAACCTGACCGTGTACTGGACCCTGAGGAATACGCAGTCCTGCAGGGTTCGGTCCGCCAGTGGGCGGGTGAGGACCGTGTGTGGTCGGACGTCGTCGACGAGTTCGGTACCCCGTCCATGCTGTTCGGCGGCAACAACCCCTACTACGGCAAGACCCTCGGCTACCTGACGAAGAACCCGGAGGACCCGATGGTGTCCTTCGATCTCTGGAACGGCAGTGCTCCGGGAGCCGAGCAATCATGGTCACCTGAGCACGAGGAACCCCTCCTGCTTGCAGTGCGCTTCGGAACAGGGCCCTTCCGCCAGACCTTCACCTTCACCCCGGAGGGCCGGCGACGGCTCCCTGCGGAGTAAAACTCAAGATCAGCGGGTGTTCGGCTCCTGCTCCACTTCCGATTCGGCCACTGCGCTGGTGTAGCGGAGGCTGGCCTTGGCCCCGAGGGAGAAGACGTGTGCGAGGTGGAGGGGGTCGGCGCCGTTGCCAAGGGCTTCTTCGAGGATGCGGTCCTGCCTCAGTTGGTCGATGCCTACGGGCAATCTCTTGACCAACTTGTCCATTCGGCTTTCTTCGCCGCAGAGCTGGACCGTCCACTGCGATGAAGGTCGCCTACATCGACCAGTACAAGGAGAGTTCGGCGTCCAGCCGATCTGTGACGTCCTTGCCGAGACGGACGCGCCGAGCACCTACTACGCCGCCCACTCCCGCCCGCCGTCGGCCCGCACTCTGCGCGATGAGCAGCTCACCGAGGAGATACGCCGCATCCACGCCGACAACTACGGCGTCTACGAGGCCCGCAAGATTCATGCCGCGCTGGTCCGCGAGGGCGTCGAGGTGGCCCGCTGCACCGTCGAACGCCTGATGAGAGCGGCCGGACTTCGCGGCGTGATCCGGGCCAAGAGCCCGCGCACCACCCGCCCCGCCCCCCGAGACTGACCGTCCGGCCGACCTGGTCGAGCGGCAGTTCGCGGCAACTGCTCCCAATCAGCTGTGGGTGGCTGACATCACCTACATCAGAACGCTCTCCGGCTGGGTCTACGCGGCCTTCGTCATCGATGTCTTCTCCCGCATGGTCGTCGGCTGGCAGGTCGCCACCAGCCTCTACACCGACCTCGCCCTCGCCCTCGACGCGCTGGAGATGGCGATCTGGCGCCGCCGGCACACCGGCGCCGACCTGGCCGGTCTCACGCATCACTCGGACCGCGGAGTCCGGTCAATATCGTGCCATTCGCTACACCGAACGCCTCGCCGACGAGGCGGCCGTGGCCTCGGTCGGGTCCAAGGGCGACAGCTACGACAACGCCCTCGCCGAAGCGTTCAACAGCCTCTTCAAGGCCGAGCTGATCCGCAACAAGGGGCCCCGGACGTCCATGAACGACGTCGAGATCGCGGTCGCCGAGTACGTCGACTGGTTCAACCAGCGTCGCCTGCACGGCGAGCTCGGGCACATCACCCCCGCCGAGCGCGAGGCCACCCACTACGCGGCCGAACCCCCTGCGTCACTCCAGCTAACTCACTCTCCACAAAACCCGGGGCTTGACACCCGGCGGCGACCGTTCCGGTCTACGTGGACAGCCCCATGGCGTTGGCCGCACTCGACGTATACCGCGAGGCCCTGCGCGACCACTCCCCCGAGTTGCGAAGCGAGATTCTCGCGCAAGGGCCGTCCGCCCTCAGCCCTGAGCCGTTCCTCGCCGCCAGATCGGTCCAGGAGTCCATCGACATCAACAGCGTCGACGGACCGGCCGTCGTCGTCTCCTCCGCGGGTATGGCCACGGGCGGTCGGGTGCTGCACCACCTGCACCGGCTGCTGCCGAGCCCGCGCAACGCGGTTGTCGTGGTCGGGTTCGCCGCCCGCGGCACCCGGGCACGCGACCTGGTGGACGGGGCCCACACCTTGAAGATGTTCGGCGAGCACATCGCGGTCCGGGCCGAAGTCGCGAACATCCCGCATTTCTCGGCACACGCGGACGCCGACCAGATCATTGACTGGCTGCAGGCTGCGCCCGCGCCCCACACCACCTACCTGGTCCACGGAGAAGAAGCGGCGTCCGCGACCCTGCGTGACCGGATCGACCGGGAACTCGGCTGGACAGCCGTGGTTCCCCGCTCCGGCGAAGCTGTCCTGATCCGCTGAGGACAACTGAGGGGCTCCCGGTCCGGCCGTCCTGACACGGATGTTCGCCGAGGAGGAGGGTCAGCCCGTTCGCGTCCGACAGAACGTGCATCTCGAAGCCCGGTTGTCCCGGTCCACGGACTTCAGACCTGTGTCAGTCCTGCAGGGCTTGCAGGGTGGCGTGGAGGTCGGTGGTGCGGGGCTGGTTGTGGGGAAGCTTGGCGAGGGCGGCGGCCATGCCGCAGGTGTTGGTGGCAGCGGAGAAGACCAGGCCGCCTCCGATGGCTGCGGAGAGCCAGCGGGCGGGGCGCCAGCGGATGCCGGAGGCAAGGCCGAGAACGACCAGGGATCCGGCGGCGAGGCGGACCTGGCGTTCCATGGGCCAGACGGGAGAGGCGTTGTCAGGGCGGCGGAGGGCGTGCCCCTCGCCGGCCCAGGCGGTGGTGCCGCCGGTGAGGGTGGTGGCGGGGATGTCGGCTGCGGCGAGTTCGGTGCAGGCGGTGGTGGAGCGGTTGCCGGAGGCGCAGACCATGAGCAGGGTGCCGCGGGCGGCTGCCTTCTTGAGGGCGGGCAGAGCGGCGTGGAGGTGGTCGAGGGGGATGTTGTGGGCGCCGGGGAGGTGGCCGGAAGCGTACTCGCCGGGCGTGCGCACGTCGATGACCGTGTAGTCGTCGAGGCGGGCGGCGGCCTGGGCGGGGATGAGGGCGGTGGGGGTGGTCATGTGCGGGTGGTCCTTCCGTGAGGTTCCGGGAGCGGGTGACCCGATCCCGTATAATACCCCTAGGGGTATGCAGGGAGGTGGATGGTGGAACTTGAGATGGCGGCCGACGAGCTGAAGCCGGTCCTCAACCGGCTGCGGCGGGCTCAGGGCCAGATCGCGGGGATCATCAAGATGATCGAGGAGGGCCGGGACTGCGAGGCTGTGATCACGCAGCTCGCAGCTGCCTCCCGTGCGCTGGACCGGGCCGGGTTCGCGATCATCGCGACCGGCCTGCAGCACTGCATGGCCGAGGGCGGGCAGGCGGCCGGTGACCGCGATCAGATGCGGACCCGACTGGAGGAGCTGTTCCTGTCCCTGGCCTGACTGACGCGGTGGCCGTAGTGTTCATGCGATCACGTCGATCAGCATGAACACGGCCACCGCAAGGAGCACCCCGGCGAAGACCTTTTGCAGGCTGTTGCCGGAGACCCTGGTGCTGAGGCGTTTGCCGTCCCAGGCGCCGAGGATCGCCGCTCCGGCGAACGGCCCGATCAGCCCCCAGTCCAGACCACCGCCTGTCCCGGTGCGGGCGACCAGGGCGGCGAGCGAGTTGACGGTGATGACAAGCAGGCTGGTACCCACCGCCCGACGCATGGTCAGGCCGAGCACGCTCACCAGGGCCGGGACGGCGAGGAAGCCCCCGCCGACGCCGAGGAACCCGGTCACCGCACCGAGCCCGGCACCCGCCCCGGCCGCCTTGCCGGGCCGTATCCGCTCCGGCGGCTGGGACGAGGAAGGGCGGAACATCCGTACAGCCGCCAGTGCCGCGATGACCGCGAAGGCGACGGTCAGCACGGCTTCCGGCACATGTCCGGCGGCTGCCCCCGCAAGGTAGGCGGGGATGATGCCGGCGGCGGCGAACAGTGACCCGGCTTTCCAGGCGACGTGACCGTCGCGTCCGTGGGCATAGAAGGCGGTGGCGGAGGTGGCGGCCACGATGATCAGGCTGGCGGTGGTGGCCGCGGACGGACTGAAGCCGAGCAGGTAGATCAAGGCGGGCACGGCCAGGACGCTGCCGCCGCCGCCCAGGGCTCCGAGGGCGAGGCCGACGACGGCTCCGGCGATGAGGGCGAGAACGAGTGCGGTCACGCTATCCGGCCGTGATTCCCGCGTTCGTCGAGGACGGGGTGTCCGGCGGCGGCCCACGCGTTCATGCCGCCCTTGACGTCGACGGCCTGCTGGCCGCGCTGGGTGAGGAGTTTCGCGGCCTGCTGGGAGCGGTGTCCGCTGCGGCAGATCACCACCAGCGGCCGGCCAGAGGCTTCGGCGGGCAGGTGGGCGCCAGCAACGAGGCTCGACAGGGGGGCATGGACGGCACCGGGGGCGTGGCCCGCGTTCCATTCGGGCTTTTCGCGGACATCGAGCAGGATCGCGTGCGAGGTGTCTCCGCTGGTGCGATCGCGGGCCTGGTCCACACCGAGGCGGGGCTGGCTTCGGCGGAAGAGGAACATCGAGTTCTCCTCTCTCCTTCTCGTGCGGTGGGTGGGAGGCCTGTCAGCCGGTGGTCAGAGGCAGGCCGGCGTCGCTGGCGGCGTCGAAGCCGTCGTCGACGGCGACGACATCGCGGTCGGCGGCGTCCAGCAGGGACGCCGCGATGGCGGCCCGCATACCGCCGGCGCAGTGCACCCACACCGTCCCGGGCGGAACCTCCGCGAGGCGGCCGTGGAGCTCGTGGACGGGTATGTGCACCGAACCCTCGATCCAGCCGTTCGCACGCTCGGAGTCACGGCGCACGTCCAGGACCACCACCTCACCGCTGCCATGGGCGGCGAGCTCGGCGAAGGTGGAACGAGGGAAGGAGGCCGGAGTCTGTCCGGCGGGCAGCCAGGCGGCGGGGGTGCCGGTGGCGGCGGCGGCCGGGCGGTCGATGCCGACCCGCACCAGTTCGCGCTGGGCGTCGGCGAGTTGCTCGGCGGATTCGGCGAGCAGGGTGACCGGCTTGCCCCAGGGGATCATCCAGGCCAGATAGGTGGCGATCTTGCCGTCGGCCTCGAAGTTGAACGACCCGGCCACGTGCCCCTCGGCGAACGCCACCCGGCTGCGCAGGTCGACGACCCATTCGCCGGCCGCGAGGCGGGCAGCGATCTCATGGGCGTCCGCGAGGGCGGGCGGGGTCAGGTCGAGCGGTGCGGGGCCCTCGGCGTTGGCCGGACCCATGTACGCGTAGTAGGCGGGCACGTCCTCCAGGCCGGCCAGCAGGTCCGCGACGAAGGTGTCCACGTCGACGGTCAGCGCGGTGTTCGCGCTCTTCTCCTTGCCGATCGTGGTCGCCTCCCCTTCGGCCTGGGCCGAGGAGCAGAAGCTCCCGAAACCATGGGTGGGCAGCACAGCCGTCTCGTCGGGAAGACCGGAGACCAGGCGATGGGCGGAGGCGTGCTGCGCGCGGGCCAGCTCCTCGGTCAGCCGCGGTTCCACCAGGTCCGGCCGTCCTACCGTGCCGATCAGCAGCGACCCGCCGGTGAAGACGACCACTGGCCGCCCCGCCTCACGCAGGGCGTAGGCGGTGTGGTGCGGGGTGTGGCCCGGGGTCGCGATCGCGGTCAGCGTCACCTGGCTGTCGGGGTCGATGTCGGCGGTGTCGCCGTCGGCGACGGGGACTCGGTCGAAGGAGACGTTCGCGCCGGCCGGCACGAGGTAGCGGGCGCCGGCGATCCGGGCGAGTTCGAGGCCGCCGGTCACGTAGTCGTTGTGGATGTGGGTCTCCACCACATGTGAGATCCGCACACCGCGTCGGGCGGCTGCCGCCAGGACCTGGTCGACGTCGCGCGGCGGGTCCACCGCAACCGCGGCGCTCTCACCGCCGGCCAAGTAGCTGCGGTTGCCGAGACCTTCCAGCTCGATGGTGTCAACGAAGAACACGCGGGTACTCCTTTCGCCTGAAAATTACCCCCGGGGGTATCTGTCGTCCACCGTAACACTCGTACCCCCCGGGGTATATTCCGCATGCTGGATCCTCTCTGCCCGGGGCGGGACCGTCGGACACCGGACGGATCAGCACGCCGGACGAGAAGAAGGAGAAGCGGCCGTGACCTACAGCCGCACCGTGCACGTGGACGGCAACTTCGAGGAAACTGTGAGGGCCGTACGCGAAGCCTTGGCCGAGCAGGGCTTCGGCATCCTCACCGAGATCGACGCACAGGCCACGCTGAAGGAGAAGCTGGGCCGCCTACCTGATCCTCGGCGCCTGCAACCCGCCCCTGGCCCACCAGGCGATCGAAGCGGACCGCTCCATCGGCCTGCTGCTGCCCTGCAACGTCGTCGTCCGATCCGAGGGCGCGCGCACGACCGTCGAGGCCCTCGCCCCCAGGACCATGGTCACACCGACAGGCAGGACGCCCGTCGCAGAGGAAGCCACCCGTCGACTGGACGCCCGCATTGTCGGCACTCAACGTCGGCAAGGAGTAGTACAAGCCGCCGCCGCGCATCGGCAGGCATCAACCTGCTCGGCACGGTCGCTGGTTGTCGCGGGACCGGTCAACGACGCCCCCACGGGGGCATGGCCACAAAAGGCCAGGTCAAAGCCACGTAGAGCTCGTCTTCGATGTGCGGGGACCCAAGTTCGCCGCACGCAAAAACGCCCCACGGGGTCATCGACGCCGCGGGTGGAGACCCCGTGGACGTAGGCCTCCATGACGACCGCGTAGACGGCCTGATCGACGCGGCGCCGGCGCTCCAGCAAGCTCGGGAAGAAGCTGCCGGCCCGCAGTTTCGGGATCGCCGGCTCCAGGTCACCGGCCTGCGTGGTCACCGTCCTGTCCCGGTGCCCGTTGCGGTAGCCGGTCCGCCCGGCCGTCTGCTCGTTCCATTCCGCGCCGATCTGCGCGGTGGCCTCGGCCTCGATCAGCTCCTGCAACAGCCGCTCGGCGACTTCACGCACAAGTTCGAGACCATCTGCCGAACACAGTGACTCCAGCAGGCGAAGTAGGTCATGCCGGGACAAGGTCCCATGCACCCCCTTGGGTCGAACTGCCCGTTCACCAAGGGCAGTTAGGGCCTGCCGATTATCAACTCGCCGTCTTGATCTCCGGTGGCGGGGTGATTCCGAGCTGTGTGGCGAGGTCTGCGAGGTCGTCCAGGGTGGCGAGGCGGTGCTCGGCCGGGGCGTTGATGTGCCCGATCTCGTCGAGGAGTTGGTGGGTCTTGCGGATGCGCCGGTTGATGGTCTGGGGCGCGACCGCGAAGAGGCGGGCGATGGCGACCTGGGGAAGCCCGAGCCTCTCGTAGAGGAGGGTGGCCAGGAGCCGGTCGACGAGAGTGAGGCCCGGGCGCCGGCCGGTGTAGAGGCCGGCGGCGGGAGTCTTCTGCCGGTCGCCGCCGCGCCGCTGGTGTAGGTCGTCTTCCCGCTGGGCCGTGCGGGCCGCCGCCAGCTCACCGATGAGCTGGCCCCATCGTTCGTCGTCCATGCCGGTCAGGGCCGGGTGGACCAGCCAGGCGCGGCCGGGGCCGGGCTGGAGCTGAGGCAGTACGGGAGGGATTCCATCCCGACGGTGCTCCTCGGGACGCAGGGTGTAGTTCCAGTCGCCATGCCAGTCGTGGCGGTTCAGCGGCAAGGCGGTCATCTGCCCGTCGCTGACCCTCAATCCGGTCTCATAGAGGGCAGTGTCGAGCTCGGCCCGGATGGCGAGGCCGGTGCGGGTGGTGGTCGCGGCGATGCTGTTGACGATGACGTCATGGCTGGTCAGCGGCCTGCCTCGCCAGTTCATCGTGATGTGGGAGAACAGCCGGTGCTCAATTTTGTTCCATTTTGAAGTACCTGGAGGAAAGTGAGACACGCTGATCTCCAGGCCGGTCTCGAGGGCCAGGGCGGCCAGCTCGAACTTCCAGGCGCGGGTCCGGTGTCCGTTGGAACCGCCTGCGTCCGCGGTGATCAGCAGGCGTCCGGAGTGCGGGTAGGCGGCATGTCCGGCCGCATGCCACCAGCGGCGGATGGAGGCGACGGCGAACGCTGCGGTGTCGTGATCGGTGCCGACGTTGACCCAGCCGGCATCCTCGGCCAGGTCGTAGATTCCGTACGGGATCGCCTTGCCCAGATCGGCGTCGGGAAAGTCGTGAGTACGGACCCGGACCGGTTCCCCCTTGCGATGCCACTCGCGCCCGCCGTTCTTGTAGTTGCCCACCAGCTCCTTCTTCTTGGTGTCCACGCTGATCACGGGGTCGCCTGCTGCCTGGAACTCCTTGGCCTGGTCGTTGATATAGCGGAACTGTCCGTCCCGGTCCGGGTGCTGCTTGCCTTCGGTGGTCTTGGCGTTGCCCTGGAGGCTGAAGCCCTCCTCGCGCAGCACCGCCGCCACCGTGTCCGCCGAGACCCGATGGCCCTGCCGGACCAGCTCGGCGGACAACTGCCGCGTCGACTTCACCGTCCACCGCAGCGGTGACATCGGATCCCCACGCACATTCGGCTCCACCAAAGCCAGCAGCGCGGGCCGCAGCCCCGGATTCAGGTCCACCGCCCGTTTGCGGCCCCCGCCCACCCGGCGGACCCGTCCCAACAGCACGTCACCGGACTCAAGTTCAGCAGCCCCGCGTGAAACGGTGCCCTCACGCACCCCCGCCGCGCGAGCGACGAGCCTGATCCCGCCATGCCCCAGCGAGCGTGCCTCCGCTCCTATGGTCAGTCGCCGCTGACGCTCGTCCAAGTGCGGGAACAGCGCCTGAAACTTCGCCGCCAGCCCGGTCTCGATCCCCTCCGATCTCCCCATACCACAACAACGAGCCACAATCCCGGAAGCGACGGCTTGTTTCCCGGCAGGCCC
>NZ_NEUF01000120.1 GCF_002910915.1 Streptomyces sp. SM10 | reverse complement strand
GGATGCCCGCGCAGCTGCCGGAGAGCGCCGCGGCGGGGGTGAACGCGTGGGTGTCGGGGCCCGCCACCAGCAGCCGGTCACCGGCCCAGAGCAGGTCCATGCAGCCGTCGGGGAGGACCGGCCGGGCAGGGTCGCGCGACCCGGTCCAGGTCCAGAGGACCGCGCCGCCGAAGCGCGATGCCCGCTCCTCGTACCGTGCGCCCATGGTCACCAGGTTAGGGCCTGCCGATTATCAACTCGCCGTCTTGATCTCCGGTGGCGGGGTGATTCCGAGCTGTGTGGCGAGGTCTGCGAGGTCGTCCAGGGTGGCGAGGCGGTGCTCGGCCGGGGCGTTGATGTGCCCGATCTCGTCGAGGAGTTGGTGGGTCTTGCGGATGCGCCGGTTGATGGTCTGGGGCGCG
The DNA here is from genome assembly GCF_002910915.1 of Streptomyces sp. SM10. Lineage (GTDB taxonomy): Bacteria > Actinomycetota > Actinomycetes > Streptomycetales > Streptomycetaceae > Streptomyces. Next base: position 1,580 of record NZ_NEUF01000120.1, on the reverse strand, counting down.
ACCGCGAAGAGGCGGGCGATGGCGACCTGGGGAAGCCCGAGCCTCTCGTAGAGGAGGGTGGCCAGGAGCCGGTCGACGAGAGTGAGGCCCGGGCGCCGGCCGGTGTAGAGGCCGGCGGCGGGAGTCTTCTGCCGGTCGCCGCCGCGCCGCTGGTGTAGGTCGTCTTCCCGCTGGGCCGTGCGGGCCGCCGCCAGCTCACCGATGAGCTGGCCCCATCGTTCGTCGTCCATGCCGGTCAGGGCCGGGTGGACCAGCCAGGCGCGGCCGGGGCCGGGCTGGAGCTGAGGCAGTACGGGAGGGATTCCATCCCGACGGTGCTCCTCGGGACGCAGGGTGTAGTTCCAGTCGCCATGCCAGTCGTGGCGGTTCAGCGGCAAGGCGGTCATCTGCCCGTCGCTGACCCTCAATCCGGTCTCATAGAGGGCAGTGTCGAGCTCGGCCCGGATGGCGAGGCCGGTGCGGGTGGTGGTCGCGGCGATGCTGTTGACGATGACGTCATGGCTGGTCAGCGGCCTGCCTCGCCAGTTCATCGTGATGTGGGAGAACAGCCGGTGCTCAATTTTGTTCCATTTTGAAGTACCTGGAGGAAAGTGAGACACGCTGATCTCCAGGCCGGTCTCGAGGGCCAGGGCGGCCAGCTCGAACTTCCAGGCGCGGGTCCGGTGTCCGTTGGAACCGCCTGCGTCCGCGGTGATCAGCAGGCGTCCGGAGTGCGGGTAGGCGGCATGTCCGGCCGCATGCCACCAGCGGCGGATGGAGGCGACGGCGAACGCTGCGGTGTCGTGATCGGTGCCGACGTTGACCCAGCCGGCATCCTCGGCCAGGTCGTAGATTCCGTACGGGATCGCCTTGCCCAGATCGGCGTCGGGAAAGTCGTGAGTACGGACCCGGACCGGTTCCCCCTTGCGATGCCACTCGCGCCCGCCGTTCTTGTAGTTGCCCACCAGCTCCTTCTTCTTGGTGTCCACGCTGATCACGGGGTCGCCTGCTGCCTGGAACTCCTTGGCCTGGTCGTTGATATAGCGGAACTGTCCGTCCCGGTCCGGGTGCTGCTTGCCTTCGGTGGTCTTGGCGTTGCCCTGGAGGCTGAAGCCCTCCTCGCGCAGCACCGCCGCCACCGTGTCCGCCGAGACCCGATGGCCCTGCCGGACCAGCTCGGCGGACAACTGCCGCGTCGACTTCACCGTCCACCGCAGCGGTGACATCGGATCCCCACGCACATTCGGCTCCACCAAAGCCAGCAGCGCGGGCCGCAGCCCCGGATTCAGGTCCACCGCCCGTTTGCGGCCCCCGCCCACCCGGCGGACCCGTCCCAACAGCACGTCACCGGACTCAAGTTCAGCAGCCCCGCGTGAAACGGTGCCCTCACGCACCCCCGCCGCGCGAGCGACGAGCCTGATCCCGCCATGCCCCAGCGAGCGTGCCTCCGCTCCTATGGTCAGTCGCCGCTGACGCTCGTCCAAGTGCGGGAACAGCGCCTGAAACTTCGCCGCCAGCCCGGTCTCGATCCCCTCCGATCTCCCCATACCACAACAACGAGCCACAATCCCGGAAGCGACGGCTTGTTTCCCGGCAGGCCC
>NZ_NEUF01000119.1 GCF_002910915.1 Streptomyces sp. SM10 | reverse complement strand
CCCCGGCACCAGCTCTCCGTACGCCCCTGACGCCGGGGCCCGGTGGCGGGTCGGCGTCCTGGGCACAGCAGGCGCACCAGCTCGCGCAGCCCGAGGGGGCGGCCCGCCCCCAGGCGCAGCCGGGGCCCCGGCAGCAGAGCCCGGTGCCCCCGCGGCAGCAGGCCGCGGGGCCCGAGCAGCAGCAGCCCGTGGTGCCCTGGAAGCCCCCGGTGGATGACCCCTTCCAGCAGCTGGCCCGGTCCCAGTCCTCCGCCAGGCCCGCCGGGCTCGGCAGGCGGCTGGCGGCCCGGGTCCTCGACACGGTCGTCCTCGGCGCGCTCGTCGGAGCGGTCGGCTTCCCGCTGGCCACCCAGGCGATGGACCACATCGACGGGAAGATCGAGGCGGCGAAGATGTCGGGGGAGACGGTCACCGTCTGGCTCCTGGACGCCACCACGGCGGGGCTGTTCGGCGGGGTGCTCGCCGCCTTCCTGGTCCTCGGCTTCGTGATCGAGGCCCTGCCCACCGCCAGGTGGGGCCGCACGCTCGGCAAGAAGGTGTGCGGGATCGAGGTGCGGGACATCGAGTCCCACGACGCGCCGAGTCTGGCCGCCGCACTGCGGCGCTGGCTGGTGTACGGGGTGCTCGGACTGCTCGTGGTCGGCCTGTTCAACGTGCTCTGGTGCCTGGTCGACCGGCCGTGGCGCCAGTGCTGGCACGACAAGGCGGCCCGCACCTTCGTCGCGGGCTAGGGTCCTTCGTTCGGATCAGGCCGGATCAGGGAGTGGGCACGACCCGAACGAAGGACCCCAGCGCGGCGTGTACGCCCGTGTGCTGACGTTCCGTCCCCCGAAGGGACCTCAGCCGTTGCGGGCCTTCGTGGGCCGGGATGCACTGCCCCCATGAGCAACGAACCACCGCCCCCGCCGCCCGACGACGACCCCTTCTCGAAGAGGCCGCCGCAGGGGTCTCCGCCCCCGTCGAGCGGTTCCCCCTACGGCAGCGGGCCGCCGCCACCGCCCCCGCCGCCGAACGACCCGTACGGGGGCGGTGGTCCGTACGGTGGAGCGGATCCGCTGGCCGGCATGCCGCCGCTCGCCGAACCCGGCAAGCGGATCCTGGCGCGGCTGATCGACTTGCTGATCATCTCGATCCCGCTGTATCTGATCTCGCTGCCCTTCGGCGGGGCGGTCGACGTCTCGTCGGACGACGGCAACGACGACTTCGGCAACGCCGTCGGCAACGCCTACTCGGGTCATCAGCTGGTCTGGTCGCTGATCGGTCTCGTCGTCTACGTCGCCTACGACACGTACTTCACGCACAAGGACGGCCGAACGCTCGGCAAGCGACTGCTGAAGATGCGCGTCGCGATGCTCAACGACGGCTCGGTCCCCGACACGAGCTCCTCGCTGATGCGGGCCGTCGTGCTCTGGCTCCCCGCCCTGCTGTGCTGCCCGTGCCTGTGGTGGCTCATCAACATCGTGCTGATGTTCACCGACAAGCCCTATCGGCAGGGTCTCCAGGACAAGGCGGGCAAGACCGTGGTCGTCAGCGTCCGCTGACCCGGGCCGTGGGGTTCAGCGGTGCAGCGAGTGCTCCCCGACGTGCTGCCGCCGGGCCCTGGTGATCTCGATGTCCCCGACGGTGCGGTGCGTCCGGGCGGTGGCGGGCGGTGCCGCCCTCCGGGCCGGCCTCGCGGGGGCCGGCAGGGCCAGGGCCACCAGCAGGCCGAGCACCAGTGAGGCGGTGCCGACGGCGGCGACACCGATGCCGGACTCCGTCCGGAACAGCAGCAGCAGGGCGAGAGCGGAGATGACGACGGTGGCCGAACCGTAAAGGAACTGTGCGGCAGTCGGACGCGGCATGGCGGTATCCGTCCTCGGGGTGTCGGATAGGGGCGGTCTCTCAACACGTTCGCACTGTCAATCGACTCTACGACGCTGGATGCCCGCGAGGAACCGGTAGTAAGCGTGACCTAACCCACGGTGCCGGTGCACGGGGGGCGCACGGAGTCACGTTGTCGCCAACGAAGTCTTCCGGCGCGCCGGTTGGGCCCGGATCGCCTGGATGTGCGTCCGGATACCGGAAAACAGCTCCCACATAGTGCACTTGGTATGTGCAAGTCAAGATCTGTCTTTTCTCTCGTAACTCCGATCGAATGTCGTCACTTGTGACGCGTTGAACGCGCGCGGCCCGTACTCACCCCCTGGCCGCGGACGCGAACGCCGGGGAGGACTGCATCAAGTGATTACTCAGAGACGGGCGCTACGCGCCACCGCGGTTGCCGTGGCCCTGGCCGCCACCGCCGCGACGGCGTCCACTTTCGCCACGGCCCAGGCAGATGACAAGGCGCCGGGATCCGGCACATCCGCCGTCGACCGCCGCGACCCCGCGCCGGTCAAGGGGCAGGAGCACGACCTGGAAGGCCCCTTCAGCAAGGAGCAGGACGCCCAGCGTCAGGCTGCGCTGGAGCAGGTCCTGTCCGGCGACAAGAAGGTGACCACCAAGGGTGGTTCCAAGGTCGTCAAGCTCGGCAGGAGCAAGTACGTCGAGCTCGGCCGGGAGAAGACCGACAAGATCTTCACCATCCTCGTGGAGTTCGGCGACCAGGTCGACGACACCACGATGTTCGACCCCGACGGCGACGGCCCCAAGCCGCCCGTCAAGAAGTACGGCGGCACGCCCGGCCCTCAGCACAACGAGATAGCCGAGCCTGACCCGGCGAAGGACAACAGCACCGCCTGGCAGGCCGACTACAACCAGGCCCACTTCCAGGACCTCTACTTCGGTGAGGGCAAGGGCAAGGAATCGCTGAAGACGTACTACGAGAAGACGTCCTCCGGACGCTACTCGGTCGACGGCGAGGTCTCGGACTGGGTCAAGGTCCCGTACAACGAAGCCCGTTACGGCTCGAACTACTGCGGCTCGACCAACTGCGCCAACGTCTGGGACACCGTCCGCGACGGCGTCAACGCCTGGGTCACCGACCAGAAGGCCAAGGGCCGCGCCCTGGACCAGATCAAGGCGGACCTCTCCCAGTACGACCAGTGGGACCGTTACGACTTCGACGGTGACGGCAACTTCAACGAGCCCGACGGCTACATCGACCACTTCCAGCTGGTCCACGCCGGCGAGGACGAGTCCGCGGGCGGCGGTGCCGAGGGCACCAACGCCATCTGGGCGCACCGCTGGTACGCCTACGGCACCAACGCCGGTGCGACCGGCCCCGAGGGCAACAAGGCCGGTGGAGCCGAGATCGGCGACACGGGCATGTGGGTCGGCGACTACACCGCGCAGCCCGAGAACGGCGGCCTGGGCGTCTTCGCCCACGAGTACGCCCACGACCTCGGCCTCCCGGACCTGTACGACACCTCCGGCGGCGGCGAGAACTCGGTCGGCTTCTGGTCCCTGATGTCGGCGGGCTCCTGGCTCGGCACCGGCGACGGCGAGATCGGCAACCTCCCCGGCGACATGACCGCCTGGGACAAGCTCCAGCTGGGCTGGCTCGACTACGGCACGGCCAAGGCCGCGACGAGGTCGACCCACAAGCTGGGTGTCTCGGAGTACAACACCAAGGACAAGCAGGCGCTGGTCGTCGAGCTGCCCGAGAAGGAAGTCACCACCACCGTGACGAAGCCCGCCGAGGGCTCGAAGCAGTGGTGGAGCGACATGGGCGACGACCTGTCGAACACCCTGACCCGCTCGGTCGACCTGACCGGGAAGTCGTCCGCCTCGCTGGACCTGTCCGGCTGGTACGACATCGAGGCCGACTACGACTACCTCTACACCGAGGTGTCCACCAACGGCGGCAGCAGCTGGACCGCGCTCGACGGCACCGCGGACGGCAGGGCCATCCCGCGTGACGCCAGCGACAAGCCGGCCCTGACCGACGTCTCCGGCGCGTACAAGAAGCTCAGCTACCCGCTGGACGCCTACGCCGGCAAGAAGATCGACCTGCGCTTCCGCTACCAGACGGACGGCGGCGCGGGCGGCAAGGGCTTCACGGCCGACGCCATCACGGTCACCGCCGACGGCGCCGCGCTCTTCACGGACAACGCCGAGGGCGACGACAACGGCTGGACCAGCAAGGGCTTCTCGCGGATCGGTGAGTCGTTCACCAACGACTACCCGCAGTACTACATCGCCGAGAACCGCCAGTACGTCTCGTACGACAAGACCCTCGAGGTCGGCCCGTACAACTTCGGCTTCTCCGCCACCCGCCCCGACTGGGTCGAGCACTACGCGTACCAGAACGGTCTGATGGTCTGGCTCTGGGACACCTCCCAGAAGGACAACAACACCTCGGTCCACCCGGGCCAGGGTCTGATCCTGCCGGTGGACTCGCACGCGAAGCCGCTGAAGTGGACGAACGGGACACTCCTGCGCAACAAGATCCAGCCGTTCGACGCGCCGTTCAGCTGGTACCCGAACAGGGGCTTCACGCTGCACAACGCGGACGTGGCGCTGAAGATCAGGCCCTCGCTGGGCGTCCCGGTCTTCGACGACCGCAGGGGCACCTACTGGTACGAGGAAAACCCGACAGGAAGTGTCAAGGTTTCTGACACCAACACCCGCCTGACCATCGTGCACGAGCCGCTCAGCGGCTCGACGATCACCGTGAAGGTCGGGCCCTCGGGCAAGTAGTCCGAAAAACACCTGGTCACAGCATGATCGGCCGTCGCCCTCTAGCGGGCGGCGGTCGATCGTGTTTAGGTGCGTCCTACCGATACTTATTGACACGAAGTCTTACGGGGGAGCGCGAAGCATGGCAGGCGGAGGTTTCTGCAGGTTGCCCAACGGCACCGTGGTGGTGGCACTGACCCTGAACGGCCCGGCCGGTGGATCCGGCCCCGGAGAGCCGGTACGGGTCCTGGTGCACGCGGCGAACCGGGCGCGCGCCCTGACCAGGCTCCGCAACCTCGGACTGCGCGCCGTCTATCTCCGGGGCAACGCCCAGCCGCCCACCCCGGACGAGGTCACGGCGGTCCTGCACCACCCGGACGGGCTGCTCTGGCGCACGGCGCCGCAGACCGGCCAGGAGCTCTGGCACCCGATACGGGCGCTGCTGGGATCCTCCGGATACGCGGGACCGGCCCGCCCGGCGGCCTGAGTCCGCCCGGCGGCGGTCAGACGACCGGCTTGCCCGACAGCTGCACTCCGGCGTTCCGCAGCTCCTCCAGGGCCCGCTCGGTGGTCCCCTCGGCGACACCGGCGGTCAGCTCCAGCAGCACATGGGTGGCGAAGCCCTCGCGGGCGGCGTCCAGGGCGGTGGCCCGCACGCAGTGGTCCGTGGCGATGCCGACGACGTCGACGGCGGTGACGTAACGCTCCCGCAGCCATCGGGCGAGCCCGACGCCGTTCTCGTCGACCCCCTCGAACCCGCTGTAGGCGGCGGCGTACGCCCCCTTGTCGAAGACGGTGTCGATCGCGCCGGAGGCCACGGCGGGGGTGAAATTGGGGTGGAAGCCCACGCCCTCCGTGCCGGCGACGCAGTGCGGCGGCCAGGAGTGCTCGAAGTCGGGGGCCGCGGAGAAGTGGTCACCCGGGTCGATGTGGTGGTCGCGTGTGGCCACCACATGGCTGTACCCGGGCTGGGCCTGACCGATCAGGTCGGTGATGGCGGCGGCGACATCGGCGCCGCCCGCCACCGCGAGGCTGCCGCCCTCGCAGAAGTCGTTCTGAACGTCGACGACGATCAAGGCGCGATGCATGGGGGTCGTCCTCCGGTGGGGGATTCGGCGGGTATGCGGATGTCGGGGGTGGGTATGCCACCGAGCCTAGAGACTCGGCGCACCCGGCGGGAGGGGGGCACACGTGCCGGCTCCCGCGCCCTGCACGGCCCGGCGGCCGGAGTTCCCGGCCCACTCCTCGCCTCACACGTACTCCGTGGGCAGCACCGGCTCGCCCCGCGACAGCTGCATGGCCGACATCGGCAGCCCCGCCCGCGCCGCGACGTGCCGGTCCCGGGCCGCCTCCAGCGGCTCCCGGCCGATCACCTCGCCGCCCCGGACCAGCTGCACCTGGAGCTGCCGGTCCGCCAGCTCCGACGGGATCTCCCCGCTGCCGATCACCTCGGCCTCGGCCGCCCCGGCCTCGTCCAGCCGGCGGGCCGCCCACTTGCGGCCGCCCCGTGACGACTTCGCGCCCAGCGACCGCTTCGCCACCGGCAGCAGCGGATCGGCCGGGTCGGCGGACCCCGCACGCGCCACCAGCTTGTAGACCATGGAGCACGTCGGGTGCCCGCTCCCGGTGACCAGCTGGGTGCCCACCCCGTACGCGTCCACGGGCGCGGCCGCCAGCGAGGCGATCGCGTACTCGTCCAGGTCGGACGTCACCACGATCTTCGTCTCCGTGGCGCCCAGCTCGTCCAGCTGCTGCCGGACCCGGTGCGCGACGAGCAGCAGGTCGCCCGAGTCGATGCGTACGGCGCCCAGCTCCGGCCCCGCGACCTCCACGGCCGTGCGGACGGCCTCGGTCACGTCGTACGTGTCGACGAGCAGCGAGGTGCCCCGGCCCAGCGAGTCCACCTGTGCCTGGAAGGCGTCCCGCTCGCTGTCGTGCAGGAGCGTGAAGGCGTGCGCGCTCGTTCCCACGGTGGGGATGTCGTACCGGAAGCCGGCCGCCAGGTCCGAGGTGGTGTGGAAGCCGCCGATGTACGCGGCGCGGGCGGAGGCCACCGCCGACAGCTCGTGCGTGCGCCGCGCGCCCATCTCGATGAGGCGGCGGCCGCCCGCGGCGGCCGACATCCGGGACGCGGCGGCGGCGATCGCCGAGTCGTGGTTGAGGATCGAGAGGATCACGGTCTCCAGCAGCACGCACTCGGCGAAGGAGCCCTCGACCCGCAGGAGTGGCGAGCCCGGGAAGTACACCTCGCCCTCCGGGTAGCCCCAGATGTCGCCGCTGAAGCGGTAGTCGGCCAGCCAGTCGACGGTGGGGGCGTCCACGACCTTCTGGTCGCGCAGGAAGGCGAGCATCTCGTCGTCGAAGTGGAAGTTCTCCACCGCGTCCAGCACCCGCCCGGTGCCCGCGACGACGCCGTAGCGCCGCCCCTCGGGCAGGCGTCGGGTGAAGGCCTCGAAGACGGAGCGCCGTCCGGCGGTGCCCGCCTTCAGTGCGGCCTGCACCATCGTGAGCTCGTACTGGTCGGTGAAGAGCGCGGTCGACGGCACACCGACCCGTCGCCCAAGGTCCGCTGAGTTCATGCCGGGGATGCTACTCCCTATTCGTCAGAGTGACGAGATGGGGGCGCCGTTTGTGCGCGGGCCCCTGTCTGGTGGCAGCATGGGGTAGGTGAGCGTTGCTGCCCCCGTAGAGATCGAACGTCCCGAATCGGCCGAGGAGACCTTCGCCGTCCCTGAGCCCGATGTCCCCTGGGTGACTCTGGTGCACAACGACCCGGTCAACCTCATGAGCTATGTGACGTATGTCTTCCAGGCCTACTTCGGCTACTCGAAGGACAAGGCGCACAAGCTGATGCTCGACGTCCATCAGAAGGGCCGCGCGGTCGTCTCCAGCGGCAGCCGCGAGGAGATGGAGCGCGACGTCCAGGCCATGCACGGTTACGGGCTCTGGGCCACGCTGACCCAGGACCGCAACTGACCCACCGCTGCCCCTCCGTCCGACCCACCATCGGAGAATTCATGGCCGGCCACTTCGAGGCCACCCCAGGCGGCGGCGCGTCCGTCGCGCTCGACGAGGTCGAGGTCGCCATCCTGCGCTCCCTCGCCGTCCAGCTGCTCGAACTCATCGGCCCCGGCGACGAACCCGCCGAGGGCGAGGACCCGCTGGCCGCCCTGTTCGCCGAGGGGCCCAGCGAGCCGCCCAGCGATCCCGCCCTGGCCCGGCTCTTCCCCGAGGCCTACGGCGACGAGGACAAGGAGCTGCGCGAGGCGTCCGCCGAATTCCGCCGCTTCACGGAGAACGACCTGCGCACCCGCAAGCGCGAGGACGCCCTCGCCGTCGTCAGGTCGCTGGACGCGCTCTCGCCCGTGGCGGACAGCGGCGCGGTGCTCTCCCTCACCCCCGACGAGTGCCGCCACTGGCTGGGCTCGCTCAACGACCTCCGGCTCACCATCGGCACCCGCCTCGAGGTGTCCGACGAGGACGAGGGGCAGGACGGCTCGCTCTACCGGCTCCCCGACAGCGATCCGCGCAAACCGATGGTCATGGCCTATCTCTGGCTCGGCGCACTCCAGGAGACACTCGTCGAGACACTGATGCCCGACTGAGGCCGGCAGGCCCGGGATGGTCGCTCAACGGATGCTCAAATCCGAATAACGATCCCGTCACCTGAATGGCCTTCTTTGCCGTGCCTGGAAAGGCTTGTCCCTTTTTCCTGTGGCCTGCGCCACATAATGTCCCACGGTGTCACCCGGGGGCCGTGATAGATCTTCACGACCGCCCGGGGACGCCACCCCTGTCCCCGGGGGCGCCACGAGCCGGCCGAACGCCGGCGGCACTCCATCCATATCCGGGGGGATCAGGACCTGATCCGACGCCGACGACGGCGCGGATCGGCGTGGAGAAAGGCGCACCACCATGACATCGGCGCAGGTCGACAACGGGCAGCCGGACGGCCAGGGGGCCGTCGACGCCCCGGCGGGCGAGGGCTACCAGCGTGGCCTGGGGGCCCGCCAGATCCAGATGATCGCCATCGGCGGAGCCATCGGCACCGGGCTCTTCCTCGGCGCGGGCAAGGCCATCGACAGGGCCGGACCCAGCCTCGTCCTGGCGTACGCCATCGCGGGCCTCGTCATCTTCTTCATCATGCGTGCCCTGGGCGAACTCCTCATGTACCGCCCGGTGTCCGGCTCCTTCTCGGAGTACGCGCGTGAATTCCTCGGCCCCTTCTTCGGATTCGTGACCGGCTGGACCTACTGGCTCTTCTGGGTCGTCACCGGAATCACCGAAGTCACCGCCGCGGCCACCTATATGACGTACTGGTGGGACATCCCGCAATGGCTGTCCGCACTGGTCTTCACCGTCATTCTGTACGGCGCCAACCTGATCTCCGTCAAGCTCTTCGGTGAGCTCGAGTTCTGGTTCTCGATGGTCAAGGTCACCGCGATCCTCGGCATGATCCTCATCTGCGCCGGAGTGCTGACCGTCGGCTTCTCCGACGCCGGCGACACCGCGACCGTCTCCAACCTCTGGAACGACGGCGGCTTCTTCCCCCACGGCATCAGCGGCACGCTCATGACGCTCCAGATCGTCATGTTCGCCTTCCTCGCCGTCGAACTCGTCGGCGTCACCGCCGGTGAGTCCAAGGACCCCAAGACCGTCCTGCCCAAGGCCATCAACACCGTGCCGTGGCGCATCGCCGTCTTCTACGTCGGCGCGCTGATCATGATCCTCTCGGTCGTCCCGTGGTCCACCTTCAAGCCCGGCGTCTCCCCGTTCGTCAAGGCCTTCGAGGAGATGGGCCTCGGCATCGGCGCCGCGATCGTCAACTTCGTCGTGCTCACCGCCGCGCTCTCCTCCTGCAACTCCGGCATGTACTCCACCGGACGCATGCTGCGCGACCTCGCGCTCAACGGACAGGGCCCCAGGGCCTTCACCAAGCTCACGAAGAACGGCCTCCCGCTGGTCGGCACCACGTTCTCCGCCGCGCTGATGCTCGCCGGCGTCTGGATCAACTACCAGTGGCCCGGCGACGCGTTCACCTACGTCGTCTCCTTCGCGACGATCTCCGGCATGTGGGCCTGGATCGTGATCCTGATCTGCCAGATCCGCTACCGCGCCAAGGCTGACCGCGGCGTACTGCCCCACTCCAGCTTCAAGGCGCCCGGGGCGCCCTTCAGCAGCTGGTTCTCCCTCGCCTTCATCGGCCTCGTCCTCGTCATGATGGCCATCGACAAGGACGCCAGGATCTCGCTGTACTGCGCACCGCTGTGGGGCCTGATCCTCGGCGTCTCCTACCTGGTGCTCAAGGCCCGCAACCCCGGGAACACCGCCTTCACCAAGCGCTGACCGGCGCCACGGCGCCTCCGGGACACCGGCCGCCCCAACGGCCCTGTCCGGCATACGGGCCTCCGCGTACCACTCCTCGGTACGCGGAGGCCCGTCTGCTTATCCTGGGCGCCATGCTGACCATCACCCAGGCGCTCCACGACCAGATCGTCGCGCACTCCCGCGCCGACCACCCCGACGAGGCGTGCGGCGTCGTCGCCGGCCCCGCCGGCACGGGCCGGGCCGAACGCTTCGTCCCCATGCTCAACGCCGCGCGCTCGCCCACGTTCTACGAGTTCGACTCCGGGGACCTGCTGAAGCTCTACCGCGAGATGGACGACCGCGACGAGGAGCCGGTGATCATCTACCACTCCCACACCGCGACCGAGGCCTACCCCTCCCGCACCGACCTCACCTACGCCAACGAACCCGGTGCCCACTACGTGCTGGTCTCCACCGCCGACACCGACGACGCGGGCCCCTTCCAGTTCCGCTCGTACCGCATCGTGGACGGCGAGATCACCGAGGAAGAGGTCCAGGTCGTCGAGGCCTACCCCCCGTCGGCCTGACCTCCCGGGCGGTTCCGGAGCCTCCGGCTCCGCGGTATGTCCGACTGGTGAACGCTCACCATCCACGATATGGGATCACACTCCGGGTTCCGGGTGGGGAATCGATACGATGAGCGCATGGTTCCCCATGACGTGAGCGACAAGACGCCGGGCATGCTGCTCGTCGCGCGCCTGCACGTCGACCTGTGCAGGCTCTCCAGCGCGATGTGTCCGGCTGCCGCCTGCCCGTGAACCGCCCGGCCTGAGCCGCGGTCCGAGCGCAACCACGTACGCACCACCCCCGCGCGGGGCCACGAACGCGCGCCCCACGCCACCTCCCCGCTTTCGACAGGAGCCCACGCCATGGCCATCGAGGTCCGCATCCCGACCATCCTCCGCACCTACACCGACGGCGCCAAGGCGGTCGAAGGCAGCGGGGAGACCCTCGCCGACCTCCTGACCGACCTGGAGACCCGCCACAACGGCATCCAGGAGCGCATCGTCGACGGCGGCCAGCTGCGCCGCTTCGTGAACGTCTACCTCAACGACGAGGACGTCCGCTTCCTCGACGGCATCTCCACCAAGCTCGCCGACGGCGACAGCATCACCATCCTCCCGGCCGTCGCCGGCGGAATGCGCTGATGCGGTACGACTCCCCGCTGGCGGCCGTGGGCAACACCCCCCTCGTCCGCCTCCCGCGGCTGTCCCCGTCCGAGGACGTCCGGATCTGGGCCAAGCTCGAGGACCGCAACCCCACCGGCTCGATCAAGGACCGCCCCGCGCTCCACATGGTCGAGCAGGCGGAGAAGGACGGCCGCCTCACACCCGGCTGCACCATCCTCGAACCCACCAGCGGCAACACCGGCATCTCGCTCGCCATGGCGGCCAGGCTCAAGGGCTACCGCATCGTGTGCGTCATGCCGGAGAACACCTCGCAGGAACGGCGCGACCTCCTCACCATGTGGGGAGCCGAGATCATCTCCTCGCCCGCCGCCGGCGGCTCCAACACCGCCGTACGCGTCGCCAAGGAGCTCGCCGCCGAGCACCCCGACTGGGTGATGCTCTACCAGTACGGGAACCCGGACAACGCCGGCGCCCACTACGCCACCACCGGCCCGGAGATCCTCGCCGACCTCCCCTCCATCACCCACTTCGTGGCAGGCCTCGGCACCACCGGCACCCTCATGGGCGCAGGCCGCTACCTCCGCGAGAACAAGCCGGACGTCACCGTCGTCGCCGCCGAACCGCGCTACGACGACCTCGTCTACGGCCTGCGCAACCTCGACGAGGGCTTCGTACCCGAGCTCTACGACGCCTCCGTGCTCACCACCCGCTTCTCCGTCGGCTCCGCCGACGCCGTCACCCGCACCCGGGAGCTCCTCCAGCAGGAGGGCATCTTCGCGGGCGTCTCCACCGGCGCCGCACTCCACGCCGCCATCGGCGTCGGCCGCAAGGCCCTCAAGGCGGGAGACTCCGCCGACATCGTCTTCGTCGTCGCGGACGGCGGCTGGAAGTACCTGTCGACCGGCGTCTACACCGCCCCCACGACGGAAGCCGCCATCGAGACCCTGCACGGCCAGCTCTGGGCGTAACACCCCACCGGCCGAGAGCACCGGGAGGCGTGGAGCGGGACACCCGCTCCACGCCTCACGCGCGTTCACTCCGGCCCGCGCACCCGGTCCCACATCCCCGGATCCAGCTCGCCCGCCTTCCGGCGGAACGCCGACACCGCCACGTCCCGCAGCTCGTCCGTCTCCAGGAAGCTCCGCCGCCCCCGCGCGTCACCCACCGCCCCCGCCGGCAGCGCGATCACCCCCGGCCGCTCCTCGTGGTGCTTACTGGTGATCTTGGCGACCACCGCCGTGCCGTCCCGCACCGACAGCACCAGACACGGCCGGTCCTTCGACCCGGGCCCGTCCTCGAACGGCACGTCCGCCCACCAGATCTCACCCGGCCGAGGAGCCCCGTGCGGCCGGCCCCGCTTCCGCTCCGGAGCCCGCCCCGGCGGACGCACCCGCCCACCCGGACGCCGGGGCCCCCGCCCGCCCCGGCCCCGCGCGTCGGAGACCGTCGCCACGAGAGCCAGCAGGACGACGACGGCCGCTGCCACCCACCACCATGTGTTCATCACCCGACCGTACCGGCGACCGGCGGCACCCCGGCCTTCCATCGAACCGGTGACAGCACAGGTGAGTTCCCCCACAACGGCAGGCCCTGGAGGAGCGACCAGTGGTTTCGCGCCTTACGCTCGACGGACCGCACGAACCCTCCCCGTTCCCAGGCCTCGGAGGTTCACGCTCCATGAAGCTCACCGTCGTCGGCTGCTCCGGCTCGTTCCCGTCCGCGGGTTCGGCATGCTCGAGCTACCTCGTAGAGGCCGACGGCTTCCGGCTGCTCCTCGACATGGGCAACGGCGCCCTGGGCGAGCTGCAGCGCCATGTGGGTCTCTACGACCTCGACGCCATCTTCCTCAGCCATCTCCACGCCGATCACTGCATCGACATGTGCGCGTACTTCGTCGTCCGCTACTACCCCTTCGACGGCGGACGCCCCGAGGCCATCCCCGTCTACGGACCCGAGGGCACCGAGCAGCGGCTGACCACGGCCCACGCCGACACCCCGTCCGAACACGCGATGGGCGAGGTCTTCGACTTCCACACGCTGAAGTCAGGCTCCTTCGAGATCGGCCCCTTCTCGGTCCGCACGGAGAAGCTCTGCCACCCCGTCGACACCTTCGGCATCAGGATCGAGCACGACGGGCGCGCCCTCACCTACTCCGGCGACACCGGCACCTGCGAAGCGCTGGACGAACTCGCCGAGGGCGCCGACCTGTTCCTCTGCGAAGCATCGTTCGTCCACGGCAAGGAGGACATCCCGGACCTCCACCTCAACGGCCGCGAAGCGGGCGAGCACGCCGCACGCGCCCGAGCCGGACGCCTCGTCCTCACGCACATCCCGCCGTGGACGGACGCCGAACGCAACCTCGCCGACGCCCGCGAGGTCTACGACGGCCCGGTCGAGCTGGCGGCTCCCGGCGCGGTGTACGAGGTCTAGGAACGCGCGACGGCACGGCGAAGCCCCGTCCTCCACGAGGGGAGGACGGGGCTTCGCCGGCGTACGGGCGGGGGCCGGACTACTTGGCCTCGGCCTTCTGGAGCTCGGCGAGCTCCTCGTCGGACTCGCGGCCCGGCGTCGGAAGGTTGAACTTGATGATCGCGAACCGGAAGACCACGTAGTAGATCGCCGCGAAGCAGAGACCGACCAGGACCAGCATCCACGGCTTCGACGCGATGCCCAGGTTCAGCAGGAAGTCGACGAGGCCGGCCGAGAAGCCGAAGCCGTCCTTCATGCCGAGCGCCCAGGTCAGGGCCATCGAGACACCGGTCAGCACCGCGTGGATCGCGTACAGCACCGGGGCGATGAACATGAACGTGAACTCGATCGGCTCGGTGACGCCCGTGACGAACGAGGTCAGCGCGAGCGAGAACATCATGCCCCCGACGACCTTGCGGCGCTCCGGGCGGGCGCAGTGGACGATCGCGAGGCAGGCCGCCGGAAGGGCGAACATCATGATCGGGAAGAAGCCGGTCATGAACTGGCCGGCGTTCGGGTCACCGGCGAGGAAGCGGGAGATGTCGCCGTGGGCGCCGTTGTACTCGCCCGCCTGGAACCAGGGGAAGGAGTTCAGCAGGTGGTGCATGCCGACCGGGATCAGCGCACGGTTGGCGACACCGAAGATACCCGCGCCGACGGCGCCGGAACCGACCAGCCACTCACCGAAGTTGTGCAGGCCCGCACCGAGCACCGGCCAGATGAGGCCGAAGACGATGCCGATGACCAGACCCGCGAAGGCGGAGAGGATCGGGACCAGGCGGCGGCCGCTGAAGAAGCCCGCCCAGTCGGGCAGCTTCGTCCGGTAGAACTTCTGGTACAGCAGGGCCACGACTATGCCCATCACGACGCCGCCGAGCACGCCGGCGTTGACGGGGGCGTCGTTCATGACGATCTTGCCGTCGGCGACGCTCGCGACCTGCGGCAGGTTGCTGTCCGTGAAGGTGGCGAGCACCTTCTGGAAGACCAGGTAGCCGGTGACCGCGGCGAGAGCCGTGGATCCGTCGGACTTCTTCGCGAAGCCGATGGCGATGCCGACCGCGAACAGCAGGGCCATGTTGTCGAGGATGGCGCCACCACCGGCCGCCATGTAACCGGCCAGCTTCGTGATGACGGTGGGGAACGACTCGCGGCCGAGCATGTCGGCATTGCCGAGCCGGACCAGCAGCGCGGCCGCGGGCAGGACCGCGACCGGCAGCATCAGGCTGCGGCCGATGCGCTGCATGACAGCCATCACGCCGGCGCCCCGCTTCTTCGCGGGGGCCGCCGGAGCGGTGTCCGTACTCATCAACTTCCTCCAGTAGGCAAGGCGCCGCCAGGGACAGGAGTGTGAAGGGCGACGACTCGAGGAACGCGGCGGCAGAGACGGCCGCGTGGTCTGGACCACTCAGTGGTGTAGACCAGTTTTAGCACGGTGAGGGTTAGATAAGGAACCTGCAATTCCTTACGATCTGGGACGTAGTTCCCCCGCCACCCTGGGTGACAGGCGAAGGCCCCCGGACCGAGGGGTCCGAGGGCCTTGCGGAACTGGAGAAGCCTCTACTTCGTGAGGTCCTCCTCCGTCTTCTTCTCCTCCTCCGTGGGCTCGCGCCCCGGGGTCTGGAGGTTGAACTTGGTGATCGCGAACCGGAAGATCACATAGTAGATCACCGCGAAGCAGAGCCCGATCGGGATGATCAGCCACGGCTTCGTGTCCAGGTGCCAGTTGACGACGTAGTCGATCAACCCGGCGGAGAAACTGAACCCCGCGTGCACACCGAACGCCCAGGTGACACCCATCGAGACACCGGTCAGGATCGCGTGCACCCCGTACAGCAGCGGGGCGACGAAGAGGAACGAGAACTCCAGCGGCTCCGTCACCCCCGTCACGAACGACGTCAGCGCCACGGACAGCATCAGCCCGGACACCTCCTTGCGCCGCTCCGGCCGCGCCGTGTGCGCGATAGCCAGCGCGGCCGCCGGCAGGCCGAACATCATGATCGGGAAGAACCCCGAGGTGAACTGCCCCGCCGACGGGTCCCCGGCGAAGAAGCGGGAGATGTCGCCCTGCACGGTGCCGTCCGCACCGGTGAACTCGCCTGCCTGGAACCAGAAGAACGTGTTCAGGAACTGGTGCATGCCGATCGGGATCAGCAACCGGTTCGCGAATCCGAAGATCGCCGCGCCCCACGCCCCCAGGTCGATCAGCTGCTTGGCGAACCACGTCAGCGCATCGCCCACCGGCTGCCACAGCAGGCCGAACAGCGTCCCCAGGATCACGCAGAGGAACGCCATCAGGATCGGGACCAGGCGGCGACCGTTGAAGAAGCCCAGCCAGTCGACCAGCTTCGTGCGGTGGTAACGCTGCCAGACGACGGCGGTCAGCAGGCCGATGATGATGCCGCCCAGGACGCCCGGATTCTGCGGCACCCCGTCGGGGGTGGCCTCGGTGACGGTGTCGTCCACCGGGAACGCCGCCAGCACGCCCCGGTAGACGAGGAAGCCGACGACCGCGGCGAGGGCCGTCGAACCGTCGGCCTTCTTCGCGAACCCGATCGCGACACCGATGCAGAACAGGAGCGGCAGGCCCAGCTCACCGTCGAGGATCGCCGTCCCGCCGTTGAGGAGCACCTTCGCGAACTTGTCCCAGAACGCGCCGTGCAGCGAGGAGTCGAAGAGGTTGCCGAGGCTGACGAGGAGACCCGCCGCGGGCAGGACCGCCACCGGCAACTGCAGACTCCGGCCCACCTTCTGCAGCCCCTGGACCGGCCCGTTCCACCACTTCCTCTGCGGTGCGCTCGCCGCGTTCGAACTCATCGGCATCCTCCCGGAACACGCCAGGTTTGGCGGTCGTTGCAAACTGGTGTAGACCAGTTGCGATACGGTGCGGAGCCCTGCCGAAAGGCGGAGCGCCGGTGATCGTCATCATTGGGGACTGCGCGGATACCCGCCCGTGAAGTTGGGCCAACCGTGCGTTACCGTGACGAAACGGACCCATGGTGGGCCGCCCCACGCACGCACAGACCAGGAGAAGGACATGGCCAGCAAGGCTGAGAAGATCGTCGCCGGGCTCGGCGGCATCGAGAACATCGACGAGATCGAAGGCTGCATCACCCGCCTCCGCACCGAGGTCCACGACCCCAGCAAGGTCGACGAAGCCGCGCTCAAGGCCGCCGGAGCCCACGGCGTCGTCAAGATGGGCACCGCGATCCAGGTCGTCATCGGCACCGACGCCGACCCCATCGCCGCCGACATCGAAGACATGATGTGACCGGCTGACCCCGCCGGCCCACCCAGGTCCCACGCGCAGGCCCCGCTCCGCCCCCGACCGGCACGGAGCGGGGCCTGCCGTGCACCCGGCCCCCGGCCCCCCTGCCGTGCACCCGTCCCCGCACCTGCCGTGCACCCGCCCCGGCACCCGAACGGACCCGGCCGCCCCAGCCGATAGGCTCGACGCCATGTCTCGTATCGACGGCCGCACCCCCGAACAGCTCCGCCCCGTCACCATCGAACGCGGATGGAGCAAGCACGCCGAAGGCTCCGTACTCATCTCCTTCGGCGACACCAGAGTCTTCTGCACCGCCTCCGTCACCGAAGGCGTCCCGCGCTGGCGCAAGGGCAGCGGCGAAGGATGGGTCACCGCCGAGTACTCCATGCTGCCCCGCTCCACCAACACCCGCGGCGACCGCGAATCCGTACGCGGCAAGATCGGCGGCCGCACCCACGAGATCAGCCGCCTCATCGGCCGCTCCCTGCGCGCCGTGATCGACTACAAGGCCCTCGGCGAGAACACGATCGTCCTCGACTGCGACGTCCTCCAGGCCGACGGCGGCACCCGCACCGCAGCCGTCACCGGCGCCTACGTCGCCCTCGCCGACGCCATCGCCTGGGCCCAGGGCAAGAAGAGCATCAAGCACGGCCGCAAGCCCCTCACCGGCACCGTCGCAGCCGTCAGCGTCGGCATCGTCGACGGCATCCCCCTCCTCGACCTCTGCTACGAGGAGGACGTCCGCGCCGACACCGACATGAACGTCGTCTGCACCGGCGACGGCCGCTTCGTCGAGGTCCAGGGCACCGCCGAGGCCGAACCCTTCGACCGCAACGAGCTCAACGCACTCCTCGACCTCGCCACCGCCGGCTGCACCGACCTGGCCAAGCTCCAGGAAGAGGCGCTCGCCCGCACGCTCGGCGAGTAAAGAAGCAACCAAATACGCAGCGCAGAGCGTCGTAACGGGTACGGGCGCACGGGTCGAACCGTGCGCCCGTCCACGTATCCGCCCCGGGGAGGGACCGCACCATGGCCTCGCGCCGCCACCACCGCACCGCACTCGCCGTCACGGCCACACTGCTCACCCTCACCGCAGCCGCCGGCTGCGGCGCCGTCGACAAGGCCCTGGACTGCGTCCGCACCGCCGACGCCATCGCCACCAGCGTCGACAACCTCCAGCAGGCCGTCTCCAACGCCTCCAACGACGTGACCCAGGCCTCCGAATCCCTGGACCAGATCGACAAGGAACTCAAGGACCTCGGCGACACCACGGACGACGCCGACCTCAGCAAGGCCGTCGACGACCTCCAGGCAGGCGTCACCAACGTCCGGAAGTCCATCGAGAGCGGCGACGCCACCCCCGACATCACCCCCGTCACCGACGCCGCCACCGAGATCGGCAAGGTCTGCACCCCCTGACCGGGCGGCGATAATCGACGCATGACGCGCCTGATCCTCGCCACCCGCAACGCCGGGAAAATCACCGAACTCCACGCGATCCTCGCCGACGCGGGCCTCACCCACGACCTCGTCGGCGCGGACGCGTACCCCGACATCCCCGACGTCAAGGAAACCGGCGTCACCTTCGCCGAGAACGCCCTCCTCAAGGCCCACGCCCTGGCCCAGGCCACCGGACACCCGGCCGTCGCCGACGACTCCGGCCTCTGCGTCGACGTACTCGGCGGAGCCCCCGGCATCTTCTCCGCCCGCTGGGCCGGCACCCACGGCGACGACCAGGCCAACCTCGACCTGCTCCTCGCCCAGCTCGGCGACATCTCCGCCCCTCACCGTGGCGCCTACTTCGCCTGCGCCGCCGCCCTGGCCCTGCCGGACGGCACGGAACGCGTGGTCGAGGGCCGCCTCACGGGCACCCTGCGCACGGCCCCGGCCGGCACGCACGGCTTCGGCTACGACCCGATCCTGCAGCCGGACGACGAGACGCGGACCTGCGCGGAGCTCAGCCCGGCGGAGAAGAACGCGATCAGCCACCGCGGCAGGGCGTTCCGGGCGCTGGTGCCGGTGGTGCGGGAGTTGGTGGGGTGACAGCAGTGGGCTCGCCACCTTCGATATGAAGGTGGCGAGCCCACTGACCTGTGGGCCCGGTGGGATTTGAACCCACGACACACCGGTTCTAAGCCGGCGCCCTCTAGCCTGCTGGGGTACGGGCCCGCGTATCGCTACTGTACTGGGTGCGTGTTCGCCGCTTCGAGAAGGTTTCGGTCTGGCTATGACATGACGGACAGAGGTACCGGAGATTTTCGCGGCGATTGTCCAGGTGGTCGCCGCTGATGTGGTCGATCTCCAGCACGAGCCGCTTACCTTGCCATGTGTCGCCGAGGCCACACGCGGAACATGTATGAGGGACTCCGCTGTCATCGAGTGCGCGGCGTAGAAGCGCGGTCCGAGTCCGCGTGGAGCCGGACTTCTTGCGTTGAAGGACCTCGGACGCAGTTTTTCGGCGAGGGGATTTTGTGCCCTTGGTATGCCCCTGCCCGGTGAAGTGGGCGGTTGAGAGGCCGAATTCTTCGATACTCCGCTTCAGGCGGATGCGAGCGCCGCCGTTGTCTGCATCACCGAGGACCTTCAGCACTTCGGCCATGCTCTTGGATTCAGCGACGGCAGAGGTCAGTTCCTGGCGGGACGCGAGAAACGTGCCGTATCCGCGGCCGCTCGTGAAGTGCGACGTATCGATCGACAAGCGGTCGAGCTTCTTCCTGATGTAGTTGTAGGGGCCGTCGCTGGGCGGGACCCCCATGTACTCCAGCATTTCCCTGATGCTGTGTGAGTGGGCGGCGGCCTCCGTGAGGAGTTCCCGCGTGTAGGACCGCCTCTCTCGCTCCGGGAGAGCGGCGTCGACGAAGTGTGAGGTGTCGATGCCATAGTGCTTCAGCCGACCGCTCACATAGCGGAGCGGTCTACTGCCCAGAGGTGCACTCAGTCGGCCGAGCATGTCGACGAGGCTGCTGGAGGCGGCTGCGGTCCGGGTCAGCAAGTCGCGGGGGTACTTGTTCTGGTCGCTCATGCAGGCCTCCGCCGGTTGCGCCCACGATAGGTGTCCGTAACCGCATGGCAGTTGGGGCAGAGCAGGCGCAAGTTGTCCGGGCGGTTGTCCCACCATTGGCCACTCATGTGGTCGACTTCGAGTCGCAGCGGTCTGCCGTTCCACTCTGTGCCGACGCCGCACATGGCGCACGACTCGGCGATGCCGGTCCGGAGCAGCGCCCGGTGCAGCCGGTCGCCAGGAATTCTGCCGTTCGACGGAGAGCCCAGAGTCAGCGGATTGCCCAAGGTTCCCTTGGGTCGACCTCCGGGTGCGCGCACAAAGTGCGACGTGTCGATACGGAGGGCCGCGATCCGGCGGCCGATATGTGCTTGGTTGCCTCCCACGGGGTTGATGCCCAGTCGGCGAACGACTTCCGCCACGCTCTTCGAGCAAGCGACCAACTCGCGCAGCTTCTCCTCTGTGTGGCGCACCCTGGTATCGGCGAAGTGAGAGGTGTCGATCTCGGCTTCGGACATCTTGGTCCGCAGGTAGCGCCTACTTCCTGGTGTCGGTATGCCGCCGCACCATCGCACGGCGTCGTTGCAGTTGGTCGTCTCGCGTGCCGCCTCTTCGAGCAGTTCGCGGGTGTACCGGACTGGCACGTCCCCCTCCGCATCCGGCCGCGCGTTCGCAGCCTCGTACGGAGCAACGAACCGTTAATCGGATGGTCACGTCCGCAATGCGATGAGATGTGGAAGGGCCCGTACCGCTTCGGGAGGAAGCGATACGGGCCCGAGCCGCAAGGGGGGTGCGTCAGAACTTCGGGTCCGGGCTCTGTGCCTGGACCAGTTCGGCGGCTTCCTCCTCGGTCTCCACCGAGGGCGGGGAGCCGGCCAGGGGCTGGTTGGCGGTCTCCTTCATGCAGGCCACCGCGATCACGCCGACCAGGGCCGCCGCCATCGCGTAGTACGCGGGCATGAGGTTCGAGCCCGTCCAGCTGATGAGGGCGGTGATCACCAGCGGGGTCGTGCCGCCGAAGATCGAGGCCGAGAGGTTGTAGCCGACCGACAGGGAGCCGTAGCGGACGTTGGTCGGGAACAGGGCCGGGAGCGCCGCGGACATCGTGCCCAGCATGCAGACCAGCGAGAGGCCCAGCATCAGCATGCCGATGATGATCGCCGGGATGCTGCCCTGGCGGATCAGGAGGAAGGCGGGCAGCGACAGGACCAGGAAGCCGACCATGCCGGTCATCAGTATCGGCTTGCGGCCGAAGTGGTCGGACATCTTGCCGAACTGGCTGATGATCATCATCAGGAAGACCATGACGCCGAGCAGGATGAGCAGGCCGTGGGTCTCGCTGTAGCCGAGCTCGTCCGAGAGGTACGTCGGCATGTACGACAGCAGCATGTAGTCGGTGATGTTGTACGCGCCGACCAGGGCGATGCAGAGGATCAGCGTCGGCCAGTACTGGCGGAAGATCTTGGCGAGGTCGCCCTTGGCGGTGGACTCGACGTGGTCGGCGGCCTCCGTGGCGTGGGCCGTGCCGCCCTCCAGCTTCTGGAAGGCGGGGGTCTCGTCGAGGCGCAGTCGCAGGTAGAGGCCTACGAGGCCGAGGGGTCCGGCGACGAGGAACGGGATGCGCCAGCCCCAGGAGAGCATCTGGCCGTCGTCCAGGAGGGCGTACAGGAGGGTGACGAGGCCGGCCGCGCCGACGTATCCGGCGAGGGTGCCGAATTCGAGGAAGCTGCCGAAGAAGCCGCGGCGCTTGTCGGGGGCGTACTCGGCGATGAAGGTGGAGGCACCGCCGTACTCGCCGCCGGTGGAGAAGCCCTGGAGCATCCGGAAGAAGATCAGCAGGATCGCGGCCCAGACGCCGATGGTGTCGTGGGAGGGGATGAGGCCGATCGCGAAGGTGCCGATCGCCATGAGGATCATGGTGAGGGCGAGGACCTTCTTGCGGCCGATCTTGTCGCCCATGGGGCCGAAGAACATGCCGCCGAGAGGCCGGACGAGGAAGGCCACGGCGAAGGTGGCGAACGACGACAGGAGCTGGGTGGTGTCGTTCGTCGAGGGGAAGAAGACGTCCCCGATGGTGACGGCCAGGTAGGAGTAGATACCGAAGTCGAACCACTCCATGGCGTTACCCAGGGAGGCGGCCTTCACCGCGCGCTTGACCGCCTGGTCGTCGGTGACGGTGATGTCCGTCCGACGGAGCCGGGGGTTCTGGCGCTTCCGGATGGCCCGGAAGAGCGCGGGATGGCGTTTGACCGCATCAGGGTCGGCCGCCTGGTGGGGGTCGGAGGCCGCCATGGCCGGTTCCTTTCGTCGAACGGTGTTCCAGGAAAGGCTTCTGCGCAGTCATGGCGGTTGCAAACCGAATCAACGGCTGATTGCGATCTCGGTCACATCCATTTCGGCCGGGATCGACCGGAACGGGTCAGATGTCGAGATCCTTGATGATCTTGGCAACGTGTCCGGTCGCCTTGACGTTGTAGAGGGCCTTCTCCACCTTGCCCTCTTCGTCGACCACAATCGTGGAGCGGATCACGCCCGTCACCGTTTTGCCGTAGAGCTTCTTCTCCCCGAACGCGCCGTACGCCTCCAGGGTCTCCTTGGAGGGGTCGCCGACCAGGGTGACCTTGAGGTTCTCCTGTTCGCGGAACTTCGCGAGCTTCTCGGGCCTGTCGGGCGACACGCCGATGACGTCGTAGCCGGCTCCGGTGAGGAGGTCCAGGTTGTCCGTGAAGTCGCAGGCCTGCTTGGTGCACCCGGGGGTAAGTGCGGCGGGGTAGAAGTACACGATGACCTTGCGGCCCTTGTGGTCCGCGAGTGAGACCTCCTTGCCGTCGGCGTCCGGAAGGGTGAAGGCGGGGGCGGTGTCGCCGGTCTGGAGTCGCTCGCTCATGTCTCTCCTCGAGTGGCACGTGGGCTGTGTGGCACCGAGCGTAATAGGGGGTGCCGCCGGGTGTGGGGGCGCCCGAGCTGACAGACTGTCGATGAAGGTTTACCCGAGACGACCACGGAGGCGGCGCAGTGTCGGATACGAGGACCCCTGCGCAGATCGAGGCGGACATCATCAGCAGGCGTGCGCAGCTTGCGGTGGTGCTGGACGAGATCGGGGTGCGGGTGCACCCGAAGACGATGATCGGCGACGCGAAGGCGAAGGTCGCGTCGACGGTGGACCGGACGGCGGGGCGTGCGTTCGTCGCCGTGAACCGTTCGGTCTCGGACGTGAAGGCGCAGTTCGTGTCCGAGGACGGTTCGCCGCGGCTGGAGCGGGTGATTCCGGCGGCGCTGGTGGTGGTCGGCGCGGTGGCGCTGCTGACGGTGTCGTCGCGGTCGTCGCGTTCCACCCGCTCTTCCCGGCGCACGAGGCGCTGAGGGCGCGTGCGGGTGTGCCCTGAGGCGTGCCGTTCGGTTCGGGGCAGGTAGGTTTCGGGGCGTGAGCGACAACGGCATGAGCAACACCGACGACAAGCTGCCGATCCGGATGCTGCACGACCGTGTGCTGGTCCGGTCCGATTCGCCCGAGGGTGAGCGTCGGTCGGGTGGCGGCATCCTGATTCCGGCGACGGCCGCGGTCGGCCGGCGTCTGGCGTGGGCCGAGGTGGTCGCGGTCGGTCAGAACGTGCGGACCGTGGAGCCGGGTGACCGGGTGCTGTACGACCCCGAGGACCGTGCGGAGGTCGAGGTGCGGGGTGTGGCGTACGTGCTGATGCGTGAGCGGGACCTGCATGCGGTGGCGGCGGACCGGTTCGAGGGGTCGGTGGATTCGACCGGGTTGTATCTGTAGGCAGGTGTGGGGTGAGTGGGCCTGGTGACGGTTGTCACCAGGCCTTTCTGCTGTGTGTTGCTAGGCTGGTGTGATCCCGACGAGACGCGCCGTACCGGGTTTCCGCAAAGACGACGCATCCGTGTTGTTCGCGTGTTCCGTCGTGGAGGTGCCGTCGTGGCGTGGGTTCTGTTGATCGTCGCCGGCCTGCTGGAAGTGGGCTGGTCGATCGGGATGAAGTACACCGAGGGGTTCACCCGGCTGTGGCCGAGTGTGTTCACGGGCCTGGGGATCGTGGCCAGCATGATGCTGTTGTCGCAGGCGGCGAAGACGTTGCCGATCGGTACGGCGTACGGCGTGTGGGTGGGCATCGGTGCGGCCGGTGCGGCGGTGCTGGGCATGGTGGTGCTGAACGAGCCGGTGACGGCCGCCCGGATCTTCTTCGTCTGTCTGCTGCTGGTGGCGGTGGTGGGGCTGAAGGCGACGTCCGGGCACTGAGTGGTCAGGGGCGGGCGGGGCCGTGGGGGTCCTGTCCGTCCCTGTCGCGCTGGTCGGGGTGGTCGCCGGGGTGGGCGCCGGGCTCTTCGGGTTCCCTGTCGGCGGGCTCGTCGTGGGGGCGCAGGGCGGCGGGTTCCCGGAGTGCGGGGGCGCGCGACGGTGCGTCGGCGGGGGTGGCGGTGCGGGGGTTCCCTGCGGCGGGGGAGGCGTCGGAGGGCGTTTCCGGGGTGCGGGGGCGGTCGGTGCCGTCGCGTTCCTGACGGGGTTCCCCGGTGCCGGGCTCGTCGGTGTCGCTGTCCCGGCGTTCTCCGCCGTCCTCGCGGTTGCGGCGTTCCCTGGACTCTCCGGCTTCCTCGGTGTCGTCGCCTTCGGTGTCCTCGCCCTCGGCGCTCTCGTCCGGGTCGGGTTCTTCGGGGCCTTCGTCGGCCTGGAGGTCGAAGCCCTGTACTTCGCTGCCTTCGAGTGCGGCGCGGGTGTAGGCGGCCCATGTCTGGGCGGGTGCGCCGCCGCCGTTCATGCGGGCGAGGCCGAGTGCGCCGTACAGGGGTTTCTGGACTCCGGTTCTGGGGTCCTGGCCCATGACGGCGATCACGGTGGAGAGGTCGGGGGTGTAGCCGGCGAACCAGGCGGCCTTGTCCTCCTCGGCGGTGCCCGTCTTGCCTGCGGCGGGGCGGCCGGCGGCTCCGGCGGCGGTGCCTGTGCCGCCGTCGACGACGCTGCGCAGCACGGAGGTGGTGGTGTCGGCCGCTTCGCGGCTGATGGCCCGTCGGGTCGTGCGGGTGGGGAGTTCGAGGGCGACGTCGTTCTTGCTGATCCTGGTCACGAGGGTGTGGGGGCGCTGTCTGCCGTGGTCGGCGAGGGTGGCGTAGGCCGCTGCCATGTCGACGACGCTGGCGGTGGCGGGGCCGAGTGCGATGGAGGGGGTGGGGGTGAGGTCGGGGGTGTCCTTGGGGATGCCGAGGGCGATCGCGGTGTCCTTGACCTCGGCGGGGCCGACGTCCTGGGCCATCTGGGCGTAGACGGCGTTGACGGATTTGTCGGTGGCTTCGCGGACGGTGATGGAGCCGTAGTCGACGTCGTCCTCGTTGGCCGGGGAGTAGTCGGTGGGGCCGGTGGAGGCCTGGACGGTGCGTTCGTTGTCGCCGTTGTAGCGGGTGTTGGGGGTGATGGGGCGGTCCTTCTGGGTGGTGGACCCGTTGGCGAGGGCTGCGGCGAGGACGAACGGTTTGAAGGTGGATCCGACCTGGTAGTCGCGGCGGGTGGCGTTGTTGACGAACTGTTTCGTGTAGTCGATCCCGCCGTAGAGGGCGACGACGTGGCCGGTGGCGGGGTCGATGGAGGCGCCGCCCGCGCGGACGTTGCGGTCGGCCTCGCGGCCGTCGCTGGTCTTGGAGAGGACGTTCTCCTTGACCGCGTCGACGAGGGCGTGCTGCTTCTTCTTCTGGAGTGTGGTGGTGATGCGGTAGCCGCCGGTGGCGAGGGTCTTCTCGTCGATGATCTTGTTGTCGGCGAGGTAGTCCTCGACGGTGTTGACGATGTAGCCGCGCTGGCCGGAGAGTGCGGTGGCGGGCTTGGCCTCGTCGGGGACGGGGAAGGTCATGTCCTTCCGGTCGGCCTCGGTGAGCCAGTGGTGCTTGACCATGCCGTCGAGTACGTAGTCCCAGCGGGCGAGCACGGCCTTCTTGTTCTCGGGGTGGGCGACGACGTCGTAGGAGCTGGGGGCGTTGAGGAGGGAGGCGAGGTAGGCGCCTTCGCCGGCGTCGAGGTCTTCGACGTCCTTGCCGTAGTAGGCGTGGGAGGCGGCCTGGATGCCGTAGGCGTTGCGGCCGAAGTAGCTGGTGTTGAGGTAGCCCTCGAGGATCTCGTCCTTGCTCTGTTCGCGGTCGAGCTTGATCGAGATGAAGAATTCCTTGGCCTTGCGGACGACGGTCTGTTCCTGGCCGAGGTAGTAGTTCTTGACGTACTGCTGGGTGATGGTGGAGCCGCCCTGCCTGCCCTTGCCGGTGGCGGTGTTCCAGCCGGCGCGGAGGGTGGCCTTGATGTCGATGGCGTCCTCGGAGTAGAAGTCCCGGTCCTCGGCGGCGAGTACGGCGTGCTGGATGGTGCGGGGGATGCGGCGGAGGGGGATGTTCTCGCGGTTGATCTCGCCGTCGCGGGCGATGACGGTGCCGTCCGTGTAGAGGTAGACGTTGGACTGGGCGGTCGCGCTGGCGTTGGCGGCGGGGATGTCGATGAGCTGGTAGCCGGCGATGAATCCGCCGACGAGGAGCAGGGCGAGGAGGAGTACGCCGCCGAGGGTCATGCGCCAGGTGGGGAGGGCGCGGCGCCAGCCGGTGCGCTTGGGCCGCTTGGGGCGTTTCGTGCGCCCCTTGGGGTCTTGTGCGCCGTTCGGGTGCTGCGTGTCGGCGGAGGGGGTCGCGGCCGAGAGGTCTCGGGGGGCCCAGCCCCAGGAGCCCTGTGTACCAGGGTCTCCGCCGTGCTGCGGTGGCTCGTGGCTCATGACTGTGGAGGCTCCTCGACTGCGGATGATTTTCCTATAGTGCACTTTTCGGACGGATAACCCTCGGAACCCTCCGTGGAAATGGGGTCGCGGCGGCCGAATGCCGTGCACTAGGGTCGTGCGCTTTGGCGGAGGAGGGCGGGGTGCGGCTCTATGCCGTGGTGGCGGCGGGTGGGTTCCGGCGGTATGCCACCTATCGGGTGGCGACGCTCGCGGGGGTGTTCACCAACACCGTCTTCGGTTTCATCATGGCGTACACCTACATCGCCCTGTGGGACGAGCGTCCGCACCTCGGCGGGTACGACATGGAGCAGGCGCTGACCTACGTGTGGCTGGGTCAGGCCCTGCTGATGACCTGCGCGATGATGGGCGGCGGCTTCGAGGACGAGCTGATGGAGCGCATCCGCACGGGGGACATCGCGGTCGATCTGTACCGGCCCGCGGATCTGCAGCTGTGGTGGCTGGCGGGGGACCTGGGCCGGGCGGCGTTCCATCTGCTGGGGCGCGGGATCGTGCCGATGGCGCTGGGGGCCCTGGCCTTCGATCTGGCGCTGCCGGTCTCGCCCTGGACGTGGCTGGCCTTCCTTGTCTCCGTGGTGCTCGGGGTGGTGGTGAGTTTCGCGGTGCGTTTCCTGGTGGCGCTGACGGCCTTCTGGCTGATGGACGGAGCGGGGGCGATGCAGATCGCCTGGCTGGCAGGGCTGTTCTTCTCCGGGATGCTGCTGCCGCTGAACCTGTTCCCGGGGCTGCTGGGCGAGGTGGCGCGGGCGTTGCCGTGGTCGTCGCTGCTGCAGGTGCCGGCCGATGTGTTCCTCGGGACGTACGCGGGCTGGGATCTGCTGGGTGCGTACGCCTTCCAGGCCGGCTGGGCGGTGGCGTTGCTGCTGGCGGGGCGGCTGCTCCAGTCGGTGGCGACCAGGAGGGTGGTGGTTCAGGGTGGCTGAGGTCCGGACGGGGCGGACGGCCGCGGTGGAGACCGGGACGGTGTTCGCCGAGCGGTCGCGGCTGGTCGAGGGGGTGCGGGCGTACGGGCTGATCGTGGCGATGTGGCTGCGCTCGACGATGGCCTACCGGGCGTCGTTCGTGATGACGGCCGTCGGGAACTTCGTCGCGACGGGGTTCGACTTCGTCACGATCCTGCTGATGTTCTCGCACGTGGACGTGCTGGGCGGGTTCACGCTGCCGGAGGTCGCCCTGCTGTACGGCACGTCGGCGACCGCGTTCGGGCTCAGCGACCTGGTGCTGGGGTCGATGGACCGGCTGGGGCGGCGGGTGCGGGACGGGACGCTGGACACGCTGCTGGTGCGGCCCGTCCCGGTGCTGGCGCAGGTGGCGGCGGACCGGTTCGCGCTGCGCAGGCTGGGGCGGATCACGCAGGGGCTGCTGGTGCTGGGCTATGCGCTGACGGCGCTGGACATCGCGTGGACCCCGCTGAAGGTGGTGATGCTCCCGCTGACGGTGCTGAGCGGGGCGGCGATCTTCGGGGCGGTGTTCGTGGTGGGTGCGGCGTTCCAGTTCTGGGCGCAGGACGCCTCGGAGGTGCAGAACGCGTTCACGTACGGCGGGACGACGCTGCTGCAGTATCCGCCGTCGGTCTTCGCGAAGGACCTGGTGCGCGGGGTGACGTTCGTGGTGCCGCTGGCGTTCGTGAGCTGGCTGCCCGCCCTGTACGTGATGGGCCGGGACTATCCGCTGGAGCTGCCGGGGTGGGTGGCGTTCCTGTCGCCGGTGGTGGCGGTGGGGTGCTGGGTGCTCGCAGGGGCGGCGTGGCGTGTGGGGCTGCGGGCGTACCGCAGTACGGGAAGCTGAGGAGTGGGCGTGGACGACATGGACTTCATCGAGCTCGACGGCGTCGAGAAGGTCTTCGACGTGCGCCGCAAGACGGGCTTCATGCGGCGTGAACGGCGTGAGGTCCGGGCGGTGGACGGGATCAGCTTCCGGGTGCCGCGCGGGGAGATGGTCGGCTACATCGGCCCGAACGGGGCGGGCAAGTCGACGACGATCAAGATGCTGACGGGGATTCTCACGCCGAGCGGTGGCCGGCTGCGGGTCGCGGGGATCGACCCTTCCCGGGAGCGTACGCGGCTGGCGCACCGGATCGGTGTGGTGTTCGGGCAGCGTACGACGCTGTGGTGGGACCTGCCGCTGCGTGACTCGTACCGCCTGATGCACCGGATGTACCGGATCCCGGACGCCCGCTTCCGGGAGAACCTGGACCGGTGCGTCGAACTCCTCGATCTGGGGGCGCTGCTGGAGGTGCCGGTGCGGCAGCTGTCGCTGGGGCAGCGGATGCGGGGGGACATCGCGGCGGCGCTGCTGCACGATCCGGAGGTGCTGTATCTGGACGAGCCGACGATCGGCCTGGACGTGGTGTCCAAGGCCAGGGTGCGGGGGTTCCTGAAGGACCTGAACGCGGAGCGGTCGACGACGGTGCTGCTGACCACGCACGATCTGACGGACATCGAGCAGCTGTGCAAGCGGGTGATGGTGATCGACCACGGACGTCTGGTGTACGACGGCGCGCTGGCCGGGCTGCACGAGGTGGGGGAGAGCGAGCGCACGCTCGTGGTGGACCTGGAGCGGGAGCTGCCCCCGATCGAGCTGGGGTCGGAGCCTTCGGTGCGGGTGGTGAAGGTGGAGGGGCCCCGGCAGTGGCTGGCGTTCCCGGCGGCGGCCTCGGCGGCGCCGCTGGTGGCGCGGATCGCGGCGGACTACCCGCTGGTCGACCTGTCGGTGCGGGAGCCGGACATCGAGTCCGTCATCGCGAGGATGTACGTGTCGGATTCCACCGCCTAGGCCGTCCGGTGAACCCTCTATAGGGTGCCGGTATGACAAGTGAGAACCCGGACATGCGTGCCTCCGACGCGGAACGCGAGCGGGTCGCCGAGACCCTGCGGGAGGCGGTGGCCGAGGGCCGGCTGGAGATGGACGAGTTCGAGCAGCGGCTCGACGCGACGTTCAAGGCGCGTACGCACGGGGAGTTGGTGCCTCTGGTGCGCGACCTGCCGGCCCCGGGCGGGAGTGCCGCGCCGGTGGCCGGGGCGGTGGCCGGGCGGAAGGGCTCGTCCGCGGACTGGCCGGCGCGGATCGGTGGCCACGCGACGTCGACGGGGGCGTTCGCCTTCTGGGGCGGGTTCAGCCGCAAGGGCCGCTGGACGGTGGGGCCGAAGTTCACCGCGTTCGCGGTGTGGGGCGGTGGCGAGATCGATCTGCGCGAGGCCCACTTCGCGGAGCGCGAGGTCGTGATCCGCTGCTTCACGATCATGGGCGGGATGCAGGTGACGGTGCCCCCGGACCTCAACGTCGAGGTCAACGGGATCGGCATCATGGGCGGGTTCGGCGAGCACTCCAAGCACGACGAGGAGCCGGAGCCGGATCCGCACTCCCCGCGGGTGAGGATCACCGGGTTCGCGCTGATGGGCGGGATCGGGGTGGAGCGCAAGCGGAGCAAGGCGGAGAAGCGGCGGCTCCAGGAGGAGCAGGTGCGGCGGCTCGCGCAACCGGAACCGGGGGACGGGCCGGGGCGCAAGGAGCTCGGCTGAGGCGGCGGTCCGTGCGGACCGCCCGCCTCGCGCCCGGCCGTCCGGGCCGGAATCAGAAGGCGTCGGCCTTGGGCGTCCCGTCCACCGCGGCGAGAGTGATGGTGCGGCCCAGGGTGCGGTAGCCGGCGTCGTTGAAGTGCAGCCGGTCGCCCGAGTCGTACTCGGGCAGGACCCGGTTGGGCGCGTAGGGGTCGCGTACGGCCCGGTCGAAGTCGACGTACGCGTCGAAGACCCGGCCGGAGCGGATCTCCTCGTTGACGGCCAGGCGCACGTCGTTGCGTTCGGGTGTCCAGGTGGCGTAGCCCTGGAAGGGCGTCAGGGTCGCTCCGACGACCCGCAGCCCCTGGGCGTGGGCGCGCTCGGTGAGGGCGCGCAGCCCGGCGGTGATGCGACGGGGGTCCGGCTCCTGGGGGAACTGCTGCACGTCGTTGATGCCGAGGGCGATGATGACGGTCTTCGCTCCGGCGACGGACAGCACGTCGCGGTCGAAGCGGTGGGTCGCGCTCTGCCCGCCGAGGTGCTGCACACCGCCCAGGGAGAGCGGGCTGTCGATCAGGAGGCGGTTGCCGGCTATGCCCTGGTTGGCGATCCCGTAGAGGTGCCGCAGCCGGTCGGAGAGGACGTCCGGCCAGCGGGTGTTGGCGTCGGTGGTGGAGCCGCTGCCCGCGGTGAGGGAGTCGCCGATGACGACGATCGCCCCGGGCGACGTCTTGTTGCGGATGTCGACGGCCGTCAGGTAGCGCCAGCGGGTGGTGCTCCAGGTGGCGTGGTCGTCGGCCAGGAACGACGTCTGGTGGGTGTTGGAGTGCTGGGTGACCGGACCGGCGGCGTACGGGGTGCGGAGGGTGACCTCCAGGTCGGTGTCGGGTGCGACGGGGACGACGACCGGGTCGCTGACGACCTGTCGGCCCGCGGCGACGGTGACGGTGGGCAGACCCTGGAAGGTGACCCGGCGGGTGTTGACGGTGGCCTGGTCGATCACGAGCGGGGTGGCGCCGAAGAGGTTGGACAGCGTGATGCGGGCCGCGTCACCACCGACGCTGGTGTGCACGATGTTGCGGATGGTGCGGCCGGGGTAGCCCTGTGCGGAGTTCGGCTCGGCGCTGACGGGGGCCGCGGTCCAGGTGGCGACCCAGGTGCCCGCGGAGTTGGCCGGTGCGGCGGGGTTGCGGGCCGCCGTGTGGCTCTGCGAGCCGCTGAGCGGTGTCTGCCGCTCCTCGGTGAGCAGCGTCGTGCCGAACGCTACGGCGGTGGCGAGCGTGGCGGTGCCTGCTGCGAGGGCGATGAGCAGGGCATACCCCTGGCGCCTGGGCATCTGCGGTGTTTCTCCTTGCGGGTTCGGGCCCGTTGTTCGGGTTGCTCTCATGATGCGACAGGCCCTGGGGAACTCGACGTGCACCCCGGGAGTAGGGGAGGTAGGGACAATGCGTACGGCACGGCGTGAGGCGTACGCGGACGGGTGGAGCGGATGGAACAGGACGCGGGACAGGGAACGGGATCCGGGCCTGAGGGCCGTGGGTCCGGGCGGCCGGGCATCGGGGCCGCGCCGGCCGGGAAGCCGGCGACTTCCGGCGGGCGGCCGAGGCCCTCGCTCGGCGGGTTCGCGTACACCGCCGCCGATGAGGAGAAGCGGCGCGGTGTGCGCCGCATGAAGACCACCGCCACAGGTCTGCTCCTGCTCGTCGCTCTCGTGTACGTTCTCGCCACCTGGGCGGAGAACGCGGGTGTGGGCGGCTGGCCGGGCTACGTCGCAGCGGCTGCCGAGGCGGGGATGGTCGGTGCGCTGGCGGACTGGTTCGCCGTCACGGCGCTCTTCCGGCGCCCGCTCGGTCTGCCCATTCCGCACACCGCCATCATTCCCACCAAGAAGGACCAGTTGGGGGCCTCACTCGGTTCCTTCGTCGGCGAGAATTTTCTCTCCGGGGACGTCGTTCGTGACCGAATTCACGCTCTGGGCGTCGGTTCGCGCCTCGGGGCGTGGCTG
This sequence comes from Streptomyces sp. SM10, assembly GCF_002910915.1. GTDB lineage: Bacteria > Actinomycetota > Actinomycetes > Streptomycetales > Streptomycetaceae > Streptomyces. The sequence continues at coordinate 32,237 of NZ_NEUF01000119.1, read as the reverse complement.
GCGGAGCCCGAGCACGCGGACCGGGTCACCGCCGAGCTGGCGACCGCGCTGCGCGGTGCGCTGACCGTGCTGCGGGACTCCGACGTGCAGGCGGTGGTCGGGGAGGCGATCACCCGGCGGGCGGACGCGGCGGAAGTCGGCCCGGGGATAGGCAAGATGCTGGAGCGGATCGTCGCGGACGGCGGGCACCGCAGGGTGGTCGACCTGGTCTGCGTGCGGGCGCACGACTGGCTGGTCCTGCACGGTGACTCCGTCATGGACGCGGTGCAGGGCGGGGCACCCGGCTGGACGCCGCGGTTCGTGGACAAGCGGGTGGGCGAGCGGGTCTACAAGGAGCTTCTGCGCTTCGTCACGGAGATGCGTGACATGCCGGGCCATCCGGCGCGCGGTTCGATCGACACGTTCCTGACGGACTTCGCCGCCGACCTCCAGACGGACTCGGACACCCGGGCCAGGGTGGAGCGGCTGAAGTCGGAGATCCTGGGGCGCGGTGAGGTCCAGGACGTCATCGCCTCCGCCTGGTCCTCCGTCCGCACGATGATCATCGCGGCGGCCGAGGACGAGCGGAGCGAGCTGCGGCTGCGGGCCCGGGCCTCGCTGATGTCGCTGGGCGCCAGGCTGTCCACGGACGAGCGGCTGCAGGCCAAGCTGGAGGGCTGGCTGGAGGACGCGGCGGCGTATGTCGTCACGACGTACCGGACGGAGATCACTTCACTGATCAGCGACACGGTGGCCGGCTGGGACGCGGACCAGACGTCGAAGAAGATCGAGGCGCACATCGGCCGCGACCTGCAGTTCATCCGGATCAACGGCACGGTGGTGGGCGCGCTGGCCGGCCTGGCGATCCACTCGGTGTCCCACGCGCTGGGAGGCTGACCGGGGACGTGCCCGTCCTGTCGTCCGGGCACGTCCCCGGGTCACGCGGGGAGTTGCTCTTCAGTACGCACCCCGCGGCGCCGGTGTTCAATCCCCGGGACGGGACTTTCTCGCGCCGGGCATCCCGCAGGGCGTGACCGGATGCTGTGCCGGCCGGGTGCCGGGTGCGGCGCCGGTGGCCTGCTGTCAGGCGCTGCGGCGGGTGACGGCCCAGGACGCGGCGGCGACCCCGCCGGCGACGGCGAAGACCGAGGGCCAGGCGCCGACCTTCTTGGCGAGCGGGTGCGAGCCGGCGAACGCGGCGACGTAGGCGACGGTCAGCCCGGTGGCGGCCCTGGCCCCGGCCTGCCGGTTCCACTCGTACGCGGCGACGGAGCCGGCGGCGGCGAGTGCGACGCCGCCCAGTGGGCGCTTCTTCGTCCAGCGGGCGATCGCGTACCCGCCGACGAGACCGCCCGCCGCCACTGCCGCTGCCGGGACCTTCGCCATTGCCGCCACCTTCGCTCGCTCGTTCCGCGTCTCTGTCCGAGGATCCGAGGATAGGCCGCCCGCCCGGAGACGGGTCGGCCCGGGCTCCCGGTCAGTCGGTGCCGAGCTCCATGGCGGCACGGTCCAGCAGCTCGTCGTCGGCGGAGACCTCGCCGCGCGAGGCGATGGCCTGCGCGCCGCCTTCCGACATGGCGCCGATCAGGCCGGTCGCCGCCGCCTGGGCCGCGCCGATCAGCGTGGCCTGGGGCGTGCCGACGAGGCCGAGGCCGGCGAACTGCTCCAGCCGGGCGCGCGAGTCGGCGATGTCGAGGTTGCGCATGGTCAGCTGGCCGATGCGGTCCACCGGGCCGAACGCCGAGTCCTCGGTGCGCTCCATCGACAGCTTGTCCGGGTGGTAGCTGAAGGAGGGGCCGGTGGTGTTGAGGATCGAGTAGTCCTCACCGCGCCGCAGCCGCAGGGTGACCTCGCCGGTGACGGCCGAGCCGACCCAGCGCTGCAGCGACTCACGGACCATCAGCGCCTGCGGGTCCAGCCAGCGGCCCTCGTACATCAGCCTGCCGAGGCGCCGGCCCTCGTTGTGGTACTGGGCGACGGTGTCCTCGTTGTGGATGGCGTTGACGAGGCGCTCGTAGGCGGCGTGCAGGAGCGCCATGCCGGGCGCCTCGTAGATGCCGCGGCTCTTCGCCTCGATGATGCGGTTCTCGATCTGGTCCGACATGCCGAGCCCGTGACGGCCGCCGATCGCGTTGGCCTCGTTCACCAGGTCGACGGCGGTGGCGAAGGCCTTGCCGTTGATCGACACCGGGCGGCCCTGCTCGAAGCCGATCGTGACGTCCTCGGTGGGGATCTCGACCGACAGGTCCCAGAAGCGGACACCCATGATCGGCTCGACGGTCTCCACGCCGGTGTCGAGGTGCTCCAGCGTCTTCGCCTCGTGGGTGGCGCCCCAGATGTTGGCGTCGGTGGAGTAGGCCTTCTCGGTGCTGTCGCGGTAGGGCAGCCCGTGGGCCACCAGCCACTCCGACATCTCCTTGCGGCCGCCCAGCTCGGTGACGAAGTCGGCGTCGAGCCACGGCTTGTAGATCCGCAGGTGGGGGTTGGCGAGGAGGCCGTAGCGGTAGAACCGCTCGATGTCGTTGCCCTTGAACGTCGATCCGTCGCCCCAGATCTGCACGTTGTCCTCGAGCATCGCCCGGACCAGCAGGGTGCCGGTGACGGCGCGGCCGAGCGGCGTGGTGTTGAAGTACGCGCGGCCGCCCGAGCGGATGTGGAACGCGCCGCAGGCGAGCGCGGCCAGGCCCTCCTCGACGAGCGCCGCCCGGCAGTCGACCAGGCGCGCGATCTCGGCGCCGTAGGCCTGTGCGCGGCCGGGCACCGACGCGATGTCGGGCTCGTCGTACTGGCCGATGTCGGCGGTGTAGGTGCACGGGACGGCACCCTTGTCGCGCATCCACGCGACCGCGACCGAGGTGTCGAGGCCGCCCGAGAAAGCGATGCCGACGCGCTCGCCGGTGGGCAGGGAGGTGAGAACCTTAGACATAGGAAGAGTATGCACTCGTTGGTATGTATATGCAAATAGCCGCGTGAAGGGCAGCCTCGGCCCGGGCGCCACCCTGAGCCTCCACCGCGAGGGCGCGGGCTCCCGGGCGACGCCCGAGCACCTGGCCGACCTGTACGCCCCGGCGCTGCAGAGCCTGGTTGCGGGCTGAACGCCCGGTAGGGATAAGGTCCAATCCAACCGACGAGGGGGGGCTCATGTTGAACCGCACCGGCCTGCGTGCCGCGATACCGGCCGTGATCCTGGGAGCGCTGCTGGTGGGCTGCAGCGCCGCGACCACCACCGACGGACCCGGAAGCGACGTCCCGTACGTCGACCCGGCCTCGGCCCAGGCGGCCAGGGCCGAGGCCGAGAAGACGGCCACGCCCTCACCCGCGGCGACGCCGGTCATCGAGGTGGGCCCCGACCCGACGAAGAAGGTGCGCGACGCCTTCGCCGGACTCCAGGCCACCTACCAGGACGGCTGCGCCCCGGGGGGCGCGAACTGCGCCTACTTCCTGGGGCGGGTCAACGAGGAACTGGGCGGCCTGGACAAGGCGATGAAGGCCGATCGGAAGGGGCCCGGCCACTTCAAGGAGCCCATCGCCTGGATCGCCACGCTGCGGACGGCACTGGACGGCGACCTCACCACCCCGAACCTGGAGAAGCACCGCTCCGAACTGATCGGCACCCGGGACCGCGTCAACGCCTGGATGCAGGACTACCCGGAGGACTACCGCTGACCGGTGGCCGGTTCGCCCCCGAGTGACCGTCGCCGACGTGCGGCCGGTTCACACCCGCAGGACGTCGATCCCCAGGGCGGTGAACTCCCCGACGACGTCGTCGGGCGCGTCCTGGTCCGTCACCAGGACCGACACCGCGCCCGTCTCGCAGACCTGGGCGAAGGCGCGGCGTCCCAGCTTGGAGGAGTCGGCGACCACGATCACCGTGCCCGCGCACTCGGCAAGGGCGCGGTTGGCGCCGGCCTCGGACTCGTCGTGGGTGGCCGCTCCGAAGCGGGGGTGCACCGCGTCCACGCCGAGGATCGTGTAGTCCAGGGCGAAGGTGCGCAGGACGGAGTCGACCAGGGGGCCGACGAGTTCGTACGAGTTGGGCCTGGCCACTCCGCCGGTGACGACGATCTTCACCTGGGGGCGGACCGCGAGCTCGTTGGCGATGTTGATCGCGTTGGTCACCACGGTCAGCGCCGTGCCTCCGCCCGACGGCTCCGGGCGCAGGGCCAGCTCCCTGGCGACCTCGGAGGTCGTCGTGCCGCCGTTGAGGCCGACGGTGGAGCCCGCCGGGACGAGTGCGGCCGCGGCCTTCGCGATGCGCTGCTTCTCGTCGGCCCTGCGGGCCGCCTTGTAGCGCAGCGGCAGGTCGTAGGCGACGCTGCTGACCACCGCGCCGCCCCGGGTGCGGGTCAGCAGGTTCTGCCGGGCGAGCTCGTCCAGGTCGCGGCGGACGGTGGCGGCGGAACAGCCGAGCCGCTCGGCCGCGTCGAGTACGTCGAGGTGGCCCTGGTCGCTGAGGATCTCCAGCAGCCGGGTCCATCGTGTGTGTGCCGCCACCTGGTCCTCCTTGCTCGGACCGAACCCTATCGCCCGGACCGGGCCAGGACGTCCAGCAGGCGTGCCACCTCCGCGGCGACCGCGTCGCGGGCCGGGCCGAGATAGGCGCGGGGGTCGGCGGCGTCGGCGTGGGTGTCCAGGTGGGCGCGGACGGCCCGGGTGAACAGCTTGTTGAGGTGCGTGGAGATGTTGACCTTCGTCATGCCGGCGCCGATCGCCGCGGCGAGGCCCGCGTCCCCGACGCCCGAGGAGCCGTGCAGGACGAGCGGGACCCCCACCGCGTCGCGCAGCCGGGAGATCAGCGCGAAGTCGAGGACGGCGTCGCGGGTCAGCATCGCGTGCGAACTACCGACGGCGACCGCGAGCGCGTCGACGGCCGTGGCCTCGACGAACGCCCGCGCCTCGTCCGGATCGGTCCGCACGCCGGGGGCGTGCGCCCCGTCCTTGCCGCCGATCTCGCCGAGTTCGGCCTCGACCCAGACCCCGTGGCTGTGGCAGTAGGCGGTGATCTCGCGGGTCGCGGCGACGTTGTCGTCGTAGGGGAGCGCCGAGGCGTCGAACATCACGGAGGTGAAGCCGAGCCGGACGGCCTCGCGGACCAGGTCGGCCGACTCGGCGTGGTCGAGGTGCACGGCCACCGGCACCCCCGAGGCGCGGGCGACGGCGAGAGAGGCGAGCCCGATCGGTTCGAGGGCCCCGTGGTAGCGGGCGGTGTTCTCGCTGATCTGGAGGATCACCGGCAGCCCGGCGGTCTCCGCCCCGCGTGCGATGGCCTGGGCGTGCTCGATCTGCACGACGTTGAAGGCCCCGACGCCGGTCGCATGGGTCCGGGCACCGTGCGTGATGTCACCGGTGGATATGAGCGGCATGAGTGTCCTTCGCGGAGGTGGGCTGCGTGAACCCAGGCGATTGTTGCTCGAAGTTGCTCATTTATAGCGTGCTTGAAGCAGATAGAAAAAGAGCAGCCACCCCCGGTGTGGACCGGAGGCGGCTGCGGTGAGTGTGGGGACGGGGTGGGCTACTCGCAGGCGATTCCGTCGCCGTCGCGGTCGAGGTGCGATCCGTATCCGGGATCACCGCGGTGGATGGGGGCGGCCCCTGCGGCGCGTACGGCGGTGCAGTTGGCGTAGGAGGTGCTGCTCCCGCCGCTGGAGCCCCCGCTCGAACTCCCGCCGGACGATCCGCCGCTCGACGATCGGTACGGCTCGCAGCCGATCCCGTCGCCGTCACGGTCCAGGTGTGCGGCGTAACCGGGGTCGCCGCGCCGCACGGGGGCGGCCCCCGCGGCGCGTGCGGCATCGCAGTTCGCGTAGCGGACCGTGGGTGCGGCGGGCTTCGTGGTCCTCTCGGCCTTCGGTGTCTTCGCGACCGCCGGGGTCGGGGTGGGCTTCGGTGTCGGCGTCGGGGAGGGGGTGGGCGCGGACACGGTGATCCGTACGAGCGCGCTGTCCTCCAACGAACCCTTGCCCTTGGCCCCCTTCACCGCGACCTCGTACGTGAACTCGTCCTCGCCGGAGTATCCGTCCGCAGGGGTGTACACAAGTGTGGTCCCCTCGGCCGTGACGGTCCCGTGCGATGTCGGGCTCTCCGCGGTGACGGTCAACTCGGCCGGTTCGTAGGTGTCCAGGAGGGCGGCGTCGGTGCCGTCCTCCAGGGTCACCAGGTCGTTGGCGAGCGCCTTGACCTCGATCTCCTCGCCAGCCTCCGCGCCCGCCGTGTCGTCGGCGAGCGCGAGGGCCCGTTCCTTCGACGGCGAGGGCGAAGCGGACGCTGGCTTTGCGTCCCCGCTCGCTCCGTCGTCGCCCCCGCCTCCGCAGCCGGTCAGGGCCAGCGCCAGGGCCGCGGCCCCCGCCGACATCCTGAGCCGGCCCTTCATCCCGTGTGTCCTCATGTGCCCCCCAAGGTGCTGTGCGTACTGCTGTGCGTAGTGCTGTGCGTTCGGGGGGTGATGCTCGCAGCGGGGGGTCCGGGGGGCGGCCGCTTCGGTGGAAAGGAAGCGGAATCGTGATGAAAGTGTGGAGGAGAGGTGAACGACTCAGGTCATCGCCTGGATGCCGATGACGTCCAGCAGGCCCAGCCGGGCGGCCGCCTCGCTGCCGGGGGCCGCCGTGTAGGTGACGACCCTCAGGTCGCTGCCAGGGGCGACCAGCACGTCGCAGTCCAGGGTGAGCGGGCCGACCTCGGGGTGGTCGATGGTCTTGCGGGCCGACTCGATCGGCGACGATCGCGGCCTCGAACTTGGCCCGCTGCCCGGGGGCGGGCCTGGCCCGGCTGTAACGGCCGGTGAAGTGGCGCCAGGGGATGTCGCAGCGGGGGCCAGGTGGTCGGCGAGACGGACCTGCCCCGCCGGTGACCGGGCCCCGGTGATCCACATGCGGTCCGGGGGCGGGGGCGCGAGGATCGTGGATACGGGCGGTGGTCCGGCCGCGCCTCGGCCCTCTCGGGCCGGTCTCCCTTCCAGGCGCTCCGGTCCGCCTCCCGGCCAAGCCACCAGGGGGGTCTGGAGGTATCCGGATGCCGCGGCCCCTGTGGACAGGAGCGATCAGCTTCGGGCTGGTCACCATCCCGATCAAGGTGGTGTCCGCCACCGAGAACCACTCGATCTCCTTCCACCAGTACCACCAGGAGGACATGGGCCGGATCCGCACCCGCAAGGTGTGCGAGATCGACGGTGAGGTCCTCTCGCAGGAAGAGATCGGCAAGGGGTACGAGGTCGCCAAGGACCGGACCGTGCCCGTCACCGACGAGGAACTCGACCGGATGCCGCTGCCGACGGCGAAGGCCATCGAGATCGTCGCGTTCGTGGACGCCGACGACATCGATCCCGTCCGCATCAGCGACAGCTACTACCTCGCGGTCGACGGGCAGGTCGCGGCGAAGCCGTACACGCTGCTGCGGAAGGCGCTGGAGCGCAGCGACAAGGTCGCGGTGGCGAAGTTCGCCTGGCACAACCGGGAGCGGCTCGGCCTGCTGCGGGTGCGTGAGGACGCGATCGTGCTCCACTCGATGCGCTGGCCGGACGAGATCCGCAGCCCCGAGTCACTGGCGCCCCGGGAGACCGAGCTGGACGAGGACGAGATCGCCCGTGCCGTGCAGCTGACCGACAGCATGGCCCTCGACGACCTCTCCGGCTTCCGCGACCACTACCGGGAGGCGCTGGAGGAGCTGCTCGCGGCCAAGTCCGAGGGCAAGGCGCTTCCGGCGGCGGCGGGGGAGACGGAGGAGGAGCCGGGGAAGGTCATGGACCTGATGGCCGCGCTGAACGCGTCGGTGAAGGCGGCCAGGGAGACCCGGGGCGAGGACGCGACCGTGCACGAGATGACGCCCGGCAAGCCCCGGGCCCGGAAGAAGGCCACCTCGGCCTCGAAGAAGACGGCAGCGGGGAAGACGGCCGCGAAGAAGACGGCATCGGGCAGGACGGCGGCCAGGAAGCAGCCGGCCAGGAAGGCCGCGGCGAAGAAGCGGACGGCCTCCTGACGGGCGGAGCCTCTGGATCGGCCGCTGCCCGAGGCCGGCCTTCCGGCGAGGCCACCGTCACCCGATGTCGTCCGGTGCCAGGTCCGGGCGCAGCCGGTGCCAGGACGGCTGGCGCAGCCGTCCCGCCTTCGTCCGGGTCGAGTACTTCACCTCGCCGACCAGCCGGGGCAGCACCCAGTGGGCGCCCGCGACCGGCGGTGTCTCGTCGAAGGGGCACGTGTCCACCGCGGCCACCCGGAGGAGTTCGGCGAGCCGGATCCGCTCGGCGTCGCTCCACCCCGTGCCGACGCTGCCCGCGTAACGCAGTCCGCCCGGGTGCCGTTCGCCCACGAGCAGCGCCCCCGGCAGACCGCCGAGCCGGCCGCGTCCGGGCACCCAGCCTCCGACGATGACGTCCACCGTGCGGGTGTGGCGGATCTTGATCCACGCACGGGAGCGCACCCCGGGCTCGTAGACGGAGTTCAGCCGCTTCGCGACCACGCCCTCCAGCCCGGCCTCCCGCGTCATGGCCAGGGCCTCCTCGCCGTGCCCGACGACCACCGCGGGGGTCGACCAGCGCGGTCCGTCCAGCCCGAGCCCCTCCAGCGCCGCGCGCCGCTCGGTGTAGGGCAGCGGTACGAGGCTCCTGTCCCGCAGGAACACGGCGTCGAACAGCACCAGATGGGCCGGGACCCGCTGCGCCATGCGCGCGGCCTTCGCGGGCGAACCGGAGAGCCCCATACGGGACTGAAGCCGTTCGAAGTCGCTGCGCCCCCGGTCGTCCAGGGCGACGATCTCGCCGTCCAGCACCGCGGGTACGCCGCCGAGGGCGGGCCCGAGCCCCGCCAGGTCCGGGTAGGCCGCGGTGATGTCGGCCCCGGACCTGGCCAGCAGCCGGACCGTGCCGTCCCCCGGCAGACAGGCCATGGCCCGCTGCCCGTCCTGCTTCACCTCGTACGCCCACCGCTCGTCCACGGAGGCGGACGGCAGGCGGCCGGGGGTGGCGAGCATCGGGGCGAACCGGGGCAGGGAGACCATGGCAGCAGCCTCTCAGCAGAGGCCCCGTGCGGCCGGGTGTCACGGCCGGTGGTCCTGCCGTGGCCGGTGGTCCCGGCTGTGGTCCGGCACCCGGGAAACGCAGGGGACGGCCGTGCGGGGGGCGTGGCACCATGTGCGGCATGACGACGAACCGAAAGGTCCATGCCGCGTAGGCGCGCAGGACACCTCCGCACCGGCCGGGTCCACCGTCGCCGGCCGAACGGCCCGAGGACCGTCATCAACGGCCTGTCCTCGCGCACCCTGGCGGAGATCGCCCGCCTTGAGCTGAGCCGCAACTACCTCGGGCCCGGCGAGGTCGCCGAAGCGGTGCGCCGCTGGAAGCATCACGTGCGACGGCCGCTGAGGGCGCTGTGGCGCGACGACGAGCTGGGCGACGACCACGAGGACTGCTGCGGCGACCCGTTGGCGGCGCGGGATCTGCTCGGCACCGTGATGGGCGCGCTGTCGCCGCGCGGAGCCCGCGAACTCCGGCGTCTGGTCGGCAGGCTCGACGGCGACTGAACCGGCGACCGGGCGACCGTCACCCCTGCGCGGCCGCGGAGGGTGTGAGGAGCGCCGGCGCGGGCGGATCGGTCCGGATGAGGGACCTGCACCACTCTCTCGCCGTCTCCCGTACGGCGACGCGCGGCTTCCCGTCCTGCTCCGGCGTGACGTCGAAGACGTAGCACCCCACGACGGTGGTCTCGGACGTGAGGAGGAAACCCGGCCCCATGCCCCAGAGTTCGGCGGTGATCCGGACGGAGTCGGCCCTCCGGTCGACGGCGAGCAGCCCTCTTCCGGGGCCCCTGGCCGGTGGGGCCCAGGCCGTCGGCGAGCAGCCGGTTGCCGCCGGCGGCCTGGTCGGTGGTGGAGGGGAGGTGGCAGACGTCAGGAGGTCGCGCGTGCGGGGGCGTTGAACTTCACGTCGGCGGCGCGGGCCGTGACGTCGGCATCTCTGCTCAGCGGCCAGGCGGCGACCCGAGAGACCGTGCCCGCCGGGACGGCCGCGCTGATTCCGGGCTCCGCCGGGATGTCGTACGTCGCGTGGGCGTCGTACGGCAGGACGACCCGGTAACCCAGCGCCACGGCCGTGCGGGCCGTCGCCTGGACGCACATCTCGGACATCAGCCCGCAGACGGCGAGCGACCGGACCCCGGACGCGGTCAGCAGCTCCTCCAGCGAGGTCTCCTGAAAGGCGTCGTCATGGGTCTTGCGGATCGCCGCCTCCGCGGCGCCCGCCTCGACGGGGTGGTGCAACTCCCAGCCGGGGGTGTGGGGTTCGTCGTCCGATCCGACGGGCCCGTCGTTCTGGACGTGGACGACGAGCGCGCCGGCCGCCCGCGCGCGGGCGATCAGGTCCCCCGTGCGGTCCACGAGGCGCCCGGCCTCGGGCAGCGCGCCGTCTCCCCGGACGAACGCCCGCTGTACGTCGACAACGATCAGGGCATGGAAGGGACTTGTGTGTGAGCTCATACGGACATCATGGCCGGGTGCCGGGTGCCGGGTGCCGGGTGCCGGGTGCCGGGCGGCGGGCGGCGGCGCCCCGGGAAGGGGGGAGGAGGGAGCGGCCGGCAGGGGGCGGCTGCCGGCCGCGGGGCGGCCGGGTCAGGCCGTCGTGCAGGTGGTGCCGCTGAGCGTGAAGGCGGTCGGGGCAGTGTTGGTACCGCCCTTGGCGCCGGTGAAGCCGAGCGTCACCGAGGCGTTCGCGGCGATCGAGGCCGTGTATCCGGCGGGGGCCACACTGACCGTGGAGCCGCTCTGTGTGGGGGTCCCGCCCCACATGTTGGTGACGGTCTGGCCGTCGGCGAAGGCGAAGCCGAGGTTCCAGCCGCTGATGGCGCTCGCGCCGGTGTTGCGGATGGTGATCTCGCCCTGGAACCCGCCGGGCCACTCGCCGGCCACCCGGTAGCCGACGGAGCATCCGACGCCCGGGGTGGGCCCGTTCTCATCCGTGGTGACGCTCACCGCGGCGGACCGGGCCGAGCGGTTGCCGGCCGCGTCGCGGGCGTAGACGGCGAAGGAGTACGTGGTGTCGGCGTCGAGGCCGGTCACGGTGACGCTGTTGCCGGTGGACGAGGCCGCTCCGGTCTCACCCGCGCCGGTGACGCGGACGACGTCGTATCCGGCGATGGCAACGTTGTCCGTCGCCGGGGGCCAGGTGAGGGTGGCCGAGGTGGCCGTCACGGCGGATGCGGTCGGGGTGCCCGGGGCGGTCGGGGCCTGCGTGTCGTCCGGGTCACCGCCGCCACCGAAGACGGTGGCTTCCCTGGAGGTCTGGGCGATGCCGTCGGCGCCGTGGAAGACGCGCTCGCCCCAGGAGCTGAGTTGGCTCGGGTCGAAGTCGATGGCCAGGTCGAGGACCGGGTCGGTGTTGCCGCTCCACGACCAGGCCAGGTAGCCGAGGCCGAGCTCCTCGGCGGTGGCCATCATGGTGTCCTCGTCCGGGTCGCCCCACTGGTCGGCAGGTCCGCCGAACTCGCCGATGAGGAGGGGAAGTCCGGCGTCGACGAACGCGTTCAGGTAGTCGGTGACCGCCTGGGCCGTGTTGTAGACGCTGTACATGTGGATCGAGAAGATCAGGTTGCCCGTGGTGTCGGCGTCGTACACCGCCTGGGCGTTGGCGCGCATGACGCCCTGCCAGTCCTGGCCCCAGTTGGGTGCGTCCACCATGATCGTGTGGGCGAAGCCGGCGCCGCGCAGCTTCTGGACGGCGGCCGTCGTGGGCGCGGTCCAGCCTGCGGGGTCCGTGTTGCCCCAGGGCTCGTTGCCGATGTTGATGACGACGTAGTCCTCCTGGCCCGCGAGGACGTCCTTGAGGCTGATCCAGTAGTCGGCCGCGTGGTCGAGCGTGCCCGCCGCCGCGTCCTCTCCGTAGCCGGTGGTGTCGTGCACCTCCAGCACGCAGATCAGCCGGTTGGTCCTGCAGTCGCCGATGATGTCCGCGACCTCCTCGGGGCCGTTCCGCGTCCAGCGGTGGCCGTCGGACAGGACGACGCGGACGGTGTTGGCGCCGAAGGCCTTGATGTCGGCCAGCGACTGTGTCTCACCCGGGTACCAGGTGTGCGCGTGGTTCACGCCGCGCATGACGAAGTCGTTGCCGTTGCCCTCCAGCAGGCGGCCGTCGCTGATGTGCAGGCCGGGGGCCGCGGCCTCCGCCCGCGCGGGGCCGGGCTGCGCCGAGGCCGTCGGGGCGAGGACACCCAGCAGGACGACGCCGAGAAGGGCGGCCAGGGTCTTCAACAGGACGGATAAGGGGCTCTTTCGTGCCGTGCTCGTTGCTGATCTCACTGCGACTCCAGAAGGGTGGGTGCCGGGTGACGCAAACATCGGACGGGCCCGTGTATGGGAGCGCTCCCATAAAGCCACCTCGACAGGAGCACGTCAAGATGTTGAACGCGCGCTCGTCGCGCATGCGTGTCTCCTGCGCGGGTCGCGTGTGTGCATGCGACGCACACGGACCGCGTGCCCCGGACACCCCCACACATCGGATCTCCGGCCGGGGTGCGCACCTGTGGTGCGGGCCCCGGCCGTCGGTGTGATGTCCGTCGGGCCGGGGACCTTCCCGGCCGTGTGTCAGGCCTTGCTGGTGCAGATCGCGTCGTACGGGCGTCCCGGGCTCGGGAACAGCTCGATGGGGTTGTCGGCGTCGGCCGGGCACTCCTCGGCGGTCTTGGTCAGGGCGAGGACCTTGCTGCCGCCGCCGCTCGCGCAGGCGACCTCCTTCGCCTGGTCGTCCACGCAGTCGCCCACCACGAGCTGCCCGCCGCCGGCGCCCGCGTCACCGGGGTGGTCGCCGGAGAGGTTGCGGCCGCAGATGGTCTTGCTGGGCAGGCCGGCGCTCGCGTCCCCGCCGAAGGACACCTTCACCGAGATGATCTCGTCGGTGCCGGCCGGGCACTCGACCGCCCCGGCGAAGATCTCGCCGTCCTTGACCTGGAGCGCCTTGATCGTCGCCTTCGGGTCGTCGCAGTCCAGGGGCTGGTAGCCGTCCTTCGACTCGCTCGTGTCCGGACCGGCGCAGTCGCCGACCTTCCAGTCCCTGGCCTTCTGGCTGCCGCCCTTCGACGACCCCCCGATGCCGTCCGACGTCCGGCTGCACGCGGTGGTGGCTCCCAGCGCGAGGGCGAGCACGAGGGCCCCCTTGGCGTAGCCCCGCAAAGCCGTACGGGCGGTGCGCGCGGCCGGCGAACCGGCGGTTCCCGGACGGCTGTTCCGTGGTCGCGTGCTGCCGTGCGTGGTCATGCTGCCCCCTGGATGCGTGGTGTGCCCCGCGCGGCACTCAAGGTGAGCGGCGCGGTGGTTCGCGCGTGAGGACGGCCGGACCGGGCGGAGCGGTTCCAGGAGAGGGACAGGTGCGGCCATCGTCTCTGATCCCCCGACGAAAGGCGGGTCGCGCATGCGCCGAGGCTCAGCGGTGGGTCCTGCGCCGGGACTCGTTGCCGTCCTTGTCGTACGTCACCCACGTGCCGGTCTTCTTCCCGTGCGCGTACGACCCCTCGTCCAGCAGATTCCCGTTGCTGTGCCAACGCCGCCAGGGGCCGTGCTGTACGCCGTCCACGAAGGAGCCCTCCTGGAGCGGTCCGCCGCCCTCGCGGTGCCACACCCACGGGCCGTCGAGCTGCCCGGCCTCGTACGAACCCCGTGCCTTCACCGTGCCGTTGCGGAAGTAGAAGGTCCAGGGGCCGTGCCGCTCCCCGTCCGCGTAGGCACCCTCGCCCGACAGCTTGCCGTCCTTGAACCGCTCCTCAGCCATGGGGGCAGCATAGGAGCGGTAGCGTCGCACCCATGGACGAACCGCCCCTGGACCGTGCCGCACTGCTCGCGCGCGCCGACGGGCCGGTCACCCGTGCCCGGCTGGTCCGTGATCTGACCGCGCTCGGCCTCGCGGAGGGCGACACCGTGATGTTCCATACGCGCTTGTCCGCCCTCGGATACGTGGCCGGCGGCCCCCCGGCCCTGATCGGCGCGCTCCAGGACGCCGTGGGGGAGCGGGGCACACTGATGGTGACCTGCGGCTGGCACGACGCCCTGCCGTACGGCTTCGGCGACTGGCCCCGGCCCTGGCAGGACGCCGTACGGGCCGAACACCCCGCGTACGACCCGGAGACGAGCGAGGCGGACCACGACAACGGCCGCCTGCCGGAGGCCCTGCGCCGGTGGCCGGGTGCGGTCCGCAGCCGGCACCCCGATGTCAGCGTCGCGGCGCTCGGGGCGGCGGCCGCCGAGCTGACGGCCGACCACCCGTGGGACGACCCGCACGGTCCCGGCAGTCCGTTCGCCCGGCTGGTCGACCTGGGAGGCAGGGTGCTGATGCTGGGCGCACCGCTGGAGACCCTCACCCTCCTGCACCACGCGGAGGCGCTCGCCGACGCGCCGGGCAAGCGGTTCGTGGAGTACGAGCAGCCGTTGCTCGACCCCGCCGGACAGCGGGTCTGGCGCCGCTTCCGCGACATCGACTCCTCCGGCGGGGCCTTCGACTACTCCTCGGTCACGCCCGGCGGCCAGGATCCGTTCGAGACGATCGTCCGGGACATGCTGGCCGCCGGGATCGGGCGCCGGGGACGCGTGGGCGCGGCCGACAGCCATCTCTTCGAAGCCGGTGAGGTCCTCGGATTCGGCCTCGCCTGGATCCAGGAGAAGCTCGGCGCCGCCCGATAGCCTGGGCGTCGCCCCGCCCGGCAGCCGGTCAGGCGCCCGACCGCTCCACGGGGATCCAGAGCTCCGCGTCCGCCTGCTGCCCGTCCTCGGAGAGCCTGAAGCTCAGGATCTCCGGGCTCGGCCTGCTTCCGTACGGGTTCGACGGGAACCACTGGGTGAACACGTCCCGCCAGAGGTACTGGAGCGTCTTCGGGAAGGGGCCGGAGCTCTCGAAGACGGCCCACATGCCCGCCGGGACGGACAGTGCGTCCATGTCCTCGGGGACCTCGGCGCCCGTCACCACTCCGTGGTAGTAGTCGAGTTCGGTCCCCTCCGCACGGCTCGGGTCGAGCTGGTCGCTGACCCCGACGATCCCTGTCGGCTCCTGGTCGGCCAGGGCCGCGACGCGCGCCACCGTGTCCTTCGGGAGGGACCGGATGAAGTCGGCGATCGCCGGATTCGCCCCCTCGTGGACGAGGGGTACGCGGGCCCTCCTGCCGACGACCCGGAACGCGTCCTTGTCCACGATCCTGTACCGCGTGCTGCTGCTCCCTTCGACGACGAGGCGGAAGGACATCCGGGGCTGGGAGTGCAGAGCCGCGCCGGTCCGCCGGGCCTCGCCCGGCCCCACGCCGTGCATGGCGCGGAAAGCACGGGCGAAGGCCTCGCCCGAGCCGTAGCCGTAGCGGGTCGCGACGTCCAGCAGTGTCCGGTCGCCCGCGAGCACCTCGGCGCCGGCCACGGTCAGCCGCCGGCGCCGGATGTACTCCGACAGCGGGAGGCCCGCCAGCGCGGAGAACATCCGCCGGAAGTGGTACTCCGACGTCACCGCGACGCGGGCGAGGCCGGCCACGTCGACCGGTTCGTCGAGGTGGGACTCGATGTGCTCCATGGCCTGGTTCAGCCGGTCCAGCATCCCGGACTCCTTCCTTCTGCGTGCCTCACGTTAGGAAGTCCGTACCCTGCCGGACCCGACATCCTGTGCCCGGTGCGGTCGGGTGCCGTGCCCGGGCCGTGGGCTTCGGTGAGGGCCGCGCTCACTCCTGCCGGGCGGCGCGCAAGGTGAGGACGTAGGCCGCGGTGAGCGCGACGGCACGGTCCTCGTCGTGGGACAGATCCACGAGCGCCTGTGACGCCGTGGCGCCCGGGATCTCCGCGAGTGCCTGCGTCAGCCGTCGGCGTACGGACGAGCCGGCACGGCGGGCGAGACGGTCGACCAGCGCGGTGGCGATCCGGTCCGCCGGCGTGGTCCCGTCCGCCGACGCGGGTCGGCCGGAGGACGGGGCCAGGCCCACCGGCTCGGGAACGTCCGCCGACGCGGGGCCGTCCGCGAGTGCGCGGAGTGCGTCGGCCGCGTCGACGTCGTTCGCCCCGTCGACGACCATGGCGACGAGCGTCGGGACCGCGTCGGCCACGCCACGCGTCCCCAGCGCCAGGGCCGCGGACCTGCGGACCACGATGTCGGAGTCCGTGAGGGCGCCCCGCAGCAGCGCGGTCGCCCCGTCGTCCGGGATCTCGGCGAGGGACCGGACGGCACGTCTGCGCACGGCGGCCGTCGGCGAGCCGAGGCCCTCCGCCAACAGCGCCACTCCGCTCCCGCCCGACTGCGCCAGAGCCCATCGAAGGGCTCCGGCGACGTGCGGGTCCCTCTCGCTCAGCGCCGCCTCGACCAGGGCTTCCACCGGCACCCGGACCTCCTCGGACGACGAGAGCGCCGCGCGCTGGCGATGCCCGGCGCTCTCCGACCCCAGGGACTGGAGCAGCGCGACGACCTGGAGGACCTCCTCCCAGCCCGCGGGTTCCGTGGCGTCGATGCGGCTGAGGCGCGTGAGCAGCGCCGTCTCGGCCGCGAGGCGTTCGCGCGTACGCCGGACGAGGTCGTCGACGAGCTTCGACGGGGCGAAGCCGGGATCGTCCAGTGCGCGCCCGACCTCGTGCAACGACAGCCCCAGCGACCTCAGGCTCTCGACGTGGAAGATCCGCCGGATGTCCTCGTCGGAGTACGCGCGATAGCCGCCACCGGTGCGCCCCGTCGGCCGTACCAGGCCCAGCGAGTCGTAGTGCCTGAGCATGCGGGCGCTGACCCCGGACCGCCGTGCCACCTCACCGATCAACACTGCCCCGTCACTCCTCCCGGCCGTACGCACCCAGGGCCACGATGCGCTTCGCCTCCTCGATCGCGCACTCGAAACCGGCATCCGGGTCGCGCAGCAGCAGTTCCGTGGCCCCCGCGTGCAGGCGCACGCGCGGGTCGGGGTCCGCCGCCGCGGCGCGCAGGGGCTCCACGATCACCTCACCGAGGGCGACCAGCGCCCTGCTGAGGCTCAGCCGCGTCTCACGCCCGCCGCGCCCGAGCTGGGTCACCAGCACCTCGGCCAGCCCCGGTTCCTCGCCTTCGGGCACGAGTACGACCGCTGCCCGCCAGGCGCTCCGCGCCACCTCGTCCTCGGCATCGGTCAGATGCGCCCGGGTGATCGCCGGCCACGCCTGCCGGTCCCCGACCTTGGACAGCGTGTGCAGCGCCTGGCTCCGTGCCTGCGCCCGCTCCGAGCGGAGTTCGGCGACGAGCGGCCCGACCGTCAGGGACGACGGGTGCCGGGTGAGTGCCCAGGTGAGCAGCTCGCGTACCTGGAAGTCGGGCTCGACCGAGCACCGCTCGACGAGCTGTGCGACGAACCGGGGGTCCGGGGCCGTACCGACCGCCATCGCCGCCCGTAGCCGTACGGACGCGTCACCGTCCTCCAGCGCCGTCAGCGCCCGCGCGGCGTCCGCGTCCTGTTTCGCCATGGTCATCGGGACCACCTCCTGGGCCACAGTGAAGACCTTGTCACGGTGACAAGGTCAAGGGCCGCGGAGATCCCGGGCTCCCGGCCCCTCTCCCGTATCCCGCTTCCTGCCGGCGACCGGCGACCGGCGACCGGCGACCGGCGACGGACGCCCGGCGACCGGCGGCTGACCGGCCCGGCACCGCACCGCGGAGCGCAGCTGAAGCGGCTGTCGGTCCGCACGGTCTCCGACCTGCGCAGGGAGTCCGAGCGCGCGACCGCGTCCCGACCGCGTCCCTGCGGGAGCAACGAGAAGAAGGCGCTCGGCCTGGACGCCCGGGACCTCCGCGACCTGAAGCGGGACCTGCTGGTGGGCTGACGCGCGCACCGGCCGGGTCAGGGGGACTTCAGCAAGGTCCTCAGCCCGGCGGCGAACGTCCGCACATCCTGCTCGCTGGGCCGCTCCACCGGAGCCTCGTCCTGCCCGGGTGCGCGGCACGGGCGGCAGAGCCCGTCGGGCAGGGCTTCCGGGCGCCCCGGGGTGCCGCACTTGGTGCACTCCAGCATCACGCGGTGCACGGGGGTGCCCGGTGCGGGCGGTGCCGGAGCGGTGGGGGCGTGCGGCGGGATCTTGTCGGTGAGGCGGCGGCGTACGAGGCCGACGGGGGAGCCGACCTGGGCGGGGAGCCCGGCGGTGAGGGCCTGCGTGAGGTAGTCCGCGTCCACGCCGCGCGCGAACCACGCGGCGGCGAGGGCCTCCAGGACCGCGCAGTCGGCGGCGGACAGGGCCAGGCGGGAGTCGACACGGCCGAGCTGTGCGAGGGCGCGGTAGGCGGGGGACTCCACGGAGGCCGGGGGCCGTTGCTGCGGCACCCCGGGGGCGGACTCGGCGGGCGTGGGCCGCGCAGCCACTGCGCTGGGCGCGGACGTCACGACGGGTCCGTGCCCTGCTGCGGGTTCGTGTTCGTGTGCCGCTGCGGCCGGGGGCTCACCGAGGACCGGAGGCGGGGGTGCGGTGACGGGCTCGGGGGCCGGGGCGGAGGGCGCTGCCGGGGCGGGCACCACCGGCGGGGCGGCGGGCGCCGTCGTGGTGACCTCGGTGGCGGCCCACCACTCGTTGTCGCGGGCCGTGCGCGACCAGAACGTCCGTGTGACCCAGCGGACTTGCCCCAGCTCGCCCACGAGGCACCGTACGCGGCGCAGATACCCGGCGGCCGCCAGTGCCTTCAGGGCCGAACCGACGGCCTGCTGGCCGTACAGCGGCAGTTGCCTGGCGAGGCTCTTGACGTCCATCGACGCGCCGTCGGGGAGGTGGTCGAGGAATCCGGCGACGTACCGCTCACGCGCGGGCAGCAGGGCGAAGTCCTCGGACCGGCGCGGGAGTTGACCCGGCATGGAGCGCTTGCCGTAACCGGGCCTGGCCATCGGGTACGGACGCGAGGGTGCGGGGGTGTGGAGGGCGGAGCTAGGGTGCTGGGTATCCATGGGATCGGGCCTTCGATCGTGTGGTCAGACCCCGGCCCGGTGTGCCAACACCGCGTCGGGGTCGCTTGGTTCTCGCACCGTAAGCAGTCGCCACGCTCTGCCGCAAGTCGGTCACGATTAGTCATACTTGCTGGCCGTGACGGGTCAGGGAGGGCGGGGCGGTATGCCTGAACCCCCCTTCTTTCCCTACCGGTTGAAGGCACCGCTCGAATCCCGGCCCTCGGATCCCGACGCCCGGATCCCGAAGCCCGAGCCTCGGGCGGAGGGCCGCATTCCGGCCCTCGAAAGGGTGAACCCGGCGGGACCGGCGCTCGGGTCCCGAGACTCGGGACCCGAGCGCTGAGCGAGGGAGCGTCGCAGGGGGGGCCGGGCACGCCACCTGACACCCGGCACCCGTGTGCTCGGCCTCGCCGGCCGATCGGGCGGCGAGGCCGAGCACCCGGACCCACGCCGACCGACCGCACGGGGCTTCCTTCCGCCGAAGCGTCGCCTCAGCGCAGCGACTCCGGCAGCCCCTCCCGGTGCACGACGCCCAGCCGCTGCGTCGCCCGGGTCAGCGCCACGTACAGGTCGCTGGTCCCGAACCGCCCCGGCTCCACGACCAGGACGTGGTCGAACTCCAGGCCCTTCGCCTCGCGCGGGCCGAGCAGCACCACAGCACGCGTGAGGTCGGGTTCGTCGCCCGCCGTGACCCCGTCGAGCGGGCCCGCGATCTCCTCGTGCAACTCGCGCGGCGCGATCACCGCGAGGCGCCCCTCCCCGGGCGTCAGCTCCTCGACGGCCCGCGCCACCGCGCCCGCGAGATCCGCACCGGCGTCCCGCGTCCACGGCGCCTCGCCGGTGGACCGCACCGAGCCGGGCGGCTCGAACGACGGGTCCTCGGCCTGTATCACCCTGGCCGCCAACTCCATGATCTCGGCGGGCGTACGGTAGTTGACCCCCAGGCGCACGTGCTCGAAACGGTCACCGACGTAGGGCTCCAGGATCCTGTTCCACGAGCCGACGCCCGCCTCCTCCGAGGTCTGCGCCGGGTCACCGACGAGGGTCAGCGAGCGGGTCGGCGACCGCCGCATCAGCAGCCGCCACGCCATCGGCGACAGCTCCTGCGCCTCGTCGACGATGATGTGCCCGAACGCCCAGGTCCGGTCGGCGGCCGCCCGCTCGGCGGCGCTCCGGTGGTCGGCCTCCTCGTGGCGCTCGGCCATCCGCTCGGCGTCGATGATGTTGTGGGCGGCGAGGATCTCCGACTCCTCCTCGTCCTCGAACTCGTACGTCTCCGACCCCAGCGACAGGTCCAGGACACCCTGCGCGTAGGCGACCCGCTCCTGGCGCTCGGCCTCGGCGGCGGCCCGCTCGGCACTGTCGTCGGACCCGAGCAGCTCGGCCGCCTCGTCGAGGAGCGGCACGTCGGCGGGGGTCCACCCACCGTCGCCGGGAGCGCGCCGGATGGCGTCGGCGTCCTCGTCGGCCAGGTACACCGGCTCCGCCAGGTAGTCGGCGAGGAACTCCTGCGGGGTGAGCAGCGGCCACAGGTCACCGATCGCGGCGTGGACCTCCTCGCTCGTGGCGACACCCTTGCCGAGCTGGGCGACGTCGTCCGCGCCCAGGAAGTTCGGGCCGCCGTAGGGGTCCGCGCCGATGCGTTCGGTGAGCTGCGCGGTCAGTGCGTCGATGACGTGGAAGGTGAAGTACGGCCGCGCGAGGTTGTGCGGCAGCCGGGTCTCGCGGGCCGCCTGCCGGGCCTCGTAGGCGATCTCCCAGTCCAGCACGAGGTCACCGTCGTCGTGCCGGACGACCACAGGTGCGCCGGGCTCCGGCAGCGCCTGCCGGTCGCGTACGGCCAGGGCGAGCGCCTCGGCCATCCCCGCCCCGCCCTTGACGGCCGCCGCGCGGGGGCTGTCGGCCCCCCGGGCATGGACGCCGGGGAACAGCTCGGCCTGCGTGGCGAGCATGACCCCGGTCTCGCCGAGCGCGGGAAGCACCTCGCCGATGTAGCGGAGGAAGGCCGGGTTGGGGCCCACGACCAGGACCGCGCGCTTGGCCAGCAGCTCGCGGTGCTCGTAGAGGAGGAAGGCCGCACGGTGCAGCGCGACCGCCGTCTTGCCCGTGCCGGGGCCGCCCTCGACGACGAGGACACCACGGTGCGGCGCACGGATGATCCGGTCCTGCTCCGCCTGGATCGTCCGCACGATGTCGCCCATGCGGCCGGTACGGGCGGAGCTGAGCGCGGCGAGCAGCACGGCGTCACCGGTCGGGTCCTCGAAGCCGCTGCGCTCGTCGTCGCCCAGATCGAGGATCTCGTCGTGGAGCTCGGTCACCGTGCGGCCCTCGGTGGTGAGGTGTCTGCGCCGGCGCAGACCCATCGGCGTATGCCCGGTGGCGAGATAGAAGGGCCGTGCGACCGGCGCCCGCCAGTCGATCAGAAGGGGCGTGTGTGCGGTGTCGTCCTCACGAATTCCGATACGGCCGATATGGTGCGCGGCGCCGTCCCGGAGATCGATACGGCCGAAGCACAGGGAGCCGTCCACCGCATTCAGGGCGGCGAGCAGACCCGAACGCTCGGAGACGAGGACATCGCGCTCCAACCGGGCCTGCAGGCCGTTCCCCACCGGGGTCAACGCGTCCTCGACACGCTGCGCGGTGATCCCGCGCAGCTCGTCGACACGGTCGTAGAGCCGGTCGATGAATTCCTGCTCCTTCTGCAATTCGACGTTTTCGCGAGTTGACAAAATCGCTCCCTGCCGGATATGGTGTTTCTAGTGGCCCCCGGTGAGGGGCCTTTTTCTGTGGGCGCACAGAACCACTCAATATACGTGAGGAAATCCCCGGTCCGCAATTGCGGTCGGGGATTTCCCATGTCCGGCTGTCGGGGCGGGGGCCTCTGGTTCCGGGGCCGTCGGCCCGGGTTCAGCTCCGGGCGGCAGGGGCGAGCACCACGAACTCCGCTCCCCACGGATCGAGGCAGACGGCCAGCCGGCCGACCCCTTCCGCGTCGTCGGGGCCCATCTGCAGGCTGCCCCCGTTGCCGGTGACCTCGGCGACCGCTGCATCGCAGTCGGTGACGGCGAACACCGGGTGCCAGTACCCCTGGCCGCCCGTCCGCGCGAGGTGCTGCCCGGACAGTTCCATGAGGCCGCCGTGCATGCGGTCCTCAGGGAGCCCGGAGGGCGTGATCAGGGTGTACGCCCCGCCGCCCGGCATCTCCATCTCACCGAACTGCCAGCCGAGGACCGTGCCGTAGAACTCCTTCGCCGCCGCGGCGTCCGTCGTGTACAGCTCCGTCCACGACAGCGAGCCCGGGGCGTCCACCAGGTCCACGCCCTTGGTGCTCCCGGGCTGCCACACGGCGAACTGGGCCCCCTGCGGGTCGGTGTACTGGGCCATCCGGCCCCACGCGTCGAGGTCCCTCGGTGCCAGCCGCACCGTGCCGTTCGCGGCCTCCACCGCCCTGGTGGTGCTCTCGGCGTCGGCGACGCTGTAGTAGATCATCCAGGCGGAACGGGCGCCCTCCTCGGTGAGCCTGCCGAGCCCCGCGACGATGCCGCCGTCCTTGCGGAACATGCCGCCCTCGGGCTCCTCGGGTGAGCCCATCGGCTCGAAGCTCCAGCCGAGGACCGTGCCGTAGAACGCGGCGGCGGCCCGGACGTCGGGCGTCCCGAGGTCCAGCCAGCAGGGCGAACCGGGGACGAAATCGGTGGTGATCACAGCGGTTCCCTTCCGAAGATCCAGTCTCTTCAGCGTGGCACCGCCCCCCGGACACCGCCCGTCGAGCACGCCTCGGCCCTCAGGGTCGGCGGCGGGAGCGGCGGGTCGGCTGCATCACCGGATTCCGGGCAGGTCCTGCGGGAGGAGGCGTTCCGCCCTGCCGACGGGGTGCCCGGACCGCCCGGGCGCACGGACCGCCCGGGCGCACGGACCGCCCGGGCACACGGACCGCCCGGGCACACGGACTCAGGACGTGGCCGGGCAGTAGCCCTGCGGGCAGAACGAGTCGGCCGCCACCGATGCCGACTCCGCGTAGGTGCCGTCCCATTCGTCCTCGGGGCCGGCGACCAGGACCACCCAGCGCACCCCGTCCTCGGCGACGAAGGCCCTGAGCAGCGACCGGCGTACCGTCCCGTTCTCGCGCGGTACCAGGTACTCCAGTTCAGCGGCCTGCGATCCGTCGGCCGGGGCCAGGTCGTCCAGTCTCAGACGCTCGTAGCCGTCGAGCTTGCCCACCAGCCGGTCGGTCTCCTCCAGGGCGTCGTACGGGGTGTAGCCCGGCTCGGAAATCCGGTAGACCTGCAGGAAGCCCTCCCCGCCGTCCGTCTCGTAGTAGACGACGACGCCCTCCTCGCGCTGCTCCGCCCGTCGCTCCCAGCTCTCCCTGACCTGGACACCGAAGCCCTCGGTGTCCTCCTCCGTCACAAAGCCGGGCGGCGGTTCCTCGGCCGTGGGGGACGCGCTCCCTGCGTCGCCCTCCTCCGTTCCGGCGTCGCCCTCCTCGGTCCCGCCTGCGCCCGGGGCGGTTCCGCTCTCCTCGGTCCCGCTGGGGGTGGCCTCCGCGGACGACTCGACCCCGTGCGCCTCGTCGTCGCGGAACAGCAGCCGTCCGCCGCCGAGGGCGACCGTGCCCACCACCGCCACCGTCAGCGCGAGGGCCGCGATCCGCAGGCCCCGTTCCACGGCGTACGGCTGCTTGGTGTCCGGGGCCGGGGAGGGCTCCCAGCGCTGCCGCCGGGCGTCCCATCCCCTCATGGCAGCATTCCGGAGATCACCCCTGCGGCAACTCCGGCCGCCGTCTGCCCGCCCACGGACCCGGCTGCCCGGCCCGCCAGCGCCGCCAGCCGCCGCAGTCGGCCCCCTTCCACCCCACCGGTGGCCTGGATCTCCCGCTCGGCCTCCGCCGCCTCGCTCCGCAGCTCACCCGACTCGCCGCGCAACAGCCTGAGCGCGTCCACCAGCTGAGGCGTCGCCTCGATGAGCCGTTCCGACCGGTCGGTGGAGCGCGCATCGGTACCGGAGGCCGCCGCGCCCCCGGTCATCCGGCCGATGGCGATGCCGCCCGGGACCGGAGCCACCACGGGCGGCGGTACGTGCGTGCCCTGCGCCCTGCCGATCCGCCTGCCGGCGTCCTCGGCCTCGGCCCGGAGCCCGGCCGCGACCGCTCCGCCGTCGAACTCGCCGACGACGATGCCACCCGCCGGTTCCGCACCAGCCGGTTCCGCAGCCGCCGGTTCCGCGCCGGTGTCCCGCTCCCGGTCCGGGCGCTCCGCCTCGTCGTTTCCACCCATGTCCCGCTCCCCTGCTCGCTCGTTCGCCGTACCCGCGGTGCTCGCGGTTGCGCGCCCATCCCGCCGTTCCCCCGACGGTCCTGCTGCCGGTCCTGCTGCCGGTCCTCCGGCCGGACCTCTCCGGCCTCTCCTCGGTACTCCCGTCGGCCGGTCACCGGCCGTCCGGGCGGCCGAGCACCTGCTGGAGCGCCCCGTCGGCCCGCGCCCTGGCACCCCGGCCCGTCGCCACCGCACCGCCGCTCATCGCTCCGATGAAGACGCCGCCGTTGCTCACCTGGACGATCTGCTGCTCCAACTGCCCGGTGTCATGGCCCTTCTCGCTCAGGGCCTGGAGCGCCCCCGTACCGATGCGTTCCTGAACGGTCCGCAGGTAGCGGCTGACGTCCATCTCCAGGAGCGGTGACCGGACGCGCGCGGACGCCAGCTCCCTCACCGACGCCGCGGCCCCCTCGGCCGAGGGGGCCGTGCTGACGTGTCCGGCACGGCGCATCGCCCACCGGACCGAGCCCTCCAGGGAACGGGCGGCGGAGAAGGCCGCCGCCACTCCGGCGGCGGGAGCGGTCACCAGGGCCCGGCCGGCCGCGATCGCCGGGTACGCGCGACCCCGTTCGACGATGGCGTCGACGAGCCCGAACTCCGGCTTGAGCGGGTCCAGTACGTGCGGTACGACCTCCAGCACCAGCAACTCGCCCTGGGTGTGCACCCGGATCAGCACGGAGACCACCACATGGTGCTCCCACGCGCTGACGCGGACCCGCAGGAAGTGCCGCCGGGCCTCGCCGCCCTCGCCGACCGAAGCGAGCCGGTGCATCGCCGCCGCGGCCTCGCCGTGATCGACCTCGTGTCTCGGGGGACCGGACGGCAGGTAGACCAGCTCGTCGATCTCCACGTCCCGGAGGCGGTCCAGGCCGGACGGGGGCTCCGGAAGCCGGCCCAGATCGGCCAGCCGCTCCCTGACGCAGTTCAGCACCCCCGCGGCGGTGAGCGGCTGCGCGTCGGCTCCCGGCCTGCGGCGCAGGTCCATCACGAGGGACCAGGGCTTCAGGGCGCGACCCGATCCGACGAAGGGCCGGGCGGGTTCGTACAGGACGACCCCCGAGTTCTGTTCCCTGTCGATGGCCTGGCCGACGTCCCGCAGCCACTCGGGATCGGTCAGCTCCTCCCGCGGTCGCTGTTCGAACGCCTCGGCCTGGAGACGGTCGCACATCACCGCCTCCACCGCGCCGCGGTGCCGCCACACGGGGAACACCAGCAGCAGCGGGAAGACCACGGCCATCCAGTTCGCGGAGGTGTTCCACACGGCGGCGAGCGCCGCCGCCCAGTACAGGGCCAGCAGGATCCGGGGCGCGAAGGGAGCGAACCGGGCCCATCCGCTGGCGGTGGGCAGCAGGCCGTCCAGGGAGTAGACGCTGGTGCCGCGTCCGGACATGTTCCGCGCCAGCCACAGCAGTCCGCTGATGATCGCGTAGTTCAGCGCCCAGACACCGGAGCCCGGATACCGCCGGGTGCCGTCACCCTCCTCGAACACGTCGGTCGGGAGGAAGAAGTGTCGTTCCGTGTAGCTCTGGCCGTATCCGTCGGCCAGACTCCACGACGTCATCCAGCCGAAGCCGTCCCCGAACAGGTCGGCCAGCCAGAACAGCGTCCACAGGAGTGCGACCAGTCCGCCGGCCTGCAACTCGAGCCGGCGGGCCCGTAACGCGTGGGCCAGCACCGGGACCACGTCGACGCCGGCCGACGGCGCCACCGCTCTCCCGTCGTGCTCGACCAGCTCTTCCACGACACGGCGCCGGAAACGCGCCTGGAGATAGGGGCCCGCGCAGAGGAGGCGGGTGGTTCCTGTGTGCGAGTAACGGCTGGGGGAGGGCCCCGGGCCGGGAGTCGGGTCCGGCTGCGCAGGAACCGTCAAGGTGGCCCCAATTCCTCTTGATAGCCGCGAGTTGCGGCGAACCGATTGCTGTGAGGCGCCAGACTCTAGAGCAACCGATTACAGCGCGCCATGGGATTGCCACAGATCGCAGCGGCGGGCGTGCGTCGTGGTGCCGGCGCGTGGGACGTACGGGACGTACGGGGGCGTCGTGACGCGGTGCGCGACGATCATCTCCTGTGCCGCATCGACGGTTTCGCTCACAACGGCGGCCAGGGGCGCGTAGGGCCGCGAGAACTCCGCGTCGCGGTGACCCTCTCCTCGTGCCCCGCGGAGGAGTGTACGTTTGTACATACTCATCCGGGGGTGGCGTCCGCCCGGCCGTGCACTGCTGAAAGATCACCAGACCGATGGACCTGGCCACGCGTCGCCGCCGTACGGCGTTGTTCCTCTTCTTCCTCATACCAGGCCTGTCGATCTCCGCCTGGGTGACGCGGACCCCCGACATCAGGGACCTGCTGGGCGCGTCGACCGCGCAGATGGGGCTCGTCCTCTTCGGGCTGTCCGTCGGCTCGATGCTCGGCATCCTCACCTCCGGGGCACTGGTGGCACGCTTCGGCACCAGGCCCGTGATGGGCGTGGGGACGGTGCTGATCATCGTCAGCATGGTGGTCATCGGGTGCGGGGCCCTGCTCTCCTCCGCGCCCACCGTCACGGCCGGGCTGTTCCTCTTCGGGGCCGGCATGGGAGGCGGGGAGGTCGCGGTCAACATCGACGGGGCCGAGGTCGAGCGGATCACCGCCCGGACGGTCCTGCCCACCCTGCACGGCTTCTTCAGCCTCGGGACCGTCGTAGGAGCCTCCCTCGGGATCCTGTGCACCGCCGCCGAGTTCCCCGTGGAGTGGCACCTGACCGCCGTGGCCGTCGTCACGGCCGCCATGTTCGTGTACGCCTTCCGCGCCATCCCCGCCGGCGTGGGCAGGACCAGGAGCGACCGGCCGGCCGACGGCGGCACGGCACCGGCCCGCGCGGCCGTCCGGAAGGACCGGCGCCTGCTGCTGATCGGCGGCATCATCCTCGCCATGGCCCTGGCCGAGGGAGCCGCCAACGACTGGCTGCCCCTGCTCATGGTCGACGGCCACGGCGTGGACCCCGCCCTGGGATCGGCGGTCTACGCGGGCTTCGCCGCCGCCATGACGATCGGACGCTTCTGCGGCGGCTTCTTCATCGACCGCTTCGGCCGGGCCCCCGTCGTCCGTGCCAGCGCACTGTCCGCGGCCCTCGGCCTCGCCCTCGTCATCTTCGCCGACTCACCGGTCCTCGCCGGTGCGGCAGTGCTCTTCTGGGGCCTGGGCGCCTCGCTCGGCTTCCCCGTCGCCCTCTCCGCGGCCGGCGATTCGGGCCCCGACCCGGCCGCCCGCGTCAGCCTGGTGGCGATGATCGGCTACATCGCCTTTCTCGTCGGACCGCCCGGCCTCGGCTTCCTCGGCGACCACTACGGTCTGCGCTCGGCCATGATCCTCGTCCTCGGGTTCGTCGCCGTGGCGGTGTTCCTCGCCCCGGCGATCGGGACACGGCGTACGGCGGTCGCCGACCACACGGCCCCGGACCGTACGGTGAACGAGCAGCGCCAGTGAACGCACAGCGCCGGTGAACGCACGGCACACGTGAACGAGCAGTGCCTCACGGGCGGGTAGCCGATTCCCCCGGCGCCGGGCGGGAGCAACGGCCACCCGTCTGCTGCGCCCGCCCGGCGGGAGCCGGTCGGCGCGCACGGGCGTGGGCCGGCGGATCGTACGCACGCCCACGCGCGGCCCTGTCGACGATCACCGCAGCCGAGCGGCGACGCGGCGCTGTGCCTCGACCACCACGGGGAGGCCGTTGCCGGCGGGGCGGGCGATACCCCCTTGACCTGGGAAAACCACAAGTCACACACTGGCCCGGCCCCCGCGCGGGGGAGAGGAGCGAGGGGGAGCCCACATGACCACGGTCGAGGCCTGTCAGAGCCGCTGCGAGCAGTTGCTCCTGGCCGGGGGGCACGCAGCTGTGCGGCGTGCCGCGCAGGAAGGGCTGGACGAGCTCGGCCCCCAGGCCGATCTCTACTGCTGGTTGGCCCTCGGGCACGCCGTGGAGGACGACGACGACCACGATGACCGGGCGGAGGAGGCGTTCCGGGCCGGGCTCGCACTCGACGCCGACCATCTCGGGCTCCTCGCCGGGTACGCCGAACTGTGCCTGCGCGCCGACTCCTTCGAGCATCCCGGGCGTGCTGCCCGGGCCGTGGACCTCTCCCGCCGGCTCAAGGAGCTGGCACCGCAGTCCGCCGAGGCGGAACAGCTCGCCGCCGCCGAGCGCTGGGCACGGCGTGGCTACTGGGAAGACATCAGGATGAAGGCGGCGGTTCGTGCGGTCGAAGGGCGCGACACCGAGGCTCAGGCCCGTGCGCTGTCCCAGGACCTCGCGCAAGGAGGTGGCGCAGTGACGCCGGAGGCAGGCATCGTCGACCGTGACACCGCCGTCCGCGCCGCGACGATGGCCGCGCTGTCCGGTCCGTGGAACGCCCCGGTACGCGTCCTCGGCCGCCACCGCACGGTTGCCTGGTCGACCTGCTTCGTCCTCTGCTTCCTCACCAACACGCTGTTGCGGCAGACGGGGGTGGTGACGTCCTTCAGCGTGTGGGGCTGGATCTGGCTGGTGCCTCTCCTGCTCGTCGACCGGCGCTTCGCCGCCGTCCGGAAGGAAGCGGAGGCCGACCACGTGGCCCGCCTCGAAGCCGCGCTCGCCGAACGACACTGACCGGTCCGGCCGCACGACAGCCCGGTGTGCCCCGCAGAAGGTCCGGGGGCGGGGACGGGGTCGCTCCCTCGGCCAACTGAGTAGGCGTACCCACCTCGTGCGGGGTAGCTGCGCCCATACGCAGGACACCTCCTCGGACATACGGTCCTCGTATGTCCGAGGAGCCCGCAACCCCCTTCCCCGCCCCCGACCTTGCCCTTGCGCCGCGCAGGCCCAGGGTGCGTCCTTCCGCCCTCGCCGCCCTCGTGTGCGGCGGAGCGGCGCTCGCCTTCGTGTGCGTGCTGGCCTTCCGGTTCGCATGGGGGTCTGCCGACTATCCCAGGGTCGCGCCCCAGGACATGGCGGACCGGGCCTTCCAGCAGTCCCAAGAGGCGTACGACGTACTGGGGTTCACGCGCACCGTGCAGCCAGGGGTGGAGGATCTCGGCGTCAGCACGGAGAACACGCTCGGCTCCGACTACTGCTACAGCGGAGGGCTCTTCAACCTCGACGAGAGTGTCGACGGCGCCTACCGGATGAGCCACAGCTGGGCCCTGGACCGCGTGCCCGAGAGCCAGGCCGTGCCCGGACTCCGCCGCCTGCACCAGCAGCTCAAGGACGACGGCTGGGAGGTCTCGTCCTACCGTGACGGCGAGGCGGGCAACTGGGACCTCTTCGTCCAGCGGGACGACGGGGACGAGCGGATGTCCTTCACCTGGTTCCCGGACCGCGAGTACTTCATGGGCGGCGCCAGCGGTCCCTGCGCCTACGACCCCGAGTGGAAGGACGGCGATGTCGGCCCGTCCGGGGACCACCTGCGGCCACCTGCCTTCGGGCCCGCGCGACAGGGTTAGAGGCCACCCGCTCGCGCGGGGGTACTGTGCGGGCGGATGAAGTCCGCACGCAGTTGTCGCGCCGGCATCGAAGAGCGGGGGCCTCCGACGTGCCCATCGGTGACCGGTCGCAGGAGCGAACGGCCCGCCCAGGGCGCCCCATGGCAGGAGCCGGATGGCCCTGCCGTCCGTCGCGGGTCACGGGGGCGATGGGCAAGGTCTCAGGCGGCCTGTCCGGGGCGGGGGACCACGTTGATGTTGAACGTGTGGGATCCCAGACCGTTCGCGATGCCCATGAACAGCAGAGCGAAGTGCTCCTGGCCGCGTGCGGTGGTGATGCCACCGATGTCCAGCTGGGACGACGAGGGCCAGCCCAGGTCGGTGAGCAGCCGGCCGGTGGTCCGCTTGGCCTGGGCGTCGTCCCCGGAGAGGAAGACGGTGCTCGGTCCGTCGAGTCCGTCGGGGGCGCCCATCACGGTGGAGTCCATGGTGCACAGCGTCTTGACGACGGGGGTCAGAGGGAAGGCCTCCTGGATCTGTTCCCCCAGGCTGCTGTTGGGGTGCGAGAGTTCGGTGAAGTCGTCGGAGAGGCCGACCCCGACATCGATCAGCAGGACGTCGGCC
This sequence comes from Streptomyces sp. SM10, assembly GCF_002910915.1. Taxonomy (GTDB): domain Bacteria; phylum Actinomycetota; class Actinomycetes; order Streptomycetales; family Streptomycetaceae; genus Streptomyces. The sequence continues at coordinate 2,008 of NZ_NEUF01000119.1, read as the reverse complement.
AGCGCCGGTGCTCCGATGGAGCGCAGCAGTTCCACGGAGACGGCCCCTGGGGTGGCATTGACCAGCACCTCCGCGTGGGCTGCTGTCTCAGGGAGCCCCGCCACCGGAAGCCCTAACTCCTTCCGTTCCTCGGGGTGGCGTGAACCGAGGAGTACGTCATGTCCTGCGGCGCTCCAGCCCTGGGCCAGTGCTCGGGCGACGTTGCCGGTGCCAAGTAGTCCTATACGCATGGTCTGACGCTAAGGGCCTGCCGGGAAACAAGCCGTCGCTTCCGGGATTGTGGCTCGTTGTTGTGGTATGGGGAGATCGGAGGGGATCGAGACCGGGCTGGCGGCGAAGTTTCAGGCGCTGTTCCCGCACTTGGACGAGCGTCAGCGGCGACTGACCATAGGAGCGGAGGCACGCTCGCTGGGGCATGGCGGGATCAGGCTCGTCGCTCGCGCGGCGGGGGTGCGTGAGGGCACCGTTTCACGCGGGGCTGCTGAACTTGAGTCCGGTGACGTGCTGTTGGGACGGGTCCGCCGGGTGGGCGGGGGCCGCAAACGGGCGGTGGACCTGAATCCGGGGCTGCGGCCCGCGCTGCTGGCTTTGGTGGAGCCGAATGTGCGTGGGGATCCGATGTCACCGCTGCGGTGGACGGTGAAGTCGACGCGGCAGTTGTCCGCCGAGCTGGTCCGGCAGGGCCATCGGGTCTCGGCGGACACGGTGGCGGCGGTGCTGCGCGAGGAGGGCTTCAGCCTCCAGGGCAACGCCAAGACCACCGAAGGCAAGCAGCACCCGGACCGGGACGGACAGTTCCGCTATATCAACGACCAGGCCAAGGAGTTCCAGGCAGCAGGCGACCCCGTGATCAGCGTGGACACCAAGAAGAAGGAGCTGGTGGGCAACTACAAGAACGGCGGGCGCGAGTGGCATCGCAAGGGGGAACCGGTCCGGGTCCGTACTCACGACTTTCCCGACGCCGATCTGGGCAAGGCGATCCCGTACGGAATCTACGACCTGGCCGAGGATGCCGGCTGGGTCAACGTCGGCACCGATCACGACACCGCAGCGTTCGCCGTCGCCTCCATCCGCCGCTGGTGGCATGCGGCCGGACATGCCGCCTACCCGCACTCCGGACGCCTGCTGATCACCGCGGACGCAGGCGGTTCCAACGGACACCGGACCCGCGCCTGGAAGTTCGAGCTGGCCGCCCTGGCCCTCGAGACCGGCCTGGAGATCAGCGTGTCTCACTTTCCTCCAGGTACTTCAAAATGGAACAAAATTGAGCACCGGCTGTTCTCCCACATCACGATGAACTGGCGAGGCAGGCCGCTGACCAGCCATGACGTCATCGTCAACAGCATCGCCGCGACCACCACCCGCACCGGCCTCGCCATCCGGGCCGAGCTCGACACTGCCCTCTATGAGACCGGATTGAGGGTCAGCGACGGGCAGATGACCGCCTTGCCGCTGAACCGCCACGACTGGCATGGCGACTGGAACTACACCCTGCGTCCCGAGGAGCACCGTCGGGATGGAATCCCTCCCGTACTGCCTCAGCTCCAGCCCGGCCCCGGCCGCGCCTGGCTGGTCCACCCGGCCCTGACCGGCATGGACGACGAACGATGGGGCCAGCTCATCGGTGAGCTGGCGGCGGCCCGCACGGCCCAGCGGGAAGACGACCTACACCAGCGGCGCGGCGGCGACCGGCAGAAGACTCCCGCCGCCGGCCTCTACACCGGCCGGCGCCCGGGCCTCACTCTCGTCGACCGGCTCCTGGCCACCCTCCTCTACGAGAGGCTCGGGCTTCCCCAGGTCGCCATCGCCCGCCTCTTCGCGGTCGCGCCCCAGACCATCAACCGGCGCATCCGCAAGACCCACCAACTCCTCGACGAGATCGGGCACATCAACGCCCCGGCCGAGCACCGCCTCGCCACCCTGGACGACCTCGCAGACCTCGCCACACAGCTCGGAATCACCCCGCCACCGGAGATCAAGACGGCGAGTTGATAATCGGCAGGCCCTA
>NZ_NEUF01000118.1 GCF_002910915.1 Streptomyces sp. SM10 | reverse complement strand
GTCGGCCCCCGGACTGCTGCGCCGGCGGCTCCTGCTGAGCGGGGGCGCCAGGAGAGGCGAGAGCGGGCAGCGCGGGCTGGGCGCCGCTCTGGCGCCCCCCGGTCCGGCCGGAGGCGTTCTGCGGCACGCCCTGGGGCGGCACCGTCTGCCCGCGCTGCGGGCGCCCGCCACCCTGCGCACCCTCGGCCGCCGTCACGACGGCACCTTCGGAGGGTGAGGAGGGCGAGGACGGCGCAGAAGGCGAGGCGGGGAGAGCCAGGGCCTGCCGGGGCCGGCCGGCCCCGGCCTCCGCGCCCGTCTCCACTCCGGTCTCCGCAGGGCTGGGCCGACCGCGCCTGCGGCCGGAACCCTCGCTCCGCTGAGGCGGGGTCATCTCCGTTTCCTGCTGCTGCTCCTGCGGGGTCGCGGGCTCACGGCGTGCCCTGCGCCGCCCCGTCGGCTCCGCGGCCGCCGTGTCACCGGCCTCCGCCCCGGCCGCTCCGCCGTCGAGGGGGCTGTCCAGGAACGAGTCCGTCGACGCCCTGCGCGCCCTGCGCCGCCCGCCCTGCTCGGGCTGGGGGGCAGGCTCCGGTACTGCGGCCTCCACGGGGACCGGGAGCGGCTCGGGTGCGACGGCCCCGGCACCCGTTCCGAGCGGGACCTCCAGGACGTACGCGCTGCCGCTCATCCCCGGCATCTCATGCGTCTGGAGCACACCGCCGTGGGCCCGCACGATCCCGCGCACGATCGGCACGTGCACCGGGTCGCCACCGGCGAACGGTCCGCGCACCTCGATCCGCACCACGTCACCGCGCTGCGCCGCCGCCACGACGATCGTGGAGTCGACGTAGCCGCCGCCCGGCACCGTCCGGGCCTTGCCGGTCGAGTCGACACCGGCCACGTCGGCGACGAGGTGGGCCAGCGCCGTGACCAGTCGGCCCGCGTCGACCTCGGCCTCGATCGGCGGCGCGTGCACGGCGAACTGCGCACGCCCGGGACCGATCAGCTCGACCGCTCCGTCGATGCCCGCGGTCACCACCGCGTCGAGCAGCACCGGCTGCTTGACGAGCTCCTCGGTGCCGCTGTCCAGACGCTGGTAGCTCAGTACGTTGTCGACCAGCGTCGTCATCCGCGCATAGCCGGCGGCGAGGTGGTGCAGGATCTGGTTGGCCTCGGGCCAGAGCTGGCCGGCCGGGTCCGCGGCAAGCGCGGAGAGCTCGCCCCGCAGCTCTTCCAGCGGCCCGCGCAGGGACTCGCCCAGCACAGCGGTCAGCTGCGTGTGCCGCGCGGCGGTGTCGGTGAGGCGCTCGGCCTGCTCCTCCAGCTCGGACGCGTACCGCTCGGTCCGGTCGGCGGACTCGGCCGCGTGCTGTTCGGTGAGCTTCGCGACCTCGGCCCGGTGGCTCTCGGTGAGCTCGGCGATCTCCGCGGCATGCCGTTCGGTCAGCCCGGAGACCTCGCCGGTGTGCTGCTGCGCGAGTTCCTCGTAGGGCCTGCGGTCGGTGAACGTCATGACGGCGCCCACCAGCTGGTCCCCGTCGCGCACCGGCGCGGTGGTCAGGTCGACCGGCACCTGCGCACCGCTCTTGGACCAGAGGACCTGACCGCGGACCCGGTGCTTGCGCCCGGACCTCAGGGTGTCGGCGAGCGGCGACTCCTCGTACGGGAACTCCCCGCCCTCCGCACGCGAGTGCAGGATCAGCGGGTGGAGCTCCTTGCCGCCGAGATCGCTGGCACGGAAGCCGAGGATCTGAGCGGCCGCGGGGTTGACCAGGACGACCCGGCCGTCCGTGTCGGTGCCGACGACGCCCTCGGAGGCGGCCCGCAGGATCATCTCCGTCTGGCGTTGCGAACGCGCCAGTTCGGCCTCGGTGTCGACCGTGCCGGAGAGATCGCGTACGACGAGCATGAGCAGCTCGTCGCCGGTGTAGCTGGAGTGGATGTCGTTGTAGCCGGCCTGGCCGCTGTCCAGGGAGGCACTGGTGACCTCGACGGGATAGTCGGTGCCGTCGGTCCGGCGCGCGATCATCCGCGTCGGCTTGGTCCTGCCCTGCTCGTCCGCAGACTCCGGCCTTCGCATCGACCCCGGGATCAGCCTGGAGTCGAACTCCGGAAGCAGATCGAGCAGCCCGCGCCCCACGAGCGCGGTGCCCGGGGTCTCGAACATTTCGAGGGCGATGGTGTTGGCGTTGACGACCGTGCCGTTGCAGTTGACGAGCAGGAGCCCGTCCGGGAGGGCGTCGAGTATGGCTGCGAGGCGAGCAGCGCCTCGGGATGGCCTGCTGCTCACGAGACGCTTCCTCCCTGAATACCGCACCTTGCCGACAGCGGGCCCCATCCTGCCCCTCGGGCCTCAGGCTGTCACTGGAGGAGTCTAAAGGCAGGGAGCGCGTGGCGGGCGGCGGATGAGGGGGAGCTCTCACCAAGGTTCTGTGCACACGGTGTACGCCGGTGGGTCATGACGTGACCGCGAGCGCCCCCTCTGACGTGCGTCGATGTGGTGCAGCGTCTGTTCGGAGCCTGTCCGGAACGGCCCCTGGAAGCCGCCCGGCAGGTCCCCGGAGCGGCCGTCGTGCGCCCCGGCGCGCGCCGTCCGGACCGGCCGAAGTCCCGGCGCACGCCCCGCCGAACCGGCTACCTCGCGGTGGGGAGCACCGGCACGAGGCTGTTCCACCGGGAGATCTCGCAGCCGTTGGCGCGGCTGAACCGTGCGTCGACGTTCTCTCCCTGCCAGGTGCCCTGGACCCGGGCGGCGGCCGGGCCGCCGGCCTGCTGGGTGCACATGGCGTTGCGGTCCGTCGCCACGAACGGGTTGTCCCCCGACTCCGCGGCCTCGTCCAGCAGGTCGCAGGCCCGCTGCGCGGCGGGGTGGCTGCCTCCCGCCGGGCCGCACTCCAGCTCGAAGGTCCCGTCGGCCGACGGGTTGCCGGACTCCGAGACGGTCACGGTGAGCCGGGTCCGTGTGTCCTGCATCGACGGCCAGTCCCCCTGGAGCAGGGGGAGCGGAGGCAGCGGCACCAGGGGGGCCGCTGCCGTGGCGGCGGGCGCGGCGGCGGACAGCGCGGCGAGGGAGGCGACGGCGGTGAGGGTGAGTCGGCGCAGCATGCGGGGCTCCTGTTGTTCCGGCGCGCCCTGGGGGCACGCCTGCCTGCCGGGTGCGCGCAGGGTGGGGAAGCGCGCGGGGCGGCACGGGGGTGACGGACGGAGGGCGGAGCCCTCGTCCTCTCTAACGCTCCTCACGCCCGCACGTTGCGCAACTCATGGGGGTCCGACCGGAACAGCCGCCCGGACGGCCGACCCCACACGCCGTCGGAGGGCCGCGCCCTCCGGTCGCCGGGCGGCCGGCTCCGACACCGCGCGAAGTGCTTTGCCTCGCCGCCCACCTGCCTAGTACCGTGGGCGGCGATTGGTGACAGCGCGCTCGACTGTGTCATCATCTGCACGCACCACTCGCGTTCGCGACGGGGTGTGCTGGAGGCGTCGCCTAGTCCGGTCTATGGCGCCGCACTGCTAATGCGGTTTGGGTCTTAAAGCCCATCGAGGGTTCAAATCCCTCCGCCTCCGCAGGAAACCGAAGCCCCGTGCCCCAGGCACGGGGCTTCGGTCGTACCCGGCCCCGGAAGCCCAGCTCTCAACGGCGTTTTCGCAGGTCAGGCTTGGTGTGGCTAATGGATTTCGCGTCACGGCGCAGGTCATGTAATGTTGTTCTCGCAACGCCGACCGGGGAGAAAAACCCCGGGGAGCGGGACCGAGGCTCAGGCCGAGGAAACGCACTCGTAGCTTAACGGATAGAGCATCTGACTACGGATCAGAAGGTTGCAGGTTCGAATCCTGCCGAGTGCACAGCAGGCGAGAGGCCCCCAGGAGAAATCCTGGGGGCCTCTCGCGTTGCCCGTACAGCAGCGAAGTACAGCAACCGTGTCAGCCGGTACCGCCCATCGCGTCGGACAGCTGGCTGATTGCGGCGCGTACCTCTTCCTCACTCGCCTCGGCGTAGACCTCCATCGTCATGGCGATCTGCGAGTGCCGAAGAATCCGCTGAGCGATCTTCGGGTGCACCTTGAGGGCGACCAGGAGCGAACTGCAGGTGTGCCGGGTGTTCCGCAGAGGGATGACCCGGAGGCCGGCACGGCGAGCCCGGAGCGCGAACATCCGGGTGAGGTTCCCCGGCTCGATCGGAGTGCCGTACTTGGTCGTGAAGACCAGGCCGTGAGCGTCCTGCCAGAGTTCGCCCGCGGCCTTTCGGTCGCCGATCTGCTGAGCGCGGCGCATCCGGAGGGCCTTGAGGCAGAGCGCGGGCAGGGGAAGGAAGTCGTCGGAGTCCTCGGTCTTGGTCTCGCGGTGGAGGATCTGACGCCCGGCTCGCTGGATCTGGTGGTCCACGTACAGCTCACCGGCCTCGAAGTCGATGGACTTCCACGTCAGACCGAGCACCTCGCCCCGGCGCAGGCCGAGCGTCAGCACCAGGACCCACGCCGCGAACAGGTGATCATCACGAGCCGCAGCGTCGGCGAGGAACTGTCCGGCCTCCGCAACTGACCACGGCTTGATCCGGCGGCGGCGAGGCTTGGGCACCTTTACCAGCGAGGCTACGTTCTTGCCGATCTCCTCCTCAGTGACCGCATGAGTCAACGCAGCCCGCAGAGCGTCGCGGGAGGCCTGGATCACCCGGCGGGACGGATAGGACTCGCAGCAGTCCCCGACCGCGCAGCACTTCTGTCGAGCAGCCGCCCGCTTCTCGTCCTTGCCCTGGGCGCAGCACTGGCAGACGCTGCCCAGCTTGGTCAGCCACTCGCGCACATCCCGAACGGTGAGCTTGTCGAGCCGCTTCAACCCGAGGTGAGGGGCGATGTAGAGCCGGACGTACCCCTCGTACGAGACGTACGACAGGGGGGCGAGGTTGGGCTTCACGATCGAGTCCAGCCAGTACGCCAGGAAGGCATCGACGGTGCGGTGACGGGTGGCCACAGGGCCTTGCTTCGCTGCGGCGTGGAGGTTCAGCCACTTGTCGTGGACCTCTTCGCGAGTCTTGCCGTACGCGTACTTCCGGGCGCGTTTCCCGTCCGGCTTCGTCACCCAGACATAGGCCGCGAAGCCGTTCTTGTACGGGTAGATGGACCCTTCCCCGTTACCGCGCTTGCCGGTCATGCCGCCCACCCTTCGGTGTCGGAGGTGACGCGCTGGACGTATTGGTCCACCCAGGCAGGGAGGATGCGGCGGTTGCGGCCGACCTTCACGGAGCGGATCTCGCCGGTGAGCACGAGCATCTTCGTCTTGGAGAGCCCGAAGCCCAACATCTGGGCGACCTCAGCGGTGGTGTACCACTTCCGTTCGATCACGGTGGTGGGCATCAGTGCTCCTCCCCTTCCAGGGCTTGAAGTTCGGCGCGGTGTTCGCGGGCGTGGTCTCGGTTGTGTTGGATGTCGCGGTGGATGTTGGCGGCGAGCCAGGATTCGCCGGGGGTGTGGCCGTGGCCGGCGTAGGCCCAGTGCGCGAGCGTGAGCGTGGTCGCTTCGGGGTGGTCGTCCGGATCGGGCAGGCCGAGGGCTTCGCGTTGCTGTGCGGCGCGGTAGTCGGCGCGGACCTGTCGAAGGGCCCCGAGGGTGGTGGAGTACCGGCGCGACTTGGTGGAGAAGTGGCCGCGGAAGCCGAGCATGTGGGCCCAGTCGCGGAGCTTGCGGTCGGGGTAGGCGTGGTGGAGGTCGAGGCACGCTTCGATCAGCCGCCGAGGGTGCTCGGGCACGTCGAGGAGGATCAGGGCTTCTTTGTTGCCGATGCGGTGATCGACCGTGCCGGTGGTCTCGGCTGCTTTGGTGGCGTACTTGGCGACGTAGGAGGCAACGGCCTGTTCGGTGAGGTCTTCACCGTTGCCGAAGGCGCCGATGGGCTGGACGTCGAGCTGCGTGCCCCAGCGCAGCACCCAGTCGTTGGCGATCCCGGCAGCCGGATTGGCCGGCACGGTGACTTCGACCCGGGCGGCAGCCGTGCGGATCGCGTCGTCGAGGAGATCGAGGGTGGCCCAGGTCGGGGGCGGCGAGTCAGGCCCTTCCGGTCCGTCGAAGCGGATCACCGCGTGGAAGTGAACCGCTCCGCGCTTTTGGTACTCGGCGACCTTGCCGAAGGACACCTTGGACTGTTCCCGGGCGGCTTTCTGGGTGAGGCCAGCTCGGCGGGCGATCTCCCGGCGCAGGTAGATCGTGAAGTAGCGCCAGAGATCGGAGGCGTGGTTGTTCCACAGCACTGCTCCGGCGTAGTCGTACCTGTCCGGGTCGAGCGGGGTGCCGAGCTCCGCAGCCGTTTCGGGGTGGTGGGTGCCGCAGCGGCAGGGCCGGTTTCCGGGCCGGTTGTGGACCGGGCCGAACGAGGGGGCGGTGAGGGTGGCGAAGACCCGGGGGTGGTCCCGGATGGTGTGTGGGGTGCCTTTGTCGGGGTCTCCGGTGAGTCCGGCACGGATGAGGTGGTAGGTGTCGCCCGCGTAGGTCCAGGCGCAGGCGGGGCAGCGGGAGGCGCGGCGGTTGCCGCAGGCGATCCGTAACCGGCCCCCGGGCTCGGTGTCGGTCGTGTAGTGGTGCAGGAGGGTGCCGGTGGCCCGGTCGGTGGTCTTGGTGGCGCCGGTGAGGTGGATGGGCTGTGCGCACCCTTGAGTGCGGCGGATCTGTTCTTCCCAGCGGTCGAAGCCGGTGGACCCAGCCACCCTCAGCACGTCGGCGAGGGTGGCCGGGTCCAGGCCCGCCGCAGTGGCGGTGTCCGTCACTGGTTCTCCTTGGGCGGGTGGTTGTCGATCCAGTCCTCGGCGCAGACCTTGTGGACGGGCTTGCCCCGGTCGGAGCGCAGCGGGGTGGGCTTGTCGCAGAGCACGCAGGGCTTGTCACCGGTGGGGTCGTAGTGCTTGTTGTCGCTCCAGTCCAGGAGGGCCATGGGGCTCACACCCCGACTCGGGTGAAGGTGCGGGCGGGGAGGCTGTGGCCGGTGCCGTGGCAGGCGGGGCAGTTGGCGGTGATGGTCTGCCGGTGCCCGGTGGGGGTGGTCTGGCCGGTGGTGACAGCCACGGTGGGGAAGCCGTCGCAGTGGCCGCAGATCGGCCGGGGGCGGGTGTGCTGGGGCATGATGGAGCTCCCTTTCGGGTCCGTTGGATCTGGATTGGGTTGGGCGCCCGGGGCGGCGGAAACTTGGCGGTTGAGGCCGCCCCGGGGGCTGTCAGCGGTTGTGCTGGTGGTTCAGGAGCGAGCGCAGGACGACGGCGCAGATCGCGACGGACGCGGCGGTGATGGCGACCGCGAGGAGCATCGAGACCAGGACCGTGCTCACCACGAGGACCAGGGCGGTCCCGCCCACGGCGGCGACGACCAGGGCGCCAGGGGTGAACTGCACCGAGGGCCGACCGGCCGGGACCGGAGCGGGCACGGGCGCGGGGGCCGGGCTGGTCGGTGTGTGGTGGCAGTCGCAGGCCGCGGGGTGCACGAGTCCGGTGAGCGGCCGGACGAGGGACGTGTTCGCGGTGGGCGCGGTGTCCGGGGTCGGGTACTTCGGGGTGAACATGGGTTTCTCCTCTCAGGGGTTGCAGCGGTGAGTGCGAGCGGCGAGCTCGGCGGCGGCGCGGCCGTGGTAGTCGGCGGAGAAGTTGCAGCCGGGAGCCGTGCACGCGGCGGTGTGCTTGGTGCGGCCCCGGCCGTCGTAGTGCGTGCCGACCTGTACGGGGCCTATGCGGATCACGTTGGTGAAGCGGTTCGGGCGCGGCATGGTCAGCTCTCCTGACGGAGGCTGTTGTCGGGGAACTCGGCGCGGATGCGGTCGGCGTCGGCCGGGTCCGTTGTGCGGTCGGCCGCTTCCTCGGCGAGCAGTCGGGCGAGGGTGGGGCGGCCGGAGTCGGCCATCTCCCGGGCGGCGTTGAGGTAGTCGTCGGGGCGGTTGAAGTTGAACAGGGCCATGAGCTGGATTCCTTTCCGGTTAGGCGAGTTGGGCGGTGATGGCGTCAGCGAGCGGTGCGGGGACGCCGAGGCGAGCGCGGAGGGTGGCCGAGTCGATCCGGTCACCGGTTGTCGCGTGATGTGTGTCGGCGACCTTCCGTGCGTGGTCGAGCAGTGCCGGCGGAACAGCCACAGTCGGCGCGGACACCGGGGCAGGCTTGGGCACGGGGGCGGGTGCCGGCGGAAGTTCCGGGGCAGGGTCGGGAGCCCGTTCCACCGTGAGGCCCGGGGCTTCTTCGGGTTCCGGCGTGGCCGGCGGTGCAGTGTCCGGGTCCGTGGGTTCCGTTGTGGTGGGTGCGTGTGCGAGGAGGGTTCCGCCGAGGAAGGCGAGGGCAGGCCACCCGGCGACGAGGATGCGGAGCCAGGCCGGTACGTCTTCGAGGTCGAGGAGTCCGGCGGTGGCGATGTTCGCGCCCAGTGAGGCCGCCAAGGCGATGACGAACCAGACCCAGGCGGCGCGGTTGTCGGCGTGGGTGCGCATGCGGCGCCAGGCGGCGACGAGGAGCAGGTCCACGCTGATCGGGTAGGCCCAGGCTTTCCAGCCGTCCTGTCCGGCCGCTTCGGCAAGGTCATGCAGGTGGGCGAAGGACAGCGCACCGGCAATGACGGCTTGGATCAGCACGGCGTCCAGACGGATTTTGCGGGACATCAGGGCACCTCCTTTCCGGGGGAGAAGTGCGATGGCTACGCGGTGACCGGAGCGCTGGCGCCCAGCGGTGAAGCCGAGCCGGGGGCGGTACGGACGACCGGGCGGAACGGGGCCAGAGCCGGGACATCGGGCGTCAGGTGCGCGTATTCGTGGCAGATAGCCACGGCGTCGGCGGCGGACAGTTCGGGGGTGCGGACGCGCGACCAGCCCCCCGAGGAGTCACCAGCCACAGCCACACCGGGACGGTCCGGCGGAATCGTCGTCACAGCGAAGACGGCATCGGGGGCGATGTCGCCCAGACCCATGTCCGCGGTCTGCTTGTCGTTGACGCGGTGCACGACGCGGCCGGTGAGCTGAGCACGGAGCATCGTGGCGCCCTTGCCAAGCTCGGAGCCGAAGCGCTGCCCGCAGATCTCCAGATAGATCCCGACCGCGCGGGCCATCTGGGCGAGGCGCACCAGGTGCATGACCATGCGGTCCCGGCGTTCCTCGTCCTTCTTCACAGCGACGAGGAAAAGTTCCGCCACCTCGTCCACCAGCACCACCAACGGCACCGGCCGCGCTTTGGCCGGCAGGTCCCAGAGGTCCGAGACCCCGTGAGCGCTCAGGGTGTCGAAGCGCTCCTCCATCTCCTGGACCAAGGCTTCCAGCAGCTGTGAAGCTTCGTCCGGTGTCACCGCGAGGGCGGAGAGGCGGGGTGCGTATCCGCGTTGCTCGACACCGCGCTTGCAGTCGATCCCGACCAGCCCGACCGGGAGCTTCGCGAGACCGGTGATCAGGTTGCGCTGATACATCGACTTGCCCGACTGGTTCGCGCCCAGCGTCAGACTGTGCGGGATCTTCTGGTAGTCGCGGACGAACGCGGTCCCGTCCTCCCTCAAGGCCACCGGCACCACCAGCGGGCCCGTAGTGGCCTTGCGGGGCAGGCGGCGCGGCATCTTCACCCGCCGCAGCACGTCATAGCCGGTCATGCGGAGTTCGACGAAGCCGGGCTTGGTCTCCACGACGTGGACGGAGTGGACGCCCCAGGCGTGCCGGAGACGTTCCGAAGCAGCAGCCACGTCGGCAGGCTCCAAACCGGCCGGGAGCCGGAGTGTGACCCGCATTCCCGTGGAGGAGCCGCGGACCCGGCGGACCCTGGGAGGGACCGGCTGGACGTCGGGGCGGCGGGCCACGTTGCGGACCATGAACGCCCGCAGGCGGGACGGCTGGACCGTCAGCCCGCACACATCCATCGTGGAGCGGTAGGTGGCGGCGAAGCGGACCCGGGCGACCGGCAGACCGGCCAGCGACCAAAACACGCGAGGCGCGCGCACCTTCGCATAGCCGAGCCCACCGACAGCCGATAAGGCCCCCGCCACCTCGATCACAGTGGACAGGTCCGACATGATCAGGCACCCGCCGTGATGGCCACCGCGCGGAAGCTGATCCCGTGCCGGGTCTGCCCGTTGAACGTGTTCTCCCAGTCCCGCGCCTTGAGCCCGATCACCGTGACCGGCGTCCCCGGGGTCAGGTTCTCCGGAACCCCCGTGTTCGGCACGGTCACCTGGTAGAGGTTGCCCTCCCCCTCGTCCGAGATCAGCAGACCCACCGTCGCGAGCGGGGCACCGGTCTCCCGGTCCATCGCGACCTCACCAGTCTGCTTACTCACGAGCTTCGGCGTCGGAGGCGTCGCAACGAACACGACAGCGGTCGAAACATCGATCTTGAACGACGGCATAGCAATCTCCTAGATGAGGGGTCCATACCTCTTGGACCTCTTGCTCAACTTGTTGGTACAAGCTGATGCCCTAGAGATTGCATCACCAGATGTGAGCCGTCAAGCACTTCCGGCGAACATGTACCTACAAGTTGACCGAGTGCGTCATGATGGGGTCATGAGCAAGCAGCCGAAGTACCGACAGGTGGCCGACGCACTGCGTCGCGAGATCGACAGCGGCGCCTACGGACCCGGCGCGAAGCTCCCCTCGGAGAGTGAGCTCTCGGCTCGTTTCGACGCCTCCAGAAACACCGTTCGCTCCGGCCTGAACATGCTGGTCAGCGAAGGGCTGATCACGTCGAGCCAGGGGCTTGGGTACGAGGTGCGGAAGCACGAAGTCTTCGAGCTGAACGCGTCGCGGTTCGAGAACCTGAGCTTCCCGCAGGCAGGTGACGCGTACTCCACGGACGTCACAAACGCCGGCCGACGGCCCCACCAAACGTTCCGAGTCGAGTTGACCACCGCTTCCGACTACGTGGCCTCGCGGTTGAGGGTCGAGGCGGAGTCCCGGGCTGTGCTCAGGTTCTGTCACCGCTTCGTTGACGATGTTCCTTGGTCGACCCAGGCCACGCACTATCCCGATTGGCTGGTCGAGAAGGCTCCTCGGTTGACTGAGCCGGGCGATATCGCAGAGGGGACGACGCGCTACCTCGCGAGCCTCGACATCGAGCAGATCGGGTACGCAGACGAGATCGCGACGAGGATGCCGACGCCCGATGAAGCCCGGCTTCTGGAGATTGGCGCGGGCGTTCCCGTTCTTCTGTGGACGCGGACCGGCTACTCCTCCGCGCGCCCCGTGCGCTGCACGATCACCACGTTCCGAGGAGACCTGAATCGGATGACCTACGAGATCGGCGATCTGTCCGCCCGAAGCGAGAACGACCCTCAATGAGAATCACGACGGCCATGCCGGGCGATCTGGACCAGCTCCTGGCCTTCCGGGTTGAGGCCGCGGGCTGGCTCAGCAGGCTGGGGAGCGACCAGTGGAGCCGCCCATACCCCGCAGATCGTCTGTTGGCGACCATCGAGGCCGGGACCGTCTTCATGCTCCGGGACGGGAACCGAACCGCTGGGACCATCACGCTCACGCCAGAAGCGGAAGAGGGGTTGTGGACCCCTGAGGAGTTGAGGGAGGCGTCCATCTTCGTCAACAAGCTGACGGTGTCCCGCGACTACGCCGGTAAAAATCTTGGAGGCAGGCTTCTCGATTGGGCAGGAGATCGCGCCTACCGATCGTCGGCCAAGTGGCTCCGCCTGGACGCCTGGACCAACAACGCTGACCTCCAGCACTACTACCTGCAACACGACTTTGAGCACGTTCGGACTGTGCGCGAAGGCGGCGCCATCAACGGTGGCCCACGTGTCTCAGGCTGGCTTGCCCAGCGTCCCGCTTCCCCAGCCCATCACGGATTTGAGGACCAGACGCCAAGTCCCTCGTCCCTTTGAACGCTGAGCTGTTACAGGTTTCTCTACCTCATCAAGGCACCCGGCTGCGCTCCGCTCCGCCGGGCGCGCTTCCCGGCTCTGGCTGCGCCCGCGCTCCTGCCTTCGGCCCGCTCGGCGCTGCCGCCGCCGACGCGCGCCCGCTGTGTAGGCCCGAGGGCATGAGGCGAGAACCAAGCCCGCGGCTTCAAGACGATGCCTCCGGCGGGGGCGCTCAGACTCCGGGATGGACGGGGCACCGTTCGCGAGTGCCGGCCGGAGCGGGGCGAGCGTCGTGGGGCTCCCATCCCGACCACCTTCGACCCAGGCAAAGCCGAGCAGTCGCGGCCCAGGGCGTCAAGGTCGTTCGTACAGTGGCGCGCTCCACCTTGACGCCCTGAACCACGCCCGCTCCACGGAAGTGTGGGTCGAAGGCGGACGGGATGGGAGCCGGGGTGAGTGATGGGTTGGAGGGAGCGGGCATCTGCTGCGGGATCACCGCCGAAGTCAACCTAGGAGGTTGGTGAGCTGTCCGATTCCAGTAGCGTCATCAAGCGTTGCCCCAGGCCAGAGAGAGCGTACGGCGGGTTAGTCCCGCTCCAGAGCACGCCATGGAGCGAGCTTTCGATCAGTCCAAGTGAGAGAAGCTTCTGCAAGATCGCATGTCCTCCCAGGCCCAGACCGGGGTCGGACTTGCAGACTTGCTCCAAGGTCATGCCGTACGGGCCTGCCGGGAAACAAGCCGTCGCTTCCGGGATTGTGGCTCGTTGTTGTGGTATGGGGAGATCGGAGGGGATCGAGACCGGGCTGGCGGCGAAGTTTCAGGCGCTGTTCCCGCACTTGGACGAGCGTCAGCGGCGACTGACCATAGGAGCGGAGGCACGCTCGCTGGGGCATGGCGGGATCAGGCTCGTCGCTCGCGCGGCGGGGGTGCGTGAGGGCACCGTTTCACGCGGGGCTGCTGAACTTGAGTCCGGTGACGTGCTGTTGGGACGGGTCCGCCGGGTGGGCGGGGGCCGCAAACGGGCGGTGGACCTGAATCCGGGGCTGCGGCCCGCGCTGCTGGCTTTGGTGGAGCCGAATGTGCGTGGGGATCCGATGTCACCGCTGCGGTGGACGGTGAAGTCGACGCGGCAGTTGTCCGCCGAGCTGGTCCGGCAGGGCCATCGGGTCTCGGCGGACACGGTGGCGGCGGTGCTGCGCGAGGAGGGCTTCAGCCTCCAGGGCAACGCCAAGACCACCGAAGGCAAGCAGCACCCGGACCGGGACGGACAGTTCCGCTATATCAACGACCAGGCCAAGGAGTTCCAGGCAGCAGGCGACCCCGTGATCAGCGTGGACACCAAGAAGAAGGAGCTGGTGGGCAACTACAAGAACGGCGGGCGCGAGTGGCATCGCAAGGGGGAACCGGTCCGGGTCCGTACTCACGACTTTCCCGACGCCGATCTGGGCAAGGCGATCCCGTACGGAATCTACGACCTGGCCGAGGATGCCGGCTGGGTCAACGTCGGCACCGATCACGACACCGCAGCGTTCGCCGTCGCCTCCATCCGCCGCTGGTGGCATGCGGCCGGACATGCCGCCTACCCGCACTCCGGACGCCTGCTGATCACCGCGGACGCAGGCGGTTCCAACGGACACCGGACCCGCGCCTGGAAGTTCGAGCTGGCCGCCCTGGCCCTCGAGACCGGCCTGGAGATCAGCGTGTCTCACTTTCCTCCAGGTACTTCAAAATGGAACAAAATTGAGCACCGGCTGTTCTCCCACATCACGATGAACTGGCGAGGCAGGCCGCTGACCAGCCATGACGTCATCGTCAACAGCATCGCCGCGACCACCACCCGCACCGGCCTCGCCATCCGGGCCGAGCTCGACACTGCCCTCTATGAGACCGGATTGAGGGTCAGCGACGGGCAGATGACCGCCTTGCCGCTGAACCGCCACGACTGGCATGGCGACTGGAACTACACCCTGCGTCCCGAGGAGCACCGTCGGGATGGAATCCCTCCCGTACTGCCTCAGCTCCAGCCCGGCCCCGGCCGCGCCTGGCTGGTCCACCCGGCCCTGACCGGCATGGACGACGAACGATGGGGCCAGCTCATCGGTGAGCTGGCGGCGGCCCGCACGGCCCAGCGGGAAGACGACCTACACCAGCGGCGCGGCGGCGACCGGCAGAAGACTCCCGCCGCCGGCCTCTACACCGGCCGGCGCCCGGGCCTCACTCTCGTCGACCGGCTCCTGGCCACCCTCCTCTACGAGAGGCTCGGGCTTCCCCAGGTCGCCATCGCCCGCCTCTTCGCGGTCGCGCCCCAGACCATCAACCGGCGCATCCGCAAGACCCACCAACTCCTCGACGAGATCGGGCACATCAACGCCCCGGCCGAGCACCGCCTCGCCACCCTGGACGACCTCGCAGACCTCGCCACACAGCTCGGAATCACCCCGCCACCGGAGATCAAGACGGCGAGTTGATAATCGGCAGGCCCTA
>NZ_NEUF01000117.1 GCF_002910915.1 Streptomyces sp. SM10 | reverse complement strand
TGGACCTCACCCCGCGCCCCGGCGCGACCCCGGCCCCGCCCGGCGCCTCCTACACGTACGCCGAGACGCCCGCCGAGACCACCACCCGGCTGCGCCCCGTCACGGCGCACAGCCCCGTCAGGACCGTGGCGGCCGCCGCCTGTGCGGTGCTCGGCCTCGGGCTCATCGGCGGTGCCGTCACCGGCAGTTGGCTCACCGGCGACTCCGCGGCCGACCCGGGCGCGGACAGCGCGTACACCGTGAGCCGCTCGCTCTGGCACAGCGCGCCCGTCGACACCCTCTTCCCGCGCACCCTCAAGGGCGACGGCGCGGGCCCCGGAGCCACCGACCGGGTCTGGACCCGCGTCGCCGTCGCCGGTGACAGCGGCTGCGCGGCGGGCCTGGACCCGCTGCTGGTCAAGACGCTCCGGCCGGTCGGCTGCGAACGCCTGCTCCGTGCCACCTACACCGACGCCACCCGCACCAGCGTGACCACCGTCGGCATGGTCTTCACCGAGGCGGACGCCGAGGCGATGGGCGCGCTCAGCACGCGGTTCACCACCCAGAAGCTCTCCGAGCGCTCCGACCTGATGCCCCGCACCTACCCCGCCGACGACACCGTCGCCGCCGGTTTCGGCGACCGGCAGCGCGCCAGCTGGACGGTGCACGTCCTGACCGAGGTGCCCGTCGTCGTGTTCGCCGTCTCCGGCTTCGCGGACGGCCGGGCGGTCGCCGAGCCCGAGCCCGTGGCCGAGGCCATGGCCGCCGGTGCCTCCACGTCCGTCGCGCAGGCCGGACTCGGCCACGAGGCGAAGGGCGTCGCGGACCGGGTGGAACGCACCCTGCGCAGGACCGTCACCGACCTCACGGAGAAGCCGGAGTGACCCGCCCCCGCCGGCTCAGGGCGCTCGCCGCCGTGGCCACGGCCACCGCCTTCGCCCTGCTGCCCGCCGTACCCGCACACGCGGACGCCATCCGCGACCAGCAGTGGGGGCTCGAGGCCCTCCACACCGACACGGCCTGGCAGACCACGAAGGGCAAGGGCATCACCGTCGCGGTCCTCGACACCGGGGTCGACGACGACCACCCCGACCTGGCAGGCCAGGTGCTCCCGGGCAAGGACCTCATCGGGTTCGGCGCCGGACGCGGCGACCGCTCCTGGGCCCTTCACGGCACGGCGATGGCCGGGATCATCGCGGGGCGCGGCAACGGGCCCGGCCGCGAGGACGGTGTGCTCGGAGTCGCCCCGGAAGCGAAGATCCTTCCCGTACGCGTGATCCTCGAGTCGGGCGACGCGTCACGCGCCGAGGCCCGCGCGTCCCGCGGCACCGCGCTCGCCGACGGCATCCGCTGGGCGACCGACCAGGGCGCCGACGTCATCAACCTCTCCCTCGGCGACGACAGCGAGTCGGCGCACCCGGAACCCGGTGAGGACGCCGCCGTGCAGTACGCCCTCGGCAAGGGCGTCGCCGTCGTCGCCTCCGCGGGCAACAGCGGGGACAAGGGGGACAGGGTCTCCTACCCCGCCGCCTACCCCGGAGT
The DNA here is from genome assembly GCF_002910915.1 of Streptomyces sp. SM10. Taxonomy (GTDB): domain Bacteria; phylum Actinomycetota; class Actinomycetes; order Streptomycetales; family Streptomycetaceae; genus Streptomyces. The sequence continues at coordinate 12,520 of NZ_NEUF01000117.1, read as the reverse complement.
GATCGCCGTCGCGGCCGTCGACAAGTACGGCACGCACGCCGCGTTCTCCACCCGCCGCTGGTACGCCACCGTCAGCGCGCCCGGCGTCGACATCGTCGTGGCCAACCCCGACCGGCACTACTACATCGAGTGGGGCACGTCCGCCGCCTCGGCGTTCGTCTCCGGGGCCGTGGCCCTCGTGCGCGCGGCGCACCCGGGGCTGACGCCCGCGCAGATCAAGACGCTGCTCGCGGACACCGCCCGCGACGCCCCCGACGGCGGCCGCGACGACGCCCGGGGCTACGGCCTGGTCGACCCCGCCGCCGCGATCGAGGCCGGGGCGAAGCTGCGTCCCGCGGACCTGGCCGCGCGGGCCGCCGCGGCCGGTCACCACACGGAGTACTTCGGCTCGGGCCCCACCCGGCAGGGGGACGACGGGGACCCGGCCGGCTGGCTGGCCCCCGCGGCGGGCGGTCTCGGCGCCGTGCTCCTGGCCCTGGCCGTGGTGCTGTGGCGCGGAAGGAACACCGTCGGCCGGTACCCGCGCGGCGGAAATCCGGCCGCCGCGTACCCCCCGCTCCCCGGCGGCCCCCTCCGCTGAGCGGACCTGCGCACCGCCGTCCGGACCCGCCCCCGCGCCGCACGCCACGCCTCAGTCCGGATCGCCCACCGCGCCCGTCACGGCGGCCGCAGCCTTCGCGGCGGACTCCACGAGGGTGATCCCCGCCTCCTTCGTGGCGTGCCCGCGCGACAGCACCGCCACCAGAAGGGTGTGCCCGCCGCTCTCCACCGAGCCGATGCTGTTGATGTCCCACAGACCCGTCGTGGTCCGGGGCATCCAGCCGTTCTTCAGCACCGCGGAGGAGCCGGCCGCCGACACCCCCCAGCGCTGGTCCGCCTCGACCTGGCCCATCAGCCCCGTCAGATACGCCCGGGAGTCCGCCGACAGCTCCGAGTCCGTACCGCACACCGCCTGGAGCAGCCGTACCTGGTCGGAGGCCGTGGTCTGGGTCAGTCCCCACGCGTGGGCGGCCTTCGTCGAGGTCAGACCCAGCCGTTCGTTGGCCGCGTCGAGCCGCTCCTCCCCGCCGATCACCTCGAGCAGCCGGGTGGCCGAGGCGTTGTCGCTGCGCCGGATCATGGCCTCCGCGTACGTGTGCTCGGCGGCGGTCAGCTCCCGGCCCTCGTCCTGCGTGAGCAGCAGCAGGGCCGCCAGGATGTCCACCTTGACGACGCTGGCGGTGTCGAAGGTTCCGTCGCCGTACGCGGCGGTCGCGCCGCTCTCCGTGTCCAGCACGGCCACCGACATGTCCGCGCCGTCGGCCAGGGGGGCCAGCGCGCCGGCCAGCTCCGCGTCGAGATCCACCTCGGGCTCCTCGCTCGGGACCGCCGCGGCGGGCGGGCTCGACGCGGACGATACGGCGGCCACGGCCGCCTGCGCGTCATCCGGCGAACGAACCACCAGATACGCACCTCCCGCGGCGGAACCGGCCAGCAGCACGGCAACGGCGGTCACCAGGGCGGACAGCTCGGGTCTGCGCGTTCTGTGACGGGGCATGGGCCGGACGTTAGGGAGCCCACCTGGCAGCAGCCTGTGCCCGACCTGTCGCCCAGGTGAGAGAGGCGACCCACTACGCTCGTCGTGTGGCGCTCAAGAACATCCCGGACTCCGGTTTCTCCGACGACGACGGCACGGCCTCGCCCGAGCTGACGGCGGCCCTCGCGGCATGGGCCGACGACCGTACGGCCGTCGGCCCTGTCCTCGCGGCGCTCCGCGACGCCCGGCTGCTCGTGCCGGTCGTCGCGGTCCTGGGCGAGGTGGAGGAGGACGACGAGGCGGAGCGCGATGTTCCCGGGAAGGGTGCTGGCGGGCGACGGGGGGGCGGGCTGCGCCGGGAGAAGACCAGCGACATGGCGGTCCCGACCCTCCAGGCCGGCGACCGGCGCGCGCTGCCCGCCTTCACCTCCACCGCCTCGCTGGCCCGCTGGGACCCGGAGGCGCGCCCCGTCGCCGTACCCCTGCACCAGGCCCTGCAGGCGGCCGCGCACGAGAAGGCGGACACGGTGGTGCTGGACCTGGCGGGCCCCGTCGCCTTCGAGCTGACCGGCCCGGCCCTGCTGGCCCTGGCCGAGAACCGTGCGAGCGCGGATCCGCTCGACGACCCCGCCGTCGTCGCCGCGGTGAGGGAGGCGGTCGCCGCCGAACCCGCGGTCCTGCGGGCCCACCTCGGCCCCGGCCGGGCCGACGGCACCCTCGCCCTCCTCCTCGCCCCGGACGCCGTGGTGGCCGAAGTCGCCCGCCGGGTCGCCGACGCCCTCTCCGCCAGCGAGGTGCTGCGCGCCCGTCTGGTGCGGGGCATCGACCTGGCGCTCCTGCCGGCCGGCGCCGAGCCCCCGGGCGACCCGCTGTTCAGCCGCTGACGCACGCGAGCCCGCCGCCTGGGGCAGGCGACGGGCTCCGGGAGGGCGCGGGGCGGCTAGCCGTAGACAGGACCGGTGTACTTCTCGCCGGGGCCCCGGCCGGGCTCGTCCGGGACGAGCGAGGCCTCGCGGAAGGCCAGCTGGAGCGACTTCAGGCCGTCGCGCAGGGGCGAGGCGTGGAAGGTGCTGATCTCGGTGGCGCTCGCGTCGAGCAGCCCCGCCAGCGCCTGGACGAGCTTGCGGGCCTCGTCCAGGTCCTTGTGCTGCTCGCCCTCCTCGGTCAGGCCGAGCTTCACGGCTGCCGCGCTCATCAGGTTGACGGCGACGGTCACGATCACCTCGACCGCGGGAACCTCCGCGATGTCACGGGCCATGTCGTCGAAGCCGGGGTTCTCGGTGCTGGGGGTGGTCGCGTCGCTCATGCCCCACACGATAAGGCCACGCGGACACGGCCCCGCCTGCGGGAGCCGTCAGGACGGCGGGTTAGCCGTTGCCCCGGGGAGCTGCTAACCTTGTGTAACGACCGGCCGGACACCTATGTGACCGGCCCACAAGTGGAGGCTCCGATCTCCCACCTGACCGTCCTCCGGGACGGCGGGTCACCGGTCAGGTGGCAACCATCGTTCCGTACGGACGATGGGGCCGCCCGATAGCGCCCCGCGGTTGCACGCGGCGGTGTTCCGGTAGTTCCTGGAGCCCCGCCTGTGTCCCGTCCGGGGTTTTTTGGTTTTCCCGGCTCGGTTGGTCTCACAGAAGACGTTACGCGGCTGTCCGCCAGGCGGTCGCGTGGTGCTACCGAGGAGGATCCATCAGCGCCGAGCCCCGCATCAACGACCGGATTCGCGTTCCCGAGGTGCGACTTGTCGGTCCCAGCGGCGAGCAGGTCGGGATTGTTCCGCTTGCCAAGGCCCTGGAGCTCGCACAGGAGTACGACCTCGACCTGGTCGAGGTGGCGGCGACAGCCCGTCCCCCCGTGTGCAAGCTCATGGACTACGGGAAGTTCAAGTACGAGTCGGCCATGAAGGCCCGTGAGGCGCGCAAGAACCAGGCGCACACGGTCATCAAGGAAATGAAGCTCCGGCCGAAGATCGACCCGCACGACTACGACACCAAGAAGGGTCACGTCGTCCGGTTCCTCAAGCAGGGGGACAAGGTCAAGATCACGATCATGTTCCGTGGCCGTGAGCAGTCCCGCCCCGAGCTGGGCTTCCGACTGCTCCAGCGTCTCGCTTCGGATGTCGAGGACCTTGGGTTCATCGAGTCCAACCCGAAGCAGGACGGCCGGAACATGATCATGGTTCTGGGCCCGCACAAGAAGAAGACCGAAGCCATGGCCGAAGCCCGCGAGGCCCAGGCCGCCCGTAAGGCGGAGCGTCAGGGGTACACCCCGGACGCCGAGTCCGAGGGTGAGACCGCTGAGGCCCCGGCCGCAGCGGCCGAGGCTCCGGCTGAGACACCGGCCGAGACACCTTCCGAGGCGTGACCTCCGGGGGCAGCCACCCAGGCGCCCCCGGGTCCCTCGGAAACCACCCAGAGATCTGACGCCCCTGCAGTCCGGTGCCCGCACCGAGAGGGGCGCCACTGACGAGGAGATAACGGCGCTATGCCGAAGAACAAGACGCACAGCGGTGCCAGCAAGCGCTTCAAGATCACCGGCTCCGGCAAGGTGCTGCGCGAGAAGGCGGGCAAGCGCCACCTGCTCGAGCACAAGTCGTCCAAGAAGACCCGCTCGCTGACCGGCACGGTCGTCGTGGCTCCGGCCGACGCCAAGAAGGTCAAGAAGCTTCTCGGCAAGTGAGGCGCCGTCTCCGGTGAACCCGGAGACGCCCTCGATCCGACCGGGACCAATTCGTTTCCGGGTCGGGTGAGTCTGACTAATGCGACCACCCGCCCCCGCTGCAAGGAGTCAAAAGTGGCACGCGTCAAGCGGGCAGTAAACGCCCACAAGAAGCGCCGGGCGATCCTCGAGGCCGCCAGCGGTTACCGCGGTCAGCGTTCGCGCCTGTACCGCAAGGCCAAGGAGCAGGTCACCCACTCCCTGGTCTACAACTACAACGACCGCAAGAAGCGCAAGGGCGACTTCCGTCAGCTCTGGATCCAGCGCATCAACGCGGCCGCCCGCCAGAACGGCATGACGTACAACCGCCTCATCCAGGGTCTGAAGGCCGCCAACATCGAGGTGGACCGCAAGATCCTGGCCGAGCTCGCGGTCAACGACGCCAACGCGTTCGCCGCCCTCGTCGAGGTCGCCCAGAAGGCCCTCCCGAGTGACGTCAACGCCCCGAAGGCCGCCTGATCCAGGCAGGACCTCGGCGTCCCAGCGTTCCGAGCCGGACCCGCAGGCGTGTGCCGTCTGCGGGTCCGGTGCGTTGCGCGACGTGTCGCGTACGTAGTCAGCCGTACGCAGAGAAACGTACGCAGAGAAGCCGACATACGCAGAGAGGCTCGCCGCCGACCATGGGCACCCCCGAACTGATCTCCGCGCGATCGCCGCGAATCGCCGCCGCACGCAGGCTGGCCAGGCGTAACTTCCGCGGCAAGGAGCGCAGGTTCATCGCCGAGGGGCCGCAGGCCGTGCGGGAGGCCGCCGCCCACCGGGGCGGCGACGGCGAGCCCACACTGACCGAGCTCTTCGCCACCGTCGAGGCCGCCGACCGGTACGCCGACATCATCGACGCAGCCCGCGCCGCGGGTGCCCGCGTGCACCTCGCCGACAGCGACGCGCTCGCCGACGTCTCGCAGACGGTCACCCCCCAGGGGCTGATCGGCGTCTGCCGCTTCCTCGACTCGCCCTTCGAGGACATCCTCGCGGCGAAGCCCACCCTGGTCGCCGTCCTCGCCCACGTGCGCGACCCCGGCAACGCGGGCACGGTCCTGCGCTGCGCGGACGCCGCGGGTGCCGACGCGGTCGTGCTCACCGACGCCTCCGTGGACCTCTACAACCCCAAGTCCGTCCGCGCCTCCGTCGGCTCGCTCTTCCACCTGCCGGTGGCCGTGGGCGTGCCCGTCGAGCAGGCCGTGCGGGGCCTCCGGGACGCCGGTGTACGCATCCTGGCGGCCGACGGAGCGGGCGAGCACGACCTCGACGACGAGCTCGACGCGGGCACCATGGGCGGCCCCACCGCCTGGGTGTTCGGCAACGAGGCATGGGGCCTGCCCGAGGAGACGAGGGCCCTGGCCGACGCCGTGGTCCGCGTCCCGATCCACGGCAGGGCCGAGAGCCTCAACCTCGCGACCGCCGCCGCCGTGTGCCTCTACGCCTCCGCGCGGGCCCAGCGCCCCTCGCGCGCCGGCTGATCCCCCGCCGGCGCACCACCGACCGATACGGGCCACACCCCGCCGGTGGCGGCCCCCGAGGGTGTCGCCCGGCCGCTGACGCCTAGTAGGGTGACGAACTCACGGGCCCACTGCACCGGTTCGAGAGGTGGGGTACGGGAAGATGGCAGTCGGCATGAGCAGGCCGCGAGCGACACACACGGCCGCCGTGCGTCCCCTCCCCGACGGGGCCGGCGGAAGCCGGACCGCCGGCGATCCGGCCACGTGCATCGCCCCGGACGACCTGCCCGACGGCCTGGTCGTCGCCGACGAGAACGGCAAGGTCGTCTGCTTCAACGCGGCTGCCGCCCGGATCACCGCCACACCTGCCGCCGATGCCCTCGGCCGCCCCCTGGACCAGGCACTGCCCCTCGAGGACCTCAAGGGACGACGCTGGTGGGACCTGACCGATCCGTACGGCGGGCTCGCCATCCGGGTCGGCCAGCCCGAGCAGAACCTGCTGCTCCCCGGTGGCCGCGAGGTCCTCGTCTCCGCCCGCTACGTGCGCGAGGTCCCCACCGGCCCGGTCCGGCGGCTCGTCGTCTCGCTGCGCGGCACCGAGGCCCGGCGCCGCACCGAGCTCAGCCACGCCGAGCTGATCGCCACCGTCGCCCATGAGCTGCGCTCCCCGCTGACCTCGGTCAAGGGTTTCACCGCGACGCTGCTGGCGAAGTGGGAGCGGTTCACCGACGACCAGAAGCGGCTGATGCTCGAGACCGTCGACGCGGACGCCAACCGCGTCACCCGACTCATCGCCGAGCTGCTCGACATCTCCCGCATCGACTCGGGCCGGCTCGAGCTGCGCCGCCAGCCCGTGGACGTCTCCGCCGCCGTCGAGCGCCACGTCCAGGCCCACATCGCGAACGGCCAGGCGCCCGACCGCTTCCTCGTCCACACCCGGCAGCCGCTGCCCGCACTCTGGGCGGACCCGGACAAGGTCGACCAGGTCCTCGGCAACCTCCTCGAAAACGCGGTGCGCCACGGCGAGGGAACCGTCACCATTGGGATCGCCCCTGCGCCCGCACCGGGCAAGAGCGACGAGAGCGGAACGGCAGTCACCGTGAGCGACGAAGGCCCCGGCATCCCCGAGGAGTCGATGGGCCGCGTCTTCACCCGCTTCTGGCGGGGGAGCAAGCGCGGCGGCACCGGCCTGGGCCTCTACATCGTCAAGGGCATCGTCGAGGCCCACGGCGGCACCATCACGGTGGACCGCGCCCCCGGCGGCGGCGCGGAATTCCGGTTTATCCTGCCCGTGAGCGCGCCGGCCTATCTGGCTTGAGCGGCCCACGGGCTTCTTCGCCCCCCGGCGGCCCGTAGACTCGACTTTTGGCACCTTTGCGTCCTCAGTCGTCGAACCAGGGTCGCCTCCAGCCAATCGGAAGCACGGGAAGAGATGTCGGCACCGAACAAGTCGTACGACCCAGTCGAGGTCGAGGCACTGAAACCGGAAGAGATCGAGCGCCTGCGGGACGAGGCGTTCGCCGCCTTCGCCGCCGCGGGTGACCTCGACGCGCTCGCCCAGGCGAAGACCGCGCACACCGGTGGCACCTCGCCCCTTTCGCTCGCCAACCGGGAGATCGGCGCGCTGCCGCCGCAGGCCAAGGCCGAGGCGGGCAAGCGCGTGGGCCAGGCCCGCGGCGCCGTCTCCAAGGCACTGGCCGCCCGCCAGGCCGAGCTGGAGGCCGAGCGTGACGCCCGGGTGCTGGTCGAGGAGGCCGTGGACGTCACGCTGCCCTACGACCGCACCCCGGCCGGTGCGCGCCACCCCCTGACGACCATCATGGAGCGCGTCGCCGACGTCTTCGTCGCCATGGGCTACGAGATCGCCGAGGGCCCCGAGGTCGAGGCGGAGTGGTTCAACTTCGACGCCCTGAACTTCGTGCCCGACCACCCCGCCCGGCAGATGCAGGACACCTTCTTCGTCCAGGGCGCCGACGGTGCCAAGGGCGACGAGTCCGGTGTCGTGCTGCGTACGCACACCTCGCCTGTCCAGGCCCGGTCGCTGCTCAGCCGCAAGCCCCCCGTCTACGTGGTCTGCCCCGGCCGGGTCTACCGCACGGACGAGCTCGACGCGACGCACACCCCGGTCTTCCACCAGATCGAGCTGCTCGCCGTCGACGAGGGCCTCACCATGGCCGACCTCAAGGGCACCCTCGACCACATGGTCCAGGCGCTCTTCGGCCCGGACATGAAGACCCGGCTGCGGCCGAACTTCTTCCCGTTCACCGAGCCGTCCGCCGAGATGGACATGGTCTGCTACGTCTGCCGCGGCGAGTCCGTCGGCAACCCGGACCGCCCCTGCCGCACCTGCGGCAGCGAGGGATGGATCGAGCTCGGCGGCTGCGGCATGGTCAACCCCAAGGTGCTCGTCGCCTGCGGCGTGGACCCCGAGAAGTACAGCGGATTCGCCTTCGGGTTCGGCATCGAGCGGATGCTGATGTTCCGCCACAACGTCGAAGACATGCGAGACATGGTCGAGGGTGACGTCCGGTTCACCCGGCCGTTCGGGATGGAGATCTGATGCGCGTCCCGCTTTCCTGGCTGCGGGAATACGTCGACCTGCCGGCGACGGAGACCGGCCGCGACGTGCAGGCCAAGCTCGTCTCCGTAGGCCTCGAGGTCGAGACCGTCGAGCAGACCGGCGCCGGCCTCAAGGGCCCCCTGGTCGTCGGACAGGTCCTGACCATCGAGGAGCTGGAGGGCTTCAAGAAGCCCATCCGCTTCTGCACCGTCGACGTCGGCACCGCCAACGGCACCGGCGCACCGCAGGAGATCGTCTGCGGTGCCCGCAACTTCTCCGTCGGCGACAAGGTCGTCGTGGTGCTCCCGGGCGCGGTGCTGCCCGGTGACTTCGCGATCGCCGCGCGCAAGACGTACGGCAAGACCTCGCACGGCATGATCTGCTCCACCGACGAGCTCGGCACGGGCGACACCTCTGGCCACGCAGGCGCGGGCATCCTCGTGCTGCCGCCGGAGTACGAGCCCGGCACCGACGCGATCGAGCTCCTCGAGCTCGTCGACGAGGTCCTGGACATCGCCGTCACGCCGGACCGCGGCTACTGCCTCTCGATGCGCGGGGTCGCCCGCGAGCTCGCCATCGCGTACGGGCTGCCGCTGCGCGACCCGGCGCTCCTGGACGTGCCCCCGCCCAATGCGCACGGCTACCCGGTGAAGGTGTCCGACCCGATCGGATGCGGCAACTTCACCGCGCGCACGGTCACCGGTCTGCGTCCCGAGGCGCGTTCCCCGATCTGGATGCAGCGCAGGCTGCAGAAGGCCGGGATGCGCACGGTCTCGCTCGCCGTCGACATCACCAACTACGTGATGCTCGAGCTCGGCCAGCCGCTCCACGCCTACGACCGCACCCGGGTCGCGGGAGCGATCGGTGTCCGCCGCGCCGAGCAGGGCGAGAAGCTCACCACGCTCGACGGCACCAAGCGGGTCCTGGACGCCCAGGACCTGGTCATCACGGACGACCGCGGGCCGATCGGCCTCGCCGGCGTCATGGGCGGCGCGGACACGGAGATCGCCGACACGGCCGAGGGGGCCGGGACCACCGAGGTCGTCATCGAGGCCGCGCACTTCGACCCGATCGCCATCGCCCGGACCGCACGCCGCCACAAGCTGAGCTCCGAGGCGTCCAAGCGCTTCGAGCGCGGCGTCGACCCGCAGGCCGCCGCCGCTGCCGCGCAGCGCACGGTGGACCTGCTGGTCCTCCTGGCGGGCGGCACCGCCGAGGCGGGCGTCACGGAGATCACCGCCCCGTCGGCGCCCCGTTCCATCGCGATGCCCGCGAACCACCCCGACCGGGTGGCCGGGGTCGCGTACGGCCGTGAGACCGTCGTGCGCCGCCTCCAGCAGGTCGGCTGCGACGTCTACGGGCAGGACGAGCTGATCGTCACCGTGCCGTCCTGGCGGCCCGACCTCGCCGAGCCGAACGACCTCGCGGAAGAGGTCATCCGGCTGGAGGGGTACGAGAACCTCCCGTCCACCCTGCCGACGCCGCCGTCCGGACGCGGGCTCACCGACCGCCAGCGGCTGTACCGTCGCGTCGGCCGTGCCCTGGCCGGATCCGGTTACGTCGAGGCGCTCAGCTACCCGTTCATCGGCGACACCGTCCTCGACCAGCTCGGCCTGGAGAAGGACGACGCCCGCCGCCGTACGGTCACCCTCGTCAACCCGCTCTCCGACGAGGAGCCGGCGCTGCGCACCACGCTGCTGCCGGGTCTGCTCGGCGCACTGCGGCGCAACGACGGCCGGGGCAGCCACGACCTGGCGCTCTTCGAGACCGGGCTGGTCTTCAGGCCGACCGGCGAGGAGACCAAGGCCGTACGGCTGCCCGTCGACCGCCGTCCCACCGACGAGGAGATCGCCGGGCTGGACGCGGCGCTCCCGCGTCAGCCGCGCCACGCCGCCGTCGTCCTCGCGGGCGCCCGCGAGCAGGCCGGCTGGTGGGGCAAGGGACGCCCCGCGGGCTGGGCGGACGCCGTCGAGGCGGCCCGCACGATCGCGGCCGAGGCCGGCGTCGAGGTGACGGTCCGTGCCGACCGGCACGCGCCCTGGCACCCCGGCCGCTGCGCGGCGCTGTACGTCACGGTGGCCGGTGAGGAGACCCTCTTCGGCCACGCGGGCGAACTGCACCCGCGGGTCGTCAAGGAGCTCCACCTGCCCGAGCGGACCTGCGCCATGGAGGTCGAGCTCGACGTCCTGGAGCAGGCCGTCGACGGCGCGCTCCAGGCGCCCCGGATCTCCACCTTCCCGGTGGCGACCCAGGACGTCGCGCTCGTCGTGGCCTCCGGCGTGCCCGCCGACGCGGTGGAGAAGGCGCTCCGCGAAGGCGCCGGTGACCTCCTCGAATCGCTGCGGCTCTTCGACGTCTTCACCGGCGAGCAGATCGGCGAGGGCAACAAGTCCCTGGCGTACGCGCTGCGGTTCCGCGCCCCGGACCGCACGCTCACCGTGGAGGAGGCCTCCGCGGCCCGTGACACCGCGGTCGCCCTGGCCGCCGAGCGCACCGGTGCGGTGCTGCGCGGCGCGTAAGGGCCTGCCGGGAAACAAGCCGTCGCTTCCGGGATTGTGGCTCGTTGTTGTGGTATGGGGAGATCGGAGGGGATCGAGACCGGGCTGGCGGCGAAGTTTCAGGCGCTGTTCCCGCACTTGGACGAGCGTCAGCGGCGACTGACCATAGGAGCGGAGGCACGCTCGCTGGGGCATGGCGGGATCAGGCTCGTCGCTCGCGCGGCGGGGGTGCGTGAGGGCACCGTTTCACGCGGGGCTGCTGAACTTGAGTCCGGTGACGTGCTGTTGGGACGGGTCCGCCGGGTGGGCGGGGGCCGCAAACGGGCGGTGGACCTGAATCCGGGGCTGCGGCCCGCGCTGCTGGCTTTGGTGGAGCCGAATGTGCGTGGGGATCCGATGTCACCGCTGCGGTGGACGGTGAAGTCGACGCGGCAGTTGTCCGCCGAGCTGGTCCGGCAGGGCCATCGGGTCTCGGCGGACACGGTGGCGGCGGTGCTGCGCGAGGAGGGCTTCAGCCTCCAGGGCAACGCCAAGACCACCGAAGGCAAGCAGCACCCGGACCGGGACGGACAGTTCCGCTATATCAACGACCAGGCCAAGGAGTTCCAGGCAGCAGGCGACCCCGTGATCAGCGTGGACACCAAGAAGAAGGAGCTGGTGGGCAACTACAAGAACGGCGGGCGCGAGTGGCATCGCAAGGGGGAACCGGTCCGGGTCCGTACTCACGACTTTCCCGACGCCGATCTGGGCAAGGCGATCCCGTACGGAATCTACGACCTGGCCGAGGATGCCGGCTGGGTCAACGTCGGCACCGATCACGACACCGCAGCGTTCGCCGTCGCCTCCATCCGCCGCTGGTGGCATGCGGCCGGACATGCCGCCTACCCGCACTCCGGACGCCTGCTGATCACCGCGGACGCAGGCGGTTCCAACGGACACCGGACCCGCGCCTGGAAGTTCGAGCTGGCCGCCCTGGCCCTCGAGACCGGCCTGGAGATCAGCGTGTCTCACTTTCCTCCAGGTACTTCAAAATGGAACAAAATTGAGCACCGGCTGTTCTCCCACATCACGATGAACTGGCGAGGCAGGCCGCTGACCAGCCATGACGTCATCGTCAACAGCATCGCCGCGACCACCACCCGCACCGGCCTCGCCATCCGGGCCGAGCTCGACACTGCCCTCTATGAGACCGGATTGAGGGTCAGCGACGGGCAGATGACCGCCTTGCCGCTGAACCGCCACGACTGGCATGGCGACTGGAACTACACCCTGCGTCCCGAGGAGCACCGTCGGGATGGAATCCCTCCCGTACTGCCTCAGCTCCAGCCCGGCCCCGGCCGCGCCTGGCTGGTCCACCCGGCCCTGACCGGCATGGACGACGAACGATGGGGCCAGCTCATCGGTGAGCTGGCGGCGGCCCGCACGGCCCAGCGGGAAGACGACCTACACCAGCGGCGCGGCGGCGACCGGCAGAAGACTCCCGCCGCCGGCCTCTACACCGGCCGGCGCCCGGGCCTCACTCTCGTCGACCGGCTCCTGGCCACCCTCCTCTACGAGAGGCTCGGGCTTCCCCAGGTCGCCATCGCCCGCCTCTTCGCGGTCGCGCCCCAGACCATCAACCGGCGCATCCGCAAGACCCACCAACTCCTCGACGAGATCGGGCACATCAACGCCCCGGCCGAGCACCGCCTCGCCACCCTGGACGACCTCGCAGACCTCGCCACACAGCTCGGAATCACCCCGCCACCGGAGATCAAGACGGCGAGTTGATAATCGGCAGGCCCTA
>NZ_NEUF01000116.1 GCF_002910915.1 Streptomyces sp. SM10 | reverse complement strand
GTGACACTGCTCGAAAGGGTGCTCAGTGGACTTCGCAAGCTCTAGCGGCGGTACGGCCCGCTCCACCACCTCGGCGAAAATCGTGGTGGCAGGGGGCTTCGGCGTGGGTAAGACCACGTTTGTCGGTGCCGTTTCGGAGATCAATCCGCTGCGCACCGAAGCCGTGATGACGTCCGCCTCCGCGGGCATCGACGACCTGACCCACACCGGGGACAAGACCACCACCACGGTGGCCATGGACTTCGGACGCATCACCCTGGACCAGGACCTGATCCTCTACCTGTTCGGCACCCCCGGACAGGACCGCTTCTGGTTCATGTGGGACGACCTGGTCCGCGGCGCCATCGGCGCCGTCGTCCTCGTCGACACCCGCCGCCTCGCCGACTGCTTCCCCGCCGTCGACTACTTCGAGAACAGCGGCCTCCCCTTCGTCATCGCCCTCAACGGCTTCGACGGACACCAGCCCTACACACCCGACGAAGTACGCGAAGCACTCCAGATCGGCCCGGACACCCCGATCCTCACGACGGACGCCCGACACCGCGCGGACGCCAAGAGCGCGCTGATCACACTGGTCGAGCACGCCCTCATGGCGCGCCTGCGCTGAGCCCGCCGCCACACGGCGAAGGCCCCCTACCCCTCGGATGAGGGATACGGGGCCTTCGCCGTCGGGGGCCTCTGCGGGCCCGGGAAGGGCCTCAGTGGCCGTTCTCAGCCCTGCCAGCTGTGCGGGGCCCGGAAGCCGGGGGTGCGCTCCAGGCGGCGCCATCCGGCGGTGCTGCGGCCGCGGTGGGCCGGGGCGTCGGGCTGGGCGGCGGCGCGGGCCAGCAGGACCGCGGTGATGGCGGCGAGTTCCTCGGGGCCGGCCTGGCCCTTCTCGACGCGCAGGACCGAATCGGCGGGAGTGGCGCTCATGGTGTCTCCGTCTTCTGGGCAGGGGGTCGCGGACGTGGGCGGGGTGGCCGCCGCGGCTGCGACTACTGCGGGGGGTTGCCGTGCTTGCGGGACGGCAGGTCGGCGTGTTTGTTGCGGAGCATCGAGAGCGAGGCGATCAGTACCTCGCGCGTCTCGGCGGGGTCGATGACGTCGTCGACCAGGCCGCGCTCGGCCGCGTAGTAGGGGTGCATCAGCTCGGCCTTGTACTCCTTGACCATACGGGCCCGCATGGCTTCGGGGTCCTCGGCGTCGGCGATCTGCCGGCGGAAGATGACGTTGGCGGCACCCTCGGCGCCCATCACCGCGATCTCGTTGGTGGGCCACGCGTAGGTGAGGTCGGCGCCGATCGACTGGCTGTCCATGACGATGTAGGCACCTCCGTAGGCCTTGCGCAGGATCAGCGAGATCCTCGGCACGGTGGCGTTGCAGTACGCGTAGAGCAGCTTCGCGCCGTGCCGGATGATCCCACCGTGCTCCTGATCGACGCCGGGCAGGAAGCCGGGTACGTCCAGCAGAGTGATGAGGGGAATGTTGAACGCGTCACACATCTGGACGAAACGAGCGGCCTTCTCGGACGCCTCGATGTCCAGCACACCGGCCAGCGCCTGAGGCTGGTTGGCCACGATGCCGACGACCTGGCCGTCGAGGCGGGCCAGGGCGCACACGATGTTGCGGGCCCAGCGCTCGTGGACCTCGAGGAAGTCGCCGTCGTCGACGAGCTCCTCGATGACCTTGTGCATGTCGTACGGACGGTTGCCGTCGGCCGGGACCAGGTCCAGCAGGACGTCACCGCGCCGGTCGGCCGGGTCGTCGCTCGGTACGACGGGCGGGTTCTCCCGGTTGTTGGAGGGCAGCATCCCGATCAGGTAGCGGACCTC
>NZ_NEUF01000115.1 GCF_002910915.1 Streptomyces sp. SM10 | reverse complement strand
GGGCCTGCCGGGAAACAAGCCGTCGCTTCCGGGATTGTGGCTCGTTGTTGTGGTATGGGGAGATCGGAGGGGATCGAGACCGGGCTGGCGGCGAAGTTTCAGGCGCTGTTCCCGCACTTGGACGAGCGTCAGCGGCGACTGACCATAGGAGCGGAGGCACGCTCGCTGGGGCATGGCGGGATCAGGCTCGTCGCTCGCGCGGCGGGGGTGCGTGAGGGCACCGTTTCACGCGGGGCTGCTGAACTTGAGTCCGGTGACGTGCTGTTGGGACGGGTCCGCCGGGTGGGCGGGGGCCGCAAACGGGCGGTGGACCTGAATCCGGGGCTGCGGCCCGCGCTGCTGGCTTTGGTGGAGCCGAATGTGCGTGGGGATCCGATGTCACCGCTGCGGTGGACGGTGAAGTCGACGCGGCAGTTGTCCGCCGAGCTGGTCCGGCAGGGCCATCGGGTCTCGGCGGACACGGTGGCGGCGGTGCTGCGCGAGGAGGGCTTCAGCCTCCAGGGCAACGCCAAGACCACCGAAGGCAAGCAGCACCCGGACCGGGACGGACAGTTCCGCTATATCAACGACCAGGCCAAGGAGTTCCAGGCAGCAGGCGACCCCGTGATCAGCGTGGACACCAAGAAGAAGGAGCTGGTGGGCAACTACAAGAACGGCGGGCGCGAGTGGCATCGCAAGGGGGAACCGGTCCGGGTCCGTACTCACGACTTTCCCGACGCCGATCTGGGCAAGGCGATCCCGTACGGAATCTACGACCTGGCCGAGGATGCCGGCTGGGTCAACGTCGGCACCGATCACGACACCGCAGCGTTCGCCGTCGCCTCCATCCGCCGCTGGTGGCATGCGGCCGGACATGCCGCCTACCCGCACTCCGGACGCCTGCTGATCACCGCGGACGCAGGCGGTTCCAACGGACACCGGACCCGCGCCTGGAAGTTCGAGCTGGCCGCCCTGGCCCTCGAGACCGGCCTGGAGATCAGCGTGTCTCACTTTCCTCCAGGTACTTCAAAATGGAACAAAATTGAGCACCGGCTGTTCTCCCACATCACGATGAACTGGCGAGGCAGGCCGCTGACCAGCCATGACGTCATCGTCAACAGCATCGCCGCGACCACCACCCGCACCGGCCTCGCCATCCGGGCCGAGCTCGACACTGCCCTCTATGAGACCGGATTGAGGGTCAGCGACGGGCAGATGACCGCCTTGCCGCTGAACCGCCACGACTGGCATGGCGACTGGAACTACACCCTGCGTCCCGAGGAGCACCGTCGGGATGGAATCCCTCCCGTACTGCCTCAGCTCCAGCCCGGCCCCGGCCGCGCCTGGCTGGTCCACCCGGCCCTGACCGGCATGGACGACGAACGATGGGGCCAGCTCATCGGTGAGCTGGCGGCGGCCCGCACGGCCCAGCGGGAAGACGACCTACACCAGCGGCGCGGCGGCGACCGGCAGAAGACTCCCGCCGCCGGCCTCTACACCGGCCGGCGCCCGGGCCTCACTCTCGTCGACCGGCTCCTGGCCACCCTCCTCTACGAGAGGCTCGGGCTTCCCCAGGTCGCCATCGCCCGCCTCTTCGCGGTCGCGCCCCAGACCATCAACCGGCGCATCCGCAAGACCCACCAACTCCTCGACGAGATCGGGCACATCAACGCCCCGGCCGAGCACCGCCTCGCCACCCTGGACGACCTCGCAGACCTCGCCACACAGCTCGGAATCACCCCGCCACCGGAGATCAAGACGGCGAGTTGATAATCGGCAGGCCCTAACCATCGTCAGGGGCAGGCGAATCGGGCTTCGGACGCAGAGGGATCCGGTACCGGAGTCGTAGTTCCGTGGTCGCTTGACACGCGTCTCACGTCACTCGCTCCGGAGAACCACCGAGCCGTGCCGGGGGGCCTGCGGGCGGCTCAGCACCGAGCCCGAGGTGCGGTCAAGACGTACTCGGCCCAGACCGTCTTGCCCGGGCCGAGCCGGTCGCAGACACCCCAGCGTGCGACGAGGGCGTCGACGAGGAGCAGCCCGCGGCCGTATTCCTCCTCCTCTCCGGGCTGGGCACAGGCCGGCCGGGCCGGGTGGGTGTCGGACACCTCGATCCGGATGACCTGCATGTCGTCCTCGTGACGGAGGAGCAGGGCGAAGTCCCGGCCGGGGACGCGGCCGTGCAGCACGGCGTTCGCAGCGAGCTCAGCCACGACGAGCGTGACCGTGTCGTGGTCGTCCGTGCCCCGCGCATGCCCCCACTCGACGAGCTGAAGCGCGGCAAGCAGGCGCGCGAGGCGGGCTCCGCGCCGGGTGGCTGAGAAGCGCTGGGCGAAGACGCGCGAGACGGCGGGCGATTGGGTGTGAGGGGCTGACATGGGACTCAGCCTGCGGGGATGTGCAGACCGGCGGCAGGCACGGCACCGATACAGATGAGCTTGTACGGGTTCACCCGCTGGACTGGGGCAGTCACGATACGTAACCATGGGTCAGGTCAGGCGTTGCGCAGCGCGGGCGTTGCTGCGGTGCGGCACGGGTGGGGCCACGCGAGTGGACCCGGAACAGGGAGACACGGGCCCGGATGACCACGGACAACGTCGGGGGCAGGGGTGGAGGCTGCGGCGATCCTGAGTTGTCCGACAGCCTCAGGACCTTCGGTGCGGTACTCAAGGCACTGCGGGACGAGGCCCGCCTGACACAGGAACAGTTCGCACCCCTGGTGCAGTACTCGGCGGCGTACATCGCCAAGATCGAGCAGGGCAAACGCTTCCCGCCGAGGGACCTGCTGGACCGCTCGGAGGAAGCGTTGGGCGCGACGGCTGCGCGGGTGCTGGCAGCAGCGGCGAGGAGCCTGACGCGGAAGGCGGGGCTGGCGTCGTGGTTCCTGCAGTGGGCGGGGATCGAGGAGGAGGCGATCACGCTGTGCGCGTACGAGTGCCGGGCGATCCCGGGGCTGCTGCAACCCGAGGCATACATCCGCGCCATCTTCGAGCGACGGCTGCCGCCCCTGTCCACCGAACAGATCGAGCGTCAGGTGATCGCCCGACTGGAACGGCAGCAGCTCCTGATCGACAGGCCGAACACGGCCTTCAGTTTCGTCATCGAGCAGGCATTGCTGGAACGGCACATGGGCGGCCCCGACGTGACCCGCCGGTTGCTGGACCATCTGTTGAGCGAGGGCGGGCGGCGGAACGTGGAGATCCAGGTGATGCCCCTGCGCCAGTACGACCACGCGGGCATCGACGGCCTGATGTACCTCGCGGAGACCCACTTGCACGAGTGGGTCGGCTACTCCGAGGGCCAACAGTCCAGCATTCTCATCACGTCGCCGAAGGACGTGAGCGCGATGCTCCAGCGCTATGGCAAGCTGCGCTCGCAGGCCCTCGGTCGCGAAGCCACGGTCAGCCTGCTGGAGCAGATGCGAGGAGCACTATGAGCACCACGGACCTGGCCTGGTTCAAGAGCAGCTACAGCGGCAGCTCCGGCGACAACTGCGTCGAGGTCGCCGTGAGCACCGAGGGCGTCCTCGTCCGGGACTCGAAGGACACGGAGAGGCGAGGCCTGTCGATCTCCCGTCAGGCGTGGTCGGCGTTCACGAAGCTTGCCGGCGGCGGGCAAGCTTCGTGAACGCCGAGACCGAGGGCCGGCTCACGCGTCGAGCTCAAGGGCAGAACTGCGCGCCATCCGGGAGCGCGTTGCGCCCCGCCGGAGTGAGCGGAGCGGCCAGTGGATCACAGCGCGCACCTGCCGGCGGAATTGCGCGGTCCGACCGCTCACGTGCCGAGGGTCAGAAGGTGAAGAAGCCAGGCACCTGACCATCCGGAGTTCCGACCAAGGCAGTGCGGTCGAGCAGTACGTTGTTGTTCTCGCAGCTCGTCTCCGGAAGAAGAAGACACGCGTGGCATGCGGCGAGATTCAGGCTGTCAGCGCCGCTCGACTCCGACTCCATGCAGAGAGGGTCGTTCGAGCACCAACTGCCACGTTGCAGAGCGGCTCGGAGAGAGTTGTCGAGGCGGCCCGGCTCCCCCTGTGCGACAACGCCGCCGAGACTACCGGCGGAGTCGCTGGTGGCTGTGTAGATGAGCACGCCTGCCATGTCCTCGTCGCTGTAGAGCCGCTCGCGCAGAGACGCGGCCGGATAACCGCCGTCGAGACTCCATTCGTTGATCAGCGTATGGGCCAAGGCGTGCAGAAGGAGAAAGCGGGCCGTGGCCGGTGAAGGAGGAATCTGCTTGTCCGAGTCGCCCGCCCGGGCAGACAGGAGTCTCTCGTGGTTGTCACGGATACGTGTGGCACGAGCGACCTGCGCCGGGTGTTCCTCCCAGGTCCGGAGTCGTTCCGGGTCGAGGCGAAGAAACACACCTTCGCCGCTCACTTCGAAAGCCGGAAGCCAATTCTGTTTCGTCAACGAGATCTCGGCCTGGCGCAGTGGGGAGTCGGCCGGACTCGGCTCTTCGACACGACGGAACGACTGCAGCGCTCGTACCTCGCGCAGCCGCTTGACCAGCATCACCTGCGTCAGCCCATGGGACGAGCGTAGGGCGTCGATCGAGTCGGACGGCGGTTCGCACACAAACTCCTGTTCCTCCTCCGCATCTTCGGGATGAGGCGTGGACAGGCTCCTGTACTCGCCCTCGTAGAGCTGGCGCCGGTAGTCGTCGACGCGTTTGACGGCTTCCGCTTCGTCCACCTGTTCCGCTGCGGCGGCCTCGGCCGCACGCCTCCGTTCGACCTCTGCCACCACGTCGTCGTCGCTGAATTTCGGGTGGTGGAGCAGCAGCTTCATGACGCGTACGAACGTCTTGATGGAGGAGGGTTCCTCCTCCTTCAAGCCGTCGTAGAACGGCGCTACGAGCTTGGCGATGCCCTGGCTGTAGGGCGGGATGGACAGGGCGGAGTACATGACCGGGAACCAGACCGAGGACGAACCACGCTGGAGGGTACGTGGTGGTTCCTGGCAGCTCTCGGCCGGAGCGTCCTTGAGCCAGGGGCGCCGACCGCCGCACCGGATGCCGAGGTCCCTGAGGGCTTGGCGTCGGAACGAGCCCTCCATGGAAACTCTTTCCACGCCACAACTGCAGCCGATCAGTACGGCTCGCAAGGATGCGGTCGAGCCGTCGGACTGAAAGGTCAGTTGGCCTCCGCAGCTCCCGGAGCCGGTTCGGTTCCCCCGGTGGACCCATTTCCAGTACGGAAAGTCCTCCAGATGACCGTGCGAACACGCGATCACGAATCGGGAGGGGACCAGGCTTTCCTGGCACGTCGAGCACTCGGCCCGTCGTGCAGGGGAGTTGAATTTACGGTAAGGCTGCAGTTGGTGGCAGTGAGGGCACGAGTACATTTCCGGGAAGCGCACGGCCCGCACGCCGTCCCGGGCCGAGTCGGAATCGGGAGCCGGGGGCATACGGAATCCGGAGACGCCCAGCTGCCGCGCCAGGCGGGGCTCCGAGATGAACGGCGCCTCGGAAACGTCCCACGAGTCGATACCACGGATGAGGAACGACTCGTTCTCCACAGCGATCATGGCTCCGACACCGTACGTCGTGATGAGCTGGGCGCGCCGGATCTCCCCGAGCCTGCGGGCGGTACGTGCCGCTGTTGTGGGAAGGCCACGACGACGAGTGCGATGTGGTGCGGGTCCCATGGTCAGCGCTCCTCGAAGAAGGTGGACGAGGCGTCCACGTCTCGCAGGCTCCACAGTGTCTTCCACGGCGACGCGTCGATCGACTCGTCGTCGTAGTTGGCCAGCAGGGAGGGGTTGCGCGAACCACGTGGAGCCTCGTAGACAAGGTTGGGGTGCTCGCGTGCCTCGCCGCACCACCATTCGACGAACTGCTCGAAGGCTGCCGCGGTGGCTTCGAGCTCGGTCGGCTCGACCGCCGAGACCCGGTCCAGCAGGACCTTCCCGACCTCGTCCCGGAGATCGGTGCGGAAGTCCTCCACATGAGCTGCTGCTTCGTTGGCTCGAGCGGCGGGCAGCATCAAGCGGGCCAGGGCCACCACCACGGCGTGAAGGCCTCTGTCCCGGGCGCGGGCGGAGAACGGGGTGACGCTGGTGGACTCCACCTCGCGGTACAGGGCGGAGTGGAAGCTCTGGAAATCCTCGTAGTGAGAGCGGTCTCGCGACCTGGTGGAGTTGAGCATGATCGCGACGAGACCCGGGTGTTGCCGACCGACCCGACTCGTTGCCTGGATGTACTCGGCGGTCGTCTGTGGCTGTCCCATGACGGCCATCAACCCGAGTCGGTCCACATCGACACCGACGGAGATCATGTTGGTGG
This sequence comes from Streptomyces sp. SM10, assembly GCF_002910915.1. Classification (GTDB taxonomy): domain Bacteria; phylum Actinomycetota; class Actinomycetes; order Streptomycetales; family Streptomycetaceae; genus Streptomyces. The sequence continues at coordinate 19,383 of NZ_NEUF01000115.1, read as the reverse complement.
CCAGCAGGACGTCGAGTGCCGCCTGATCGGGGTGGCGTCGTTCGATGTCCTTCAGCCTGCGGGAGATGTCACTGGCGTTTGCCCGGCTGCTCAACTCTGTGAGGGCGTCCGCACGGCGTGCCTCGCGGCCTTCTCGGGCCGCTACGTGGCCCAGCCGTTCCTGCACGTCGTCGAGGACCTGGAGCTCAGCTGCAGACAGCAGCCGCAAGCTGTTGAAGTAGCCGACCAGGGTCCAGTAGGCGTCCTTCACCTCGGGTGGGGCATCGTGGGCGTGGGCTTGGTGCAGCAGAGCCGCGTAGACCCGGATCAACAAGGTGGCCTGGCTTGTGCTGGAGGTCAGGAGTCCGACGTAGCAACGTGCCGCCTTACGTTCGCGGGGTGTCTCGACGGCGAACCAGGAGTCCCTTGCGTCAAGACCGCCGGGTGGGAACTGCTGCACAGTACGGTCGAACAGCCGGGTGCCCTGCTCGCCGGCGCGACGGATGGTAGCCGTCGAAGCGATGACCTTGGGACGATCGGCCAGCGCGTCGACCGCGGTTTCGTACAGGCCGGTGAGAGTGCCGAGGGGCCCCGAGATGAGGTGCAGTTCGTCCTGCACGATGAGTTCGGGAGGTCTGACGCCATCGACATCCCGGTTGAACAGAGCAGCTGACGCGGGCCGCCACGGCATCGAGGCGAACTTGTCGACGGTGGCGATGACCAAGGTCGGACGATGGGCGTACACGGCCTCATCGACGAGGTGCACCGGTAGTCCTCGGCGGAACTCGCACGTGATCGAGGGGCAGTTCACCGTCATGCGGCGGGCATCCTTGTCGACCGCGTAGTCACGAGGCCGCATCGGGTCGCCGCACCAAGGGCAGTTGCGCAGTTGGACCGGGTTCTCCGTCTGCAACTGGAGCGCCTCGTTGCGTACGAGGTCCGCCAGTTTCTCCTCGGCCACCACCAACGTGTTCGGGGTCGCCGAACGGCCCACCCACATGCCGATGGAGATCTCTTCGTGCCCCAGCCTCGCCGGATCGGAAGCGCGTAGCAGGTCCATGGCACAGATCAGCGCAGCGGCTCTCTCGAACTGTTGGAGCGTGAGCAGCCGGAGTGTATACCGCATGAGTACGGTGACTCCGGCCCCGGAGGCCCCGTCCCGCAGCCGTCGAAGGAAGGTGGTGAAAGCGATCAGACCGAGGTAGGCCTCCGTCTTGCCGCCGCCCGTGGGGAACCACAGGAGGTCCGACACCTCGCGGTCGTCATGGCCCGGATCGACGATTCCCGCCAGGCAGAGCAGCATGAAGGAGAGCTGGAAGGGTCGCCACCGCCCCGCTTGCTCGTCCGGTCGTCCGGACCTTCCTTCTTTGATCCACACGGTGCGCGCCCGCTGATCGGCCATCGCCAGATTCGCCAGGCGGAACGCCTGCATGATGTCCGGTCGATCCGCGTCCTCCAGCAGATCCACGCCTTCGCGCATGCGGAGCAGAGCGCGGCGGCACAGGAGGAGTTGATCAGCCGCAGCCTGGCCGTCCTCCGTCCCTCCTAGCCGGAGAGCTTGGTCCTCCTGAGTGTCGATCCACCGCTCGTAACCCTCCAACAGGGCGCGCAGTGCCGCCACGACCTCTGTTGCCGGGGCGGTCCCCAACCGATACATGGCCAGTGGTTTGTCGTCGATCCCAGGGTTGGAGTCGGTCAGCAGCACCTCGTAGGAGGGGATGAACTCCGTCCGCAGGGCGGTGACCGTGGGACGTTCGGTCGGGACGGAGCCCACCGGCGGAGGTGTCCAGTCCCAATGCGCTGCGCAGCCGTGACCGATGGCGAAACTCGGCACATGGCGGTGCAACAGCCGGCTCAAGGCCTGCTCCGAGTCGACCGCACCCGAGGTGGCCGGCCGGACCACGAACACCGGGCTCCGGTCGTCCCTCGCCGTGGCAGTCAGTTGCGGCTGGTAGAAGCAATGCGCGTCGCGGAGATCGAACTGTCCCACTTCAAGGCTGTTGACGACCGTCACCGTCACGGTCACCGTCCCGTCCGACGCGGATCGGGGGCGGACCAGCACGCGTAGGTCCAGCCCTGGGTGAAGAACGAAGGGATCGAGCATCCCCGGCCGGGTGACATCCACATCGACGGGTTCGATGACCAGGGCGGAGCGCCGCCAATGCTCCCGCTGGGCCTTGGTGCTGCGTGCCTCGGTCCGCTTCGCGGCCACCGGTTTCCCCTCGGCATCCTCCGGCACGTAGACGGCCGCGCGCGTCCTCAACCGGATCCAACCGGACACGGTCGGGTCCACGGCGAAGGTCAGGCCGATGGACGAGGGCATCCGCACGTTCGCGAGCGAGACGCCCAGATCGCCCGGTCCCTCCTCGGCGTCCCGCCGGACGCCGAGCGGAACCGTGTCGATGCCGTCCCGCTCGGCTTCCAGTTCCCCCTGGTCGGCAGTCCCGGCCGGGGACGAACTGCTCGACCGGTCGGGGCGGGAGCGAGGGAAGAGCACACCCACCGGGTACATGGTGATCGGTGCGTCATCCGTGAGCACTTCCTCCGCGCCGCCCACAGGACCGAGTAGATCCTTCCGGAGGGCGTCGACGAGCGACTCGCGCACCTCGTAGTGCGCTTGGTGAGTAGACCCGCTCATGCGTCCCCCTCGGTTCGGTCCGTGTACCACTGAAAGCGTCCCAGGCCGCAGAGCCGAGGTGCGACCCAGGCGCCGTGGTTCCCCAGCCCCGCGGTTTCGGTGGCTGCAGGGCTGCCCGCCACGCTTTCCACGCAGTCGATCCGGAGGCCGGTGATCAGAGGTGGCCAATGATCGATCTCCGAGTGCGCGGTCCGGCGCAGCATGCGGTACAGGCCGGTCCGGAAGCGCTCCGACACGACTGCCACCCGCCGGCCACCGACCACCACCGCGTACGGGGGAGACTGGTCCTCGGCAATGGGAATGTCGTGCAACAGGACCAGCTCGGCCTCGGAGCCAGGGGCGACACCGGTCACCAGGTGACGCCAGAGGTCCTCGGGGTCGTGTCGGAAACCCTCTGTGCCCGGCGGCTGCTCGTGGGACACGTCCGAACCGATCAGCTCGATGCCGTTCCGTGCCCAGGTGCTGCGACCACCCAGATACCAGCGGTCGATCCTCTTGTCCTTGCGGATGAGCCACGAGTTGGGAGAATCCAGGATGTGGAGATCGTCGCGGGCTCTTGTCATGGCCACATACAGCAGTCGGGCCTCTGCGGCGGGGTCGTAGTCGAACTTCTTCTTCTTGACCGGGGCGGGTTCCTTCAGCACACGTGGTTCGACGACCAGGACCCGGTCGAACTCCAAGCCCTTGGCCCGGTGCATGGTCGATATGACGAGAGGGGACGGTTGAGCCGCGGTGAGCTCATCGGGCAGCCGCCCTTCGGCGAGCGCGCGGTGCAGTGCGACGACGTCGACGGTGCCCTTGCCGCGCCCCCGCGCAACTTTGCGGACCGACCGCCACAGCGCTTCTGGCGCGGAGCCGATCGGGATACGCAGGTCGACCAGCAGTTCCGCGAAGCGCTCCTGGGAGAGATCGGTCGAACCGGTCGAGGCTAGGAGTTCGGCGATCCATACAGGGGCGGAGCGCTCGCGGGCGGAGCGTTGCAAAGTGTGAGGGACGTCGGCGGCGGCCAGAATGCCGGACAAGGTCAAGGCCTGGCCGTTGTCCCGACACAGGATGGCAGTGGTGTCGGGGTACTCACGCAGAGCAGCCTGCACGAACTCGTCATCAAGGCTTCCGAAATTCGGCGTCGACAACAGCAAAGCCCGCAGGTCACCATGAATGCGCTCCGCCTCGTCGACGACCGTGGCCCGATCGCGAGGCATCGCCTGCAACTGGACGCCGTAGGGCAGAGCCAGCCGCGCCACCTCACTGCGGGCCCGGAAGTTGTCGCCCAGGTGCAGCTCCACCAGGTCCTCGCCGAACGTTGCCCGCACCCACTCCAGGAACCGGTCGGTTTCCTCGGCCCGCTGCTCCGGATCGGACACCTGGAACCCGTAGACGGCCTGAGCCGAGTCACCCACCACGGTGAACCCGCTGTTCTCCTGAAAGCGGTCGAGCAGGGCTTCGACCATTTCCCGACGGACGCCCACGAGGTCCTGAACCTCGTCGATCACCACGTGGGCGGGCACGTACTCCCCGCCTTCGACCGCGCCTCTGTCGATCGCCTCGGTGGCGGCTTCGATCCGGCCGTCGAAGGTGTACGTGCCCCAGTCCACGTCCGGGTAGGCGCGGTGGAGCAGAGCGGAGGCCCAGCCGTCGAATGTCTGCACCCGGATGCGTTGCGCGGCGGCGGCGTCCCGCTCGATCCGCTCGGTGAGTTCGCGTACGGCGGCACGGGAGAAACTGAGGACCAGGATCTCTCCCGCCTCGAGTTCCTCGCGTTCCACCAGCACGTCGAGCCGTCGCACCAGGGTGTACGTCTTGCCGGCGCCCGCACCGGCAGTGACCAGGACCCGGGCGTCCCAGGGCTGGTCCACCACGGCCTGTTGAGCGGAGGTGAGCCGATGTTCGGTGGGGAGTGCGTACGTCACCGGGCCTCGTCCCACAGGTACTCGAACTCGGTGAACGCGAGGTCCTCACCGTAGTTGGTGATGTTGTCCCGGACGTTCAGTATCAGGCAGCTCTCCTTGCCGCCGTTCTTCGGGCCGCGCAGACCGCGTCCGATCATCTGCTGGTAGATGTTGGGGCTGTAGGTCGGACGGGCGACGACGACCGCACGAGTGGCCGGCGCGTCGAAGCCTTGGGTCAGCACGCCGTAGTTCGTGAGCACCTGGGTCCTGCCCTTGCGGAAGTCGTTGATCCGCTGGCGGCGTTCGCTGGTGGGCGTGCTCGAGTCGATGGCCGAGGCCTTGATGTCCCTGTCCCCCAACTTTGCTGCCAGCAGCTTGGCGTGGGCGACGGAGGTGGCGAACACCAGAACAGGCCAGTCGGAGGGCATGGCGGCGATCTCGTCGACGATGCGCTGACTACGGTCGTGGTCCTCGGCGAGCCGTTGTTCCGCACCCTTGGGCAAGGTGGCGAACGTCTCGGACTGGGCGCGCTCATCAGCGGTGAGGGAGATCGCGGCGCCCTGCAGCTCGCGGTGCTTCACCTGGGCCAGCACTCCGAGGTGCTGCAACGACTTGATGGCGACGGACAGATCTCCGTCGAAGACCCCGGTGTCCAGCCGGTTGCCGAACCTCTGGACCAGGAGCCGGGTCAGCTCCGCGTTGTTCTTGTACGGGGTCGCGGTCAGGCCGACAAGGTGGCGGCCTGTCCGGTGGTGCGTGAGCCCGAGTTGCTCGAGAAGCCGTGTGTAGCGTTTGGACATCGCGGTGTGCGCCTCGTCGACGATGACGAGCGAGGCGGAATCCCGCAACCAGGTGTACTTGTCATCCATCAGGCAGCGGTCCAGCTTGGCGTCGGTCGCGACGACCAGGTGTGGTCGCCCGTCGACCGGGGTGGCCTCGTTCGACGCCCACAGCCGGCTGATGACGAGGGGGTGCTCAGGACCCACCTTCGACCAGACGAAGCTCCAACTCTGCACGGCCTGCTCGCACAGCTCTTCCGTCTGAGCGATCCACAGGACCGGACCCGGGAGGTCCTGGCGGTCCCGGATCCAACGAATCACGCCTTCCGCCGTGACACGCGTCTTGCCGGCTCCCGTCGGCAGGCTGAGCATGCCGCGCTGAGGCAGTGGGCTCTCCAACAGACCCAGCAGCGCCTGGGCGAGGTCCTCCTGGTACGAGTGGAGAGCGGGGAATTCCGTCGGTCCTTCCACCTCCAGGCGTGCGTCCAGGGAGGGCACCTGAGCTCCGGCGAAGGAGTCCGGGAAACCGAGGTCGCTGACGAACAGCAAGGCCTTCTGGCCACCGCTGAAGGACGCGGGTGCCCGGGTGGGGAAGTGCAGTGTCAGGTCGTGGGAGTGGATCCGCAGGATCGCCTCGCCGTGGGCGTTGAACGCCATCTCGGCGACGCGCCGAGGGCTGGGCTCGCTCCCGTGCTCGTGGATCTCGCTCTCCATCAGCCCAGGCGGAAGCCCGCCACGCAGCGCCTCCTCACCGATGAGCAGAGCGATCTTGTCGATGACGCTCTCGGCCTCACGGACTGCGCGTAGCCGCCTCTGGAGAGCCTGATCGTGCTCCTGCTTCTCCTGCAGGGCGAGTGCCTGGCTGCACCCTGCGGGCCCGAAGCCCCACTTGAACTCCTCGTCGGCGGCTTGCAGCACCTGGAGGCGGTCGAGGGAGTCCAGGACGAAGAGGGTGTACCCCTTCCTCGCGAACGTGAGGGGCTTGCGCTTGCTGCCCATGGGCGTACGCATGACATGCGTGAGCTCGGAGCAGCGCTGGATCTTGTAGTTGCTTCCGGCCTGGCCGAGGCGGGCCTTGACCGTGGGAAATTCCTCTAGGAGGGCGGAGGCCCGTCCGGTCTTCATCGGGTCGATCTCCCGGCTGATGACATCGGAGACCTTCCGCATGCCCCAGTCCTCGATCATCGCCTTGGCCGAGGCGGCGTCGGCCTTGTCGGCGACCAGAAGCGCGGGAAGCCCTTCACGGACGAGTTCCTTGAACTCCGGCGTACTCGTCGCCACGGCGATCTCGTCGTCCGGCCGACCTTCCCAGGAGTTCCCCACGCGGCACCGGGTGAGTACGTCTTCCGGGAACTCGAACTCGACGCGGTGCAGGAGGGCATAGGCGTGACCGATGAACGCGTCGTCCTCGCTCTGCAGGAGAAGGTCCAGCAGCTTGCCCCAGCGACGGGAGGGCACCTCATCGGTGCTCGTAGGCATCCCCAGCCGGCGCGCCAGCTCGTCCGAGACCTCGGCGACGGGCAGCACGGAGTGAAACGTCTTGAGCTGGGGCCCGACGGCGTCACGCACGCGGGTCAGACCCATGGACGTGCGTACGAGGCCGTGCTTGTAGATCATCCATCGCAGCGGAGACACCACTGGCTTGCGGGTGTTTGCGTTGGTCCCGTACCGCATCTGCCAGTGCTGCGAGATATCGCTCGGAGGCATGGCCGACACGAAGGCGGCGCGGCCCTCCTCGGACAGAACCGGCAGCAGGTGCAGCGGGCCCAGGGTCGCGGCACCCTCCACCGTGAGGCGGGAGATGTTGGGGCGCGGCGAGGTGCTCGGCAGGTCCCGAAGGTGCTTTTCGTGTACAGCCTGTCGGTACTCCTCGAACCAGGTCTCGCCCTGCGGCCGGTGGCCGCCCGCGGGACGGTCGGACAGCCCGAAGTCGCGGAACACCGGCCTGTCGCTGTCGTGGAAGCTCATGTCGACGGTGACGCCCCTGTCCCGACTGCCGTCGGCGGGTACCACCGGACCCGGAAGGAGACAGTCGCGCATCGGTCGGTACCGACCGTCCAAGGTACGGACGCGCAGCGTCTCCAGAGGCTTCGGCACCTTCGCGCGGATGCGGTCGGACTGCGCGCTGCCCCCGGCGCTCCGGAGCAGGACCCAGAAGTTGGACCAGGCGTCCGTGTCGTAGTGGTCGAAGCCTTGGTCGAGGACGCCCTCGAACCGCCCCTGTGCGTCGGCGACCCTGATGCCGATGTTATGCAGGTGTCTGGACATCTCCGGACGCTCGGAGATCGACGAGTGCACATAGACCATGTCGTCACGTAGAGCGTCGGCGGAGGTCCGGTGGAAGATTTCTCCGGCGACGGGGGCGACCATCCCGTGGTCCTCGGTCAGGACGATTTTCGCCCGGCGAGCCGCAGTAGTGATCTCCGAATCGCCGCGCAGCCGTCCGGCCTGGTCCTTGAGCACCATCAGGGAGAGGATCTCGATGGCGTGGGTCGAGGCCTCCGCGGAACCGTCGGAGACAAGGGCCTCGAGCCAGTCCTTGACACTCTCAGGCGTTTTCCCTGCCTGTTCCAGGATGTGGTTCATCTTGCCGCGCCGGACAGCGGTGTCGGACGCGTCGACGGACGGGTGGAGCCAGCCGGCGGGGCGACCGCTGTACTCGGCCCAGATCTGGACCCATTCCTTGTCGAGGTTGGGCGGCGTGATGAAGAGCTCGCGAGGCCGCTGGAGCACACCGTCCTGGTCAGGCAGGGAGGGGCTTTCGGCTGCGTAATCCCACAAGCGACGCAGGAAGTATTCGTCGGCCCAGTTGAGCTTCTCCTTGACTCGGCCAGGCAGCAGGGGGAGGTAGGCGGCGGGATCGTCGGCGGGCACCAGCGCGGGCAGGGTATTGACCACCAGCCGCGCTGCCACCTCCAGAAGCTCACGGTTGAAGGGGCTGCCGTCGAGGAGGTGCTGGCGGTCCTCGTTGGTCTTCCATGGCGCGTTGAGGATGCCGGTCAACGACACCTCGTACTTGGTGGGAAAGAACGCCCAGAAAGAGCCCTTGCCGACAGGAACGGTATACAGGCCGCTACGCACGGTGTACTCGGGAACCGCCCAGGACACTTCCAGCACGGGCCGGCCGTGCAGTTCGCCCGCGCTCTCCTCGGCCTCGCCGGTAGGGGAGTAGGAGGCAGAGAAGACCTTCCACTGCTCCGTGGTCTGTTTGGTGCCGCTCGCCACCTCCCTCAGCGTCCGATAGTTGCCCTTGTGCTCGATCGAGAGCTCTCGGCGGACCGGCGGCATGAAGCGCCGGTCATGCAGGAACAGTTCACCGACATGTGGGGAGAACAACTGGAAGTGGGCAGGGAAGGCATCGGTCACGCGTCCGTTGGGGCCCTTGTGGCCGACGATGTCGCGGCCGAGGCGCTCAGCGGCACCCTTGTCCTTCACCAGGGGCAGGCGGACCACAGTCGTGGCCCAGTGCAGCAGCTTGTCCAGGGTGTCGTCGTCGGCTCGTTCCTGCTCGACGTCGAGAGGGCGGGCCATGCGCAACACCGGTGTGTCCATGGGGAGATCGGCCTGCCGACCGAGAGCCTGCGCGATCTCGGCAGCGGACCAGTCCTTGTCGAAGCCGAAGCCGAAAGCGCCGTTCCCGCTGAAGAACTGGGGAGAGTCGCTCACCGAGAGCACGGACTTGACGCCGACGCCGAACCGGCCGATCTGCCCGCCGCGCTTACGGGAAACGCTCATCCGCAGGATCGTCTCAGCTCCCTCCGGTGTGACAGGGCTGCCCACGTTCGCGCAGTAGAGATGGGTATCGGTGAGAACCACATGCAGCTTGCCGCCAGGAGCCGCCGCGATCTCGTCCGCCGCGTTCTGTACGAGCTCGTACAACTGGCGCTCCCCGTAGCCGCCCTGGGTGATTCGACGCTCGCCGTTGGCGTGCTCCTGTATCAGCCCCGGATCTACCTGGTAGGTCTTCAGGACGGTGGCGGACTGCCGGATCACGGTCTCGATCACGGGCGGGAGCGGAGAGTCGGCGAACTGCCGGTCGGTCATGAGACACCTGTCTCTAGGGAGAGAACGAACCGAGGACGCGCGGGGGGAGCGGGGTGCCGGCGACTACGCCGGCACCCCGGGAAACAAGGGCGAGTTGCTAAGTGGAGGGGTGGGGGCTCAGCTGTCGGTAGTCGTGACCGTGGTGATCGTGGTGACAGTGACGACCGTCGTCACGACGGTCGTGGTCCGCCCGTTCGTGTGGGTGTGACGGGTGCTTCGAGTGACCTGGTAGGTGCGTGGGCGACCGGCGCGCCGGGGGGTGGTGGGGCGCCGGGTGGCCCGCGAGGCGCGCCGCACGGGAGGGTCGGAGGGGGTGGCGACCTGCTCCGTGGGTGCGGTGGCGCGTGAGAGCCGGGCGAGCCGCTTCCGCCCCGCAGCCAGGACCTGGGGGTGGATGCCGTGACACGTCAGGAGCTCGGCCCGGAGTTCCGGGTCCTCGAGACCGTCGTACTTGCGGATGAACCAGGACATCCAGGCGTCGCCGTCATCGATCATGTGGGGTTCCCCTCCCTGTGAGTGCACCAGCGAGCACTTTCGACCGGTTGGTGCACGTAAAGACCGCTTTGTGACCGAACGTGAGGCAGAGCTCTCCTGCCATCGGGAGGCGTATCCCTCAACGGCCCTGACCGGGTTGGGAGTTGCCAACACAGACACTAGCACGCGTGATCGGCAAGCCGATCGGAAGGGGAATGAATAAGATCAGCCCCTGCTGGCGCTCGAGCGAGACGTGTGCGTCAAATGACATTTGACGAAGCACTTACGTCAAGTGCGGTGCTACCGTGTGTCCCCGCTCGGCATGAAGAAGGAGTGGGTCGATGGAGGACAGCGAGGACTTCGGTGTGTGGCTCGGGCGGCAGCTCCGCCGCAAGGGCCTGTCGCAGCAGGGGCTCGGCCAGCAGTTGGGCTTGACGCGCGCCGCCGTGTCGGCGTGGGTGACGGGCAGAGCTCAGCCGCGGGCCGAGGTGATGGTCAAGATCGCGGAGATCCTGGAAACGGATGTCGCGACTCTGATCACCAGGGACGCCGACGCCGGTTCGGACCGGCCGATCGCTTGGTACCACCGGCTCGCTCACCACGACGGCGGCCGGGAGTACGGCAACGCCGCGGCTTTCGCGTTCGACGCCAACCTGTCCGTGCTGGCTCGGGAGGTCACGCAGAACGCGCTGGACGAACGGCTCGACCCGAGCCGCTCGGTGCGCGTGCGTTTCACCCTGCACGAGCTGACCGGTGAGCACCTGCACTCCTTCCTCTCCGCGCTGAAGTGGGACGAACTGGAACCCCACTACACGGCGGCCTCGCAGTCCGGGCAGAAGGCTGGTCGGGTCCTGACCGAGGGCCTTCGGGCCCTGCGCGAGAATGCCTCGCTTCTGCTTCTGCGGATCGACGACTACAACGCTTCCGGGTTGACCGGACCCGAGTACGGGGACGGCCGGTACGCCGCGGTCGTCCGCCGTCAGCTGGACAGTCACAAGAGCAACGATCGGGCGGGCGGTTCCTACGGGCTGGGCAAAGCAACTCTGTGGGCAGCCAGTCGGCTCGGCATGGTGCTGATCAACAGCACCTTGTCCGAGGCGCACGAAGGACGTACCGCTCGTCGGGTCGTCGGGCGCCTCGACCTTCCCTGGCGTGAGGTCGCGGGTGTCGCATACGCAGGTCCCGCATGGCTGGGCGAGCCGGACACCGAGAAGGCGCACGAGGGGGTCTCCCGCTCCTGGTGGGCGGATGAACGCGTGGTCGAGGATCTGCGGCTCGAGCGGGACAGTGACGATCCTGGGACCTCCTTCCTTGTCGTCGGCGCCCATGACGCGGCCGGCGGCAGTGACACGTTGGAGGACCTGCACGCTGCTCTCGGGCGGGCGCTCTCCGACAACTTCTGGGCCGCCATGACCTCGGGTCGCTCGGCCCAGCCCCTGCTCGAGGCATCGGTACGGGCCTTTCGCAATGGTGAAGTGGTAGGCGGGGAACGTCGGATCGACCCGCTCGACCGGCACCCCGCGCTCGTGCACGCACTCCGTGCCTACATCGACGGTGAGACGGTCGACGAGCTCACGGAAGCCGGACAGGTCGCTTCCAAGGACGTCGCTCTCACCGTCCCGCCGCTGCGGACAGCCGGACGCAGGGCTGCGGGCACCAGCCACCGTGCCGTACTTCTGGTCACTCCGGCTGAGGACGGGGACGAACAACACAGCCGGATCGTGTGCATGCGTGGGAACCGGATGACCGTCACGGCACGTCCCCCACGGAACCTGGGAGTCGGAGTGGACCCGTTCCAGGCCGTTCTGCTCGCTGGTTTCGCGACGGGCGACGACAGTACGGCGACACATGCCGCCGAAGAATTCCTGCGCGCCGCCGAGCCGCCGGAGCACGACAGGTGGGGGGTGACCGAGGAACTCACTGCGGCCTACGTCAATGCTCCTCGCCGTCTGTCCGAATTCAACACTGCCATGGACACGGCGCTGAGGGGCGTGATCGGTCGACGGGCCGTCGGCCGGAGCCCGGTCGGCCACGAGATCCTCCGAAAGTTGCTACGCCTCGACCTGCCGTCGGCCACGAGCGGTCGTCGGCGTCATCCGCTCGTGGACCGGGTGGTCGGTAAGGTGGATGCGGCCGGGGCCTGGACCCTGGACGTGACGCTGGACGTGCCACAACGAGAGGTCGGCTGGCAACTGCTGCCGGTGGTCAAGTTCGACGTGCGATCGGGCGGACGCCCCTCGCTCGAGTGGGCGGAGCTGTCACCGACCGAGAATTGTCGGGTCGTCGAGGGCAGGCTGGTCATCGATCCGGATGTGCGGTCCGCGCGCTTCAGCGGTGTCACTGCCGTGGGGAGCCATCCGGTGGCCGCGGCCATGGCCGGTGTGATCGTGGACATCCAGCAGGTGGGGGAGGCCTCGGCGTGAGTGCTGTATACGCGTACCCGACTTTGGTGGGGAAGATCGAGGCCAGCGTTCGAGGGGCGAGCATGGACGGGAAGCCGCTGCAGCTCTCGCTGATCTCGCAGCGCGATCAGGTCGTCGCTCTCCACCAGGTGGAACGGGACGACTGGACCGAGGGTGTGCTGGACCTGGAAGTCTCCCTACCTGTTGACGAGTTGGCAGACGGTCCGTGGTCGGGGGTCACCTGTGTCGCAGTACTGACCGAGGGGGCCACGAACACCCGCGTGGTGAGTCGCCTGGAACGTCGCCGGGATGAGACGCGTTGGAGGGGCGAGGTCCGGGTGCGTCGTTCCACCCACGCCGCCCGCGCTCTGCTCGACGTAAGCGTTGTCGGTAGCCACGGCGGTGTCGACGGGCGCATCATCGGGAAGACGGACGTCCCGTGGGTCGTCGACCTGCTGGCCCGCACACCGGCCAGGCAACGCGACCTGGAGATCGTGGAGGAGGATTTCCGGGACGGTCCGCAGCCGTGGTTGCGCCCGTTCGCCGACGCACCCTGGCTGATCGACACATCGGGGGACCTGCCGACCATCCTGCTCAACACCTCCTTCGAGGGGCTCTCCGCGCTGCTGTCCGGTGCGCGCAGCCCGGTGGAGAAGGCGACCGCAGGACTCGTCTCCGCTCAGGTCGCGGGAGAGGCATGGGCGACCATGTTCCAGTCCGCTCTCAGCAACCTCGAATTCGACGAGGACGGAACTCCCCATCTCCCCACCGGTTGGCGCGGGGCGGTACTGCGCGTCATGCTGCCGGAGGTGTTTCCACGACTGCCGCTTCCCGACGCGTTGAGAGAGGCACACGACCGTCGGGCGGATGGTCGAGGATGGGCGGAGGTCCAGTCGCGGATCGAGTTCGCAGCTGGAAGGCGTAGCCAGTTGCCCAGGAACCTCCTGGCGACCATCCGTGCCGTTTCCCGATCCCAGGAAGGCACGCGCTGATGATCACCTGTACGCATACGGAGATCCCCGACCGCCTCGCTCTGCTCTCCGGGGATCGTGCCACCGGCTTCCTCAACCACGGGGTGCGCGCCGGCCAGGAGAAGCTGCCACACGTGGCGATCCTCCGAGCGAGCAAGCCCATCCAGGACGAGTCCGTCCGGTGGAACGTCGGCCCGGTACGCGAGATCGTCGAGGAGGCGATGTACAGGTTCGGCGAGGCCAGGACCGACGCCGATGCCTGGCTGGCACCCCGGCTGCACGCGACCCTGCGCCTGACACGGGCGGAGGCGGCGGATGCCGGGCTCTGGAATTTCCTCGCCCTGGCCGTGGCGCCCGACTTCGTCCTGTGGCGACACCTGCCGCTCGGCACGGTGGACGACGGAGCCCCGAGGAAGACGAACAGCGCCAGGTTCATCGGCCCGCACTACAGTCAAGCCTTCGCGCGACTCTGGTGGTCGGCCGAGATGTTCCGTGACGGGCCCGACTACTCGCCGGCAGAGGCCGCCTGCGCGAACCAGGACATGATCAATACCGCGCTCCGGCTGTCAGCCATCGATCACAAGCCCACTGCTCTGGCCCTGGTATCGGCTCTCCAGGGGTTCACCGACACTGGAGTCACGCGTCTCGGGGATCGGGTCAACGCGCTGTGCACGGCAGTCAACGTCGCCGGGAGCACACTCATGTACGAGGTGATCGCGCCCGACGATCCACCTCGGCACGACGCGCTCACCGAGTGGATCGCCGATGCGGAGTCGATGCCCGCCGTGCCTTGGGAGAGCCTCCCGGAAGGACCGGACGACGGTACCGCCCGGCGTTCTTCTCTCGAACTCCTGTCGCGGATGTTCGCGCGGTTCGCCGCAGAGGCGCCGTTGCGTGACCGAGGTCGCTCCGGGGCCGCCCACGACTGATCCTCTGGCGGGCTCGTCGTCTCGGGCCCCGACCGGCTCACGTGTTCGCGGTGAGGCCCTCGTCCGTCGGTGCGTCAGGGCGCGGCGGTTTCCATGACGCCAGCTTCTTCATCAACTCCTTCTCCGGCGGACCGAGTCGGAGCGCACATCTGAGGACGTGCAGAGAAAGGAGCGGTGGAATGGCGTTTCCGATCTGTTGGGCCACGTCGGTGGAACGCCAGGGGTACCGACGTGGGAACGACTGGAGCAGACCGGCTTCTTCGGGCGTGAGCCGCTCAAGCTCTTCGCCGATGTCCTTGGTTCCGGACTCGGTCTCCTTGAGCAGGAAGATCTTGTTGCGTCGAAACTTTCCGGTAATGGTCGCTGCGGGCTGGTCGGAAGTGCGGCGCCCACGGTTTTTGGGGTCGCCCCCGGACCCGTAGTTGGAAACCACCTCGAAGTCGCGCGGGCGCTCGGTGAGTACGTCCCGCATGGCGACCCAAGGTTGGACCGGCCTCTTCCCATTTCGCGGCGCGGTGAACAACGACCCCTGCTTCTCGTGCTGCTCCCGACCACCGTGTGCGGCGAGACGGGTAGCACCCTTTCGGTAGCGTTGGTGCGTCGCCTCAGGAAACGCAACGGTCCGGTACACGTCCTCCGGGTCCCACTGAGCGATCAGCACGGCGCGACGGCGTGTCTGGGGGACGCCGAAATCCTCGGTGTGCAGCACATGGGCCTCGGCGGCGTAGCCCGCCCTCCGGAGGATGTCCACGAAGTGCTTCCATACCGGCAGCACAGTGGGCACCTGCTCCAGCACGATCACTTCATACGGTCTACGGCGCTTGAGCTTCGCTTCCATGATCCAGCGCAGCGGTTGCAGCACGAACCCTGTCCGATCGTCCGACATCGCGTCGGTCTCGGTCTTCACCTCTTTCCAGGCCACATCGAACGACGCCTCGTCCTCGTGGTCGGCCAGCCGCGTGGCCAGGCGCACCACGTCGTCCAGAGCCTGATGACCCTTGAGGCTCCCCGCCACGGAGAACGACTGGCAAGGGGGCCCACCTGTGAGGACCGTCGCCTCGACGACCGAGGGGTCGCACGGACCGAGCGCGGCGACGTCCTTCACCTCGGTGGTGAGGAGGCCGGCCGCCGCGCGTGTGGCACGTGTGGCGTCGTCCCATTCCACGCCGATGCTCTCGACGCCCTCGTCCTTCATGACCGTGGCGGCGATGTCGAGGCCGCCGGGCCCTGCGAAGAGATCGACGATCGCGAACTTCGCAGGGGGAAGCGAAGGGGGAGAGGGGCGGGTCATGGTGTGCAAGTGTAGCCGGCGATCAAGATCACTCCGTCCGATCCCGGTGGGGAGTGCCGCCCGCTCGGGGATCAGCTGTTCAGAGCGGTAGCAACGGCCTGCCCGAGCGCTGCTCCGACCGGTGGGGGAGAGGCGTGTCCGATCTGTCGGTAGCGAGCGGTCTTCCTTCCGGCGAACTGCCATTCCCGGGGGAACGCCTGCAGGAGAGCTGTCTGCGCGTCGGTGAGTTTGATCATCCCCGACACGGCGTCGTCAGGTCCCGGGACATCGTTGGCCAGCGCTCCGCCGTTGACCTTCATCCGTTCCCACGCCCTCTTCGACCCCGTCGGCCCCAGGTCCGCGCCTCCCCGGTTGTCCGAGCCGCCCACCAACGTAGGAGCGACACTCATGGCCTGAGCTGCCCAGGCGTCCACCCCGGGCCAACCACGGGCGGCCATGGATCGACGCAACGCACGACCCACGGGAACATGAGTCGCCACAGTCGGAGCCGGTGGGGCGAACGCGTCGAAGTACTGCTCCTTCAGCGCGACGAGCACCCCCTGCTTGCGATCCTGCGGTACGCCGAAGTCAGCGGCGTTCAGGACGAACCAGCGGAAGCGGTAGCCGAGGTGTTCCAGCTCCTTGCGGATGAACTCCCGCACACCCTCGAAGGCCGGAGCGTCCACAAGCCCCGGAACGTTTTCGATGAGCAGTGCGCGGGGCTGGATGGAGTGCGTGAGCAGCACCGCGGCCTCCAGCAGCCGCAGCTCCTCCTGCGTCTCCGCTCTTGCCGCGGTCGCACTGGACCTCACCCGCGGCAGCCCTGCGGAGAGAAGGTCCACATCGTAGGTGTGCTGGTGCTCTGCCGGGTCGAAGTCCAGAAGGTCCATCTCCAGGACGTTCCACGCCGGCCGGTTCAGCCGAAGCGTCTCGCAGGCCACCGGCTTCTTGTCGAGCAGCAGTACGGGAACGAAGCCCGCCTCTTCGAGCCCCAGCGCCAGCCCTCCCGCACCCGCACACACATCGACGAACCGCAGCTTGCTCATAGGCCCCCGCCCTTGTTCCGTGTGCGCCGTTCACGCTCGACGGCCGCCGCGACCAGCTCGGCGGCACCGTCCGGCGCCTCGTGCTCCCAGAATCGCAGCACCGTCCACCCTGCCGCAGTCAGATGCTCGGTCGTCTCCCGGTCCCTGGCCATGTTTCGGTCCAGCTTCTCCCGCCACCACTGAGCGTTCGACTTCGGTTGCGTGGCGTGCGCGGGGCAACCGTGCCAGAAGCAGCCGTCGATCATCACGGCGACCTTGGCCCGGGTGAAGGCGATGTCGATCGTGCGCCGGGGCATGCTCGGCACCCGCGCGTTCACCCGGAAGCGATAGCCGGCCGCATGCAACAACTTCCGCACTGCGACCTCAGGCTTGGTGTCGCGGCGTGCCTGGCGGCTCATCCGGGCGGAGACGCCGGGGGACGAGGGGGTGACGGTGCTCATCACCACTATTCTCCTACGAACCGTCCGTCCCATGTTCGATGGTCTGGAAGTGCACCAGGTCCCTCGAGGTAGGTACATCAAGGCCTCACGTCCGGCCCGCCACCAGCGCCTCCACCCCGTCCAGCACCCTCGCCAGCCCGAACTCGAAGAGCGTGTCCAGGTCCAGTTCGAAGTCCTCCTCCCCCTCGAAGAGCGTGGACAGCACCGGGTAGGCCGCGGTCGTCTGGATCGCGTCCATGCGTGGCTCCATCGACGTCATCCACTCGGTCGCCGACATGCCGCTGTCCTGCCGTGCCTGGAACTCCAGCTCGACGGCCATCGCGACGCCCTGGGCGTATCCGAGCACCGTGAGGTGGATGTGCAGCATCTGCTTCGGGGTGAGGCCGAGGCCGGTCAGGGCGCTCAGGACCCGCTCGAGGTAGTGCATGGCGTTCGGGGAGGCCATCGGGCGGGTGAGGTGGGCCATGGCCCGGGCCAGCCAGGGGTGTTGCTCGTACTGCTTCCACAGCCAGCGTGCCTCCCGCTCCAGCAGCTGGCGCCAGCCCGTCGGGCGTGGGCCGGGCGGGCCGTCGCCGAACACCGCCTCCGACATGAGCCGGACGAGCTCGCCCTTGCTCGGGACATGGCGGTACAGCGCCATCGTGGAGGTGCCGAGCTCCGTCGCGATGCGGCGCATCGACAGTGCGGCGAGGCCCTCCTCGTCCACGAGCGCGATCGCTGTACGGATGATGCGCTCGCGGCTGAGCTGCCGGCCGTGAGCCGTCGCGCGGTCCCGGCCGCTCTCCGCCACCACGGTGCCGACGCCGGGCACCGCCCGGACCAGTCCCTCCTGGTTCAGCGCGGCGAGGGCCTTCGTCGCCGTGGCCATCGCGACGCCCCAGTCCTGCGTGATCCGGCGCGTGGAGGGCACCCGGTCGCCCGGACGGAGCTCGCCCGAAGCGATGCGACTGCGGATCTCCCCGGCGATGCGGAGGTAGGGCGGTTCGGCGGTCATGAGGGCCACCGTACTAGTGCACCTGGAGTCGTGGTACCCCTCCCAGATGGCTGTTGTGCGTGGTGCACTAGGTGACTGTTTGCGGTGTACGTCGCGAGGCGGTTCCGTGCTGTCCATGGAGAAAACATCTGAGAGAACGCCCGAGAACACACCCGGGAGCACGCCCGGCCCCCGCGCGGGCCGTAAGGAATGGACCGCCCTCGGCGTCCTGATGCTGCCGCTGCTCCTGGTCTCGATGGACGTCTCCGTCCTCTACTTCGCGATCCCGTACATCAGCCAGGATCTGGAGCCCAGCGCCACACAGCAGTTGTGGATCCTGGACATGTACGGCTTCGTGCTCGCCGGCCTGCTCATCGTCATGGGCGCCCTCGGCGACCGGATCGGGAGGCGCGCGCTGGTGCTGGCGGGAGCCGCCGTCTTCGGCGTCGCCTCGGTGGCGGCCGCGTACGCCCACTCCGCCGAGGTGCTCATCGGCGTACGCGCGCTGCTCGGCCTCGGCGGGGCCGCCCTGATGCCGTCGACCCTCGCCCTGATCCGCAGCCTCTTCCACGACGCGAAGCAGCGCGCCAAGGCGGTGACCCTCTGGACGGGCGTCATGACCACCGGCGTCTCGCTGGGGCCGGTCGTCAGCGGGCTGCTGCTCGAACACTTCTGGTGGGGCTCGGTCTTCCTCATCAATCTGCCGGCCATGGTGCTGCTGCTCGCGCTGGTGCCCTTCCTGGTGCCGGAGACCGCCACCGGCGCCCGCGACCGTTTCGACGTGCTCAGCGCGGTGCTCTCGCTCGGTGCCCTCCTCCCGGTCATCTACGGGATCAAGGAGTGGGCCCGGCACGGCTACGAGCCGCTGCCCGCGCTCTGCGTCATCGCCGGCCTGGCGCTCGGCGTCGTCTTCGTACGCCGCCAGAAGCGCCTCGCGCATCCGATGGTCGACCTCGGCCTCCTGGGACGCCGTGCCTTCGGCGGGCCGGTGCTCGCCAATCTGCTCGCGATGTTCGCCACGGTGGGCATGGCCGTCTTCTTCACCCAGTACCTGCAGTCCGTCCTCGGGCAGAGCCCCCTCACCGCCGCGCTGTGGAGCCTGGTGCCTGCGGCGGGCGTCGCCCTCATGGCGCCCACGGCTGCCGTGCTCGCCCAGCGGACCGACCGCGCGTACGTCATGGGGGGCGGGTTCCTCGTCGCCGCCTGCGGTTTCCTCTGGCTGGCTCAGCTGCGTACCGACTCGCCCCTGTGGGTGGCCCTCACCGGAGGTGCCGTCTACGCGGGCGGGCTGGTCGCCGCCATGACCCTCGCCAACGAACTCGCCCTGGGGGCCGCCCCTCCGGAGCGCGCCGGGTCGGCGGCGGCCGTGCTGGAATCCGGGCAGGAGCTTGGCGGTGCCCTGGGGATGGCGATCCTCGGCTCCGTCGGCGCCGCGGTCTACAGCCGGGACATGGCCGACGCCGTGCCCGCCGGCACACCGCACGCCGACGCGGTACGCGAAACCCTGGGCGGTGCGGCGGCCGTCGCGGCCGAGCTGCCCGCGGCGGCG
>NZ_NEUF01000114.1 GCF_002910915.1 Streptomyces sp. SM10 | reverse complement strand
TTAGCCGTCTGGCGGGTTTGGCAACGTACGGATCTCGATGTGGACGGTGGTCTTGTGGGTGCGATGGTCGATGTCGCGGCCGACGGCGCGGTACTTGGAACTGATCGCTCGTTTCTTCACGCGGGGCCGGGACCGTTCTCGGCGGGCGGGTAGGAGGCCGTTGAGTATGGCGGTGCCGATCCGGCCGACGAGGTCGATCCGGGTGTGGGTGATGATGCCGGCCGCACGGATGATCTGGTCACGTGCCGTGTTCAGCGCGATGGTGAATGCGGCGCGGTCGGGGTCGATGTCGGGCCGGTGCAGGACAGCGTCGCTCATCGCGGTGCGTAGTGCCTGGTAGGCGACCAGGAGTGCCCAGGTCTCCTGGGTGACGGCTGCCGGGTGGCGTCCGCGCAGGACTCTGCCACCGAGGATGGTCGATTTCAGCTCGCAGTAGCTGGTCTCGATTTCCCAGCGCTCGCGGTAGAGCCTGACCAGTGCGGTGGCGGGTGCCTCGTCCGGGTCGAGCAGGCTGGTGACAAGCCGGTAGGTGCTACGAGTGACGGGGCGCTTGCCGGTGCCGTCGGTGGGGGTGAGAGTGATGGTGGCCTCGATGACGCGGACGGTGACTTCCCCTATGCGGGACAGGAACGTGCCGTCGGGCAGCCGGCGCCCGATCGGCAACTTGAGAGCCGTGGTGTGGGTCTTGGCACGGATGAGGAAGTCCGCGCCGGTGGAGGCGACCGTGCTCACGAAGGCGGTGGCGGAGAAGTTCCGGTCGCCCAGCAGCAGCGTTCCGGGCCGTAGCGCTCCGGTCGTGCCCGCGGTGGTGGCCAGGTCGCGGGCGTAGGTCAGTTCGCCGGTCGCGTCGGTGCCGAAGACGGCGTCCAGGAGGGTTCGGGTCCCGCAGGCCACCAGCGTGACCAGACGCAGCATCGGGTATCCGGCCGGCCCGTTCTGTCCTGCCTTCGCCTTGGGGAACACTTGCAGGTTCGCGGGTGTGTCCGGCAGGGCGATCTGGGTGCCGTCGATCGCGACCACCAGTCTGCCCGCGAACCGTGTCATTTGTGTCGCGGCCACTGCTGCGGGGCCTTTGACCAGGTCGAAGAGTGCTTTCAACGGTTTGGGGCCGACGCGTCGCATCGCGGCCGTGATCGATGAACCCGCCGGCACGGGCAGCGGCGCGGGCAGTGAGGCGGTCAGCCGGGACCAGATCCCGGTCCAGCCCAGGCCGGTGAACAGCGCGCCTGCGAGCAGGAGGTAGACCACCACCCGCGACGGCAGCCGCCGCACCCGCTGCTGCAGACCACCCGCGGATGCGAGCGCCTCATCGACGAGATGGAAGGGAACAACCTGGGTCAACTCGCCCAGGTGCCCCACGGCAAACACACCGGGGGCATGCGTAATGACAGAATCGGACACAGCAGCCCTTGTGGAGGAACACGAGTCTTGGCGGACCCGAGAACCACTACAAGGGCTGCACCCGTATCACCAGCCGAAACGCCGAGCATTGCGCCGCAGATCGAACCTCTAACCGAACGGCATTGCCCCTAGGGTGGCCGGGTGCTGCTTCCGGTCAGTCCCACGCTCGGTGTCGTCCTCGCCGTGCTCCTGGTGTTCGCCGTCGCCGTCGCCGCGTGGGCCTCGCTCGGCCGGTCCCGCGAGATCGCCGTCGCGGGGGTGCGCGCCGCGGTCCAGCTGGCGGCCGTCTCGCTGCTCATCGGCTGGGTGGTGCGCTCCCTGGGGCCCCTGCTCGGCTTCCTGGCGCTGATGTTCGCGGTCGCGGTGCGCACCGCGGGCCGGCGCGTCACGCCCAACCGCACCTGGTGGTGGGCCGCGTTGCCGATCGGGGCGGGTGTCGTGCCCGTGGTCGTGGTGCTGCTGCTCACCGGACTCATCCCGGTGCGCGGTATCGCGCTCATCCCGGTCACGGGCATCCTCATCGGGGGCGCGCTCACCGCGACCGTCCTCGGCGGGCGGCGCGCGCTCGACGAACTCGGTACGCGGCGGGGCGAGGTGGAGGCCGGGATGGCCCTCGGGCTGCCCGACCGGGACGCCCGGCTGGAGATCGCCCGTCCCGTGGCGTCGGACGCGCTGCTGCCGGGACTCGACCAGACCAGGACCGTGGGGCTCGTCACCCTGCCCGGGGCCTTCGTGGGCATGCTGCTGGGCGGCGCCTCACCCGTGGAGGCGGGCGCCGTGCAGCTGTTCGTCCTCGTGGCGCTGATAGCGGTGCAGGCCGTCGCCGTCGCCCTGGTGCTGGAACTGATCGCGCGGGGGCTGCTGCACCGGGACTGATCCGACGCGGACGGCTACGTGACGGGCGGAGCACACGGGCGGGGCACCCTGATGTTCACCGCCCCCGACGTCACCACTCCCGACGTTCAACGCCCGGCGATCACCGTCCCGTCGGTCACCGGTCACTGGTCACCGGTCACCGGTCGCCCGGGAAGGCCGACCGGAAGGCCAGGCGGCGGCCGGCATCCGCTCCGAGGCGGGCGAGCAGGTCGTCGAGCGGGAGGGACGAGGAGGAGGAGGCTCAGCCGGCGTCTACGTGCAGACGGATCGAACCGTCCGTGCCCGCTTCCACCCGGAGCTGCGTCAGGTCCTCGACATGGGCGTCGGGGGAGAGGACCGCCGCGCGCGGGCCGACGCCCACGACGCGCATGCCGGCCGCCCGGCCGGCCGCGATGCCCGCCTCGGAGTCCTCGAACACGATGCAGTCCGCCGGGGCGAAGCCCAGCTCGGCCGCGCCCTTGAGGAAGCCCTCGGGGTCCGGCTTGCTGGCTCCGACCATCTCGGCGGTTACGCGGGTCTCCGGCATCGGCAGGGCCGCGGCCGTCATCCGGGCCTGGGCGAGTGCCTCGTCGGCCGAGGTCACCAGTGCGTGCGGGAGGCCGGTGAGGGACGCCATGAAGGCGGGGGCGCCACCGATGGGCACCACGCCGTCGGTGTCGGCGGTCTCCTCGGCGAGCATGATCCGGTTCTCGGCGTAGTTCTGCTCCATGGGGCGGTCCGGCAGCAGGGCGGCCATCGTGGCGTAGCCCTGGCGTCCGTGGACCACCTTGAGCGCCGCCACGGGGTCGAGGCCCTGCGCGAGCGCCCAGCGGTGCCAGCAGCGCTCCACCACGGCGTCGGAGTTCACGAGGGTGCCGTCCATGTCCAACAGGAGGGCGCGGGCTTCGAGGACGGTGGCCGGCATCGGCATGCTCCAGAACGCGGGGGCAGCGCGTGGCTGCGGGTGAAGAAAACAAGTAGCCCCGCCCGCCGGTCAGGGAGAACGAGCGGAGGCTACTTTGTTCCAGCACGATACAAAAACGTGCGCCGAAACGCCAATCCGGGGACCGGGGACGTCACCGAGCCCGGTCCCGGCGCCAGGAGCTGTGCTCGCTGCCAGGGGCGGTGCTCGCCGTCAGGGGCGGTGCTCGCCGTCAGGGGCGGCGCCCCCTTCCGTTCGTCTGCGACTCCAGGGCGCGGCGGGTCTCCGGCCCGTAGACACCCGAGGGGTCGTTCGCGACCGACACCCATCGCTGGTAGTCGGCGACGGCCTGCTCCACCTGCTCGGAGTACGTGCCGTCCTCCGGGCCGCGGTAGACCCAGATCTCCTGCAGCCGGCGCTGGAGCTCGGCGACCTCTGCGCCGCTGTCCCCGCGTCGTAGCGTGCCCCCGGACACTTCCGCGACGGGCGGGGCCGCCGCTGTGGTGGGTGCCTTCGTCGCGGAGGGCGAGGGTGACGGCGACGCCGTCTCGGTGGCCGAGGGCGACGCCGACGGGCTCCTCGTGGGAGTGGGTGAGGCCGAGGGTGACGCCGAAGCCGACCGGGACGGCGTGGCCGACGGGGACGCCGACGGGGAGTGCGACACCGACGCGGCGGGCCCCCCGTCCGCGTCCCGCACGCTCACCGTGGCCTCGGGCAGGGCCGCGTCCCGGCTGTCCTCGCGGTCGAACAGGCCGCCCGCGAAAGCGGCCGTGCCCACCACCGCGGCGACGGCCGCCCCCACGGCGAGCGCGGTGAACGGCCCCCGCCGGCGCGGTTGTACGGGGTCCGGCCCGCTGCCCACATAGGCCGAGGCCGTACGCCTGCGGGTCTCGTCCGCGACGACGGCCTCGGGGAGCGCGCCCGGCGGAGCGCCCGGCGCTCCGTCCGGCGGACCGTCCAGGAACAGCGGCATCGTCGTGGCCGCCGCGGGGGCGCCCCGATCGTCCGCGTCGCTGTCCAGTCGCACGTACGGCCGGATCCGCAGCGGGTCGAAGTCCTCGGCCGCCGCGATCTCGGCCGACCGGGCGTCCCGCCCCGCCGCCGAGATCTCCTCCGACCGGGCGTCCCGCCCTCTCCGCGCGGCCGCCCCCGCTCCGCAGGCGCATCCCGCCTCGGGTCTCGCGTCCTGCTCGCCGCCGCACTCCGGGCACATGTGTCCGGCCATCGTGGGTTCCCCTCCCCTTTGAACTGCCTGCGATTATGCAGGCCGCCGCGGGCAGGCCCAACGCCCGTACCGCTGCTCGGCAGGCCATAACGGCGCACAGCGGCCAGGATGGGGTGAAGCGGACCCGAGGAGAGTGCCATGGCCCAGCAGTCGAGCCCGCCGTCCCTGGCCTCAGGCGAGGAGCGGTCCCGGCGGAACGTCCTGGTGTCCATCGGCGCGCTGCTTCTCGGCATGCTGCTCGCCGCACTCGATCAGACCATCGTGTCCACCGCCCTGCCCACGATCGTCAGCGAACTGGGCGGGCTGGACCATCTGTCGTGGGTGGTGACCGCCTACCTGCTGGCGGCGACCGCCGCCACCCCGCTCTGGGGCAAGCTCGGTGACCAGTACGGGCGCAAGAAGCTCTTCCAGACGGCCATCGTCATCTTCCTCATCGGCTCCGCGCTCTGCGGCATGGCCCAGAACATGCCGCAGCTGATCGGCTTCCGGGCTCTCCAGGGGCTCGGCGGCGGCGGGCTGATGGTGCTGTCGATGGCCATCGTCGGCGACATCGTCTCCCCGCGCGAACGTGGCAAGTACCAGGGCCTGTTCGGCGCGGTCTTCGGAGTGACCAGCGTCCTGGGGCCGCTGCTCGGCGGCCTCTTCACCGAGCATCTCAGCTGGCGCTGGGTCTTCTACATCAACCTGCCCATCGGCGTGGTCGCACTGCTCGTGATCGCCGCGGCCCTGCACATCCCCGTCCGCCGAACCAGGCACACGATCGACTACCTGGGCACCTTCCTCATCGCCTCCGTCGCCACCTGCCTGGTCCTCGTCGCGTCACTCGGCGGCACCACCTGGGGCTGGAGCTCCGTGCAGATCATCCTTCTCGCGGTCCTCGCGGTGGTGCTGCTCGTGGCGTTCGTCGCGGCCGAGCACAGGGCAGCCGAACCCGTGCTGCCGCTGAAGCTGTTCCGGATGCGGACCTTCAGCCTCGTCGCCGTCATCAGCTTCGTCATCGGCTTCGCGATGTTCGGCGCCATGACCTATCTGCCGACGTTCCTCCAGGTCGTGCACGGCATCACCCCGACCCTGTCCGGTGTGCACATGCTGCCGATGGTCTTCGGGCTGCTGATCACGTCGACCGCCTCCGGCCAGATCGTCAGCCGGACGGGACGCTGGAAGGTCTTCCCGATCGCGGGCACCGCCCTCACCGCGGTCGGTCTGCTGCTGCTCCACACGCTCTCCGAGGACAGCTCCACCTGGACGATGAGCCTCTGCTTCTTCGTGTTCGGCGCCGGGCTGGGCCTGGTGATGCAGGTGCTCGTGCTGATCGTGCAGAACTCCGTCGGCTACGAGGACCTCGGCGTCGCCACGTCCGGGGCGACCTTCTTCCGGTCCATCGGCGCGTCGTTCGGCGTGGCCGTCTTCGGCACCATCTTCACCAACCGGCTGACCGGCAAGCTCGAGGACGCGCTCAGCGGCCGTTCCCTTCCGCCGGGCACGGACGCGGGCGCCCTGGCCGCCGACCCCCGGGCCATCGGACGGCTCCCGGCGGATCTGCGCCCCTCGGTACTCAGCGCGTACTCGACCTCGATCACCGACGTGTTCCTCTACGCGATTCCCGTCGTCCTCATCGCGTTCGTCCTCGCCTGGTTCCTCAAGGAGGAACCCCTGCGCGGCTCGGTGACGGCACCCGACACCAGCGAGACGCTGGCCTCCAATCCGGTGCAGCGGTCCTCGTACGACGAGTGCGCCCGCGCCCTGTCGGTGCTCGCCACCCGGGAGGGGCGACGGGAGATCTACGAGAAGATCACCGCCAAGTCCGGATACGACCTCCAGCCCGCCGCCAGCTGGCTGCTGCTGCGCATCAAACGGCACGGCACCGTCGAGCCGGGCCGGCTGGCAGAGGTCGCCCCCGTCCCGCTGCGGGTGATCACCTCGGCCGCCCGGCAGGTGGAGGGACGCGGCTACGCGCGCCGCGAGGGGATGCAGCTGGTACTCACCGACAAGGGCGCGGAGGCGGTGGTCCGGCTCTCCCAGGCCCGCGAGGACTCCCTGGCGGAGATGCTGGGCGACTGGTGGGGCCCGGACCGGCCCACCGACCTGGTCCGCCTGGTGTCGGAGCTGTCCGCCGAGGTGAGCGGGTCGAGCAGGGAGCGGCCGCACATGCCCGAACCCCGCCCGGACCACGCGGCGGGCTGACCACGCGGCCGGGCCGACCACACCGCGGGCTGACACCACGCGGGCTGACATCACGCGCCGGGCCGATCAGCCCGCCGCCGAAGGCCGGCAGGGCGGGCCTGCCGCCCGGCAGGGGACGCTCACAGCTCCTTGGCGAACCAGTGCTCCGCGTAGGGGCCCTGGTTGAACGCCGGTACCTCCCGGTACCCGTGCTTCGCGTACAGCCCGCGCGCCTCCACCAGGTCGGCGCGGGTGTCGAGCCGGATCCACCGCACCCCGTAGGCCCGCGCGGCGCTCTCGATCCCGGCGAGCAGCAGGCCGCCACCGCCCGTCGAGCGGAACGTGGGGCGGACGTAGACCCGGGTCAGCTCGGCCGTCCCCGCGTCCACCAGCCGCAGCCCGGCGCAGCTCGCCGGCCTGCCCTCGTACCGGCCCACCAGGAACTCACCCGTGGGCGCGGCGAGCTGGTCGACACCATCGTCCCTCAGGCCGTCGTCGATCTCCTCGGTGGTCGCCCGGCGGCCCCAGTAGCGGCTCGCCACCTCGTCGTAGTAGTCCCGCAGCAACAGGGCGGCGTCGGGACAGGCGAAGTGTTCGGGTTCCACGGTCCAGGTCATCGGGTCATTGTGGCTGTCACACGATCGTGTGACGAATCAATAGGCGCAGGGGGCAGCGATGATGAGGGGCCCGTTCACGGAGGAGGCCGTCCGGCGGCTCGGGGAGCGGTGGGTGCGGGAGCTGGAGCGGCCCGGAGGCGGCTTCGTGTGCTCGCCCGCCGGGCTGTGGCTGGCCCTGACAGCCGTGGCGGCAGGGGCCCGTACCGGGACCGGGGCTGAGCTGCGGGACCTGCTCGGTGTGGCCGGCCAGGAGGCTGCGGGAGTCGTGACGGAGGCGGCGCGGGAGTGGGGGCGGACCGAGGCGCTGGACGTGGCGACCCGGGTGTGGAACACGGCCCCGCTCCACCCGGAGTACGAACGGTCGCTGCCGGACATCCCGTTCGGGCCGGTCGACGCCGCGGAGATCGACGCGTGGGTGTGCGAGCGGACCCGGGGCCTGATCGACCGGCTGCCGCTGGACCTCGGTGGCGACGTCGCGCTCGCCCTGGTCAACGTGTTGGCGCTGAAGGCGTACTGGGAGCTGTCGTTCGACCCGGCCCGCACGCGTGACGTCCCCTTCACCGACGCGGCGGGCGCCTGCGTGCCGGTGGCGACGATGCACGCCCCTGTCCCTCCGGGTGACGTGTGGACGGCGTCGGGCGCACAGGTCGTCGAGCTGCGCTGCCGAGGGGAGGCGGACGGCGCTCCGCCGGCGCGGGTCAGATTCGTCCTGGGGGAGCCGGGTGAGCAGGCCTCACAGGTCCTGCCCTCCGCGTGGGCTCCCGGGGAATCACGGGTGCCGGTGGACGCCGACGCGGTGATCTGCGCACTGCCACGCTTCACCCTGCGGACGCATGTACGCGTGCACGAACAGCTCCCGGCGCTCGGCGTGCGGCTCGCGACCGATGCCGGCGCCGCGGACTTCTCCGGCCTCTCGCCCGACCGCCTGCACCTCTCCGAGGTGGTCCAGGAAGCGGTGGTGAAGATCGCCGAGCAGGGGGTGGAGGCCGCGGCCGTCACGGTCGTGGCCACGCGGGCCGCCGCCCCGAGGCAGCGCACCGTGCGGCACATCGCGTTCGACCGGCCCTTCGGCGTCGTCGTCCTGGACGGTTCCTCGGACGTGCCGCTCTTCGTGGGCTGGCAGGCCGACGTACCCCGGTACGAGGAGGGCTGAGAGCGGCCAGGGCGGTGCCGCCGACCGGGCCGCTCAGAGGTATTCGGGCATTCTTTCGGCAAATCGGTGGTGACAGTCAGGCGAAGAGGGGGTTGATTGTGTCTACCTCATAGGGCAATGCGAGGCTTCATCCGCACCTACCCGGGCCGAGGGGACAGTGCATGCGAACGGGAGGGTCGGCGCAGCGTGACAGATGTGGAGCGCAGTGTGCGGGGGGACGCGGCGGCGGATCCGGGGGCGAGAGCCGCGGTGGCCAGAGCCGTCCTCTGGCTGCTCGTCGGAGTCCTGGCGGTACGGCAGGTGGCGGTGGTGCTGCGCACACCGCCCGGTGAGCGCCTCACCGACCTGGAGACCTGGACCGGTGCGACCGGGGTCCTGCACATGGCGGGATCCCTGTACGAGCCGGGCCGGTTCACCGGGACGCCGTTCGCCGGGCTGGTCCTGAAGCCGCTGACGGTCTCGGCCGAGCAGGCCCTGGGCGTCGTGTGGACCTTCGGGTCGCTGCTGCTCGTCGTCCTGCTGGGATACGTCGCCGTCCGCGCCCTGCCGGCACCGGTGGGCCGGCGGACCGCGTTCCTCGCGGCACCCGTCGCGATCACCCTGCTGATGGTGTCGCTGCCCGTCCGCAACACCCTGTTCCTGGGTCAGACCAGCATCCTGCCCGTCCTGCTGGTGCTCGTCGCCTGTTTCGCCCTGCGCGGTGAACGCCTCCCGGGGGTGCTGACCGGCATGGCCGCGGCTCTCCAGCCCGCCGTCCTGCTCTTCGCCGTCCTCTTCTGGCTCACCGGCCGACGCCGGGCAGCCGTGAGCGGCGGTGTCACCTTCGCCGTCTGCACGGCCCTGGCCTGGGTCGTGATGCCGCGCGACTCCTGGGCGTACTGGGTGCACCACCTCGCCGGCGCCGGGCTCGGCGACCGGCCGGACAGTCTCGCCAACCAGTCCCTGCACGGCGCGCTGCTTCGTTTCGGGCTCGAAGGCCCCCTGGAGATCGTGCTGTTCCTTGCCCTGGCCGCCGCCGTCGTGGTCCTCGGACTGCGCCGCGCCGTCCGCTACGCACGGGACGGGCAGCTGCTCCTCGCCGTGGCCGTCACGGGCTGTGTCGCCGTCGCCGTCTCGCCCACCGCCTGGCAGCACCAGCTGCTCTGGGTGCTGCTCGCCGTCGTCGGCCGCGTCGGGACCAGGGCCGCGGACCGGCTCGTGTGGCCGGCGGTCGTGGTGCTCGTCCTCACCCTGCCCGGGAAGATGCTGCTGCCGAACGTCGGCGTGATCCTTCCCGTGCGCGACAACGTGCTGCTCGTCGCCGCACTCGGTGCGGCCTGCGCCGTGCCGTTCCTCTCCCGCACCTCGCCCCACTGGCAGCGGGCCATCCCCACGCAGTACGCGGAGCCGGTGCCGGCGCGCTTCGCGTGGGTGCCGCTGCTGCCGTTCTGGCGGCGGGTGCTCAGCCGCCCCAACCTGCTGCTGGAACTCCTGCTCATCCGGGTCGTCTACTCGGCGTACGCGCAGGTCCGGCTCGCGGCGACCGCGGGGCGCGGCGCCGCGGAGGAGCACGGCCGCCAGATCCACGCCGCCGAGCAGTGGCTGCACATCGACATCGAGCACTGGGCCAACCACGCGGTCGTCACCGTCCCGTGGCTGCGCGACTTCTTCGACTACTACTACTCGACGTTCCACTTCATCGTGCCCCTGACGATCCTCGGGGTCCTCTACGTGCGCCGGCCCCCGGACTACCGCTGGGCCCGCACCTCCATCGGCTTCGCCACGGTCCTCGCCCTGCTCGGCTTCTGGCTCTACCCGCTGGCACCGCCGCGGCTGATGCCGGGGCTCGGCTTCATCGACACCGTCCACGGGGTGCAGGATCTCGACAGCCCCGACTTCGGTGCGCTGACCGCGATGACCAACCAGTACGCGGCGATGCCGTCGCTCCACTTCGGCTGGTCCCTCTGGTGCGGTGTGGTGATCGTCCTGCTGGCCCCGAAGGCGTGGATGAAGGCACTTGGCCTGCTGCACCCGCTGTTCACGGTCTCCGCCATCGTCGCCACGGGCAACCACTGGGTGCTGGACGCGGTCGGCGGCGCGGCGGTCGTGGCCGCGGGCTTCGGTCTGACCTACGCCCTGGCGGGACCGCGGAGGCTCCGGGCCGGCACCGGCGGTGCCGGCCCGGCGGACCGCGAGGCGGGGCACGCCGCCGGGGAGCCCGTACCCGAACCGGCGGGCAGCAGGGCGTAGAGGCCGGCGGACGGGCCGAAGGGCCACGAACGCCCCGTCAGGCTCGCGCCCAGCACGCGCCGGCCGAATGATCAGTCCGCGCGGGCCTCGAAGCCGGCCCGCGCGTCGAAGGCGGCGCGGCGGGTGGCCCGGCGCAGGGCCCGCAGCAGGGTGGGGCCGACGGCCAGGGTCAGGGCCACGGTGAGGGCGGCCCGGCCGAGGTCCCAGCCGAGCGAGGTGGCGGTGCAGTACGCGAGGAAACGGACCAGGTTCTCGGTGAGCGGGTCGCCCGCGACGAAGGAGACGCCCGAGCCGAGCCCCGGGACGATCGTCCAGCCGTACAGGTTCATCACCGTGCCGTACGCGAACGCGGCCACGAAGCCGTACGCCGCCAGCATCAGCAGCTCGCCCCGGCCGCGCAGCCTCTCCGGGCCCGGCAACAGGCCGGCGCCCATGGTGAACCAGCCCATCGACAGCATCTGGAACGGCATCCACGGCCCGACCCCGCCGGTGAGCAGCGCCGAGGCGAACATGGTCACCGAGCCGAGCACGAAGCCGAAGCCGGGGCCCAGCACCCGGCCGCTCAGCACCATGAGGAAGAACATCGGCTCCAGCCCGGCCGTCCCGGCGCCCAGGGGGCGCAGGGCTGCGCCGACCGCGGCGAGGACCCCCAGCATCGCGACGGCCTTCGCGTCGAGGCCGGAGTCCGCGATCGTCGCGACGACGACCCCGACGAGCAGCACGAGCAGCGCGGCGAACAGCCAGGGCGCGTCCTCGGCGTGGGCGAGTCCGGAGTCCGCCCCGGCCAGCAGCGGCCAGCCGAACGCGACCAGTCCCACCGCGCTCACCAGGACGAGCGCGGCGACCGCACGGGGGCCGAGCCGGACCGGACGGGCGGAGCCGGCGCTCACGCCGGTCCCTCCAGGGCCGTCCGCACCTGGGACACGGTCAGCCACTCCCGGGGCGCGAGGATCTTCGAGGTCTGCGGGGCGAACGCGGGGGAGGAGACCACGACCTGCCGGGTCGGCCCGTCCGCGACGACCTCGCCGTCGGCGAGGATCACCACCCGGTCCGCCAGCTCGGCCGCCAGCTCCACGTCGTGCGTGGCCAGGACGATGGAGTGGCCCTCGCCCGCCAGCCGGCGCAGCACACCGACCAGCCGGGCCTTCGCCGCGTAGTCGAGCCCCCGCGTCGGCTCGTCCAGGAGGAGGAGCGGGGGCCGGGCGGTGAGCACCAGGGCGAGGGCCAGCGCGAGCCGCTGCCCCTCGGAAAGGTCACGGGGATGGACGTCGTCCGGGACCCCGGGCAACAGCTCCGAGACCAGCGCCCGGCAGCTGCCCGCGGGCGCGCCCGCGTCGGAGTCCGCCGCCGCGCACTCGGCCGCGACCGTGTCGGCGTACAGCAGGTCGCGCGGCTCCTGCGGGACGAGCCCGACCCGTCGCACCATGTCCTGCGGCGGGGTGCGGGAAGGCCGCAGACCGCCGACGAGGACGGAGCCCGTCGTCGGCGCGGTCATCCCCACGAGTGTGGTCAGCAGGGTGGACTTGCCCGCGCCGTTGCGGCCCATCAGGGCCACGGTCTCGCCCGGGGCGAAGGACAGTGTCACCCCGCGCAGCGCCTCGACCCGC
Source organism: Streptomyces sp. SM10 (assembly GCF_002910915.1). Lineage (GTDB taxonomy): Bacteria > Actinomycetota > Actinomycetes > Streptomycetales > Streptomycetaceae > Streptomyces. The sequence goes on along the minus strand of NZ_NEUF01000114.1, from coordinate 32,237 downwards.
CCGTGCCGCACCCCGAGTCCCTCGACCCGGGTGGCGCCGCCGCCCTTCAGGGGCTCGGCGGGAGCGGTGCGCGGGCGCCGGCCCAGCAGCCGGTCCAGGAGTCCGGGACGGGCCGCGGCCGGAGCGGGCAGGGGAGCCACCGAGGCGTCCACCGGGGCCGCGCGCGGGGGCGGTTCCACCCCGTCCAGCCGCTCCCGCAGGTCCTTCGCCCGGCGCCGTGCGTCGCGCACCGACAGCGGCAGCGGATCCCAGCCCACCAGCTTGCCCAGGGCCACCACCGGGGGCCTGACCGGCGAGAGCGCCATGACGTCGGCGGGCGGACCCATCACCGGGGCACTGCCCGGCGCGGGCAGCAGCAGGACCTGGTCGGCGTACTGCACGACACGCTCCAGCCGGTGCTCGGCCATCAGGACCGTCGTCCCCAGGTCGTGCACCAGCCGCTGGAGGACCGCCAGGACGTCCTCGGCCGCCGCCGGGTCCAGGGCGGACGTCGGCTCGTCGAGCACCAGCACCCTGGGGTGCGGGGTGAGGACCGAGCCGATGGCGACCCGCTGCCGCTGGCCCCCGGAGAGCGTGGCGATCGGCCGGTCCCGCAGCTCGGCGAGGCCCAGCAGGTCCAGGGTCTCCTCGACCCGGCGCCGCATGACGTCCGGAGCGAGGCCCAGCGACTCCATGCCGTAGGCCAGCTCGTCCTCGACGGTGTCCGTCACGAAGTGGGCGAGCGGGTCCTGGCCCACCGTGCCGACCAGGTCGGCGAGTTCACGCGGCTTGTGGGTGCGGGTGTCCCGGCCGCCGACCGTGACGCGGCCGGTCAGCGTCCCGCCTGTGAAGTGCGGCACGAGCCCCGACACGGCGCCCAGCAGAGTCGACTTGCCGACACCGGACGGGCCGACGACCAGCACCAGCTCGCCCTCGGGGACCGTGAGGTCGACCCCGGACAGGGTGGGGTGCCCGGCGCCTTCGTACCGTACCGAGACCTGCTCGAACCGGATCATGAGCGCTCCTTGGAGTCCGAGGGGGAGGCGGGCAGGGGTGCCACCGCGGCGGGCAGCAGCCCGATCAGCAGGGCGGCGGCGGGCCAGAGCGGAAGGACGGGGGCCGTGAGCGGCACCACTCCGGGGCGCAGGGCGTCCGGATCGGCGGTGCCCGCCCAGATCATCGCCGCCGCGACGGCCGCGCCCGAGGCCGCGACGAGCCAGGCGCGTACGCCCCAGCGGTCGGGCCGGTAGCGGGTACGGACCGAGCGGCGGCCGCCGAGCCTGAGCCCGGCCATCGCCGCCACCAGTCCGGCCAGCAGCAACGGCAGCCCGTGCACGGCACCCTCCGCCGCCAGCAGCCCGTACGTCCCCGCGCACACGCCGAGCAGTCCGCCGAGCGTCAGCACATGGGTGGTACGGCGGACTGCGGGCGGGACCTGCGCGGTACGGCCGTACCCCCGCGCGTCCATCGACGCCGCCACGGCCACCGAGCGCTCCAGGGCACCCTCCAGCACGGGCAGCCCGATCTGGAGCACGGCCCGGATCCCGCCGGTCGGACGGCCGCGCAGCCGGCGGGCCGTCCGCAGCCGCGCCACGTCGGCGACCATGTTCGGCGCGAACGTCATCGCGACCACCACGGCGACCCCCACCTCGTACAGCGCGCCGGGCAGCGACTTCAGCAGCCTGGCGGGGTTGGCCAGCGCATTCGCCGCACCGACGCAGATCAGCAGCGCGGCCAGCTTCGCGCCCTCGTACAGCGCGAAGACCAGCTGCTCCGAGGTGACCCGGCCGCCGATCCTGACACCCCGCGCCCAGCCGGGCAACGGCACCTCGGGCAGGGTGAACAGGGTGTGCGCACCGGGGACGGAGGAGCCGAGGAGCACGGAGAACACCAGCCGCAGGGCGACGACGGCCAGCCCGAGCTTGATGAACGCGCCGTACGAACGGGCCCACGGGGCGTCCGTGCGGCGCGCCGCCACCACATAGCCGGCCACACCCACCAGCAGCCCGAGCAGCAGCGGGTTGGTCGTGCGGGACGCGGCTGTCGCCAGACCCAGCGCCCACACCCACCAGGCCCCGGCCGGTACGGCGTTGGTACGGGTGGCCCCGGGGGCGCGCAGGGCAGGGCGGAGCCGGGCCGGGCCGGTGGAGCGGGTCATCGGCGGCGGCGGGCCCGGAGCACTGCGGCGACACCCAGCACGAGCACCGCTCCGACGCCCGTCAGCACACCGGCGGACGGACCGCCGCCGGAGCCGTCGTCGCCGCTCGCGGCGTCACCGTCGGCGGGGGACGCCTCGGCCTGGCCGGTGGCCTCCTCCGAGCCGTCGTCCCCGGTCTGTTCGCCGCAGCCCGTGCGCGGATAGCCCGCGATCGCGCAGAGCATGGCCGAGCTGTCGTACCGCAGCGGCTTCACCACCGAGGCGAGCGCCTCCGCCGTGCTCGCCTCCGGCGCCACCTGGGCGCAGGCGGTGCGCAGCGCGGGCGGCTTCTCGCCGTCCGGCGCGTCCGCCGCCGTACCCGGGTCGACGACCAGCGCGATCCGCTTGCGGCCGTCCTCCGCCGGGGTGTCCGCGCAGACGGTCCCGAAGTCCGGGGCGCGGCGCGGCTGCGCGGAGTCCTGGGAGTCCGCGCTCACCGAGAAGCGGAACCCCTGTACCGCGCCGTCGTCCGGCCTGACCACGGAAGGCCCCTGGGTGGCGTACGTCCAGCCCTTCCCGCCGTCGCCCTCCCAGAACGACCAGTAGCGGTAACCGGCGGCCTGCGCGCTCCCCGCGCCCAGCACGGCGAGGAGGGTGGTGACGAGGAGGAGCGCCGCCGTGCCCAGCGGGCGCCTCACAGCTGCTGGTTCTTCCGGCGTCCGCTCAGCAGGAAGCCGATGCCCGCACCGAAGGCGAGGCCGACCCCGATGATCCACCAGATGCCGAGGCCCTCGTCGTCGCTGCTGGAGTCCCCGGGCGTCGAAGGCGCCGTCGCGGGCGGCGAGGGCACGGCCGTGGCGGCGGGGGCCGGGCCCGTCGCGTTGAGCTGCCTGACGAGGTCGACGCCGCCGAAGTCACGGGCGTCGCTGCCGGTCGCGTGGGCGGCGAGCACCAGCTGCGCGGTGGCGGCGGGGCCGCCCTCCTTGGCCCAGCCCTGCGCGTGCGCCTTCAGGTAGGCGACCGATCCGGCCGCCTTGTCCTTGTGGCCGGAGGAGGCCAGCGCCACGACGGCGTCGGCGGTGTTGCCGAAGTCGGGCTGCGGGTCGGACTCCTCGGCGCCCGGCATGGGCGGGAGGTCCAGGTGCCCGGAACCGGCGAGCGTCTTCGCCAGGTAGTACGCGCCGTTCTGCGCGCTCTGCTCGATCGTGAGGCCGGAGCCCTCGTGGCAGGCCGGGGCCTTCACCGCGTTGGCGTTGCCCGTGGCCATGCCCTTGCCCATCGCGCCGATCACCGCGGCCGCCGTGGCGTCCGCGTTGGCCGCGAGCTTGCCGTCCTTGTCCGGCTGGTAGGCGAACGCCCCGCCGCCCTCGCCGCCGCAGGGCAGCGCGAAGGACTGCAGCGCGCTGTACGGGGTCTTCCCGTCCGCCCGGGTGACGTCGGCGAGCGGCACGCCCGCCCGGCCCAGCGCGCCCGTCACCACGGCGGTGGAGTTGGCGTCGCTCGGGCTGCCCGGGTTGTACCCCCAGCCGCCGTCCTTGTTCTGCACGGACTTCAGCCAGCTGACGCCGTTGTCCACGACCTCGCGGTGCACGCCCAGCTCGACCATGGCCTGGACCGCCGCCGCCGTGGCGTTGGTGTCCGCGACGGTCTTCGCGTCGCAGGGCCGGGCGGCGTCGCGGTAGGAGGCGAAGGCCCCGCTCGTGCACTGCTGGCCCACGAGCCAGTCCACCGCCTGCGTGGCGGGCGTGACCAGCTCGACCTTCTGGGCGAGGAACGCCAGCGACTGGCGCCACACCCCGTCGTACGTCGGGTCCTTGGTGCCGTACAGCCCGGCCGGAAGGTCCGGCGCGGAGGGGGAGGGACTCGGCGCGGCGACCGCCACCGGGGCGGCCGCTCCACAGAGCACGGAAGTGATCGCGAGCGCTGCCGCGCGGCGGCGTACGGACATGACGGACGGGGCCTCTCGAACGGGGTGTGCCCTGCTCGAGACGGGCCGAGCGCGCGGGGAAGAGGTGGTGCCGGATTCGCACCGGCTTCCCCCTGTACGGGCAGGATGACGATCCGCCCACTCTACCGGGGCACCTCCGACACCCTCGGGGCGGACAGCCGCATCCCGTCGGTGAAGGGCCTTCCCAGCAGGTCAGAGCCCATGCGAAACTCCCGCGGGGGGCACACGGGCGCGCGCCTGTGCGGAGGGACGACCTGAGTGGGAAGCAGCAGTGCGCAGACGAAGGACGGCGGCCGTCGCCGCGGTGGCGGCCGGATTCATGACGGTGACGGCGGGCTGCGGCCTCGTGGGGGACGAGGAGGTCCTGCCGAAGAAGGCCACCCGGGAACCCCTCCCCCCGCTCACCGCGGGGGCGGTCGCCGACGAGATAGCCGGTCTCGCCCGTGCCGGCGGGCTCCCGGCGGGTGACACCACCGCGGCGGGAGAGCCGAAGGGCGCGTGGCGCACCTGCGTGGCGCCCTGGGACGGCGAGGCGCCGACGGCCGGGGCCGCCGGCGCCTTCGAGGCGACGGTGCTGAGGTTTCGGCAGCACGACTGGGAGATCGTCTCCAGCCATGCCGGACACGACGTCACCTACCGCACCCTCGCCAAGCGGGGCTGGAAGCTCTACGCCCGCTACCGCGCCGGGGCGGACCCCGGCGCCGGGGCGGCCCTGTCCCTCACCGCGGTCGAGGACGGCTGCGAGCTGCCCGGGAAGGTCAGGCGCGCCTACGAGGACCCGGCCTGACAGCCGGAGTCGGCGATCACGAAGTGGCCCGCCGGCGACTCCCTGAGGGTGTGGGTGACGAAGACGTTGTACAGCCCCATGTCCTGATCCGAGCCGTTCGCCCAGGCATGGCCTCCCGAAGTGTGCGCCCGGCCGGCCGTCACATGGGCGTAGTTGGACGCCGTGAAGCACTTCGCGGGGGCCGTGCCGCCCGAGGTCGTCGCCGTCACGGCGGACGACGTGGTCCCGGGGGCGCCCGAGGAGTCGGCGGCCGCCACCGTGTAGCGGTAGGACGCGCCGGCGGTCAGCCCGGTGTCCGTGAAGGACGTCGAGGCCGTGGCGGTCACCTTCGCCCCGTCCCGGTACACGGAGTACGAGGCGGCGTCCCCGACCGCGTTCCAGGTCAGTGAGGCGGTGCTGTCCGTGACCCCGGTGACCTTCAGGCCGGCCGGGGCCGGCAGCCCGTCCCCACCGCCCGGGGTCCCCGTGTCCAGCCCCCAGAACACGCCCGTGTGGTAGGCCGAGCAGATGGTGTTCAGGAAGTACGCGGCCGTCGAACCGCAGTTCCGGTCACCCGAACCCGGGCTCACCGGCAGGCCGTGCCCCATGCCGGAGACCGAGAACGTCTCCACGGCGGGCTGTCCGGACGCGTCCTCGTAGACGCTCCGGGTGGTACCACCCGGCAGGGACTCGGTGCCGGTGGGGGTCTGGCCGATGCCCCAGACGTCGGTCCACTGGTCGCGCAGCGCCGTGGCGTTGGCCGGGTAGACCGTGTAGTCCGAGGTGCCCTGCCAGATCGCGACCCGGGGCCAGGGGCCGGTCCAGCCCGGGTAGGAGCCGCGGACCTTGTCGCCCCACTGGGCGGGGCTGAGCTTCTGCGGTCCGGTCTGGCAGCCCGAGGCGGCGGCCTGGCTGGTGGCGCACTGGGCGGGGAGTCCGGAGGCCACCGAGCCGCCCGCGAAGACGTCCGGGTAGGCGGCCAGCAGATCGGCGGTCATCCCGCCGCCCGCCGAGAGGCCGGTGACATAGACCCGGCGGCCGTCGGAGCCGTACGTCTGCTTCGCGTACTCGACCATCTGCACGATGGACGCCGCCTCGCCCCTGCCCCGTGTGCTCTCCGTTTGGTCGAACCAGCCGAAGCAGGAGAGCGCGTTGTTCGCCGAGGTGGTCTGCGGGAAGACCACGTCGAAGCCCCACAGATCGGCGTACTTCGGCCAGCCCGAGTTGGTGTAGTAGGCGTTCGCCGACTGGGTGCATCCGTGCAGGGCGACGACGAGCGGGGCACCCGCGGCCACGTCGTCGGGGGTGTAGGCGAACATCTGCAGATTGCCGGGGTTGGAGCCGAAGCCGGTGACCTGCCGGAGACCGGCTGCCGCGGGGGCCGCCGCCGCGGGGACGGCGTGCACGGTCAGCAGGGGGAGCACGGCGCAGACGGCGAGGGAGGCGACGCGGCGGAGCAGGCGTCGCAGGATCGGTGGGCGCACGGTGGGGCCTCCTCATCGGACGTGCGGACGGACAGGGGGGACTGCTGCCGGAACCTACGAGCCGGAGGCCGGGACGCCCATGTGGCAGGCGGACATCCACCGCCCGCCGCTGTGTGCCGCGCTCCCCTTGCGCCCGCTCCCGGCCTGCCGGACGCGCGCCGGGACGGCCGGCCCGCACCATGTGCGCCGCCACCATGTGCCCGCCCCCGGGTGTGTGCACCGACCCCGTGTGATGCGGACGGCGACGTCCTTACGGTGACGCCCATGCAGACTTCCCGGACCTCCGCGCACGACCCCATCGCCCCCTCGGCCCTCGCCGGACGCACCGCTCTCGTCACCGGGGCGGCGAGCGGCATCGGACTGGCCTGCGCCGAGGCTCTCGCCGCCGCGGGAGCCCATGTGCACGTGGTCGACAAGCAGGGCGACGCCGCCAGGAGCCTGGCGATACGGATCGGCGGGACGGCCTGGGTCGCCGATCTCTCCGTCGCCGAGGCGGTGGACGCACTGCCCGCCGACGTGGACATCGTGGTCAACAACGCGGGGCTGCAGCACGTGGCGCCCGTGCACGAGTTCCCGCCGGACCGCTTCGCCCTGATCCACCGCGTGATGGTGGAGGCGCCGTTCCGCATCTTGCGCCGCACACTCCCCGGCATGTACGAACGCGGCTGGGGCCGCGTGGTCAACATCTCGTCCGTGCACGGGCTGCGCGCCAGCCCCTACAAGTCGGCCTACGTCTCGGCCAAGCACGCACTGGAGGGGCTCAGCAAAGTGGTCGCACTCGAAGCGGCGCCGCACGGGGTGACGAGCAACTGCGTCAGCCCCGGCTACGTCCGCACGCCCCTGGTCGAGAACCAGATCGCGGACCAGGCCCGCAGCCACGGCATCTCCGAACAGGAGGTGGTGGGCCGGGTGCTGCTGGAGCGCAGTGCCCTGAAGTCGCTGATCGAGCCCGGTGACGTGGCCGGCGCCGTCCTGTGGCTCTGCGGGCCCGGGACCGGCCACATCACCGGGAGTTCCCTCACGATGGACGGCGGCTGGACCGCCAACTGACCCCGACCGAACCAGGAAGCCCGGAGAGCGATGGAAGCCGGAAGAACGATGGCCGTACATGTCTGAACCGTCCCCCGCCGCGGCGCCCCTCCTGGCGCGCCTCCTCGACCTGCTGGCCGACGACGCCCCCGCCGAGGCCCTGGGCGCCGTGACCTCGGAGGCCAGGGCCGCGGGTGTGTCCCCGGCCGAACTGGCCGAGGTGGAGCGGGCGGCCGCCACCGCCCTGCGGATCAGGGGCGCCCTGCGCCAGCACCGGCGCAGGGAGCTCCAGCTCACCGCCCTCTTCGACACGGCGGGCGACCTGGCGGCCTCCCGGGACCTGGACGACGTGCTGAAGGCGATCGTGCGGCGGGCCAGGATGCTGCTCGGCACCGACACCGCCTACCTGACGCTCCCGGACGAGGAGGCGGGGGACACCTACATGCGGGTCACCGACGGCTCGGTGTCCGTGCTGTTCCAGCGGCTCCGCCTGGAACTGGGCGAAGGGCTCGGCGGGCTCGTGGCGCAGACCGCCAGCCCGTACGCCACCCCCGACTACCGCACCGACGACCGCTTCCGCCACACCCGCAACATCAACGCCGGGGTGCTGGACGAGGGGCTCGTCGCCATCCTGGGCGTGCCCCTGCTGCTCGGCTCCAGCCGGGGCGGCACCGGAAAGGTCATCGGCGTGCTCTTCGCGGCCGACCGGGCCGCACGGGTCTTCAGCCCCGACGAGGTGGCCCTGCTCTGCTCGCTCGCCGCGCACGCCGCCATCGCCATCGACACCGCCCGCGCCCTGGACGACACCCGCACCGCCCTGGCGGAGCTCGCCGGGGCCAACGCGGAACTGGCCGAGGCCAACGCAGCCGTCCGCGCGCACTCGGCCGCCATGCAGCGTGCCGAGGAGGCCCACGACCGGCTCACCGACCTCGTGCTGCGCGGCGGTGACGTGAGGGACGTCGCCGCGTCCGTCGCCGGGCTCCTCGACAGCCCCCTCACCATCCACGACCCCGGCGGGCGCCCGCTGGCGGCCGTACGGCCCGACGGCTCGGGCCTGGCCGCCGACAGCATGGACGCCGGCTGGCTCGCCGCGACCGCCGAGGAGTCCCGCCACGGCGCGCGCGCCGTGCACCGCGACGGCCGGTGGATCTGCGCGGTGCTCGCAGGGCAGGAACTCCTCGCCGGCCTGGTGCTGCACCGGCCCGGCCGGCTCGACGACTCCGACCGGCGGCTCTTCGAACGCGCGGCCGTCGTCACCGGTCTGCTCCTGCTGCTGCGCCGCACGGTCGCCGAGACGGAGAACCGGATACGGGGAGAGCTGATCAGCGACCTGCTCGGCGACCCGGAGCGCGACCCCGCCGGGCTGGCCGAACGGGGCCGGAGACTGGGCATCGACCTGGACCGGCCGCGTCTGCTGCTGGTCGCGGAGGCGGCGGCCAGGGAGAAGCTCGGCGGCGCCGCGATGCGGTACCTGTTCGGCGGCGACATCCACGGGGTGAGCGCCGAACACGCCGGCACCGTCGTGCTGCTGATCGACTGCGACGGCGAGGGGCTGCCCGCGGGCGCCGCGGCGCGCGCGGCGGCGGCGCAGCTCGGTCACCTCGTCCAGGCGCCCGTCACCGTCGCCGGCACGGGACCGGCGGGCGGTGTCCGTGAACTGGCCGCCGCCTACGCGGAAGCCGCGCGGTGCCTGCGCGCCATGCGGGTGCTGGGCCGCGAGGGCGAAGGCGCCTGCGTCGACGAACTCGGCTTCCTGGGCGTCGTGCTGGGCAACGCCAAGGACGTGGAAGGCTTCGTGACCTCCGTGCTGGGCCCGCTGCTGCGCTACGACGAGCGGCGCGGCACCCACCTCGTGCGGACCCTGCGGGCGTACTTCGGCGCCGGGGGCAGCCTGATCCGGGCCAAGGACGAGCTGCACGTGCACGTGAACACCGTCGTGCAGCGCCTCGACCGGATCCAGGTGCTGCTGGGCCGCGACTGGAACGAGCCCGACCGTGCGCTGGAGCTCCAGCTCGCCCTGCGGCTGAACCTGCTGTCGGACGGCCGGGACGCTCCGTAGACGCGCCCCGGCCGCCCGGACCGCTCACCGCGGGACGGCGGCCCGCAGCAGGGCCCCGGCGACCTCGCGGGCCCCCTTGCCGCCCGTCAGCACCGTGTAGTGGTTGACGTCCTCCACGCACACCGCGGTGACCTTCGTGCCGGGCTGTCCCGCCGCCGTCAGCCGGGACTCGTCGTACAGCCCCTGCTCCTCGTTCATCAGCCCCCGCCGCGCCCACAACAGGGTGGCGGGCGCGCGGAGTTCGCGTACGGCCGCGAGCACCTCGTCCTGGAACAGGCCCACCCCGTCCGTGCGGACCGCCTCCAGCAGGCAGCCCGAGCGCATCGCCGGCTCCTGGCCCGTCAGGTCGCGCTGGATGTAGGCGTCCACCTCCGGCGACCAGCCGTCGCCGCCGAACGCGGGATGGGCCCGCCAGAACGAGCGGTAGGCCTCCCGGTCGGCGAATGTCATCGACAGCCGGTCCATGGCCGGGCCGATCACGGCCGTGATCAGCTCGTCCGCCGACAGGTGCGTCGGCGCCGGGAAGCCGAACCCGCCGTCCACCAGCACCAGTTCGCCGAAACGCTCCGGGTGGCGCACCGAGGCGAGCGCGGCCACGAAGGCCCCCATCGAGTGGCCGGCCAGCACCACCCGGTCCCCGCCGAGCGCCGCCGCCAGCGCGGCCGCGTCGTCCGCGTGGGCGGCGATGCCGTACGGGCCGGGCAGCCCCGCGCTCCCGGCCCGGCCGCGCAGGTCCGGGGCGACCAGGGTGACGCGGCCGGCCAGTTCGCGGGCCACCGCGCCCCAGGACAGCGCGTTGGCCGTGATCCCGTGCAGGGCGATCACCACCGGCGCTCCGGGCTCCCCGGCGGGCCAGCGCAGGGCGGCCAGTTCACCGCCGGTGACGGGGACGCGTATCTCCTCGTACGGGATCATCGGTGCTCCTCGCGGGTGCGGCGCAGACGGGACGGCAGCCGGGCCAGGCCACCCGGCAGCAGGTGTACCACGGCCACGAACAGCACCCCGAGCAGGAACAGCGGCTGGGAGAGCGGCACGCGCAGGACCGCGGGAAGGCCGGCGACCGCACCCGAGCCGGCGAGATCGCCGAGCCGGTGGTCGGCCCAGGTGTAGAGGATGCCGCCGAGCATCGGGCCCCACCGGGTGCCGGATCCGCCCAGCACCACCATCACGAGCAGCGACAGGGTGAAGTCCGAGGCCGTCGTCCGGGGCGTGGAGCCGCCGGTCAGCAGCAGGTGGACGAGCCCGCCGGCCGCGGCGAGCGCCCCCGCGAGGACGAAGGCCGTCAGCTTGAAGCCGTACGGCTTCAGGCCCAGCACCTCCACCCGGCGTTCGTTCTCCTTGATGCCCTCCCAGACGCGGCCGGTGGGGGAGCGCACCGCCCAGTGGACGACACCGAGGGTCAGGACCAGGTAGGCGAGCGCGATCCAGTACAGGTTGGCGGTGTGGTCGATCCCGACCAGCCAGGACGGCAGCAGTTCGGCGGGGGCGGCCCTGCCCTCCTCGCCACCGGTGAATCCGCCCGGGTCGCGGGAGACGAGGATCGATCCCGCCTGTGCGAAGGCGAGCGTCACCATGGAGAAGCCGATGCCGGTGACCCGCAGGCTCACCGAGCCCAGCACCAGCGCGAGCGCGGCGCCGAAGAGCAGTCCGAGGACGGCGGCCGCGGCGAAGGGCAGACCCGCCTCCAGCAGGAACACGTTGGTGGCGTAGCTCCCCGCCGCGAAGTACAGCGCATGGCCGAAGGAGAGCAGCCCCGTGCGGCCGAGCAGCAGGTCGTAGCCGGTGGCGAGGGAGCCGAACAGCAGGCAGGTCGCGAGGAGTTGCAGGCTCCCCGGGCTGCCGACCGGACCGTCCAGCAGCCCGGGGACGGGCAGCGCGCTGTAGGGCGCGACGATCAGGAGCACGAGGACGACGGCCGGCCACCAGCGCAGCAGTCGGGGCCCCTCGCGCCCGGGCGCCGTCTTCACGGCGGTGGGTGCGGGTCTGGTGGCGGTGCTCACGCGAGCCTCCCGGTCAGTCCGCGCGGCCGGACGAGCAGCAGCGCGGCGAGCAGGACGACGACGGCCAGGTCGCCGAGGCCCGCTGCGGTGTAGTAGTTGGCGAACTGCTGGACCAGGCCGATGACGACGGCCGCGACGGCGGCGCCGGTCACCGACCCCATGCCCCCCGTGACCACGACGACGAACGCGAAGATCAGCAGCGAGGTGCCCTGCTGGGGATCGACCGAGCCGAAGTACAGCCCGCCGAGCGCCCCGCCCAGCGCCGCCGCGCAGCCGCCGATCGCGAAGACCAGCGTGAAGGCCTTGCGGACGTCGATGCCGAGCGCTGTGACCATCGCCCGGTCCTCGACGCCGGCCCGTACGACCAGGCCGTGCCGGGTCCGGCCGAGGCACAGCCGCAGCGCGACCAGGACGACGGCCGCCGCCGCGACGAGGACCAGCCGGTTGACCGGCACCTCGGCGCCCAGCAGCCCGACGGTGCCGGACAGGGCCTCGGGGCCCGGGAAGGTCCGGGCGTCCGAACCCCAGATCCCCGACAGCAGGGCGGGCACGGCCAGCCCCACCCCGACCGTGGCGAGCACCTGTTCGCGCGGCCGGGTGTACAGCGGCCGCACGACGGCCAGTTCGAGCACCACGGCGGCCAGCGTGCCCACCGCCGTCCCGAACAGGACCGCCAGGGCGAAGCCCCAGCCGCCGGGTCCCGCACCCGGCAGATGGCCCGAGGCCGCCCACCAGGTGCCGTACGCGCCGATGGAGAGCAGCGCCCCGTGGGCGAAGTTGAGCACGTCCATCAGGCCGAAGATCAGGGAGAGCCCCGACGCGATGAGGAAGTAGAGCGCTCCCAGACCGAGTCCGGTCATGGTGAGCAGCACGATGGTGGACATCAGGAATCCGCCTCCGCGGTGTGGGGGGCGAGCGGGCCGTGGCCCACGCCGAGCAGCCGGCGGGTGGCCTCCGGGTCGCCGAGCAGTCCGGCCGCCTCGCCCCGGTGGGCCGTCCGTCCGTCGGTGAGCACCACGCAGTGTGAGGCCAGGCGCCGGACGACGGCGAGATTCTGCTCGACGAGCAGGACGGGCACCGCCTCGGCGGCGCGCTCCAGGACCTGGGCGACCTCGGTGACGACCTTGGGGGCCAGCCCCTTGGTGGGCTCGTCGGCGATGATCAGCCGGTTGCCGTTCAGCAGGGTGCGCCCGATGGCCACCATCTGCTGCTGGCCGCCGGACAGGGTTCCCGCCAACTGGCGCTCCCGGCGTTCAAGTTCGGGGAAGAGCTCATGGACCAGGCCGTACGCGGGCCCCTCGGCGCCCCGGCGTTCGGCCAGCCGCAGGTTCTCCCCGACGGTGAGGCCGGCGAAGACACCCCGGTCCTCGGGGGCGTAGCCGACGCCCCGGCGGACCAGGGTGTGCGTGGGCAGGCCCACGGTCTCCTCGCCGTCGAGGAGCACGCTGCCGCCGCGCGGCACCAGCCCGAGGATGCCGCGCACGGTCGTGGTCTTCCCGGCCCCGTTGCGGCCGAGCAGCGCGGTCACGCCGTGGCGGGCCACGTCCAGGTCCACCCCGTGCAGGATGTGCCGGCCGCCGATCAGGACCCGCAGGCCGCGTACGACGAGCAGGGCGGGCGTCGGGGGCACGGGAGGCGGTGTCACAGTCCCTCCCCGAGGTAGGCCTGCTGGACGACCGGGTCGGCGGTCACGGCGGCGGGGGTGTCCAGGGCGAGGAGGCGGCCGTGGTGCATCACGGCCAGGCGGTCGGCTAGGTCCAGCAGGACGTCCATGTGGTGCTCGACCATGAGCACGGTGCGGCCCTCGTCGCGGTGCAGGGTGCGGATCAGCTCGGTGAGGGCGGGCACCTCCTCGGCGCTCACCCCCGCCATCGGCTCGTCGAGGAGCATGAGCCGGGGCTCGCCCACCAGCAGCACCGCGAGCTCCAGCTTGCGTTTCTCGCCGTGGGAGAGCGCCTCGGCCCTGGCCCCGGCGCGGGGGCCGAGGCCGGTGCGCTCCAGTACGCCGTTCACCTCGGCGGTGAACGGGGAAGCGCGTCGCCACAGCCGGTGCGATCCGCCGCGGGCGGCCTGCGCGGCCAGCCGGACGTGCTCGGCCACGGTCATCCGAGGCCAGAGGCTGGAGGTCTGGAACGTCCGGCCGATCCCGCGCCGTGCGCGCGTGTGCACGGGCAGGTCCGTCAGGTCCGTACCGTCCAGCGCGAGGGTCCCCGCGGTGGGCCGGACGATCCCACTGACCAGGTTGAACAGGGAGGTCTTGCCCGCCCCGTTGGGCCCGATGAAGGCGAGGAACTCGCCCTCCCGGACGTCGAAGGTGACGTCCTCGACGATGGCCGCCCCGCCGACGCGCCAGCCCAGTCCGTCCAGTCGGAGCACCGGGGCGCCCGTGCGCGCCCCCTCTTCCCGCGCGGTCGCGGTGCCGGGTGCGGTCACCGGTCAGCCCGCCGAGGGCTTCGCGGGAGGCGCCACCGCGTCGCCGGGCTCCGTGCTGACCAGCTCGGGCTCGGCCGCGGCGCCCGTGCCCTTCAGCCTGGCGGTGAACATCGGCTGCACGAGTGCGTGGTCCTCGGCGCGGATCTGCTGCCGGCCCTTCACCCCGTCGAAGCTCCAGCCCTCCAGGGCCTTCACCATGGCGGCGGTGTCGGTGGCGCTGCCCTCCTCGACGGCCCGCACGATCATCTGCGCCGCGGTGAACCCGTCGGTGGAGAACAGGTCGGGTGTGCCACCCTCCTTCTCGACGCCGGCGAGCATCGCCTTCTCCACGGGGTTGCCTCCGCCGGCCCCCGGGAAGTAGTGCGCGAGGAAGGAGACCTTCGCGCCGGCCGCCCCGAAGACCGGGTACGAGGCCGTCCCGGCCAGCCCGGTGACGACCTTGCCGGCGCTCAGCACGCCCTGCTGGTCCAGCGCGGTCCACAGCGCGGGTGCGGTCGCCCCGGCCCAGGCGACGAAGACCAGATCGGGAGCGCCGGCCTTGACCTGCCGGGCGAAGGGCGTGAGGTCGGTGGCGCTGGGCGGGGCCAGCACGGAGTCCACCGTCGCGCCCTCGGCGCCCAGGACCGCCTTGACGGCGGCGACGTTGGCCTGGCCGAAGGTGGAGTCCTGCGCGAGGACGGTGACCTTCTTGCCCGCGGGGTCCCCGAGCATGGTGCCCGCGGTGAGAATGTCCTGGTAGGACTGCCGGCCGGACCGGAAGGTGTAGTTGTTGACCCCGGTCATCGCGTCCGTGGCGGCCGGGCCGTTGACGTACAGCACCTTGTTCTGGGCGGCCAGCGGGGCCATCTGGAGGGCGACCCCGGAGTCGGTGGTGCCGGCCAGCACCTTGTAGCCCTTGCCGATCAGGTTCTTCGCGGCGGAGACCGCCTTGCCGGGGTCGCCGGCGTCGTCCTGCTCGGTCACCTCGATGCGGTGGCCGCCGACCTTGCCGGTGCCCTTCGTCGCATGGTCGAGGCCGGCCATGAATCCGTCGCGGTACTGCTTGCCGTAGGCGGCGAGCAGCCCCGTGCGGGAGTAGACGAGTCCCACCTTCACCGTCTCGTCGCCTCCGGAGCCGCTGCCGGAGTCGCCGCCCGCCTGCCCGGCGGCGGTGCATCCCACCAGGAGGAGACCGGCGGCGCCGAGCACGGTCGCGGTCAGGGTTCTTCTGTGGACGGTGGCTACGGCTCTGCGGCGCATGTGACCGGCTCCTCGGCAGGGTTCGGGTGATGTGGGCCGAACCGTACGAACACCGTGGCGCCGTCGACATGGTGCAGGGCACCTCACCTGGCCGGGTGCCGGTGTGGGCACCGCACATGGGCAGACGCAGCCGCACGCCCGCCGGGGGGCCGGTCAGCCCCTGGCGGCCGGGAGGTCGATCAGCCCGCACACCGTCTCGATGTCCCGCTTCACCTGCGCGATCGACTCCCGGCCCGACAACCAGGTGATGAGCGCCGAGTGCCAGGTGTGCTCGATGACGCGGACCACGGCCAGTTGCTCCTGGGTGGGGTCCTCCAGTCCCATCGCGTCCAGGACGATGGCCGTCGTCAGCCGGGAGACGGCGTCCACCTCGGGGCTCACCCCGCGGTCGGCGAAGGTCAGCGCCCGCACCATGGCGTCCGCGAGATGGGGATCGCGCCGGAGCGCCCGGAAGGCCCGCAGCAGGGTCTCGGCGACCCGCTGGGCCGCGTCCTGACCGGCGGGCGGCTGCCTGCGGAGCGTGATGTGCAGATGCTGGAGCTGGTCCTGCATGATCGCGACCAGCAGGTGGACCTTGGAGGGAAAGTAGCGGTAGAGGGTGCCCAGGGCGACCCCGGCGGCGTCCGCCACCTCACGCATCTGCACCGCCTCGAAGCCGCCCCGCCCGGCGAGCTGTGCGCCGGCCTGCAGGATGCCGCGGCGGCGCGCCTCCTGGCGTTCCGTCAGGACCGGCGCTGCCGGCCTGGCTTCCGCTGTCATCTGTCCCCATCCACAAAGGGAGAACCGGTTCCCCGTACGGCCCGGCGCCCGCTTCCGGGTGCGCGCGGCAGGTCAGCGCGTCCGCCGTGGCGCGAATCACCTGATCCGGCCGTCACGCCGACGCTACCTGCCGGTAGATTCGGTGCGGGTTGAACGAACGAGTCTGAAACTTGTTCTAGATTAGCGCGACCGGTTACGCTCCGGCGAAAACGCAGTGAGAAGGGGGCCGAGTGTGACCGCTGAGGCCATAGAGACGGGCCCCTTCGCGGGCGGCGGTGCGTCGGACACCGAGGGTGACCGGCCGTTGCGCATCGCGCTCCTGACCTACAAGGGGAACCCCTTCTGCGGCGGCCAGGGCGTCTACGTCCGCCACCTCGGCCGCGAGCTGGCCCGACTGGGCCACAGCGTCGAAGTGATCGGCGCCCAGCCCTACCCCGTGCTCGACGAGGGCGTCCCGCTCACCGAGCTGCCGAGCCTCGACCTGTACCGCCAGCCCGACCCCTTCCGTACCCCCCGGTACGGTGAGTACCGCGACTGGATCGACCTCGCCGAGGTCGCCACCATGTGGACCGGCGGCTTCCCCGAGCCCCTCACCTTCAGCCTGCGGGCCCGGCGTCACCTCCGCGCCAGGCGCGGCGACTTCGACGTCGTGCACGACAACCAGACGCTCGGCTACGGCCTGCTCGGGGACCTCGGCGCACCTCTCGTCACCACGATCCACCACCCGATCACGGTCGACCGCCAACTGGACCTGGACGCCGCGGAGTCGAGGCGCCGCCGGCTCTCCGTGCGCCGCTGGTACGCCTTCACCCGCATGCAGAAGCGCGTGGCCCGCCGCCTGCCGTCGGTCCTCACCGTCTCCGGCTCCTCCCGGCAGGAGATCACCGAGCACCTCGGGGTCCGCCGCGAACGTGTCCGGGTCGTGCACATCGGTGCCGACACCGACCTCTGGTCCCCCGACCCCTCGGTCGCCGAGGTCCCCGGCCGCATCGTCACCACCTCCAGCGCCGACGTCCCCCTCAAGGGCCTCGTCCACCTGGTGGAGGCGCTCGCCAAGCTCCGCACCGAGAACCCGGCCGCACACCTCGTCGTCGTCGGCAAGCGGGCCGAGCGCGGCCCCGTCGCCCAGGCCATCGCGCGCTACGGACTCGAGGACGCCGTCGAGTTCGTCAAGGGCATCAGCGACGCCGAGCTCGTCGACCTGGTCCGCAGCGCCCAGGTCTCCTGCGTCCCCTCGCTGTACGAGGGCTTCTCGCTGCCCGCCGCCGAGGCCATGGCCACCGGGACCCCGCTGGTGGCCACCACCGGCGGAGCGATCCCCGAGGTCGCGGGGCCCGACGGGGAGACCTGCCTCGCCGTGCCGCCCGGCGACGCGGGCGCCCTCGCCGCCGCTCTGGGGCGGCTGCTCGGTGACCGCGAACTGCGCGCCCGCCTCGGCGAGGCGGGCCGGGCCAGGGTGCTGGCCAACTTCACCTGGGCCAGGGCCGCCCTCGGCACCGTCGAGCTGTACCGTCAGTCGATCGCCGCCCGGACCGCCCGCAGGTGAGCGCCCCCGTGACTCCCGGAATCCGTACCTCCGACCTCGAAGGCAGGCCCCCGTGCTGACCGTCGACTTCACCCGCTTCCCGCTCGCCGCAGGCGACCGGGTGCTCGATCTGGGCTGCGGCGCCGGCCGGCACGCCTTCGAGTGCTACCGGCGCGGCGCCCAGGTGGTGGCCCTCGACCAGAACGCCGAGGAGATCCGCGAGGTCGCCCAGTGGTTCGCCGCGATGAAGGAGGCCGGTGAGGCACCCGCGGGCGCGACCGCCACCGCGATGGAGGGCGACGCGCTCAACCTGCCGTTCCCCGACGCCTCCTTCGACGTCGTGATCATCTCCGAGGTCATGGAGCACATCCCGGACGACAAGGGCGTCCTCGCCGAGATGGTCCGCGTGCTGAAGCCCGGCGGCCGGATCGCGATCACCGTCCCCCGCTACGGCCCCGAGAAGGTCTGCTGGACGCTCTCCGACGCGTACCACGAGGTCGAGGGCGGCCACATCCGGATCTACAAGGCCGACGAACTCCTCGGCCGGATCAGGGAAGCGGGGCTCAAGCCCTACGGCACCCACCACGCCCACGCTCTGCACAGCCCCTACTGGTGGCTGAAGTGCGCCTTCGGCGTGGACAACGACCAAGCGCTGCCGGTGCGCGCGTACCACAAGCTCCTGGTCTGGGACATCATGAAGAAGCCTCTGGCCACCCGGGTCGCCGAGCAGCTGCTCAACCCGGTCGTCGGCAAGAGCTTCGTGGCGTACGCGACCAAGCCGCACCTGCCCAAGGCCGAGGCGTGAGCACGCCCGAGCAGACCGAACACCTCGTCCTGCCAGGTGTCCTGACGGCTGATCAGGCCACCGAGACCGTGGCCGCGCTGCTGGCCGTGCAGCGCGAGGACGGGGCGCTGCCCTGGTTCCGCGGCCACCACCTCGACCCGTGGGACCACACCGAGGCCGCGATGGCCCTGGACGCGGCCGGCCAGCACGAGGCCGCCGCCCGCGCCTACGCCTGGCTGGCCCGCCACCAGAACGAGGACGGCTCCTGGTACGCCGCCTACCATGACGGCGACCCCGGCCGGCCGACCGACCTCGGGCGCGAGACCAACTTCTGCGCCTACGTGGCCGTCGGCGTCTGGCACCACTACCTCGCCACCGGCGACGACGCGTTCGTCGACCGGATGTGGCCGACGGTCTACGCCGCCGTCGAATTCGTCCTGCGGCTCCAGCAGCCCGGCGGCGAGATCGGCTGGAAGCGCGAACCCGACGGCACGCCCGTCACCGACGCCCTGCTGACCGGCTCCTCCTCCGTCCATCAGGCGCTGCGCTGCGCGCTGGCCCTGGCGGAGCAGCGTGAGGAGTCCCAGCCGGACTGGGAACTGGCCGCCGGAGCGCTCGGCCACGCGATCCGCTGCCACCCCGAACGCTTCCTGGACAAGCGCCACTACTCGATGGACTGGTACTACCCGGTCCTCGGCGGCGCGGTCACCGGCGCCGCCGCGACCCGGCGGATCCAGGACGGCTGGGACGCCTTCGTGGTCCCCGGCCTCGGAGTGCGCTGCGTCCTCCCCAACCCCTGGGTCACCGGCGGCGAGAGCTGCGAACTGGCCCTGGCGCTCTGGGTGACGGGGGAGTCGGACCGGGCCCTGGAGATCCTGCAGTCCATCCAGCACCTGCGGGCCGAGGGCGGCCTGTACTGGACGGGATACGTCTTCGAGGGCGAGCGGGCCATATGGCCCGAGGAACTCACCACCTGGACGGCCGGGTCACTGCTGCTCGCGGTGGCCGCGCTCGGGGGGGACGAGGCGACCACCGCGGTCTTCAGCGGCGAACGGCTGCCGGCGGGACTGGAGCCGGACTGCTGCCGTTAGGATCTTTCGTTCGGATCAGGCCCCGAGAGCCCGGCCTGATCCGAACGAAAGGCCCCAGGCAGGTGCCCGGCTAGAAGCGCCGGACCCGGCCCGCCACGGCGTGACCGATGAACAGATAGACGACGGCGGCCAGACCGTAGCCGGCGACGACCCGTGCCCACGCTTCGTCGAAGGTGAACAGGTCGTACGACCAGCCGGCCAGCCAGTGGGCCGAGTCCTGGATCCACTGGACCAGGTCGTTGCCCCGGTTGGCGTCGAGCAGGTACATCAGGATCCACAGAATGATGATGAAGGCCATGATGTCCGCGACGACGGCTATGACGCGTGCGGCGGTACTGCTTCCTGTGCCTGTTCTTGAGGACATGCTCTCCGGATTGCCGCTTTACCGAGAGTGAAACCCGTCCGGCGCGTACCGGGTGGCGGCCCGCTCCGGCACGGGTGAGTCCGGCGGGGAGCCACGGCGCACGTCACTCACCGTGAAGACCCTTCAGGCAGGCCCGTCGTGCCGCGTTCCGCACCGTTCCGACGGCTCGTCGTGGCACTGCTGATCAGCGAGCCGGCGCCCGTACGCCCCATAGGGTGCGGGGATGACCCACCTTGCGCACGAGCGCTACTGCGACGAGATCCTCGCCCAGACCGAGCTGTTGGGGGCTCTGGTCGAGGACGCCGCCCTCTCCCGGCGGGTCCCCACCTGCCCCGACTGGAACCTGCGCGAACTCGTCCTCCACGTCGGCGGCGCGCACCGCTGGGCCGGTGAGACGGTCCGCAGCAGGGCCTCCGACGAGATCCCCGAGGACCGGGTGCCGGACGCCGGGGGACCGGACGGCGGCGACGCCGCCGCTCTGCGCGCCTGGCTGACGGCGGGCGCCGCCGCGACCGTGGACGCCTTGCGCGAGGCGGGCCCCGACACCGAGGTGTGGACCTGGGCCTGGGAACGCCGGACCGCCTTCTGGGCCCGGCGCATGGCCCACGAGACCGTCGTCCACCGGGCCGACGCGGCCCTCGCGACGGGGACGGCCTACGAGGTGGAGCCCGGCCTGGCCGCCGACACGGTCACCGAGTGGCTGCAGATCGTCGCCTTCGCCCAGGGAGAGGGCGATCCCGAGGCGGCCGGACTGAAGGGCGGCGGACGGTCCTTGCACCTTCACGCCACCGATGCGCCGGGGGCGGAGTGGCTGATCGAGTTCGGCGAGGACGGCTTCACCTGGCGCCACGCCCACGCGAAGGCGACGGTGGCCCTGCGGGGTCCGATGGCCGAGCTGATGCTGGCGTTCAACCGCCGGCAGAAGCCCGACGAGGGCGGGCTGGAGGTCCTGGGGGACCGGGGGCTGCTGGACTTCTGGCTGGAGAGGTCGTCCTTCGGCTGAGACCCCCGGCACGCCGACGGCCCCCACCCTTGCGGGCGGGGGCCGTCGGCGTGCTGCGGCTCAGCCGCGCTGGATGCCCGTGGTGTCCTGGAGGACGCCGCGGCGGCCGTCCTGCGTCTGGGCGATGAGCCCGGGACCACGCTGCTCGACCGCGAGGTACCACGTACCCGGCGCGAGTTCGGCGATCGGGTTGGGGGCGCCGTCCTCGCCGTACAGCGGACGCGCGACCGGCACGGCGAACCAGAACGGTGTGAAGTCACCGGCCGGTGCTCCACCGCCCTGCGGAGCCTGCTGCGCGGGCTGCTGGTGCTCCGGCTGACCGGACTGGCCCGGCTGGGCGCCGTACGGCTGGGGCTGGCCGGGCTGTGCGCCGAACTGCTGCTGGCCACCGGGGTAGCCGTAGCCCTGGCCGGGCTGCTGGCCGTAGGCCGGCTGCACGGCCTGCGGCGGGCGCGGGGCGCCCATCAGCGGGGCCTTGAGCGCGGGGACCAGCGGGGTGGCGACGGCGCCGCCCGCCAGCACGAGGGTGGCCAGCAGACCCAGGATCAGGCCCGCGCCCGCGTCACCCGCGTCGATGATCGTCCAGAACATGGTCCACAGGGCGTAGACGGTGAACGCGGCGCCGAACTGGCCGAGTTCGAAGCCGACGACCTTGCGGCCCGGCATGGCGCGGCTGACGATCAGCAGCGCCGCGCCGATGATGCCGGCCAGGTAGATGCCCATCAGGATGGAGAGCGAGTCCCAGGCGTTCGCGCTGTAGCCCGAGCAGTCCACGCCCGAGGGGCAGTCGTAGCCGGAGAGGTCGAGGAAAGAGGCGACGAACAGCACGACCGCTGCTCCGATCACCACGCCGTCGCCTCGAGTGAGGGAGCGGATATTCACGTGAAGGTCCTTAGTCGGTCGTCTCGTCGGGGCGGTCGTCGATGCCGCCTGAACGGCGGGTACGGCGCGAAGCTCGGGGGCGGCTCCCCATCGTACGGATGAATCTATCCTCTGCCCGGGCGGGTTGTGATGCTGCCCGCTACCCGGACCGGCTATCCCCCCAATGTCGCCACCAATACCGCAGAACTACCTCTTCAGATAGCTGCCGATGCCCCCGGCGATACCGAGAGCGGCTTTCCGGCGCCAGCCCTCGGAGGTGAGCAGGGCGGCATCCTCCGGATCACGCATATTGCCGCATTCGATGAACACTTTGGGCACGGTCGACAGATTCAGGCCGCCGAGATCGTCACGGGTGTCCAGCCCGGTGCCGTCGCCGATGTAATTGGAAGGCGCGCTTCCGGTAACGTGTACGAAATTCCCGGCAATCCGCTCTCCCAGTTCACGCGACGGGGCCACGATCTTCGCGGTGTCCGCGCCGCCGCCGCTCACCGCTGCGGGGAGAATGACGTGGAATCCCCTGTTCCCGGCCGCGGAACCGTCCGCGTGGACCGAGACGACCGCGTCGGCCCGCTCCTTGTTGCCGATCCGCGCCCGCTCGTCGACGCACGGGCCGAAGGGGCGGTCGCCGTCCTGGGTGAGGACGACCTTCGCGCCCTGCTCCTCCAGCAGTGTGCGCAGCCGGCGGGAGACGTCGAGGGTGAACCGGGCCTCCGCGTAACCCGAGTCGGTGGCCGTGCCCGTCGTGTCGCACTCCTTGCGCCCGGTGCCGATGTCCACCTGGGTGTTGATCTCCCGGGTGTGGTCGCGGTTCGTCGGGTTGTGACCGGGGTCGATCACCACGGTGCGGCCCGTGAGCGGGCCCTCGGGCAGGGGCCCGGCGGACGTGGACCCCGTGGACGGGCCGTCGGCCGGAGCCGAGGACGGCCGGGACGAGGAGGAGGCCGGTGCGGAGGGACCGGTCGCGGGCCCGCCCCCGCCCGCGCACCCCGCGGTGGCCAGCAGGGCACCGGCCAGCGCCGCGGCGGCCGGCCCGGGCCCCCGGCGCGGGACCGGGCGTGGGGCGGGGGGAGTGAAGTCGTCGTGGCGCACGTCGCGATGCTATCCGTGGCCCTCAGATGCCCGTCCCCGTGCGCCGCAGCACGCGCAGCGAGTCCGTCACCGAGATCTCCGTGAACGCCCCTGATGCCAGGGCTCGTCGGTGGACCCGGTACGGGGCCTGACCGCCGTCGGCCGGGTCGGGGAACACGTCGTGGATCACGAGGAGCCCGCCGTCGGCGACCTTCGGCGCCCACCCCTCGTAGTCGCCGTTCGCGTGCTCGTCGGTGTGCCCGCCGTCGATGAACACGAAGCCGAGCTGCCCGCCCCACACCGCGGCGACCTGGGGGGAGCGTCCGACGAGCGCCACCACGTGGTCCTCCAGGCCCGCCCGGTGCAGGGTGCGCCGGAACGTGGGGAGCGTGTCCATCAGGCCGATCTCCGGGTCCACGACCGAGGGGTCGTGGTACTCCCAGCCCGGCTGCTGCTCCTCGCTGCCCCGGTGGTGGTCGACGGTGAGGGCCGTCACCCCGGCGTCGCGGGCGGCGGCGGCCAGCAGGACGGTGGACCGCCCGCAGTAGGTGCCGACCTCCAGGAGGGGCAGTCCCAGTGCGGCGGCCTCGGTCGCGGCGGCGTGGAGCGCGAGCCCTTCACGGACCGGCATGAAGCCCTTGGCGGCCTGGAACGCGGCAAGGATCTCCGGCTTGGGCTCGGCGGCCACGGGTTCCTCCTGGTGGGGCGGTGTGTCGGACGGCGTCCCATCGTGCCGTACGCCCCCGCCGCGAGGAGCGGCGGGGGCGTACGGCAGGGGTGGGCCCGGGTCGGGGCGAGGCCCCTGACAGGGCTGCCGAGGTCAGGTCAGCAGCTCTTCATGTCGATCGCGCCGCGCCCCCAGAGGTAGCCGTCGCGGATCTCACCCGAGAACGGCGGCACCTGCCACTCGGAGGCGTGGCCGGCACCGACGTCTCGTGGCTGCTGGCTACGGAGCCGGGGTTCGACGCTCCGGTGCGCTGACCGGGGCCGCCGCGGGGGCGGACTCCGCGGCGGTGAGCGCGTCGCCGGCGCTGCTGGCCAGCAGCACCGGGCGCGCGGGCCGCTGCGCCGGCAGGAACGCGGCCAGCACCAGGCCGATCAGCACGGCACCGGTGGCGATCATGAACGAGGTCCGGAAGCCCTCCATGCTGGGGACGTCGACGGCGCCCATCCGCACCGAGGTGTTCGCCAGGACCATGCCGATGACCGCGCTCGACAGCGAGGTGCCGATCGACCGCATCAGCGTGTTCAGGCCGTTGGCCGCCCCCGTCTCGGACGCGTCGACCGCCCCGATGATCAGGGCGGGGAGCGAGGAGTACGCGAGCCCGATCCCCGCCCCGAGCACCACGGCGATCACGACGGTCTGCCAGGCGGCGCTCATCAGGCCGAGGCCCGCGCCGTAGCCGATGGCGATGATCAGCATGCCGAGCATCAGGGAGACCTTGGGGCCGCGGCGGGCGGAGATCCTCGCGTAGAGGGGGGCCACGAACATCATCGTCAGACCCAGCGGCGCCACGCAGAGCCCTGCCACCACCATCGACTGCCCCAGGCCGTAGCCCGTCGAAGCGGGCAGCTGGAGCAGCTGCGGCAGGACCAGCGAGACGGCGTAGAAGGCGACACCGACCATGATCGAGACGAGGTTGGTGAGGAGCACCTCACGGCGGGCACTGGTGCGCAGATCGACCAGCGGCGCCGGGGAGCGCAGCTCGAACAGGCCCCACAGCACCAGGACCACCACGGAGGCGCCGATCAGACCGAGCGTCAGGGGAGAGGACCAGCCCCAGTCGCCGCCCTTGGTGACGGGCAGCAGCAGGCAGACCAGTCCGAGCGAGAGCCCCAGCGCGCCGACCAGGTCGAAGCGCCCCGGCGCGCGGAGCGGGGGCTCCGGCACGACGAGGACCGTCAGCGTCATGGCCAGCACTCCCAGCGCGGCCGAACCGAGGAACAGCGCGTGCCAGTCGGCGTGCTGCGCGACGAGCGCGGCGGCCGGCAGCGCCAGTCCGCCGCCCACGCCTATGGACGAGCTCATCAGCGCCATCGCCGAGCCGAGCTTCTCGCGGGGCAGCACGTCGCGCATGATGCCGATCCCCAGCGGGATCGCCCCCATGGCGAAGCCCTGGAGCGCCCGGCCGGCGATCATGACGACCAGCTCGTCGGTGGAGGCGCAGATCAGCGAGCCGACCACCATCACGGCGAGGCTGGCCAGCAGCATTCGCCGCTTGCCGTGGAGATCACCGAGCCGGCCCATGATCGGGGTCGCGACGGCCCCGGCGAGCAGGGTCGCCGTCATGACCCAGGTCGCGTTCGCCGGGTCGGTGCCGAGCAGGGACGGCAGGTCCTTGATGACGGGGACGAGCAGGGTCTGCATCACCGCGACGGTGATCCCCGCGAAAGCGAGTACGGGAACGACACCGCCGCCCTTGTCCCCGCGCGGGCCGGGGAGCGCCGTGCGCGAGCCCTGCTGTCCGATCGTCGTCCGTCGCATACGTGTGGCCTCCGGGCAGGGGAAGTTCGTCAAGGTCGAGGGGTGGAGCGTGCGGCGGCGCGCGTGCGGACCGCGCCGCCCGCCAAGTGTGTGCATGTTGAATGCTTCCGTACGCCCGCGATATTCCGGTGAACGAGGCGTAAAAAGCGGGACGTCGGCGAAGGCCCTACGCCGAGGGGCGGAGATCCGGGGGGACCGAAGGGGGACCCGAAACCGATGTACGGGGCGTGAGCGGCCTGCGAGTATGACACCCATGGTTGACGACTCCACGCCCACGCGGCCGCCCGCCCGATCGAGGACCCGCACGTGGGCCGTGGTCGCCGCCGCCTGCACCGGCCAGTTCCTGGTCGTCCTCGACGTGTCCGTCGTCAACGTGGCGCTGCCGTCCATGCGCACCGACCTGGGCCTGAGCGCCCCCGGACTCCAGTGGGTCGTCAACGCCTACTCCATCGCCTTCGCCGGCTTCATGCTGCTCGGCGGACGGGCGGCCGACATCTACGGCCGCAAGCGCATGTTCCTGACCGGGCTCGGCCTCTTCACCGCGGCCTCGCTGGCCGGCGGCTTCGCCCAGGAGGGTTGGCAACTCCTCGCCGCCCGCGCGGGGCAGGGGCTCGGCGCCGCCGTGCTCTCCCCCGCGACGCTCACCATCCTCACCGCCGCCGTCCCCGAGGGACCGGCGCGGACCAGGGCGATCGGCACCTGGATGGCGGTCGGCGCGGGCGGCGGAGCGGCCGGCGGGCTGATCGGCGGGGTGCTCACCGACACCCTCTCCTGGCGGTGGGTCCTCCTCGTCAACGTGCCGATCGGCGTCCTCGTCATCGCCGGCGCGGCGGTGTGGCTGGCCGAGGGCCGGGCCGGCGACCGGCGCCGCGTGGACCTGCTGGGCGCGGTGCTGGTCACGGCGGGCCTGGCGGCCACGGCGTACGGCATCGTGCAGACCGAGGCCTCCGGCTGGACCTCCGCCGCCACCCTGGTGCCCCTGCTGGGGGGCCTGGCCCTGCTCGGCATCTTCGTCCTGGTGGAATCCCGGGCCGCCGCGCCCCTGATGCCGCTGCGGGTGCTCGGCGTCCGCGCCGTCTCGGCGGCGAACGTGTCGATGCTGCTGCTCGGGTCGGCGACCTTCTGCATGTGGTACTTCATGACCGTCTACGCCCAGAACGTGCTGGGCTACACGCCGCTGGAGGCCGGCTTCGCGCTCGTGCCGAGCTCCGCCGCCGTGTTCATCGGCGCAAAGGCCGCGCCCTCGATCATGGCGCGGACCGGCGCCAAGCCCCTCGCGGTCGCCGGCGCCCTGGTCGCAGCCGCCGGATTCGGCTGGCAGTCCACCATGGGTGTGGACGGCTCCTACCTCACCTCGGTCTGCCTACCCGGCGTCCTGATGATGGCCGGGGCCGGACTGGCCTCCACCCCGCTGGCCACGCTCGCCACCTCCGGTGCGGCGCCCGGCGACGCCGGACTCGTCTCCGGACTGGTCAACACCTCCCGCACGATGGGCGGTGCGCTGGGCCTCGCCGTGCTCTCCACCGTCGCCGCGGCCCGCACCGCGGGCTCCACGGGGACCGCCGAGATCACCGCCGGGTACGCCCTCGCCTTCCGCACGTCCGCCGTGGTGCTGGTGGCCGGAGCGGTGATGATGCTGCTCTGGCTGCCGGGCAGCCGTACGAAGAAGAGGGGCAGCGGACGCCCTGTCGCACGCGCGGAGGGACCGGCCGGAGGGTCCACCGACGAGCCCGCGCCGGCGCTGCACTCCCCGGAGGCCTGAGGGGCCCGCTCCCCGGGCGAGGGTGCGTCAGAGCTGTGAGGGGGCTTCAGAGCCAGCCCTCGCGACGCGCCGCCCGCATCGCCTCCGTGCGGTTGCGGGTGCCCGTCTTGCCGATGGCCGAGGAGAGGTAGTTGCGGACCGTGGACTCCGACAGGCTCAGCTTCGCCGCGATGTCGGAGACCGTCGCCCCGTCCACGGAGGCGTTGAGCGCATCCCTCTCCCTCGGGGTCAGAGGGCTGGGCCCCGCACCCAGGGCCGCGGCGGCCAGCGCCGGATCGATCACCGTCTCGCCGCCCAGCACCTGCCGGATCGCCTTCGCCAGATCCCCCACGGGACCGTCCTTCACCAGGAAGCCCGAGGCCCCGGCCTCCATGGCACGCCGGAGATAGCCGGGCCTGCCGAAGGTCGTCAGGATCAGCACCCGGCAGTCCGGGACCTCGGTCCGCAGATCCGCGGCCGCGTCCAGGCCACTGCGGCCCGGGAGCTCGATGTCCAGCAGCGCCACGTCCGGACGGGCCAGGAGCGCCGCGTCCACGATCTCGTCCCCGGCGGCCACCTGCGCGACCACCTCGAAGTCCGGCTCCATCCCGAGCAGCAGGGCGAGCGCGCTGCGCATCATGCCCTGGTCCTCGGCGAGCAGGATGCGTACCGAACCGGTCGGCCGGTGGTCCTGCGGCATCTCGTTCACGGGCTCAGCGTAGGGCGGCCGGGGACCCGGCGGAGTCCCGACGCCGCCACCCGGCCCGGTGGAGCACCCGTCAGCCGCACCCGACCGGTCCGGTGGGGCATCCGTCTGCCGTGGTCGACCCGTTCCGGCGGGGCATCCGTCAGCCGCACTCCGACCGGCCCGACGGGGCACCGTCGGCAGCGGTACCCCCGGACCCGCTCCGCGCCTCGGCCGGCAGCTCCGCCGTCACCACGAAGCCGCCGTCCGTCCCCGGGCCCGACTCCAGGGAGCCCCCGGCGGCGGCCAGCCGCTCGGCCAGCCCCTTCAGCCCCGTTCCGTCCACCGGGCCCCCGGGGTGCTCCGGACCGGCTCCGTCGTCCGCCACGGTCAGCCGGACCCGCTCCGGTGTGGAGGCGAGCGTGAACACGCAGCGCGTCCCGCCGCTGTGGCGTACGGCGTTGGTGACCGCCTCCCGCGCCACCCAGCCGAGCAGCGCGTCGGTCCCCGGGGCCGGCGGTGGCCCCGAGCGGTGGACCACCGCCTCGATCCCCGCGGCGGCCAGCACCGGTCCTGCCCGGTCCAGCTCGGTGGCCAGACTGCCCTCGCGGTACCCGGTCACCGCCTCGCGGATCTCGGTGAGGGCCTGACGGCCCACGGACTCGATGTCGGTGACCTGCCCGATCGCGGCGTCGAGGTCGTGCGGGGCGAGCCTGCGCGCCGCCTCCGACTTCACGACGACGACCGACAGGGTGTGGCCGAGCAGGTCGTGCAGATCGCGCGAGAAGCGCAGACGCTCCTGCTCGACCGCGCTGCGGGCGAGCTCCTCCCGGGTCGCGCGCAGCTCCATGACCGTCTCGGACAGCGTGAGGATCGCGGCCGTCACGGCACCCGAGAGGAGGGTGCCGTACCCGATCGTCCACGGCTCCGAGGCGTGGTCGCCGCGCCACACGGCCACCAGGCACCCGCAGACCGCCAGGGTGACCAGCCCCCAACCGAGCGGCCTGCCCCGCAGGATCGTGCCGCAGGCCAGGGAGAGCAGCGGGAAGAACAGCAGCCAGCTCCCTCCGTAGCCGATGGCCAGGGAGAAGGTGACCGCGCCCATGGCGGCCAGCAGCACGTACGAGGTGGTGCTCTCCCTCTTGCGCTTGTCGAAGCCCCGGAACACCACGTTCACGTAGAGGGAGTTGAAGGCCAACAGCCCCAGGCCGCCGATCCAGGGGTTCGAGGTCTCGCCCTGCCAGAGATTGGAGAAGGCGCCCAGCCCGAGCAGCAGCCACGGCAGCAGGGCGAACGGTCCGGGAGGCCCCGGCCGCCGGTCCCGTCTGCCGCGGCGGAACCCTCTCCCCGGGCGGTTCGCTCGTGATGCGCGGGACATGCTCACTCCGATCACACGGTCCGGGCGGACCGACGGTAGGAGAAAACGGCGTAGGCGCCGAACAGCAGCAGCCAGCCGGCGAGCACCGCCACCGCACCGGCCCCCGGGGCGTGCTCGGAGACCACCGACCGGCCCAGGTCGGCGAATCCGTACGCCGGCGTGAACTCTCCGACCGAGCGTAGCCACCCCGGGAACAGTTCGAGCGGGAACCAGAGTCCGCCGATGACCGCGAACCCCGTCAGACAGGCCATGTTGACCACCCCGGTCGCCTGCGGGGTGAGCCGGTAGCCGTTGCCGATGCCGAGCAGGGTGAACGGCAGCACACCGACCCACAGGAGCAGCACCAGGACGGTCCACTGCCAGGCCGCCATCCGCACCCCGTTGACCGAGGCGCCCGCCACCAGGACGGCCAGGATCGTCGGCAGCACCGTCACCGAACCGCTGACGGCCCGGCCCGTCACCGCACGTCCCGGCCCCAGGGGGGTCGTCCGCAACTGCTGGAGCCAGCCGAGGGACTTGTCGGAGGCGATGCCCGTGCCGATGGCCATGGCCGAGACGAGCGCCCCGTAGGCGGCCATGCCGACCATCGACGCGGCCTTCCAGTCGTCGTAGTCGCCGCCCCCGCCCACGTTGGTGAAGAGCAGGTACATCAGGACCGGCATGCCGGCCCCGAAGACCAGGAACGTGGTGTCGCGCAGGGTCCGGCGGATCTCCAGCAGGATGTACGCGGTCATCGGACGGACTCCTTCACGGTGGTGCCCGGCGCTTCGGGCGAGGTCAGGGCGAGGAAGGCGTCCTCGAGCGTGGCACCGCTCACCCGGATGCCGTGGACTGCCCCGATCCGGGCGAGCTCCACCACGGTCGCGTCCGGGTCGTCCGTGCGCAGCAGCGCCCGGCCCCCGCGTACGTCGACGCCGACGACGCCCGGCAACAGCTCCAGCCCGTCGGCCGGGCGGCCCGCCAGGTCGACGGAGACCAGGCTGCCGCCCGCCGCCCGCCGGATCGACCCGCCGGTGCCGTCCGCGACGATCCGGCCCCGGTCGACGACCACGATCCGGTCGGCGTTCTCGTCCGCCTCCTCCAGGTGGTGGGTGGAGAACAGCACGGTGTTCCCCCGCCTCGCGTACGCCCGCATCGAGTCCCAGAAGGCGCGCCTCGCCTCGACGTCCAGGGCGGCGGTCGGCTCGTCCAGCACGATCAGCTCCGGATCGCCCGCCAGCGCGACGGCGAAGCGGACCCGCTGCATCTGGCCGCCGGACAGCTTGTCGATGCGCCGGTCCGCGTACGCGGTCGTCCCCGCCAGGTCGAGTGCCTCGGCGACCGGCAGGGGGCGCGGGTAGGTGGAGGCGACGAAGGTGACCAGCTCACGCACCGTCACCCGGGGGATGGGGCGTCCTTCCTGGAGCATGGCACCGACCAGCCCGGCCCGGACCGCCCGGTCCGGTGTCCGGCCCAGGAGCCGCACGGTCCCGGAGTCGGGGACGTCGAGTCCCAGCAGCAGACCGACGGTGGTGGACTTGCCCGCGCCGTTACGGCCCAGGAGGGCGACCGTCTCGCCGCGCTCGATCGTGAGGTCGATGCCGTCGACGGCCCGGACCGTGTGTCCCGCCCGGCCGAACGTCTTGACGGTTGCGGTGAAACACACCGCCGGGTCCTTCGTCGCGATTCCCTTTTCCCGCAAGGCCGTTGGCCGTGTCTCCGTCGTCTGCTCCATGACCATGACGCTACGGAACACGGCTCTCCTCCGGCAGGGGCGCATGTACGGACTCGCCCATGACAAATGTCCCGGGTGGGACCGGGGCCCTGCGGGGGAAACACGCGAGGGCCGTCACCGCCGGATGGCTGTGACGGCCCTCTGTGGCCGGATCGAGCGGATCAGGCCGCCGCGCTGCCACCCCCTTCGGAGGGGCGGCGGTGACGTCCGTGCGGCTGTGCGGTCGTGCTCTCCGCGGACGCGCCCCCTCGGTGCTTTCCGTAGCCGCCGGCTTCGGCCCGTTCCGTGTCCGCCTGGGGCGGGCGCGTCTGGGTCGTGTCGGTTCGGGCTTCAGACATGTGGGAAGTCTCCCCGTTGCAATCGCTTACGTGTGTGTCGCAGCCCCACCACCGCCCGGCGCGGTCACCGTCGGCGTCCGCGCGGAACGGCTGCGTAGCCCTGACCGGAGTTTATCCAGGTGCCGTGCGTCCGGTGAGGGGCGCCTGCCCCAGAGGAACGGGCTTGCACGCTGCGGGGGCCGGGGCGGTCCCGGAGCCGTCCGTTCCGTTCGCGACGACCGGGTCCGGCTCGTCGGCGGGGGTCTCCAGCAACGCCACGGCGCAGGGGGCGCCCTTCTGCGCGTACGGCAGGTGCAGCACTCCGTCCCGGGTCCAGAATCCGGATCCGGCCATCCATCCGTCGGGCGCCCTGAACTGGTGCAGCCGGCGCCCGGTGGGACGCCACAGCCCCACCCAGCTGCCCGCGGCACCGTCGATGCGCAGGGCCACCGCGCAGCTCTCCGGCATCAGCATCTGGCCCGGCTGCACGGCGAAGGGCGTCAGCCTCTCGTCAGGTGCGCGCAGGCACTCGGGGAACCGCACCGGGAGGCAGCTGCCGAGCACCCCCCAGCCGAGCCGGTCGTGGCCGGGCGCGTCCGAGCGGACCAGCAGCAGGCCGCTGTCGGCGTCGGCCAGCAGCAGGCGGTCGTTGCTCTCCGGGGCGATCTGCAGCAGCGGGCTCACCTCGCCGCCGCGCTCCAGGTCCACGACGACCGCCTTCACCGGGCCGCCCCCCGGCATCCGCCGGTCCAGGGCGAGCAACCGGCCCTCGCGGTCCAGCCACGCGCCCCCCGAACAGCGGCCGGGGACGTCGGCGACGTGCTCGGGGCCGAACGCGCCGCCCGCCACCAGCCAGATGCCGGTGGAGCGGGCGCCGGGAAGCAGGGCATAGGCGCTCATGCCGTCCGGGGACGGGGGCAGGAGCGTGAGCTCCGTGCAGTCGAGCGAGCCCAGGGGGAGTTCGCCCGTGCCCGGCCCGGTCGGATAGAGCAGCGAGAACGTGTGCCGCCCGGCCGTCACCTCCCGCCGGATCAGGACCCGCCCGTCCGAGAGCGGCAGCACGTCGGAGCCGGCCTCCTCCGGGCGGTCGAGGGGGAGGAGAACGGCGTAGGGCTCGGGGCCGTCGAGCGTCCAGCGCTCGGCGGACCAGGCCGGCTCGGCCGCCTCCCCCGTCGCGGTCAGCCGCGCCGCGTAGGCGTGGTCCGCGGCGATCGTGAGCGGGGGCGGCATGAGGCGGGACGGGGTGCCCGAGCCGGCCCCGTCCGTGTCGAGGGCGCCGTCGTCCGTCTGCGAGGCGGATGCGGGCGGGTCGGACGGCGCGGGCGGTTGCGGCCGG
Organism: Streptomyces sp. SM10; assembly: GCF_002910915.1. Taxonomy (GTDB): domain Bacteria; phylum Actinomycetota; class Actinomycetes; order Streptomycetales; family Streptomycetaceae; genus Streptomyces. The sequence goes on along the minus strand of NZ_NEUF01000114.1, from coordinate 31 downwards.
ACGGGCGGAGTGGGCGGCGAGGACGGGCGCG
>NZ_NEUF01000113.1 GCF_002910915.1 Streptomyces sp. SM10 | reverse complement strand
AACACAGTGGACGCGAGCAACTGAGGACAAGCCCTCGGCCTATTAGTACCAGTCAGCTCCACCCGTTACCGGGCTTCCACATCTGGCCTATCAACCCAGTCGTCTACTGGGAGCCTTAACCACTCAAGGTGGTGGGAATACTCATCTCGAAGCAGGCTTCCCGCTTAGATGCTTTCAGCGGTTATCCTTTCCGAACGTAGCCAACCAGCCATGCCCTTGGCAGGACAACTGGCACACCAGAGGTTCGTCCGTCCCGGTCCTCTCGTACTAGGGACAGCCCTTCTCAATATTCCTACGCGCACAGCGGATAGGGACCGAACTGTCTCACGACGTTCTAAACCCAGCTCGCGTACCGCTTTAATGGGCGAACAGCCCAACCCTTGGGACCGACTCCAGCCCCAGGATGCGACGAGCCGACATCGAGGTGCCAAACCATCCCGTCGATATGGACTCTTGGGGAAGATCAGCCTGTTATCCCCGGGGTACCTTTTATCCGTTGAGCGACAGCGCTTCCACAAGCCACTGCCGGATCACTAGTCCCGACTTTCGTCCCTGCTCGACCCGTCGGTCTCACAGTCAAGCTCCCTTGTGCACTTACACTCAACACCTGATTGCCAACCAGGCTGAGGGAACCTTTGGGCGCCTCCGTTACTCTTTAGGAGGCAACCGCCCCAGTTAAACTACCCATCAGACACTGTCCCTGATCCGGATCACGGACCCAGGTTAGACATCCAGCACGACCAGAGTGGTATTTCAACGACGACTCCACAACCACTGGCGTGGCCGCTTCAAAGTCTCCCACCTATCCTACACAAGCCGAACCGAACACCAATATCAAACTATAGTAAAGGTCCCGGGGTCTTTCCGTCCTGCTGCGCGAAACGAGCATCTTTACTCGTAGTGCAATTTCACCGGGCCTATGGTTGAGACAGTCGAGAAGTCGTTACGCCATTCGTGCAGGTCGGAACTTACCCGACAAGGAATTTCGCTACCTTAGGATGGTTATAGTTACCACCGCCGTTTACTGGCGCTTAAGTTCTCAGCTTCGCACACCCGAAAGTGCACTAACCGGTCCCCTTAACGTTCCAGCACCGGGCAGGCGTCAGTCCGTATACATCGCCTTACGGCTTCGCACGGACCTGTGTTTTTAGTAAACAGTCGCTTCTCGCTGGTCTCTGCGGCCACCCCCAGCTCACCGAGTAAATCGGATCACCAGTGATGGCCCCCCTTCTCCCGAAGTTACGGGGGCATTTTGCCGAGTTCCTTAACCATAGTTCACCCGAACGCCTCGGTATTCTCTACCTGACTACCTGAGTCGGTTTAGGGTACGGGCCGCCATGAAACTCGCTAGAGGCTTTTCTCGACAGCATAGGATCATCCACTTCACCACAATCGGCTCGGCATCAGGTCTCAGCCTTAATGTGTGACGGATTTACCTACCACACGGCCTACACCCTTACCCCGGGAACAACCATCGCCCGGGTTGGACTACCTTCCTGCGTCACCCCATCGCTTACCTAGTACAAGTCTGGTTCGTCGGCTCCACCACTACCCTCAACTCCGAAGAGATCGGGCCGGCTTCACGGACTTAGCATCGCCTGATTCAGTATTGGGCGTTTCAAAGCGGGTACCGGAATATCAACCGGTTGTCCATCGACTACGCCTGTCGGCCTCGCCTTAGGTCCCGACTTACCCTGGGCAGATCAGCTTGACCCAGGAACCCTTAGTCAATCGGCGCACACGTTTCTCACGTGTGTATCGCTACTCATGCCTGCATTCTCACTCGTGAACCGTCCACAACTCGCTTCCGCGGCTGCTTCACCCGGCACACGACGCTCCCCTACCCATCCATACTCCCGTTGAGGATATGTGTATGAATGACACGACTTCGGCGGTACGCTTGAGCCCCGCTACATTGTCGGCGCGGAATCACTTGACCAGTGAGCTATTACGCACTCTTTCAAGGGTGGCTGCTTCTAAGCCAACCTCCTGGTTGTCTCTGCGACTCCACATCCTTTCCCACTTAGCGTACGCTTAGGGGCCTTAGTCGATGCTCTGGGCTGTTTCCCTCTCGACCATGGAGCTTATCCCCCACAGTCTCACTGCCGTGCTCTCACTTACCGGCATTCGGAGTTTGGCTAAGGTCAGTAACCCGGTAGGGCCCATCGCCTATCCAGTGCTCTACCTCCGGCAAGAAACACACGACGCTGCACCTAAATGCATTTCGGGGAGAACCAGCTATCACGGAGTTTGATTGGCCTTTCACCCCTAACCACAGGTCATCCCCCAGGTTTTCAACCCTGGTGGGTTCGGTCCTCCACGAAGTCTTACCTCCGCTTCAACCTGCCCATGGCTAGATCACTCCGCTTCGGGTCTAGAGCGTGCAACTCAATCGCCCTATTCGGACTCGCTTTCGCTACGGCTTCCCCACACGGGTTAACCTCGCTACACACCGCTAACTCGCAGGCTCATTCTTCAAAAGGCACGCAGTCACGACTGCATGTGCAAGCACATACAGCGACGCTCCCACGGCTTGTAGGCACACGGTTTCAGGTACTATTTCACTCCGCTCCCGCGGTACTTTTCACCATTCCCTCACGGTACTATCCGCTATCGGTCACCAGGGAATATTTAGGCTTAGCGGGTGGTCCCGCCAGATTCACACGGGATTTCTCGGGCCCCGTGCTACTTGGGTGGTTCTCAAGCAAGCCGTTGATGTTTCAGCTACGGGGGTCTTACCCTCTACGCCGGACCTTTCGCATGTCCTTCGCCTACACCAACGGTTTCTGACTTGCCGACCAATCGGCAGATTGATCAAGAGAACTCCCACAACCCCGCATGCGCAACCCCTGCCGGGTATCACACGCATACGGTTTGGCCTCATCCAGTTTCGCTCGCCACTACTCCCGGAATCACGGTTGTTTTCTCTTCCTGCGGGTACTGAGATGTTTCACTTCCCCGCGTTCCCTCCACACTGCCTATGTGTTCAGCAGCGGGTGACAGCCCATGACGACTGCCGGGTTTCCCCATTCGGAAACCCCCGGATCAAAGCTTGGTTGACAGCTCCCCGGGGACTATCGTGGCCTCCCACGTCCTTCATCGGTTCCTGGTGCCAAGGCATCCACCGTGCGCCCTTAAAAACTTGGCCACAGATGCTCGCGTCCACTGTGCAGTTCTCAAACAACGACCAGCCACCCATCACCCCACCCTTACAGGCGAGTTCACTGGGGCCGGCAACCAAAGGGACAGACTCAAACGAGCCCGTACCTTCAGATACCCAACAGCGTGCCCGACCCGACCGATCCATTCTCACTTTCCACGCCGAAGCAGTACTCGCAAAAACAACCTGTCGTGCCGAATAGTCAACGTTCCACCCATGAGCAACCACCGTCGAACATTTGCCGACGAAATGGCCTCTGGATTCCCCGAAGAGAATCTAGATGCTCCTTAGAAAGGAGGTGATCCAGCCGCACCTTCCGGTACGGCTACCTTGTTACGACTTCGTCCCAATCGCCAGTCCCACCTTCGACAGCTCCCTCCCACAAGGGGTTGGGCCACCGGCTTCGGGTGTTACCGACTTTCGTGACGTGACGGGCGGTGTGTACAAGGCCCGGGAACGTATTCACCGCAGCAATGCTGATCTGCGATTACTAGCAACTCCGACTTCATGGGGTCGAGTTGCAGACCCCAATCCGAACTGAGACCGGCTTTTTGAGATTCGCTCCGCCTCGCGGCATCGCAGCTCATTGTACCGGCCATTGTAGCACGTGTGCAGCCCAAGACATAAGGGGCATGATGACTTGACGTCGTCCCCACCTTCCTCCGAGTTGACCCCGGCAGTCTCCTGTGAGTCCCCATCACCCCGAAGGGCATGCTGGCAACACAGAACAAGGGTTGCGCTCGTTGCGGGACTTAACCCAACATCTCACGACACGAGCTGACGACAGCCATGCACCACCTGTATACCGACCACAAGGGGGGCACCATCTCTGATGCTTTCCGGTATATGTCAAGCCTTGGTAAGGTTCTTCGCGTTGCGTCGAATTAAGCCACATGCTCCGCTGCTTGTGCGGGCCCCCGTCAATTCCTTTGAGTTTTAGCCTTGCGGCCGTACTCCCCAGGCGGGGAACTTAATGCGTTAGCTGCGGCACCGACGACGTGGAATGTCGCCAACACCTAGTTCCCAACGTTTACGGCGTGGACTACCAGGGTATCTAATCCTGTTCGCTCCCCACGCTTTCGCTCCTCAGCGTCAGTAATGGCCCAGAGATCCGCCTTCGCCACCGGTGTTCCTCCTGATATCTGCGCATTTCACCGCTACACCAGGAATTCCGATCTCCCCTACCACACTCTAGCTAGCCCGTATCGAATGCAGACTCGGGGTTAAGCCCCGAGCTTTCACATCCGACGTGACAAGCCGCCTACGAGCTCTTTACGCCCAATAATTCCGGACAACGCTTGCGCCCTACGTATTACCGCGGCTGCTGGCACGTAGTTAGCCGGCGCTTCTTCTGCAGGTACCGTCACTTTCGCTTCTTCCCTGCTGAAAGAGGTTTACAACCCGAAGGCCGTCATCCCTCACGCGGCGTCGCTGCATCAGGCTTTCGCCCATTGTGCAATATTCCCCACTGCTGCCTCCCGTAGGAGTCTGGGCCGTGTCTCAGTCCCAGTGTGGCCGGTCGCCCTCTCAGGCCGGCTACCCGTCGTCGCCTTGGTAGGCCATTACCCCACCAACAAGCTGATAGGCCGCGGGCTCATCCTTCACCGCCGGAGCTTTTAACCCCGCCCCATGAGGGACAGAGTGTTATCCGGTATTAGACCCCGTTTCCAGGGCTTGTCCCAGAGTGAAGGGCAGATTGCCCACGTGTTACTCACCCGTTCGCCACTAATCCACCCCGAAGGGCTTCATCGTTCGACTTGCATGTGTTAAGCACGCCGCCAGCGTTCGTCCTGAGCCAGGATCAAACTCTCCGTGAATGTTTTCCCGTAATCGGGATCACAACACGAGAGCGGAACGACCAGGTCGGAATATGACCGGTCGTTCACAGCGTCCTCGCTGTTGTTGCCTACCGGACCGTGAAGGGCCGGCAGGACTTTTCAAAGGAACCACCAACCTGCCGAAGCAGGCCGGGGTATCAACATATCTGGCGTTGACTTTTGGCACGCTGTTGAGTTCTCAAGGAACGGACGCTTCCTTCGGTCCCGTTTCACCGGGCCCCTCCGGGCGCTTCCCTTCGTTCTTGCGTTTCCGACTCTATCAGACTCTTTCGTGTCCGATTCCCGGCCAAAGCGGGATCCTGCTGATTCGCTTTCCAGTTCTTCGCTTTCGCGTTTCCCTTTCCGGCGGCTCCAACTTTACCAGACTCTCTTCCGTTCCGTTTCCGATCCGAATTTGATTCCGGCGGCCTGTGGAGTGGCCTTTGCCTTTCGGCTGACCCGACTTTATCAGAGATTCTGAGCCGGATTTCCCGCCCCTTCCGAGGGCTCCCTGCGCACAGGTGCGCGGGCTGCTTCCCGTTCAGGCGGAATGGCAAACCTACTGGAGCGGGGCGCCCCGATGCAAATCGGGGCGCCCCGCTCCTGGTTGGCCGCCTGTCGGTGGCCGTCGGGGTCAGACCTCGACCACGACCGGAAGGATCATCGGGCGCCGACGGTAGGTGTCCGACACCCACTTGCCCACCGTGCGTCGGACCAGCTGCTGGAGCTGGTGGGGCTCCATCACGCCATCCTGGGCGGACTTGTTGAGGGCGTCCTCGACCTTCGGCACGACGGCGCTGAACGCGGAGTCGTCGATGCCGGAGCCGCGGGCCTGGATGTGCGGCCCGCCCACGATCTTCCCCGAGGAACTGTCGACCACGATGAAGACCGAGATGATCCCCTCGTCGCCGAGGATGCGACGGTCCTTGAGGGAGGTCTCCGTGACATCGCCGACCGAGAGGCCGTCGACGTACACATAGCCCGCCTGGACCTTGCCGACGATCTTCGCCTTGCCGTCGACGAGGTCGACGACGACGCCGTCCTCCGCGATGACGATGTGGTCCTTGGGCACACCCGTCAGCGCGCCCAGTTCGGCGTTGGCCCTGAGGTGGCGCCACTCGCCGTGCACGGGCATCAGGTTCTTCGGCTTGCAGATGTTGTAGAAGTACAGCAGCTCGCCGGCCGAGGCGTGGCCCGAGACGTGAACCTTGGCATTCCCCTTGTGGACGACGTTCGCGCCCCAGCGGGTCAGGCCGTTGATCACGCGGTAGACCGCGTTCTCGTTGCCCGGGATCAGGGACGACGCCAGGATCACGGTGTCGCCCGGGACGATCCGGATCTGGTGGTCGCGGTTGGCCATGCGGGACAGCGCCGCCATGGGCTCGCCCTGGGAGCCCGTGCAGACGAGCACGACCTCGTCGTCGGGCAGGTCGTCGAGGCTCTTGACGTCCACGACCAGGCCCGCGGGCACCTTGAGATAGCCCAGGTCACGGGCGATGCCCATGTTGCGGACCATGGAGCGTCCGACGAAGGCGACCCTGCGGCCGTACTCGTGGGCGGCGTCCAGGATCTGCTGGATGCGGTGCACGTGGCTCGCGAAGCTCGCCACGATGATGCGCTTCTGGGCGTTTGCGAACACCGTGCGCAGGACGTTGGAGATGTCCCGCTCCGGCGGAACGAATCCGGGGACCTCCGCGTTCGTCGAGTCGGAGAGAAGAAGGTCGATGCCTTCCTCGCTCAGCCTCGCGAAGGCGTGCAGGTCGGTGAGACGGCCGTCCAGCGGGAGCTGGTCCATCTTGAAGTCACCGGTCACGACGGCCATGCCCGCGGGGGTGCGGATGGCGACCGCGAGGGCGTCCGGGATGGAGTGGTTGACCGCGACGAACTCGCAGTCGAAGATCCCGATGCGCTCACGCTGTCCCTCGGTCACCTCGAGCGTGTAGGGACGGATCCGGTGCTCCTGAAGCTTGGCCTCGATGAGCGCGAGGGTCAGCTTGGAGCCGATGAGGGGGATGTCCGGCTTCAGCCGGAGCAGATACGGGACGGCACCGATGTGGTCCTCATGGCCGTGCGTGAGGACGATGCCCTCGACGTCGTCCAGGCGGTCCCGGATGGTGGTGAAGTCCGGAAGGATCAGGTCGATGCCGGGCTGCTCCTCCTCCGGGAAGAGCACGCCGCAGTCGACGATGAGCAGACGGCCGCCGTACTCGAAGACCGTCATGTTGCGGCCGATCTCGCCCAGGCCGCCCAGCGGGGTGACCCGAAGGCCACCCTTGGGGAGCTTCGGCGGGGTACCGAGTTCAGGATGCGGATGACTCAAAAGACTCTCCTTACCACGCGCGCCACGTCCCGCTGAGGGCACGTGGCGCGCATGTCATTCGTGCACTTGCTGTTGTCAGGTGGTGTTTCCGCCGCGAGTGTCCTCGCGTATTCAGTTGTGAAGTCCGTGGTTAGAGCTGTACCCCACCGGCAGCCAGATCGATCTTGAGCTGGGCCGTCTCCTGTGCGGTGAGTTCCACCAGAGGGAGGCGCAGCGGGCCGGCGGGCAGGCCCTGCAGGGTGAGCGCGGCCTTGGTGGTGATCACGCCCTGGGTGCGGAACATCCCGGTGAAGACCGGGAGCAGCTTCTGGTGGATCTCCGTGGCCTTCTGCACGTCACCGCCGAGGTGGGCCTCGATGAGGGCGCGCAGTTCGGGGGTGACGACATGGCCGACGACGGAGACGAAGCCGACGGCTCCGACCGAGAGCAGCGGGAGGTTGAGCATGTCGTCACCGGAGTACCAGGCGAGGCCGGACTGGGCGATGGCCCAGCTGGCACGGCCCAGGTCGCCCTTGGCGTCCTTGTTGGCGACGATCCTGGGGTGCTCGGCGAGCCGTACGAGCGTCTCTGTGTCGATCGGCACACCGCTGCGGCCGGGAATGTCGTACAGCATCACCGGGAGCTCCGTGGAGTCCGCGATGGCGCCGAAGTGCCGGAGGAGGCCCTCCTGCGGTGGCTTGTTGTAGTACGGCGTGACCGCGAGGAGGCCGTGGGCGCCGGTGCGCTCGGCGGTCCGGGCCAGCTCGATGCTGTGCCGTGTGTCGTTGGTGCCGACGCCCGCGATGACGTGGGCACGGTCTCCTACCGCTTCCAGCACAGCCCGCACGAGCTGGTCTTTCTCCGCGTTGCTGGTGGTCGGTGACTCGCCCGTGGTGCCGTTGACGATCAGGCCGTCATTGCCTGCGTCCACCAGGTGGACGGCGAGCCGCTGGGCGCCGTCGAGGTCGAGTGCGCCGTCCGCCGTGAACGGCGTGACCATAGCGGTGAGGACCCTCCCGAAGGGGGTCTGCGGAGTGGAGATCGGAGCCATGGGTAACACGCTACTCGTTGCTCGGAGCGCCGTGCCCCCTCGGGGGGACGAGGAAGAGGAGCCCGGCACTGCCTGCTCGGGGGTTCAAGCAGTGCCGGGTCCGTTTGATCAGCCTAGATGAACTTCTCGAAACGCCGCAATACGGACACCGCCTACGGGGCGACCCGTCCGTTTTTGTTGAAGGCAGCATGAGTGAGCGGCATCAGGCTCTGCCAGTGCTGTTCCATCTGCTCACCGACCATCTCGATCTCGCGCTGCGGGAACGAAGGCACCTTGGCCAGCTCGTGCTGGGTGCGCAGCCCGAGGAAGTGCATCAGCGACCGGGCGTTGCAGGTGGCGTACATCGTGGAGAAGAGACCGACGGGCAGCACTGCGCGGGCGACCTCACGGGCGACCCCGGCGGCGAGCATCTCCTGGTAGGCGTCGTACGCCTGGCGGTAGGAGTCCTCCATCGCGCGGCTGGTGAGCTCGTGCTGCTCCGGGGTCCCCTCGACGAATTCGTACTTTCCGGGGCGGCCCTGCTGGATGAGCTTGCGGGACTCCCCCGGGACGTAGAAGACCGGCTCGAGCTCCCTGTAGCGGCCCGATTCCTCGTTGTACGACCAGCCCACGCGGTGCCGCATGAACTCGCGGAACACGAAGATGGGGGCGCTGATGAAGAAGGTCATCGAGTTGTGCTCGAACGGGCTGCCGTGCCGGTCCCGCATCAGGTAGTTGATGAGCCCCTTGGAGCGCTCGGGGTCCTTCGTGACCTCTTCCAGGGACTGCTCCCCGGCCGTGGACACGCGGGCTGCGAACAGCACGTCGGAGTCACCGGCCGCTGATTTCACCAGGTCAACGGTGACGTCGCTGCGGAAATGGGCCTTCGTGGGCTCGGGGGTGTCGCTCACCGGCGGGGGTCCTTCCAATTGCGTCGCTCGGGCGGCGTCCACTCTACGGGCCGTGGGGAAGCGATCCGTCAGCAGGAAATTTGGACCGGTTCGGCGATTCGGGGCACCGATCGGGCCACTCGTACGTCTGACTCATTAGCAGCACCCGTCACAGAGTTCAAGGAGAGCTTCCTCATGTTCCGCCGGCGTGAATCCGTCCCGTTCTCGTTCGTTGCCGAGGCAGACCGGTTCCGCAGTAATGTCACTCCGCCTCCCCGCCAGCGCGCCAGCCGTTCCCAGCTGGCCGCTCGTTCCCTCGTAGGGCTCACGCTGATCGCCGGCTTCGCCGGATCGCTGCTCTTCGGCCTGCCCGCACTCGACACCGACCGGACTCCGTCGCACGGCCAGACGTCCGAGGCTTCCCAGCACCGCTGACCCGTACGGGCCCCCTGGGGTGGTCGGCCGGGGGGCTGCTCGGTAGCCTCACCGGGCACAGCAATCGAGCGTGCTTGTGAGTGAGGATCAGTCGTGCCCCTGCCCTTTCTGACGGCCGACCGCGTATTCGACGCGGACGCAGAGGACATCGCGCTGCCGTTCGACGACCACGACAGCTGGCGTCGGCCCTACCGCCCCGGCCCGTGGCGGGTCGCGGCGGCGGCCACCTCGCTACTGCTGGCGTCCTTCGTGCTGCTCGCCGCGATGATCATCACGTTCGCCGGATCGCTGTCCGGCGCCACCCTGTGCTTCGCACTCGCCGGCGCGGTGATCGTCTGCGCACTGCGGCTGCTGCGGGTCGGCGCCTGGGTCAGCCGGCACGGCGTGCGCCGGGTGGGCTTCCTCCGTACGACGACCGTGCGGTGGGAGGACACCGCGGCGGTCCGCACGGTGCAGCAGCCCGTGAAGTGGCTCGGTTTCCCGCGCACCGTCCAGGGACAGGCCCTGGTCGTGGTGCGCAAGGGGGGCCAGCCGTTGGCGCCGCTGGTCACCGACCACAACGCGGACTTCCTGGCCCGGGCCGAGGCGTTCGAGCGTGCCACGGACTCCGTCGAGGCCTGGGGCGACGAATACCGCACCCGCTGACGTCCGGGACCGCCCGGGGCCGCAGAGACACCACACAAGCCGGTACGGCGCCGCTCAGGCGCGTACCGGCTTGTCCATGTGCAGGGCGATGGCGCGCTGCATCGCCTTACGGGCACGGGGGGTGTCCCTGGCGTCCTGGTAGGCGACCGCGAGCCGGAACCAGCAGCGCCAGTCGTCCGGGCTGTCCTCGGTCTCCTCACGGCGCCGCGCGAACACGGCGTCGGCCGATTCGCGGTCGATGCGCCCCGACGGGGTGCGCACCAGTTCGTCGACGGGGAGACCGTCCTCCGCGTCCAGTTCGGAGGCCAGCGCGTTGGCCCTGCGGACGAACTGCGTGTTCTTCCAGAGGAACCAGACGCCGATCACCGGCAGGATCAGCACGGCCACGCCGAAGGTGACCGTGAGCAGTGTGCCGTGCCGGATGAGCAGCACGCCCCGGCTGCCGGCCAGGACGAAGTAGAAGACCAGGACGGCAGCGGTGACGACGTAGGTGAGCTTTGCGCGCATGGGGTGGGCCCAGTCAGTTCAGGTCGAGGAAGTGTTCCAGGCCGAAGGTGAGGCCGGGAGCGGTCACCACGCGGCGGGTGCCGAGCAGGATGCCCGGCATGAAGCTGCTGTGGTGCAGCGAGTCGTGGCGCAGGGTGAGCGTCTCGCCCTCGCTTCCCAGCAGGACCTCCTGGTGGGCGAGGAGGCCGCGGAGCCGTACCGAGTGGACGGGGACGCCGTCGACGTCGGCGCCGCGGGCCCCGTCCAGCGCGGTGGCGGTGGCGTCGGGCTGAGGTGCCGCCCCGGCCTTCTCCCGCGCCGCGGCGATCAGCTGGGCGGTGCGGGTGGCCGTGCCGGAGGGAGCGTCCGCCTTGTTCGGGTGGTGGAGCTCGATGACCTCGACGGATTCGAAGTAGCGGGCGGCCTGCTCCGCGAACTTCATCGTGAGGACCGCGCCGATGGAGAAGTTCGGCGCGATGAGCACACCGGTCCCCGGGGAGCCGGAGAGCCAGGTGTCGAGCTGCGCGAGCCGTTCGTCGGTCCAGCCCGTGGTGCCTACGACGGCGTGGATCCCGTGCCGGACGCAGAATTCGAGGTTGTCCATCACCGACGAGGGTGTGGTCAGCTCGACGACCGCCTGGGCCCCGCTGTCCGTGAGGACGTCCAGCTCGTCCCCGCGGCCGAGCGCGGCCACCAGCTCCATGTCGTCCGCGGCCTCCACGGCTCGTACCGCCTCGGACCCGATGCGTCCCCTGGCGCCGAGAACGGCCACGCGCAACTTGCTCATGTGCTCATTTCCTTACGGGTGGTTAGGAGACCGCTTCCTGGAGGCGGTCCGCCTGCTTGTCCTTCAGCGGGCCGATGACCGAGAGCGAGGGCCGCTGTCCGAGGACGTCGGCCGCGACGGCCCGGACCTCGTCGGGGGTGACCGCCGCGATCTTGGCCAGCATGTCATCCACGGACATCTGTTCGCCCCAGCAGAGCTCGCTCTTGCCGATGCGGTTCATGAGCGCGCCGGTGTCCTCCAGGCCGAGGACGGTGGAACCGGCGAGCTGGCCGACGGCCCGGCCGATCTCCTCGTCGCCGAGGCCGTCCGTCGCCACGCGGTCGAGCTCGTCGCGGCAGATCTTGAGGACGTCGTGCACCTGGCTGGGCCGGCATCCGGCGTAGACGCCGAAGAGCCCGCAGTCGGCGAAGCCGGAGGTGTACGAGTACACGCTGTAGGCGAGGCCTCGTTTCTCCCGGACCTCCTGGAAGAGGCGGGAGCTCATGCCGCCGCCGAGCGCGGTGTTCAGGACGCCGAGCGCCCAGCGGCGCTCGTCGGTCCTGGCCAGGCCGGGCATGCCGAGGACGACGTGCGCCTGCTCGGTCTTGCGGTTGAGGAGCTCGACCTTGCCGGCGGCGCGCAGGGTGCGGGCGCCGTCGCGCGGCACCGTGGGGACGGCGTCGGTACGGCTCAGCGCCCCGGCGCGCTCGAACGCCTTGCGGACCTGGCGTACGACCGTGGCGTGGTCGACGTTGCCCGCGGCGGCGACGACCAGGTGCGTGGGGTCGTAGTGCTTCTTGTAGAAGCGGGTGATCTGGCCTCGGTTCAGCGCGTTGATCGTGTCGACGGTCCCGAGGACCGGACGGCCGAGCGGGGTGTCGCCGAGCATGGTGTGCGCGAACAGGTCGTGCACGCAGTCGCCCGGGTCGTCCTCCGTCATGGCGATCTCCTCGAGGATGACGCCGCGCTCGGCGTCGACGTCCTCGGGGGCGATCAGGGAGCCGGTCAGCATGTCGCAGACGACATCGATGGCCAGCGGCAGGTCGGTGTCCAGGACCCGCGCGTAGTAGCAGGTGTACTCCTTCGCCGTGAAGGCGTTCATCTCGCCGCCGACCGCGTCGATCGCGGACGAGATGTCGAGAGCGCTGCGCTTGGCCGTGCCCTTGAAGAGAAGGTGCTCGAGGTAGTGCGTCGCGCCGTTCAGGGTGGGCGTCTCGTCGCGCGAACCGACGTTGGCCCAGATCCCGAAGGTCGCGGAGCGGACGGAGGGCAGCGTCTCGGTGACGACCCGGAGACCGCCCGGGAGGACGGTGCGGCGGACGGTGCCGATCCCGTTGCTGCCCTTGAGAAGGGTTTGGGTACGGGCGACGGCCCGCCCCTCGGAGGAGGGGCGGGCCGTCGTCACGGAACTACGGGACGTCACTTGTCGGTGTCGTCCTTCTTCTCGTCCTCTTCGCCCTCGATGACGGGGATGAGGGAGAGCTTGCCGCGGGAGTCGATCTCCGCGATCTCGACCTGGACCTTGGCGCCGACGCCGAGCACGTCCTCGACGTTCTCCACGCGCTTGCCACCGGCGAGCTTGCGGATCTGCGAGATGTGCAGCAGACCGTCCTTGCCGGGCATCAGGGAGACGAAGGCACCGAAGGTGGTGGTCTTGACGACCGTACCCAGGTAGCGCTCGCCGACCTCCGGCATGGTCGGGTTGGCGATGGCGTTGATCGTGGCGCGGGCGGCCTCGGCCTGCGAGCCCTGCTGGGCACCGATGTAGATGGTGCCGTCGTCCTCGATCGTGATGTCGGCGCCGGTGTCCTCCTGGATCTGGTTGATCATCTTGCCCTTGGGGCCGATGACCTCACCGATCTTGTCCACCGGGATCTTGACGGTGATGATCCGCGGGGCGTTCGGGGACATCTCGTCCGGGACGTCGATGGCCTCGTTCATGACGTCCAGGATGTGCAGACGCGCGTCACGGGCCTGCTTCAGCGCGGCGGCCAGGACCGAGGCGGGGATGCCGTCGAGCTTGGTGTCGAGCTGGAGCGCGGTCACGAACTGCTTCGTGCCGGCGACCTTGAAGTCCATGTCGCCGAAGGCGTCCTCCGCACCGAGGATGTCGGTGAGGGCGACGTAGTGGGTCTTGCCGTCGATCTCCTGCGAGATCAGACCCATGGCGATACCGGCGACGGCGGCCTTGAGGGGCACACCGGCGTTCAGCAGGGACATGGTGGAGGCGCAGACCGAGCCCATGGACGTCGAGCCGTTGGAGCCCAGCGCCTCGGAGACCTGGCGGATCGCGTAGGGGAACTCCTCGCGCGACGGCAGCACCGGCACGATGGCGCGCTCGGCGAGCGCGCCGTGGCCGATCTCGCGGCGCTTGGGCGAGCCCACGCGGCCGGTCTCACCGACGGAGTACGGCGGGAAGTTGTAGTTGTGCATGTAGCGCTTGCGGGTCACCGGGGAGAGGGTGTCCAGCTGCTGCTCCATGCGGAGCATGTTGAGGGTGGTGACGCCCAGGATCTGGGTCTCGCCACGCTCGAACAGTGCCGAGCCGTGCACGCGCGGGATGGCCTCGACCTCGGCGGCGAGCGTACGGATGTCCGTGACGCCACGGCCGTCGATGCGGACCTTGTCCTTGATGACGCGCTCGCGGACCAGCTTCTTGGTCAGCGCGCGGTAGGCACCGGAGATCTCCTTCTCGCGGCCCTCGAAGGCCGGGAGGAGCTTCTCGCCCGCGATCTCCTTGATGCGGTCCAGCTCGGCCTCGCGCTCCTGCTTGCCGGCGATGGTGAGCGCCTTGGCGAGCTCGGTGCTGACGGCCTTGCTGAGCGCCTCCAGGACGTCGTCCTGGTAGTCGAGGAAGACCGGGAACTCGCCGGTGGGCTTGGCGGCCTTGGCGGCGAGGTCGGACTGGGCCTTGCAGAGCGCCTTGATGAAGGGCTTCGCGGCCTCGAGGCCCGCGGCGACGACCTCTTCGGTCGGGGCCTCGGCGCCGTCCTTCACGAGCTGGATGGTCTTCTCGGTGGCCTCGGCCTCGACCATCATGATCGCGACGTCGCCGTCCTCGAGGACGCGACCGGCGACGACCATGTCGAAGACGGCGTCCTCGAGCTCGGTGTGCGTCGGGAAGGCGACCCACTGGCCCTTGATCAGGGCGACGCGGGTGGCGCCGATCGGGCCCGAGAAGGGCAGGCCCGCCAGGATCGTGGAGGCGGAGGCGGCGTTGATCGCGACCACGTCGTACAGGTGGTCGGGGTTGAGCGCCATGATCGTCTCGACGATCTGGATCTCGTTGCGCAGGCCCTTCTTGAAGGAGGGGCGCAGCGGGCGGTCGATCAGGCGGCAGGTGAGGATCGCGTCCTCGGAGGGCCGGCCCTCACGGCGGAAGAAGGAGCCGGGGATCTTCCCGGCCGCGTACTGCCGCTCCTCGACGTCCACCGTGAGGGGGAAGAAGTCGAGCTGGTCCTTGGGCCGCTTGGAGGCGGTGGTGGCCGACAGCACCATGGTGTCGTCGTCCAGGTACGCGACGGCGGAGCCGGCGGCCTGCTTGGCCAGGCGGCCCGTCTCGAAGCGGATGGTGCGGGTGCCGAAGGTGCCGTTGTCGATCACGGCTTCGGCGTAGTGGGTCTCGTTCTCCACTAGTGATTTCTCCATACTCGTCGTCTTTCGTCCTGCCGCCCGTGTGGCGGAGGACGGTACGGAGGGGCGCGCCCTTGTGCGGGGCCGGTCTTCGATCGAAGCTCCCGGGCGTTGTCCCGGGGGCCACTACCGAGGACCGGCGGCGGCCTTGGCGCGCCTCTCCTCGTCTGGTGTCGTACGTCCAGGTTACTGAGCTTGACCCCGGTCCCGCACGTACGGCAAAGGGAGCGGCCCCCTAGAAGTGGGAACCGCTCCCTTTCACAGCGTCCTTACTTGGCGCCGCCGGCCGCGCCACGGCGGATGCCGAGGCGGTCGACGAGCGCACGGAAGCGCTGGATGTCCTTCTTGGCCAGGTACTGAAGGAGGCGGCGACGCTGGCCGACCAGGATCAGCAGACCACGACGGGAGTGGTGGTCGTGCTTGTGCGTCTTGAGGTGCTCCGTCAGGTCCGAGATCCGGCGGGAGAGCATGGCGACCTGGACCTCGGGGGATCCGGTGTCACCCTCCTTCTGGGCGAACTCGGACATGATCTGCTTCTTCGTAGCGGCGTCGAGCGGCACGCGTACTCCTCTTGATGTTCGATGCGCCCACGAGTGCCCCTGGTCTTGATCTCAGGAGAGCTTCCGTGACTCGGAGGCGAAGGTCCGATGAGCGCAGCCCCCAGGATGGTTCCCGGAGGCGCGTACACAAACGGCCGTCACACAGCGTACCAGCCGCGGTGGGCCCGGTTGCCCTCGCGCCGGAGCGGTCAGCTGGTGAGCGCCCGGATCGAGTGGTAGACGTCGAAGACAGCGAGGCAGAGGGGCAGGAGCGTCAGGAGCACGCAGGCCTCCGCGACCTCCAGGAAGCGCCCCCAGAAGGGGGTGACGCCCTTGCGCGGGACGATCAGCCCTATGGCGGTGATCACGGCGGCGACGCCGGCGACCGCGGCGGTGAGCCAGATCGTACGGATGTCGAGTCCCGCGCTGTCCCCCTTGAGCGCCTGGCGGAACAGCTCGACCGGCGGGTTCAGCGACAGTCCCAGGCC
Organism: Streptomyces sp. SM10; assembly: GCF_002910915.1. GTDB lineage: Bacteria > Actinomycetota > Actinomycetes > Streptomycetales > Streptomycetaceae > Streptomyces. Next base: position 38,239 of record NZ_NEUF01000113.1, on the reverse strand, counting down.
GAGGAGCACGAGTGCGGCGAGGCCTGCTCCCAGGGCGCAGCCGACCTGGGCGGTGTAGCGGAACAGGTGGGCACGCATCAGCATCGCGGCACCGGTGGCGAGTGCCAGGAGCTGGCCCCAGACGCTGTCCGAGAAGCCGAGCACCCCGGCGGCCCCCGCGGCCACCAGGGCGCAGCCGCCGACCAGGCCGAGGAGCAGTTCGTGGCCGCGCCGCGCCTGGGCGGCGATGCGGGCGGCGTCGACCGGGCCCTGCGGTGCGGGGTCGGACGTCCCGTAGTCGCCGGTGGTGGTGCGGGGCGGCTCGAAGCCGATCGGGAGGCGGGCGAAGCGGGTGGAGAGCCCGGGCAGGAACGCGAGGAGTCCGACGGAGAGCGGGGCGCACACGGCCGCCGTCTCGGCCGGCTCCATGCCGGTCAGGATCGCGACGAAGGTGACCAGTACGCCGATGGCGGAGGCGAACACGAAGGCGACGAACGTGCCGTCGCCCTCCGGTGCGGCGATCATGAGGATCACGGACGCCACGAGCACGGCGGCGCAGGCGAGCAGGAACTGGAGCCTGCCGACGCCCTGGCCCGCGCTGAGCGGCAGGAGGCCGCTGCCGGCGACCGCGGCACTGGCGAGCACGCCGATCCCGAGCGCGATGGACGAACCGCGGTCCGCGTAGACACGCGCGCGTACGCAGGCCAGCGCGAGCAGGAGTACGGCGGCGACCGCGGCCAGGATGCCCGGCAGGCCGTGCATGTCGTGCCGGATGTCGGAGGTCCACAGCGCGAAGCCGAGCAGGACGAGCAGGACCGACCCGCCGAAGAGCCCGGCCGAGCGCATGAGGGCGTCACCCCAGAGGGTGCGGTCCCGGGCGACGGCGGTGGCGACGGCGTCGGAGACGTCGTCGAAGACCGCGGGGGGCAGCGACTCGGAGAAGGGCCGCAGGGACAGCAGCTCGCCGTCGAGGATGCGCTGGCCGGCCAGCGTGCGTCCGCTGTCCAGGACGGTACCGTCACGGCGCACCAGGTGGTAGCCGACCGGGGCGCCCTGGGTGGGGCTCTGCCCCGACAGGCGGAGGATCTCCGGGTAGAGGTCGGCGACGGGGATGTCCTCGGGCAGCGCCACGTCGACACGGCTGTCGGGCGCGACGACCGTGACCCGGCAGAATCCGGTTCCGTTGCCGGCCGGAACTCCGGGACCCGGCCGACCGGATCCGGTAGCCGCCGTTTGGGCCGTCATAGTCACGTGCTGCTCCCCCTCATACTTTTCCTGGACGTCTGGAACGCACCCCTGGATCGCGGGTTCCGACTCCGTCCCGAATGACCCATTTTTTTGCGGTAGTTAGCGGATGCGTACACGCGTCGCGACACCCTACCGCCCTCGCACAGCGGGGTACGCCAGTAGGATCCTCCCGCGGACGGAACCCGTCGCCACGGGGGCGCCGATAGGAACAGTTCCGTCCGGCAAGGGAATTGGTGAGCTGTGAGCCAGATCGTCGTCAAGCGCCCACCGCGGGCCCTCCCCTCCGAAGTTCCGGGTGAGCAGGTGCAGTTGCAACCTCCGCCCGAGTTGCCTCGCGGGCAGCAGGAGGGGGTGATGATGCAGCTGCTGCCGATGCTCGGCATGGGTGGTTCCGTCGTCTTCTTCTTCATGACGCCGAACCCGATCATGCGGATCATGGGCATGATCATGATTGCGTCGACGGTCGCCATGGCCGTGGCGATGATCATCCGCTTCCGGCGGGGCACCCAGGGGCAGCTCGCGGACATGCGGCGCGACTATCTGAAGTATCTGACGCAGACCCGGCGCGCGGTGCTCAGGACGGCGCGGTCGCAACGCGACGCGCAGTTCTATCTCCACCCGTCGCCGGAGCAGCTCTGGGCGCTGGTCGCCGAGGGCAGCCGGGTGTGGGAACGCCGTGTCGGTGACGCGGACTTCGCACACGTGCGCATCGGCCTGGGCAGCCAGGAGCTCGCCACGCCGCTCATCGCGCCCGACACGGCGCCGGTCGACGAGCTGGAGCCGCTGACCGCCGGGGCGATGCAGCAGTTCCTGACGACCCACGGCACGCTGGACGGGCTGCCGATGGCGGTCTCGCTCCGCGCCTTCTACCACCTGACGATCAGCGGTGAGGCGGAGTCCGCGCGCGCCACGGCCCGCGCGATGATCGGATCGCTCGCATCGCTCCACTCCCCCGAGGACCTGATCATCGCCGTCGCGACCGGCCAGGACGCGACTCCCCGTTGGGACTGGACGAAGTGGCTCCCGCACGTCCAGGTGCAGGGATCGACCGACGGCGCCGGCAGCCGCCGTCTGATCAGCACCAGCGTCGTGGAGCTGGAGGAGATGCTGGCGGGCCGCCTCGACGGCCGGCCCCGCTTCCAGCCCGGCGGTCAGCCGCTCATGGACCAGCCCCACGTCGTCGTGGTGCTCGACGGCGAGTCCGTACCCGCGACCTCGGCGCTCGCGTCGGCCGAGGGCCTCCAGGGCGTGACGGTCGTCGAGATCGTCACGGGCCAGGTCAACGGAGCGCGCGGCGGTCTCTCTATCGTGGTGGACCCCCACTCGCTGCGGCTGGAGTCGGGGCACGGACTGGTCTACGACGGCGTTCCCGACCTGCTGAGCCACGAGGCCGCGGAGGCGCTGGCCCGCCAGCTGGCCCCGCTGCACGTGGCGTCGGGCGGCGACGACGACGAACCGCTGCTCGCCAACCTGGAGTTCACCGATCTGCTGAATCTCGGCGACGCGGCCTCGGTCGACGTCAGCCGGACCTGGCGGGCCCGCTCGCAGGCGGAGCGGCTCCGGGTGCCGATCGGCGTCGGCGAGGACGGCGGCCCGGTGATGCTCGACCTCAAGGAGGCCGCGCAGGAGGGCATGGGGCCGCACGGTCTCTGTGTCGGCGCCACCGGTTCCGGCAAGTCCGAACTGCTCCGTACGCTCGTCCTGGGTCTGGCCGTCACCCACACCTCGGAGACGCTCAACTTCGTCCTCGCGGACTTCAAGGGTGGTGCCACCTTCGCCGGCATGGCGCAGATGCCCCACGTCGCAGCGGTGATCACCAACCTCGCGGACGACCTGACCCTGGTGGACCGCATGGGCGACTCCATCAGCGGTGAGCTCAACCGCCGCCAGGAGATGCTGCGCGACGCGGGCAACTACGCCAACATCCACGACTACGAGAAGGCGCGGGCCGCCGGCGCCCCGCTGCAGCCCATCCCCTCCCTCGTCCTGGTCATCGACGAGTTCAGCGAACTGCTGACGGCCAAGCCCGACTTCATCGAGATGTTCGTGCAGATCGGCCGCATCGGCCGTTCGCTGGGCGTCCATCTGCTGCTGGCCTCGCAGCGCCTCGAGGAGGGGCGGCTGCGCGGTCTGGAGACCTATCTGTCGTACCGGATCGGTCTGCGGACGTTCTCCGCGGGCGAGTCCCGGGCCGCACTGGGCGTTCCCGACGCCTACCACCTGCCGAACGTCCCCGGTTCGGGCTATCTGAAGTACGGCACGGACGAGATGGTGCGCTTCAAGGCGGCGTACGTCTCCGGGGTGTACCGCTCGGGCTCGCAGCCCGTCGCGTCCTCCGGTCCTCTGCCGGTGGACCGCAGGCCCGTGGTCTTCACCGCGGCTCCGGTGCCGGTGCGCTACGTCCAGCCGACGGCGCAGGCCGGAGTGCCCGAGGCCCGCAAGGCCGAGGACGACGCCCTGGCCGACACGGTCCTCGATGTGATCGTCCGCCGGCTGGAGGGACGGGGCGCCTCGGCGCACCAGGTGTGGCTGCCCCCGCTGGACAATCCGCCGTCGCTGGACGAGCTCCTGCCGGGCCTCTCACCGGTCGAGGGCCGTGGGCTGACCCAGCCCGGCTTCGAGGGCTCGGGGCGCCTCGTCGTACCACTGGGCGTGGTCGACAAGCCGTACGAACAGCGCCGGGACACGCTCTACCGGGACTTCTCCGGCGCGGCGGGCCACATGCAGATCACCGGCGGTCCGCAGTCGGGCAAGTCCACGCTGCTGCGCACGCTCATCGCGGGCTTCGCCCTCACGCACACGCCCCAGGAGGTCCAGATCTACGGCCTCGACTTCGGTGGCGGCGGCATGGCCTCGGTCTCCGGTCTGCCCCACGTGGGTGGGATCGCGTCGCGGCTCGACCCGGAGCGGGTGCGCCGTACGGTCTCCGAGGTCTACGGGATCATGGCGCGCCGCGAGGAGTACTTCCGCAGCGCCGGCATCGACTCCATCGCCACCTTCCGCCGGCTGCGGGCGCGGGGCGAGATCTCGGTGACGGACCAGCCGTGGGGTGACGTCTTCCTGCTCATCGACGGCTGGGGGAACTTCCGCACGGACTACGAGGGGCTGGAATCAGCGGCCGTGGACATCGCGCAGCGCGGTCTCGGCTACGGCATCCACCTGATCGTCACGGCGTCGCGCTCCATGGAGGTCCGGGCGAATCTGAAGGACCACCTGATGAACCGGCTCGAACTGCGGCTCGGCGACGTCATGGACTCCGAACTGGACCGCAAGGCCGCGGTCAACGTGCCCCCCGGCGTGCCCGGCCGCGGTCTGACTCCGGAGAAGCTGCACTTCATGGCGGCGGTCCCCCGGATCGACGGCATCAACTCCGACAGTGACCTCTCCGAGGCCACGGCGGCCATGAACCAGGAGGTCGCCCGGCACTGGACGGCGGCTCCCGCCCCGGCGGTCCGGCTGCTCCCCCGCGAACTCCCGGTGCACGACCTGCCCGCGGGCTACGCGCAGCCGGAGCGGGGCATCGCGTTCGGTATCGACGAGAACAACCTGGAGCCGGTCTTCCTCGACTTCGAGCGGGACCCGTTCTTCCTCGTGTTCGGCGAGAGCGAGTCCGGCAAGTCCAACATGCTGCGCCTGCTCATCAAGCAGCTGACGGAGAGGTACACGGGGAACGAGGCCAAGTTCTTCGTCATCGACAACCGGCGCGCGCTCCTGGACGTGACCCCGGCGACGCACCTGGCCGAGTACGTGCCCATGTCCAACAACATGGAGCACCACGCGGACGCGCTGTACGACCTGATGAAGCGCCGTACGCCCTCCCCTGACGTCACGGCCCAGGAGCTGCGCGAACGCAGCTGGTGGAGCGGCCCGACGGTCTTCGTGGTCGTGGACGACTACGACCTCGTCTCCACGTCCAGCGGGAACCCGCTGGCCAAGCTCGCGGAGATGCTGCCGTTCTCCCGGGACGTCGGCGTCCGGTTCATCATCGCCCGCAGCTCCGCGGGGGCGGGCCGTGCGCTGTACGAGCCCTTCATGCAGCGCATCCTGGAGCTGGGTGCGCAGGGCCTGATGCTCTCCGGCGACCCGATCGAGGGCGACATCCTCGGCAACGTACGGCCGCGCCCGATGCCTCCGGGGCGTGGAATCTTCGTCACCCGACGCCGCGGGAACCCGCTGGTGCAGTCGGGGCTCATGGACGGGGAGCGGTAGGGGCTCTCGCCGTGACAGGGCGGGCGGGCGCGGCGATCGACGGACTCGCCGGCCCGCCCGCCTTGGTGTGTGCGCGGGGCCGGCCGCCCGAGGAAGGGATTCCGCCCATCCGGTCCTCCCGGCGGACCGGCGTACCGCTCGTCCTGCAACCTGGCATTCCGGCACAGAGTGAAAGGGTGCGCGCATGTGATGGGCCGAGTGGGAACAGCTGATGTCCGACGCCGCCGACACGAGCAGCACACAGATGCGGCTCAATACGGCGGGGTCCGGGGGTGGTGGCGGCAAGAAGGGTGACCTCGCCGTCGATCAGACCGACCTGTCAGGCGTACGTGCCGAGGCCCACAAGCTGAGCACTCGCCTGTGGAGAGAAGCCCGCGTCGGTCGTTGTCCCACAGAACGGCACCCTCCGGCGCGGTATCGGCGTTCGGCCCGCAGCGTGCGACCAAGCGGCGGGTGGCGTCGTCGAATTCTTGGGGGTCCGAGAACGGCCGCCCGTCGAGCACGGCCTGCTGCTGGCGGGCGATGGTGGTCGATGCCGGCCTCGGCGAGGTCGGCATGGAGTCACGATGCGATTGCCTGCCCAGGCTCGCGCGGCGAGCGCTCGGCCTACGGCACACCGTCATGAACGAACGGATCGTCGCACTCGATCACGATCACGCTCACCAGCAACCATGAGCAAGACCGTGTTACGAGATCTCAGCGGAATAGCGGCGTCCTGGCCAGAATAGATGAATCCTGAACTGACAAGAGCTACTTTCGGGCCACCTCTGGCAGCAAGGACGATCAACCCCAAACGAGACGTGATCAACCTCTTTCACGCCTCTCACGGGCGTTGGTGACGTATGTGGCGGCCTGATCACATGACGGAAGGGCTACCGGGCCGTAGGCCCAACCAGGCTTGAAACGGCTGTACCCGTTCCCCGTACACCTTGCTAACTTCCGGGTCTCAGAGGTGTTGAAAAGCACATGCGAAAGGGCGGTACATGACCTCCCCAGCTCCAGCCCCGAAGATCCCTCAGCTGTGGGTTCCGCTCCCCTCGGGGATCCACCCGAGTTGGCATGAGATCGACGAACGTTCCGCCGCCTGGCTCGATCGATTCGGCCTCTACTCCGACCGGGCCCAGCGCGAACGGCTGACGCGTATCGCCGTGGGCGAGATAACCAGCCGCGGCGCCCCCTCCGGGCGTCTCGCGGGCCTGCAGTGGACCTCGGACTTCCTCATGTGGCTGTTCGCCTTCGACGACGCGTTCTGCGACGAGGGACCGTCGGCCGCCTCCCCCGACGCCACCCTGCTCATCATCACCAAACTCCAACGCATCGTCGAAGTGCCCTGGGCCGCTCCCACCGACGACCCGTACAGCGCTGCGCTCAGCGAGCTTCGCTTACGGCTCGACAGCCTCACCACACCCGTACAGACCGCCCGTTGGGCCGCCAGCTTCCGTGCCTATCTCCAGGGCCAGATCTGGATGGCCGCCAACAGCGCGCACGGGCGCATACCCAGCCTCTCCGACCACCTGGCGGTCCGGCTCGACTCCTCCGGCGTCAAGATCTTCTCGACCCTGAGCGAGATCATCCACGGCTACGACCTCCCTGCGGCCGACTACGAGCGTCACGACGTCCGCGGCTTCGTCGAGGTCTTCGCCTCGATCATCGGCTGGTCCAACGACCTGGTCTCGTACCACAAGGAGCGCCAGCGCAGCCAGGAGGGATACGGCAACATCGTCGACCTGATCGCCTACGAACGGGGGTGTTCCCTCGCCGAAGCAGTGAACGAGACCGCCATGATGCACACGCGCGCCATGGCTCTGTACCTGCGGCTCCGCGACCAGATCCTGCGAGACGCGGGCCCCGAACTCCGCCGATGGGCCACGGACTGCGACTCCTGGATCCGCGCGGACTACGACTGGTCCCTCACCACCAATCGCTACGTCAATCCCGAGAATCCTGCCGACCTGCCCGCAGGCAGTGCCGCTTTACCCTTGCAGGAACGCGAGGCGGACCAGCCTCTGCCCATCGCCAGCATCGCGTGGTGGTGGACCCTGCTGAACGATCAAGCGGCCTGAGACGTGGACACCCGCTGCTGAGCGCACCTTGCAGCGTCGGACGCTCCGGCCTCGCTGGTGGGTCGAAGGCGGTGGGTCGGAGTCGGGCGGGCCGACGGCAGTGGGGCGGAGGTGTGGTCGTCAGAACGCTCAGGTGACGTGGCATCGGCTCGGCGACCACGACTCGTCGGACACTCCGAGGGGTTGCTGCCTCCTGGCTGGAAGCAGCAACCCTCGTGTGCACCGGCCTGAGCCGGGAGGACGGTGGTGAACCTCGTTCCCAGGATTCGACGACGGTCACCGTGGTCCTGCGGGGGTCCGGAAACGACGGCGTGTTCCGCATGCTCTGCTCTGCCCCGTCAGGGGGACGTGTGGAACGGGGTGAGCGGAACCAGGGCGGCAGAGACTCAATGCCTCACAGCGGTCCTCGCGGCAGATCGCCGTGTCAGACGCCAACTGCTGCGTGCACGTACTGGTGGCGCCTGTGTCGGGCTCGTACGCACCGCCTTCACGGAGGTGTTGTTCACTGCTGTCGGCGGCGCCCGGTGAGGGCTGTTGGTCCGCGGGCCGTTCGGGCCTGGGTGGCCCCGGTCCTCGTGGTTGTCGTCCTCGGCGGCGCCGGTGGACTGCGGCCGGACGTGTGTACCTCATTGCCTTCAGCCAGGGCCTGATGTGACCGAGGCGAGTGGCCGTGCCCGTCTCTGCGGCACCTGTGGCGTGCCGGCGGCCGGCAGATCGCGTGAGGCCGGCATGGACCTCCCGACCTCCCGACCTCCCACGTGACCGGCCCGGCTCGGCGGCCAGGCTTCCCAGCCACCGGAATCCGCCGCTCAGCCTCCGTCGGCGTTACCTAGCTTTGGGGCGCCCAGGGGGGCTCCGAGGGCTCGGGGCCGTCCAAGGCGTGCCGGACCTTCTCCTTGAAGGTCTTCGGCGGGGCCTTTCTCTCCTCCTGCGTGTGAATGAGGCGGGCTGCGGTCACGCGCATGTGGCACTCGCGGTGGTCCTGCTTGAGCCGGACCAGCCAAGCGCCGTCGGAGGTGAGGAATGCGCTGCGGGCCGGAGTGTCACCCGACCGGGCATGGCGTGCGAGGACAGCCGGCATGTAGTGCAGCGCCGCGTCCTCGGCAACGGCAAGCGCCTGCGCCTCCGTGCCCTTGACGGGGTGGCTCGCCACCAGTTCCCAGCGGTGCAGTTTCAGATCGACGCCGTCTGCTCGTCGCGTCACACGGGTGTCCTCCTCTATGAGGACATACCACTGAGCGGCCATGCCCGGAGCCTAGCGACCTGGAGCCTGCTGCGGAGGCGTCGGCGGCATCCGCATCGCAGAGCCGACCAGGCTCAATCTCGCTGTCGTCCTGACTCCAGAACCCTGTGGTGCAATTCCACGCCTGCCATTCGTCCTTCGAGCCCCGCCCCGATTCGGTCCCGAAGCCATGCTTCCTTGGAACATCCAGCACCACGACAAAGGTCAGGGTGGGCACCTCCCGTGCGTGCCCACCCTGACCTTTGGCTACTGCCGAGTTCTACTCGAAGTTGGCTCGCGCCCGCTTGTCGCCGCCGTGGTAGGCAGCGCCTGCGTCGCGCACCTTGCGGGAGATCTCGGCCAAGGCCCTCTCGATATCCGCGGCGTCACGGTCCCAACCGACCCGCGACTGGTCGTACGCCGTCTTGGCCTCGCCCACCCAGAGCTCGGACGCACTGGCAACCACTTGCTTGATCGCCGCAAGGTCCTCTTGAAGCTGCCTGCCCTGCCGGTCGATGTCACCAGCGGCCTGCTCCAGGCTCGAATAAGTGACAACCATCGTGCCGTCGTTGGTCGGCATACGGTCCTCCAGTTCAATCTAGTTCGATGTCATGGTCCGTACGTGGTACGGATGCCGCAAGGCTCAGAGGGAGTTGAGCGCCGAGGGCGGAGGGGTGATGGCCGCGGTCTTGGCCTCCGCGCCGGCCGAGTAACCGTCGACGACGTCGACACCCTGGAGGGCCGCCTTGATCTCGTCTTCGGTGTTGCCCGAGATGACGCGGGCCGCCTTGATCGCTTCCTGGTAGTTAGCCAGTCGGACGGCGATGTTTCCCATCTTTTTGTTGATTTCATCCTGCTTCTTGTTGAAGGCGGCGGCGCCAATGCCCTTCCAAGCGCCTTCCAGGCTGTCGATCGTCCCCTGCAGGGTCTTGATCTGGCCCTTCACGGAGTCGAATCGCCTACTGAGCTCATTCTCGAGCTTGATGAGCGCGTCATCTGAAAGCTTCTGATCTGGCATGGTGCTGGCTTCCTTCCTGGTGCTCTTGTTCGGTCCGGCGTTGGCGCCGGGGGTGCATGTGAGGAATTGCGGTCAGTCAGGCGGTGCGGCGCTTGCGCGAGAGCGCGAAGGCCCCGCCGCCGAGCACGAGTACCACTGCCACTCCACCGAGGATCAGGCCCAGTTGACTGTCGTCGTCCTTCTTCGTGCTGGAGCCTGCCATGGCCGCGTCATCGGCCTCATCCTTCTTGGCGGGCTGTGACGAAGCTGATGCGGAAGGGGCGGCCGAGCCGGCGGAGCCGGACGTCTTCTCCTTGGTAAGAGGGCTGATGTCAGGGGCGCCGGGCTCGCCCTTCCCCTTCAGGATGTTCATGGAAGGGCGGATCAGACCGTGACCGAGGTACTTGCTGAGCGTGTCCTTCTCCCAGTCACGGCTGGCAGTGTCGAAGAGGACATTGAGAACTTGGTTCGCCGTCCACTCCGGGTGGGCGGACCACACAAGAGCTGCCGAGGCGGATGCGATGGCGGTTGCGGCGCTCGTTCCGCCGTCACCTTCGCAGTATTCCTGAAAGGTCTCGTCACACCAGTTGGGGATGTCGTTACCGGGAGCTGCGATATCGACGGTATCCCCATTTTGGGAGTACTCGGCCACCTTTCCGTCACGGTCGGCCGAAGAGACGCCAACGACTTCGGGGTAGGCAGCTGGATAGCTTACAGGATTGCCCTGTTTCGCCTCATTGCCTACAGCAGCGAAGAACAGCTTGCCCTTACGTTGGGCATATTTCACCGCTTCAAGTTCTTCATCAAGTTTGAAGTCGTTACCGAACGACATGCTGATGATATTGGCGTCGCTGTCAGCAGCGGCCCGAATCGCATCCGTCGTGTCAAGGGAATTCACGGACTCCTTCGGCTGCCAATCAGAGTCAGCAACTCTCATCGGGATAATTTTCGCCCCGGGAGCAAGCCCCTTCAGGCCGCCACCCTTGCCCGTGCCGGCAATCAACTCGGCCATAGTGGTTCCGTGACCGTCGTAGTCATCCACCTCGCTACCCTCTGCACCGGTAGCGTCGAGCCCCTTGAGTACCTGCCCGTTCAGGGATGGCGTCGAAGAATTGACCCCGGTGTCGATGACAGCGACCTTGATGCCTGTCCCCGTCGTCGTCTTCCACATCTCTTCGGCCTGCATGGCGTCGAGATACCACTGCTTCGACTGCACATCCGCCGCGAAGGCGGAAGGGGTCGCCACTCCAAAGACCACGCCCCAGGCAGCAGCCACAGCCGTTGCCCCGAGCAGCCGCCGTCTCAGTCCGAGCTTCGTGCGGCGTTTCCGAGTCTGGCTCACTACTACTGTCATCCCGAAGTCCGACCCTTCCCTGTGCCTACTCGATGACCGGCGGTGCCGCATCACGTCGGCCGACCTCCCACGTTTCGCGGTCTTCTGTCAGGTAGTCCGGACGCGGCGTGCCGTCGTCCTGCTCTTCGTCGTCGGAGCCCTGGCGACCTGCAGGGCCTCGCACGAGACCCGTTCCTCCGACGGTAAAACCCTTCGAGCCAGCGCCTGGACGGACAGGTCCACCGCGAGGTGTGCCGAGAACCCCCTTGGTGCTGGTAGTTCCCCGCCCGGCAGAACGAGAGGCGCTGTTCGCTCCAGTAGCCCCGACCACACCTCGCTGACCGATACCGCCAGTAGCGCTCCCCGCTCTGGTCGTCCCCTCAGCCCCGACAGCCGTACCTCGGGAAATGTTCCGGCCCCCTCCGACGGCGCCGGGAGTGACGCGCTGGGGAGTCCCGCCCACGATGCCGCTTGCTCGGCCCGCACGCGGGGCTGAAGCTCCGGGTGTACCTGCACGGCCCGTGGCCGTAGGCCTGCCCCCTGTGATCCCGGACCGGCTGGCGTTGGGGGATTGTGTCCCGCCGCCCGCACGTCCGGCGCTTCCCGAAGCCGAGCCCCCATTCATGGGTGAGGGTCGTCCTACCGGAGATCCGCCCCGACCGGTGGCCGTAGAACCACCGGCTCCGGAACCGTTGCCCATGGCTGCGCTGTTTCCCGCCTGCCCCAAAGCTCTGGGCGCACCGACTGCCCCTGGAAGGCCCCTGGAGCTACTCGCTACCGGGTACACAATGCCGGGTGCCATGGGAGGAGTCGGGCTTCCCCCGGACGCTGCAGAATTCGCGGGAGGGAGCGGCGTTGACACGCCTGAGGCGGATACCGGAGTTGGCGGCGCTGCGACGCTGTTGATCTCTGTGGATGTACTCCTGTCCGGGACAGACCCCACCACCGTGTCCTGGAGGCCGTGGTCGGTGCCCGAGGAGCTCGGGCCGCCGATCACTGTTTGCCGGGTTACCCCTCCAGAGTCTGCGCTGCCTGACGCCTGGGAGCCACTGGACGGCGAGGAACCCTGCTCGCCGTCCAGCCGACGTCCGTCACCTTGCGGCCGAGGCATCGCCACATCAAGCTTCTTGTCGAACCGCGGCGGTTCCTGCGCCGCCAGCGTCTCCTCCGAGACCGCGTAGTACGACGCCAGCCGGTTCGCCTGGTTGATGGCCTCCTGCCGGTCCTTCTCGACCTTCACCGCTGCGGCGTACTCAGGGTTGCCCTCGATGCGCGCCGGGCTCTCGATGTCGTCGGGGGACTTGCGGATCAGGCGACTGTCCCGGGGCGGCAGGGAGCTGCGTACCGAGGCGAGGCCCGTGCCCGCGACCGTGATCTGCGTGCCTGCCGTCTGCGCGAACTCGCCCAGCTTGTAGGCGTGCGAGACCAGACCGTTGCCCCACTCCCGGAATGCCGTTCCGGAGTCGCCTTCCCAGTCGACCTGCCCGATGAAGTCGCCCAGCTCCTTGGCCGCGTCGTTGAGGGAGCTCCGGGCCTTCAGGAGCGCCGTGCCCGCCTCTTCGAGGTGCTCCGGATTGGAGTTCTCGATCAGGTCGATCATCGCGTTGAGCTCATGGCCCTCGAAGGACGTCCGCCCCGAGGAGCCGGAGCCCCCGAAGCCGAACACCTCCATCACGCCCTGCATCTGCCGGGTGACGTCGGTGACGACCAACTGCCCCTGAACGCGATCCGTGTCCTGCTGCGCCTGCTCCTTCGGAGACAGATCCGGGGGAACCTCGGAACCTTGCTCCGGCTTCTTCGGTTCACTCATTCGGCTGCCCACCCCGCGTCACTCTGCTTGTCGGCGTTCTGCTCCGGCGCAGGCCTCTTCTCCGCCTGCGCCCTCTTGCGCTCCTCGTCCATGTCCGCCTGGATCTCGTAGAACCGGCGCCGTGTGTCGTCGTCCACGTTGTCGAAGCCGACCGCCGCAGCGTGCACGCCGAGGCTCAGGTACTCGATCTGGTCGCCCAGCGACTTCGAGAGCGTGACGAGCGACTCGTGGACGCGGTTGTACTGGGTGTAGAGCCCGTCGGCTTCCGCGAAGCAGGCGTTCTGGCCACTGAAGGAGGTACGCGACACCGTCTGCGCCGCGACCTTCGACTTCCCGGCCGGTGAACTCTCGAGCTCCGCCAGCAGCGCGTTCACGCTCTTCTGGAACTTCTCCAGAGCGCCTACGCCCTTACGGAGATCTCCTTTGCCCTTGGTCACGTCGCTGCCCTTCCCCGTTTCCCCGTTTGCACAGTCCGTTTCGCGTTGCTATCGCACCCGCGCGAACATCACTGGCCCCAACACATCACTCTAGCCAATGGCACTGACAGGACCAACTGTCTTGTCCATCACGTCACTTCCCTGCGCCACCGGTAGGCGGGTCACGCTCCGCCCGGACGTCCCTGCCTGCGCCGTCGGTCGCGTACGGCCACGGCCGCGCCGGCGATGGAGGCGACCAGGACGCCGCCACCCACCACGACGTAGGTGGCGAGCCGCGCGTTGCGCTCGTCTGCGGTCTCTCCCAGGTGGAACGCGGCGGGGACCGGGGCCTCTCCCTTACTCACGCCCTCGTGTGCCACCGGCTTCTCGATGGGCTTGTCGTCCTCGGTCAGCGCGCGCACCGGGTCGATGACGCCCCAGCCGACCAGCCGGTCGTGGCCCGCGACCGAGCGTTCCGCCGTCTGCTCGATCTGGGCGACGATTTGCTCCTGCGTCCAGTCCTTGTGCTTGGCCCTGATGAGCGCTGCGACCCCCGCGACGTACGGGGCCGAGAAGCTGGTGCCGTTGTCGACACAGTGCCCGCCGCCGGGGACCGTGGAGATCATGTCCACGCCGGGGGCCGCGACGCCCACGAAGTCTCCGGACTGGGAGAAGGCCGCGCGTTCGTTGTTGCGGTCGGAGGCGGCGACGGCGAGGACACCGTCGTAGGAGGCCGGGTAGGTCTTCTTGACGTTCCCGCCCAGGCCGTCGTTGCCGGCCGAGGCGACGACCACGATCTCCTTGGCCAGGGCGGCGTTCACCGCCTGCTCCAGGAGCGGTGTGGGCTCCACCGCGTTGGCCGTGTCCTGGGAGATGTTGATGACGTCGGCGTCCACGTCCTCGACGGCGTACCGGATGGCAGCGGCCAGCGACTCCGCCGTCCCGTGCCCCTCGGCGTCGTTCTGCTGGATCGGGATGATCGTCGCGTCCGGTGCGAGGCCGGTGAAGCCGGTGCCCTCCGCCTCGCGGGCGGCGATGATGCCGGCGACCTTGGTGCCGTGCCCCACCCTGTCGGTGGTGCCGTTCTCCTTGCCGCGCTCGAGCTTGTTGCCGTTCTCGTCCTTGAGGTTCCTGTCCAGGAAATTGTGGCCGCTCCTGGCGTCCACGGCCTTCGTGAGCTGCGGGTTCTTGACGTCGACACCGGTGTCGATGACCGCCACCCGCACGCCCTTGCCCGTGGACTGCTCCCACAGCTCGTCCAAGAGGACGCGTTGCAGGGCCCAGGGACGGCCCGCGTACTTCTTCGAGGGGAAGGTGCACTGGGTGGAGTCCTCGGCGGCCGCGGGCAGCACCGGCAGTGTGACGAGGAGGACGGCGGTGGCGGCGGCTGCGGTGAGCAGGCGCCGGCGGAGGGGGGAGGGATGCGTCGTCACGTGGTTGCTCCTCACGAACCCTGCGGCTGGCGTGCGGCGCCGGTGGAGAGGCGCGGTCCCGTCGGCAGGAAGGCGGACCATGCGGCCGGCACGGGCGCGGGGTCGACGTCCTTGTAGCCGAGCTGACTCTGCGCCTGCTGTGCCTCCTGCTGCCGCTGCTCCCTCTCCTCCTTCGTACCGGACTCACCGATGCCGGAGTCGTCCTGCCCCGCGTCGCCGTTGGACTGCATGGCATAGCGCAGGCCGGTGTCGGTCACCAGGAAGAGTGGACCGGATTCCGGGCTGGCTCCCTTGAACTGCCGGAAGAGCTGGCCGGACCCGGGGGTGACGTAGGCACTGCTGGAGCCGGTGGGGAGCGTGGCGGGGAAGCTCGTGCCCGTCCAGGTGCTGAGCGTGGCGGCGCCGTCCTTGTCCGAGACGCCGCGCAGGACGTTGCACACGGTGTTGCGGCTTCCGCTCGTCGTGCTCGCGGAGTTGACGGGCACCGGCTCGCTCTCAGGCCAGTCGAACTCCTGCCCGAACGCCTCACCCGGCTCGAAGGATCCGGCGCTGACGTGCTTCACCTTGCCGTCCGGGTTCAGGTTGACCAGGGCGCGGCTGTTGAGCAGGAGCTTGGCGACGAGGTCGGACACCGGAGCGACCCTGCCCCGCAGGACCACGTACTGCTGGGTCCTGGTGCCGGCGGTCGCCGCGAGCACCATGCCCACCTTGTTGTCCGCGGACGTCAGCCGGCCCGGAACACCGGCGTCCGTACCGGGAGTTCCCTCGATGGTGGGGAAGGAAACGGCGTCCCCCCTGTGCAGCGTGGCGAGCCAGTCGTCGGACACGCGCTGAGGGGCGTTCTGGGCGACCAGGGTGCGCAGCAGCAGTTCGTCGTTCTTCACCGGGTACGCCTTGCCCGAGGCGTCCACGAGATAGCGGGTCCGCTCCGGTCCCGGCCCCTCGACGTACATCACCTCGCCGCCCCGCAGCTTGCCGGCGCCGTCGGTCTTCTTCTGCTCGCGCTCCGCGAAGACGAAGGCCGCCTTCTGGATGGCCCTGCCGCCCTCGCCGGGGCGTTCGCAGACCGCCCAGCGCTTCGCCGCCCCCGCCTCGGTCCTGTCGGGCAGACGGTCCGGAGCGTACGGGATGCCGATCGTCGCCCCGCGCGGGATCTTTCCGCTGTCGAGGACCGAGTCGTCGACGTTGACGACCGTCCCCTTGCCGGGGGCGAGGAGGAGCTTGGCGCTCGACATGTTCAGCACCGGGTGGAGCTGCGTCTTGCCGTCGGTCTTCAGCACCACGTACCGCGTGGTGGATTTGCTGGCGACGATGACGTTCTCGTAGGGGGTGTCCCACTTCTGCGGGGCCACGGGCTTGAACATCCCCCAGGCTCCGAACACCGCCAGGGCGACGGCGCCGACGATCACTCCGGGTACCACCGCGCGAAGAGGACGCGGAGCCCCCTCTTCCGAACCGGACGGGTGGGGCTGCAGGAACTGTGCGACCAACCTCCGCTTCGCGAAGGTGTAGGCATTGAGTTCGTCCCGCCGTGATGCCATGTGCGCGCTGCCCCTTCTCCCCAGTGGGCGACCAGGTTCCCACACCCGCGGTGGGCCGCCGCCGCCGACCGGGCCCCCTACTATGCCTGTTGGCACTTGGCTCTCACCGCTCAGGTAGGCTGATCGCCCGGTCAACGCCCGTGTAAAAAACGGTGAATACGGACACGAGGGGGCAACGCGGCGATGGGTGCAGCGACGGGGGAGCGCACGAGGCGGTCTGCCCACCGAACGCCCGGCCCTTCCCGACGGCAACGCAGCAACGAGTCGGGCGGCACCGCTCCCCACACGTCGGCGGACGCCCCCGCGGCGGCCACCCTCCACTCGATCTCCAGGACCGGCCGCGTCGGCCCCGCTCTGCGCCGGATGGTGCTGGTCGAGGCCGCGCTGGCGGTCGCCGTGGTGGGTGCGGCGCTCGGCGGTGCCTGGGTGATCCCCGCCGGCGTGATCGCCTGTCTGCTGATCCTTCTCGCGGTGGTACGCCGACGGGGCCGGGCGGTGCAGGACTGGCTGTCGACGGTGTCGTCCCTCCGCCGTCGCAGGCGCACCGCCGCTGCCGCGTCCGCGGAGACGGAGCCGCAACTGGCCCCGGTCGCGGAGAACGTGCCGGGATTCGGTCCCTACATCTATGTCGACGGTGCCCGCCGCACGGTGGGCATGGTCGGGGACGGAACCTTCCTGACCGCGGTCGTACGGGTCGAGGCGAGCGGTGAGTCGCTCCGTCAGGCCATGGGCGCCCGGGCCCTTCCGCTGGCTCTCCTGGGTGACGCCCTCACGGTTGACGACATCGTGGTGGAGTCCGCGCAGCTCGTGCAGCAGGTACGGCCGGCTCCGGCGCCGCATCTCCCGGAGCGTTCGGTGGCCCGGCTCTCGTACGGCCCGCTCCAGGACCGGACCGGGGCGCCCGCGCTGCGGATGACCTGGGTGGCGGTGAAGCTGGATCCGGAGCTGTGCCGCGAGGCCGTGGAGGCGCGCGGGGGCGGCATCGGAGGGGCTCAGCGCTGTCTGGTGCGGATCGCCGACCATCTGGCGAGCCGGATCACCGGTGCGGGGTTCAAGGCCGCGGTCCTGGACCAGGACGAGCTGAACTCCGCCGTGGCGACGTCCGCGTGTGCCAATCCCATCCTCTCGGCGCGTGCCGGACGCTCCGATGCCGCGCCGCAGCAGCGGACGGCGGAGACCGCCCGGGTCTGGCGCTGCGACGACCGCTGGCACACCACGTACGCGGTGGACCGCTGGCCGGAGCTGGGCCGGGGGGCGACTCCGCTCCCGCGCCTCGTCGCGCTGCTGACCTCGGTGCCGGCGTACGCGACGACGTTCAGCCTGACGGTGCGGCGCGGCACGCACCAGGGCCATGTGTCCGTGCGGGGCCATGTGCGGATCACCGGCGGTTCGGACACCGAACTGGTCGGCGTACGAAGGACATTGGAGCAAGCCGCACGGCACGCGGAGGTCGGCCTCGTCCGGCTGGACCGCGAACAGCTGCCCGGCGTCCTGGCCACGCTCCCGCTGGGAGGCGCACAGTGACACAGCGATTCTCCCCGAGGCGGGGCCTGCTCGGTCCCCGTCACGCGGGCCACACCCTGGCCGCGGATCACCTGGGCGCGCTGTCACTCCCCGTGGGGGACGACGGTGTGATCATCGGTGACGACGCCGAGGGCCGCCCCCAGATGATCGGCTTCCACCGGCCGGCGCCGTACGACGTCCTGCTGATCGGCGGACTGTGGACCGCGCAGGTGCTGGCGCTGCGGGCGGCCGGTACCGGTGCACGGGTGGCGGTCGAAACGGGCCGCACCCAGGCGTGGACGACGCTGGCGCAGGCCGCGGGCGCCGGTCTGGAGTGCGTCTCGCTGCATGACGTGGGCCGGGTTCCGCCGACCGGAGCGACCGTCGGCAGCCCCGTGGTGGTGGTGCGAGACTGCGGCATGCGTCCGCCCCGCGGCCGGGTGGTGTCCTCGCCGTGGCAGTCGGTGCTGACACTCCTGCCCTACCTGAGCCCGGTGGCGCCCCGGTTGATGCGGTCGGCCACCCTCGTGGGCATCCAGCGGGTCTCTCCGGCCGAGGCGGAGCAGATCGGCCGGATCCTGGGGCTCGCACGGACCGAGAGCGAGGCCCTGCCGACGCTGGCGGACGGTGTCACGCTCTGGGTCGCCGGCCGCGACCGCCACTGGGTGATGACCGGTGCGACGGACGTCGAGACCGGATTGCTGGGCACAGCCCGCAGGATGGACTGAACCTCTCCGGTTCGCACCCCGGACCCGCCCTCTTTTCAGGATCATGTCCGGGGAACGACACGGTTCGACCGAAGGGACGTGCGCATGGGCACCCAGCAGGAAAAGGACGAGCTCTACGCTCTCGACATCTCGGATGTGGAGTGGCTGAGCGCACCCGGTACCGAGAACGTCGAGGAGCGGGTCGAGATCGCCCACCTCCCGGGGGGCGCGGTCGCGATGCGCTCGTCGCTGGACCCGGGAACCGTGCTGCGCTACACGGAGGCGGAGTGGCGCGCGTTCGTCCTGGGCGCGCGCGACGGTGAGTTCGACCTCACGTAGGGGCCGGACGTGGCGGGGCGGCTGTCCTGGACGGCCGCCCTCCCGCTGTGTCCGGGGCGCCCCGTTACATGACAAACAGTCCGTTCCCTCACGTACGGGTACGCCCGATTCACCCCGGGGTCCTACGTGACCCACGGGACAGCTGCCGCTGAGCGATACGGCCTGCCGCAGTGCGCCCCATGGCGATTAGGGTGGGTGGGGGCGCGGCAGAGGAACCTGCGGGCAGGCACTGCGCGTCGCAAGGGGGAGAGCCGGGCGGACCGGACAAAGGGAACGGTCGCCCCCACCCACCACGGCACAAGGGTGCTCGACCACACCAGGAGGCAAAGTGAACGGCGATCGGGACGAGATCAGCGGGGGATGGAACATGCCCGTCGACGAGTCGTCCGACGCGGATCCCGCCGAGATGACGGGTGAGTTCACCATCGACTACACCCCTCCCGCCTGGTACACGCAGAACGCGCCGGGCGACTCGTCGGGAGGAGCGGGGTCCCATCTCGCGCCGCCTCCGCCGCAGGGGGCCCCGGTGTCCGTACCGGGCCCCGGCGCCTCCGGCGGATTCGAGCCCGGCTGGACACCGGCACCGGCAGCGCCGTCCGAATCCGCGTCGGGCGCCTCGTCCGGGCCGCCCTCACCCTCCTACGAGCCCGCGCCTCCCGCGCCGGCCCCCACCCCGGCCCCGGCGCGCTCCGCCGAACCGGACGCGGAGAGCGGCGACTCCGACCCGTTCGGCGGGGGCGACATCGAGAGCGGCGCCACCATGCGGTTCTCCCCCGCCGCGCTGAAGCAGGAGATCGCCGAGCGCGAGGCGGCCAGGGCGGAGGCCGGTGCGTCAGCTTCCGGTGACTCCGCCGAGCCCGCGTCACGGGCCGGGTCGTCCGAGGGCGACGGCGAGGGCCCTGAAACCCCCGTGGACGGGACGGACTCCGCGATGGCCGACGCCCCGGAGACCGGCGCCGCTCAGGACGACGCGCGGAACGACGACGTGCCGGCCGACGACGTGCCGGCCGGCGACGACGCCCCGGAGAGCGGCGACGGGCACGCCGACGCGCAGTCCGGTGAGCCCGAGGACTCCGTGCCCGGTGCGGAGCCCCCGAAGGCGCCGCGGGCAGCCGCCGCATCCGCCGACGAAGCGCCCCGGGCCGACGTCCCGTCGAACGCTCCGGTGCCCTGGTCCCCCGCGCCGCCCGCGCAGGGCGCCCTTCCTCCGCTGCCGCCCGCCTTCCAGCCGGCCGCCCAGCAGCCGAGCGCGCCTCAGCCCGCACCGCAGTGGCCCGCGCAGCAGCCCGCTCCCGCCCCGGCGGCCGAGGCACAGGGCGGTTACGGCTTCCCGCAGCCGCCCCAGCAGGGTGGCTACGGCTTCCCGCAGGGAGCCACGCCGCCGCCCGCGCAGCCGTCCCCTCCGATGCCTCAGCAGCCGGTCCAGCCGCAGGTGCAGCCACCGCAGCAGTCGGTGCACCCCGACGCGCAGGCACCGCAGGGCGGTTACGGTTTCCCGCGGGCGCCCCAGCAGGCCGGCTACGGTTTCCCCCAGGCTCCCCAGCAGCGCCCCGCCCAGGGCGCGCCCCCGCTGCCCCCGGCCCCGCAGCCCCAGGGGGGGTACGGGTTCCCGGCTCCGGGAGCGCAGCCGCAGCCGCCCGCGCAGGGTGCGCCGCTCCCTCCGCAGATCCCTCAGCAGCCGGTCCAGGGCACGCCGAACCTGCCCGCCCAGCAACAGCACCCGCGGCAGCAGCCCGAGACCTACGAGCCCCAGCCGACCGCGCCCCACGCCCCACCCGTCGACCCGCGCACCGGGGCCGCCTGGCCGACGCCGGTCACCCATGACCAGCGTGAGCGCTCCGTCCCCGGCGCCCCGCTCGGCTACACGGCCGCGGTGGAGCTGTCGTCGGACCGGCTGGTCCGGGGCAAGCAGAAGGCCAAGAGCAGCCGCACGCCCTCCGGCGCCTCCCGCTTCAAGCTGGGCGGCAAGAAGGAGGAGATCGAGCGGCAGCGCAAGCTGGACCTGATCCGCACTCCGGTGCTCTCCTGCTACCGGATCGCGGTCATCAGCCTCAAGGGTGGCGTCGGGAAGACCACGACGACCACCGCGCTCGGCTCGACCCTGGCGACCGAGCGGCAGGACAAGATCCTCGCCATCGACGCCAACCCGGACGCGGGCACACTCGGCCGGCGGGTACGCCGCGAGACCGGGGCCACCATCCGCGACCTGGTGGGGGCGATCCCGTACCTCAACTCGTACATGGACATCCGCCGGTTCACCTCGCAGGCGCCCTCCGGTCTGGAGATCCTCGCCAACGACGTGGACCCGGCGGTCTCCACGACCTTCAACGACGAGGACTACCGGCGGGCGATCGAGGTCCTGGGCAAGCAGTACCCGATCATCCTCACCGACTCGGGCACCGGTCTGCTCTACAGCGCGATGCGCGGTGTACTGGACCTGGCCGACCAGCTGATCATCATCTCGACGCCGTCCGTCGACGGCGCCTCGAGTGCGTCGACCACGCTGGACTGGCTGTCGGCCCACGGCTACGCGGAGCTGGTACAGCGGTCCCTGACCGTCATCTCCGGTGTCCGCGAGACCGGAAAGATGATCAAGGTCGACGACATCGTGCAGCATTTCGAGACACGGTGCCGCGGTGTGGTGGTCGTGCCGTTCGACGAGCACCTGTCGGCGGGCGCCGAGGTCGACCTCGACATGATGCGGCCGAAGACCCGCGAGGCCTACTTCAACCTCTCCGCCCTCGTCGCGGAGGACTTCCAGCGGGCCCAGCAGCAGCAGGGGCTGTGGACGGCGGACGGCAGCGCTCCGCCTCCGCAGTTCGCGCCCCCGATGCCGGGTCAGCAGACGCCCGGTCAGCAGCTTCCCGGACAGCAGCAGTACGCGCCCCAGCCTCAGCAGGGACAGCCGTACCCCGGACAGCCGCAGCCGGGCCGGCCCTACCCCGGACAGCCGTACCCGGGGCAGCCGCAGCAGCCGTATCCGCCCCAGCAGCCCTACGGCGGGCAGCAGCCGTACGGGGGTCAGCAGCCCCCGGCCCAGCAGGCCGCACCGCAGCAGCCGTATCCGCCGTACGCCGGCCCGGGCGCGCAGAACAACGGCTGGCAGCAGGCGCCGCCCGCTCCGGCGCAGCCCGGCGGGAATCCGGCCGGGCCGCCTCCGCCGCCCGCGCAACACGGTGGCCAGGCACATCAGTCGGGGCAGCCCGAACCGCAAGGCCCCGTTCCGCCGGGAGGGCGGCAGCAGCACCCTCCGCAGCCGCCGCCGGCGCCTCAGCAGTAAGGCAGTAGAGGTCTAAACCAATGAGGGCTCGCACCGTTCACCCGGTGCGGGCCCTCATCGCATTCCCGCAGACCACACGCGGTTTGGCCGACCGTTGACGCGACTCGACCGGCGCTGATAGACCTTCGCTTCACCAGCTGGCGAACCAGAGATCTGCCCGCCTTCACCATGCGAGTCATGACGCGAGGTCCACGTCCATGGTCACAAGATTCCCTCCACGCCCGGCCCGCCCACGCGGTCGCCTGCGTATCCTTCTCGCCTCCGGAGCCGCCGCCCTGGCGCTGGCCGCCGGATCGGTCGTCCCCGGAAACCCGTTCGGCCCTGCCCCGCAGGAGGCACAGGCAGCTGACGGAACGTCGACCCTCACGGTCGCGGTCGCGCAGAGCGTCGACTCCCTGAGCCCCTTCCTTGCACAGCGGCTTGTCTCCACGAGCATCCACCGGCTGATGTATGACTACCTCACCAACTACGACGCCAAGGACAACCACACGATCCCCGGCCTCGCCACCAAGTGGGAGGCCTCGGCGGACAAGCTGACCTGGACGTACACCATCCGTGACGACTCGAAGTGGTCGGACGGGGAGAAGGCGACCGCCGAGGACGCGGCCTGGACCTTCAACACGATGATGACCGACGAGGGCGCGGCCACGTCGAACGGCAGCTTCACCTCCAACTTCAAGAAGGTGACCGCCCCCGGTCCGGACAAGCTGGTCATAGAGCTGAAGAAGCCTCAGGCCACGATGACGGCGCTGGACGTTCCGATCGTGCCCAAGCACGTCTGGGACAAGGTCGGCGACTTCTCCAAGTTCAACAACGACACGAAGTTCCCGATCGTCGGCAACGGGCCCTTCATCCTGACGGACTACAAGGTCGACAGCTACGTGAAGCTGAAGGCCAACAAGGACTTCTGGCGCGGCGCGCCCAAGTTCGACGAGATCGTGTTCCGGTACTACAAGGACCAGGACGCCGCGGTCGCCGCCCTCCGAAAGGGTGAAGTTTCCTTCGTCGCCGGCAGCCCGAGCCTGACGCCCGCTCAGTCCGCTTCGCTGAAGAGCGCCGACAACATCAAGGTGAACGACGCCCCCGGCCGCCGCTTCTACGCGCTGGCCACCAACCCGGGCGCGCGGACCAAGGACGGCGAGAAGTTCGGCGACGGGCACGCGGCACTGCTGGACCAGAAGGTCCGTCAGGCACTGTTCATGGCCGTGGACCGCACCACCATCATCGACAAGGTCTTCCAGGGCCACGCCATAGAGGGCGAGGGATACATCCCGCCCCGCTACGGCTCGTACTTCTGGAAGCCGTCGGCCGAGCAGAAGCTCGCCTACGACCCCGCGAAGGCCGGCGCGCTCCTCGACGAGGCGGGCTACAGGAAGAACAGCGCCGGCAAGCGGACCGGCAAGGACGGCAAGCCGCTCGACTTCCGGATCCTGTGCCACGCCACGGACCCCAACGACAAGGCGATCGGCAAGTACCTCCAGGAGTGGTGGGGCGACCTCGGCGTCGGCCTGAAGGTCGACTGTCTCGACAACGTCTCCGACCCCTGGTATGCCGGTGAGTACGACCTCGCCTTCGACGGCTGGTCCGTCAACCCGGACCCCGACTTCGTGATGTCGATCCACACCTGCGCGGCGCTCCCGTCCAAGCCGAAGGAGTCGGCGGCCACCGACAACTTCATCTGCGACAAGCAGTACGACGAGCTCTACGCCCAGCAGCTGGCGGAATACGACCCCGCCAAACGGGCCGACCTCGTGAAGCAGATGGAGTCGCGGCTGTACGACACGGGATACATGAATGTCATGGCGTACCCGAATGCCGTCGAGGCCTACCGCACCGACCAGATCAAGTCCATCACGACGATGCCATCGGACGCGGGCAACATCTACGGTCAGGATGGTTACTGGAGCTGGTGGTCGGCGGTTCCGGCCGCCGCGTCGGGCGACTCGTCCGGCGACGGCGGCAGCTCCACCGGAGTCCTCATCGGTGTCGGTGTCGCCGTAGTCGTCCTCGCCGGTGGCGGGCTGCTGTTCGCCATGCGTCGTCGTTCCACCGCGGAAGACCGTGAATAGTCCATGAGCACAGAAAGCACTCCCGCGCTCCTGAAGGGCGCGGCGGGCGTGGACGCTGTGCAGACCGACGGCCCGGCTCCGGCCGGGCCGTCGGCCCGCAGTCCACGCGCACGCAGCACGACCGCCTACCTCCGCTACGCGGCGGGCAAGCTGGCCGGCGCGGCCGTCTCGCTGTTCGCCGTGCTCGTCACCAGCTTCTTCCTGTTCCGCCTGATCCCCGGCGACCCGGTCAAGCAGATGACCGGCGGACGGCAGGTCTCGACCGAGCAGATCGCGGCGATGCGCAAGGAATTCGGCCTGGACCTGCCGGTGTGGCAGCAGTTCGTCGAATACTGCGGCAAGGCCCTGACCGGCGACTTCGGTACCTCGTACCAGTTCCGGGCGCCCGTGATGGACAAGATCTCCGAGGCGCTGCCCGCGACGCTGCTGCTCACCGGCACCGCGTTCGTGATCTACACCGCGATCGGCATCTGGCTCGGCGCCAGGTCCGCCTGGCGCAACGGCTCGGCCGGCGACCGCTTCCACACCGCCTTCGCCCTGACGCTGTACTCGGTGCCCTCCTTCTGGCTGGGCCTGCTCCTGATCATCACGCTGTCGGTGGGCATCGGGCCCATCCCGGGCATGTTCCCGACCGGCGGCATGGAGTCCGGCAACTCCAGCGGCTTCGGCTACGTCCTGGACGTGGCCCATCACCTGGTCCTTCCGGTCATCACGCTCGTCGCGGTCGAGTACGCGCGCACCCTGCTCGTGATGCGCTCCTCGCTGCTCGACGAGATGGGCAGCGACTACCTGACGACGGCCCGGGCGAAGGGCCTGCGTGACGACCTCGTACGCCGCCGTCACGCCGTTCCGAACGCGATGCTGCCGACGGTGACGCTGCTCTTCGTCAACCTGGGCAACACGGTGGCGGGTGCCATCCTCGTGGAGACGGTGTTCTCCTGGCCCGGCCTGGGCGGACTGTTCTACCAGGCGCTGAGCGTGCCCGACCTGCCACTCGTACAGGCGCTGTTCTTCGTCTTCGCCGCCGCGGTGATCCTGATGAACACGCTCGCCGATGTGATCTATCCGCTCCTCGATCCCCGGGTGGGCCGATGACGACCACGACCGACGCCGCGAAGGCCACCGGCCCGCGTGCGCTGACCTGGGCCCGCCGCCGCCACGCGGCCGCCCGATTCTGGCAGCAGTACCGCACCCACCGGGCCGGCCTGGCGGGCCTGGCCGTACTCGCGCTGATCGCCCTGGTCGCGCTGGCCGCCCCGCTGCTGGTGGGCGCGGACTCCCGGAGCGTCACCGAGGCGCCCGGCGGGCCGCTGGAGTCCCCGAGCATGGAGTTCCCCCTCGGTACCGACCAGTTCGGCCGCAGTCTGCTCGCCCTCCTCGTGTGGGGGACACGGGTGTCCCTGACCGTCGGCCTGCTCGCCGCGTTCCTCTCGGTGGCGATCGGGACCCTGGTGGGCATCACGGCCGGGCACTTCAAGGGCTGGTACGGCAACGTCGTCATGCGGATCACCGACTGGTTCCTGGTGATGCCGACGCTGGTGCTCGCCATCGCCCTGGCCACCGTGCTCTCACGGTCGCTCTGGACGACGGTCCTCGCCATCGGGGTGACCACCTGGCCGACGACCGCGCGGCTCGTGCGGGCGCAGACGCTGTCCGTGGAGTCCCGTCCGTACATCGAGCGCTCCAAGGCGCTCGGCGGCGGGCACGGCCACATCATGTCCCGCCACGTGCTGCCGAACGTGATGCCGCTGGTGCTCGCACAGACCACGCTGGTGATCTCCAGCGCCATCCTCACGGAGGCGACCCTCGCCTTCCTCGGGCTCGGCGATCCCACGATCGTCTCCTGGGGCGGACTGCTCCAGGACGCCCGTGAGGCCGGAGCGGTCAGCTCCGGCAACTGGTGGTACCTCGCTCCGCCCGGACTCGCCATCGCGGTCGTCGCCCTCGCGTTCACGCTCTGCGGCCGCACCATCGAGTCCGTGCTCAACCCCAAGCTGGGGGTGTCCCGTTGACCGCCGTGAAGACCGAGAGCGTTCCGAGGCCGGAGACCGGGCAGCCGTTGCTCGAAGTGCGGAACCTGCATGTCACCTACGGCTCGGGGGCCTCCGCGGTCCCCGCCGTCAGGGGTGTCGACCTGAGGGTCGAGGCGGGCCAGAAGCTCGGCATCGCCGGGGAGTCCGGCTGCGGGAAGTCGACGCTGGCGCTCGCGCTGCTGCGCCTGCTGCCCGCGTCCGCGACGCTGAGCGGCGAGATCCTGCTCGACGGCGAGGACATCCTCGCCATGAAGTGGGGGCGGCTGAGGGCCGTGCGCTGGGCGGGGGCGTCGATCGTCTTCCAGGGCGCGATGCACTCGCTGAACGCCGTGCACCGCATCGGGGACCAGATCGCCGAACCGATCCTGCTGCACGGCAAGGCCGCTCCGGCGGCCGCGCGCAGGCGCGCCGGTGAGCTGCTGGAACAGGTGGGGCTCCCGGCCGCGCGGGCCGACGCCTATCCGCACGAGCTGTCCGGCGGGCAGCGCCAGCGCGTGATGATCGCCATGGCGCTGGCCTGCGACCCGCGGCTGATCATCGCCGACGAACCCACCACCGCGCTCGACGTCATGATCCAGGCTCAGATCCTGCGGCTGATCGAGCAGCTCGTCTCCGACCAGGACCTCGGTCTGATCATGATCAGCCACGACCTGGCAGTACTCTCCGACACCTGCGACCGCCTGTCGGTGATGTACGCGGGCCGGGTGGTCGAGGAGGGCCCGGCCAAGCAGGTCCACGAGAACGCCAGACACCCCTACGCCGCCGCCCTGTCGGCCGCTTTCCCGCGGATCGGTGACCTCGCGTCCCGGCACGCGCCGCGCGGCCTGCCGGGTGATCCGCCGGACCCGTCGGCACTGCCCTCGGGCTGTACGTTCCATCCGCGCTGTCCGGCGGCACTGGACTCCTGCGCCACCGAGGACCAGGAGCTGCGGATCGCCGGTCCGTCCCGGCGCGCGGCCTGTGTGCTGGTGGAGCCGGGCGCCGCTGCGGCGCCCGGTCCGCTCGGCGGTGCCGAGGAAGCAAGGAGCACGTCATGACCACCACTCCCCCGGCCCCCCTGCTCAGCGCCCAGGCGCTGAAGGTCGCCTTCCCCGGCCGTCGCGGGGCCGCGACCGCGCGCGCGGTCGACGGGGTCGACCTCGACATCCGCCCCGGCGAGATCGTGGCCCTGGTCGGCGAATCGGGCTGCGGCAAGACGACGCTGGCCCGGTCGCTGCTGGGCCTGGTGGAGCCGACGGCCGGCCGGGTCACCTTCGGCGGCGAGCCCCTCGACTACGCGGGCCGGGCGCTCAAGGCGTACCGCAAGCGGGTGCAGCTGGTGCTGCAGGACCCGAGCGGCTCGCTCAATCCGCGCCACACGGTGTACGACGCGGTCGCCGAGGGCCTGCGCATCCACGGGTACGCGGGCGACGAGCACGCTGCGGTCTCCGAGGCGCTGTCGCGCGCGGGGCTGCGGCCTCCGGAGCGGTTCTTCCTGCGATATCCGCACGAGCTGTCGGGCGGTCAGCGTCAGCGCGTGGTGATCGCGGGCGCCCTGGTCCTGGAGCCGGAACTCATCGTCGCGGACGAGCCCGTGGCCTCGCTGGACGCCTCCGTACGCGGCGAGATCCTGGCGCTGCTGCTGCGGCTGCGCGACGAACTGGGCCTGTCCGCACTGGTGGTGACGCACGACCTGGGGCTGGCGTGGAACATCGCGGACCGGGTGGCCGTGATGTACCTCGGCCGGATCGTGGAGACGGGAGACGTCGAGCAGATCCTCACGGCTCCCCGGCACCCGTACACGCAGGCGCTGCTGTCCGTGCTGCCGGAAGCCGACGGCGAGCCGGTGATCCTCACGGGGGAGCCGCCGGACCCCTCGAAGGTGCCGTCCGGGTGCCGCTTCCACGCCCGCTGCCAGATCCTGGCGTCCGGCGAGGCGGAGCTGGCGGGCGTCGCCGACGCGTGCCGCACGAAGGACCTGCCGGTGCTGGACGGGGGCGGCCGGACGCAGGTCGCCTGCCACTGGGCCGCGGCGGGGGTGGAGGCGGTCTCCGGACAGAACAACACCTAGGCCCAATGCCGTTCGACCACCGTCCACATCGAGATCAGTACGTTGCCAAACGCGCCAGACGGCTAACCGAACGGCATTGCTACTAGGCCCCCTCTCCGGGGCGGCCTCCGCCGTCCGGGGGCCCGTCCCCGGGCCCCGGGCCGTGGTGGATCGGGCCGGTGATCTCCTTCAGCGGGCGGCCCGTTCCGCCCCACCGGTGCTGGATGATCTCGGCGGCGATCGAGACGGCCGTCTCCTCCGGTGTTCGGGCGCCGAGATCGAGGCCCACGGGTGAGGCGAGGCGCGCCAGTCCCGCCTCGTCCACCCCGGCCGCCCGCAGCCGGGCGATCCGGTCGGCGTGGGTGCGCCGGCTGCCCATCACCCCGATATACGCGGCTGGCGTCCGCAGCGCGGCGGCGATCAGGGGCACATCGAACTTCGGGTCGTGGGTCAGGACGCAGACGACCGTGCGCGCGTCCACCTCGGTCGATTCCAGATAGGTGTGCGGCCAGGCCCGGACGACCTCGTCGGCCGTGGGAAAGCGCTCCCGGGTGGCGAAGGCCGGACGGGCGTCGCAGACCGTCACCCGGTAGCCGAGGAAGGAGCCGATCCGCGCGGTCGCCGCCGCGTGGTCGATGGCTCCGAAGACGAGCATGCGGGGCGCGGGGGCGTACGTCTGGACGAAGACGGTGACATCCTGCATCCGGCGCTCTCCGTGCGTGCCGTAGCGGCCGCTGCCGGTGGCTCCCTGCGCGAGCAGCCCGCGCGCGTCGTCGGTGACGGCCGCGTCGAGCCCCTCGTCGCCGAGGGAACCGCTGGTGCGGCCGGCGAGAACCACCCGGCGGGCGCCCAGGGGCACGGCTCCGGACACCACGGTGGCGAGCGCGACGGGCTCCCCCGCGGCGATGGTGGCGGCCAGGTCCCGCAGCATGTCCCGGTCGGCCTCCGCGACGTAGGGCTGGACGAGGACGTCGATCGTGCCGCCGCAGGTCAGCCCGGCGCCGAAGGCCTCGTCGTCACTGATGCCGTAGGTCCGCAGGCGCGTCTCGCCCGTGGTGAGCGTCTCGGTGGCGGCCTCGTACACATCGCTCTCCACGCACCCGCCGGAGACACTGCCCGCCACCACCCCCGTGGCGGTCACCGCCATCACGGCGCCGGGGTCCCTCGGCGCGCTGCCCCGCACCGCGACAACCGTGGCCAGGGCGAAGGGCGTACCGGTGGCGTGCCACTCACGCAGCTTGGGCAGCAGTTCACGCACGTGCGCACGTCCTCCCGGATCGACGGCTCCTGCCACCGACCATGCCCCGGTGCGGACGTGCGCACCACAGGAAGGCGTCAGGCGCGTTCGTACGCCGCGATCAGCTCGCTGGACCGCTTCACGTCGGCGGCCATCGCCACGAGCAGGTCGTCGATCGAGTCGAACTTCAGCATGCCGCGCACGTAGGAGAGGAAGTCGACCGCCACGTGCAGTCCGTACAGGTCGAGGCCGACGCGGTCGATCGCGTACGCCTCGACGGTCCGCTCGGTGCCGTCGAACTGCGGGTTGGTGCCCACGGAGATCGCGGCGGGCATCGCCTCGCCGTCCACCGTCAGCCAGCCGGCGTAGACACCGTCGGCGGGGATCGCCGTGTGCGGCAGGGTCTCCACGTTCGCCGTGGGGAAGCCGAGCTCGCGGCCGCGCTGGGCACCGCGCACGACGACACCCTCGACCCGGTGCGGGCGGCCGAGGATCTCCGCGGCGCCCTCGATGTCGCCCTCCGCGATCAGGCGGCGCGTGAGCGTGGAGGAGAACGGATCGCCGCCACCGGCGTCGCCGCTGACGTAGAGGTCGATGACCTCGACCTCGTAGTCGTACGTCTCGCCGAGCTCGGCGAGATAGGTGACGTTGCCCGCCGCCCGGTGGCCGAAGCGGAAGTTGGGGCCCTCGATGACCAGCTTCGCGTGCAGCTTGTCGACCAGCACCTTCACGATGAAGTCCGCGGGCGAGAGCTGCGAGAACGCGGCGGTGAACGGCAGGATCAGCACCGCGTCCACGCCCAGGCCGGCCATGAGCTCGGCACGCCGGTGGTGCGGTGCGAGCAGCGGCGGGTGGGTGCCGGGGCGGACGACCTCGCTGGGGTGCGGGTCGAAGGTGACGACGACGCAGGGAACGCCCAGCTCCCTCGCCCGCTCCACGGCCCGGCCGATGATCAGCTGGTGCCCGCGGTGCACCCCGTCGTAGGAGCCGATGGTGACGACGCTGCGTCCCCAGCCCTCGGGGATGTCCTCCAAGCCACGCCAGCAGTGCACTGTGACCGCTCCTCGCCCGAACCTGTGTACGTGTGTATGTCCATTACGCAGGTCTAAGACTGCCATGCTCACGTCCCGCGGCCTGCATCGGCATCGGGATCCCGTGGGGCGGTCCGTCCAGGGCCTCCATCGTCCGCCGGGTTCCGGGGCCCACCACGGCGGCCCACTCCTGCGGGGCGTCGGTCACCCACCGGATGACGAGGGCCGCGAATCCGGGAACGTCCCGGGCGATTTCGGCCAGCCCCCGGTCGAAGCGGGCCGCTCCCTCGGGCGTGCGCACCAGGAGCATGCCGGTGCGGTGCACCAGCGCCCGGGTGCGGGCCTCGGGGCGGAGCCCGGAACCGGCCGCGGCAGCCCGCAGCAGGGCGTCGAGGACCTCGGGGTCCCTGCCTGTGCCCTGCTCGAACTCCAGCAGCACCTCCAGCAGCTCGGCCCGCAACGGCCCGGACGCGCTGGTGCCGGGCACGGCGAGCACCCGGGCCAGCGCCGCGCGTACGGGCGGCGGGGCCGGGCGGTCGCGCAGCAGCCCGGTCATCAGGGGCAGCAGCAGCGCCCGGGCGGCCGGGCTGTGCTCCAGCCTGAGATCCACGTACGCGGCGGTCTGCGCCGCCGCCGCCGCCCCGGGCCGGCTGTCGATGTACCGGCGCACGAGACCGGGGGCGTGCAGCGCCAGGGCGGGGGTGTCCAGGGCGGCCAGTTCCCGCAGGACACCGTCCGCTCCCTGCCCGGGCAGCGACAGGCGGGCGCGCAGCGCGGCGAGGACCGGCTCCGGGTACGTGGGGAACACCTCGGTCAGCAGGGCCAACGGCAGCCGGGGATCACCTGCGGCGAAGAGCCGCAGGGCCTGCGGCAGGAAGCGGCCCCCCGCCTTCGGGTCCCGCACGAGGACGGTCAGTGCCTGGGCGTGCAGGGCGGTGTCGTCCGGCCGGGCCAGGAGGGTGAGCGCCGCACCGCGCAGCAGGGCGCGGTCGGTGCAGGTGAGCGCGGGTACGGCGATGAGCGCGGCGTGGAAGGCCGCGGCGGCGCGCCGCGCGGGCCGCTCCTCGTCGCGGGCCCACCGGTCGACGGCCCGGCAGAGCGCGGCCGGCTCGTCCTCGGTCAGGGCGGCGAGCAGTTCCGCGGCCCGCGGGTGGGCGGTGTCGACGAGCGCCTCCGTCAGGTCGTCGACGGCGAGGCCCCGGCGGGCGTGGAGGAGGGCCTGCGCGGCGGAGCCCACGGTGAGCCGCATCGGCACGCCCTCCTCGGCGGGCAGGGGGCTCTCGTCGCCGAACCAGTGGCACAGCAGGGCCTGGACGGTGGCGGGACGGGCGGCCAGGCGCCGGGACACGGCATCCAGATAGCGTTCGCCGCCGTCGGCGCGGGGGGCCGCGTCGGCGGGCAGGAGCCTGCGCAGGAGGTCGATCCGGTCGCCCTCGGGCAACCGGATCCGGCGCCAGAACCACGGCCCGAACGCGGCGTAGGGGCCGAGGGCCGACGGGCCCGGGAGGGACCGCCGGGTGATCCGTCCGGCGAGCACCCGCAGCACCCCGAGGCAGGGGCGGGCGTCGGCCACCCTGAGCAGGCTCTCCCGCAGCAGGTGGGCCGCCCACCACGCGGCGTCGGGGAGCCGCTCCCGGGCGCCGGGCCCGGGGTCCAGCCGGTCCATCGCCTCGATCAGGTCGGCCATGCGGTGTGCCAGCGCCGCGTGCCCCTGCCGTCGCTCCAGCAGGAGCATCGCCTGGAGCACCGGGCCGATGCGGTGGCGCGGGACCGGGAGGTTGGCGGGTTCCGCGGGGTCCTGCGGGCCGGGTGCGGGCACCGGCGGCGGGTCGTCCGCGTGCCAGCGGTGGACCAGCGAGTGCAGTGCCGCGTCCAGGTCCAGGTGTGCGCCCTGCACCCAGTCGCCCAGCTCCTCGTGGGCGAAGCGGTATCCCGCGCCCGCGGGGACCAGCAGCCCCTCGGTGAGGACCGCCGAGGCCCACCCCGTACGCCAGGGGAAGAGCTCCTCGAACGCCGCCCGGTCCAGCTCGCCCTGCCCGGGCCCGAGGCAGCGCCTGGCCGCCTCGTGGACCTGGCCCGCCACCTTGGCCGCCAGCCGGCGGACCGCCGTGCCCCTGAGCCGCGGTTCCGCCTGGGCACCGATCCGCACGGCGATCCGGAGGCAGGCGAGGTCCAGGTGGGCGGCGAAGACCTCCTCCGTACCGGGCCTGCCGGGCACGTCGGGAGGGAGCGCCGCCCGCACCTCGGCGAGGAGGCGGAGCGTGAGCGGATGCCGGTCGTGGCCCGGCGCGATCGTGCCGGGCGGGATGCCGTAGCGCTCCGCGGCCCGCTCGGACTGTTCGGCCGTGAGGTCGCCGAGCCGGACGGCGGAGGGGAGCCCTACGGCCGGCCGCTCCGGCCGGTGCAGGGCGCCCGGCGGATACTGCGCTCCCGCGGTCTCCCAGTGCTCGGGGCGGCAGGCGACGACCATGCGCGCCTCGTGGGCCAGGAGCCACGCGGCCGTCGCGCCGGCCCACCCGGCGAGCCTGTGGGCCAGCAGGGGCGGCATCTCCTCGGGCCCGTCGACGACGACGAGGAGCGGATTCCCGGAGGCAGTGGCGAGGGCGGCCACCCGCTCGGGGGTGGCCGCTTCCATGTCGCCCCGGGCCCCGGCGGCGCTGATGATCCTCCCGGAGCGCTGGAGCGCCCGGGCCATCGCGTCGGTGACCGAGGTGTCGTCGGCCAGCAGATCGGCTCCGCGCAGCCAGAGGGTCAGGGCCGGCACGGGGCCGCGGGCCCGGCGGTCGGCGAGCGCGGCGAGCTCCGTGGTGCGGCCGGTGCCCGGCGCTCCGACCAGGCCGAGGACAGGCCCCGTGCCGTTCTCGAAGGCGGTGAACTCGGCGCTGATGTGCGGGCGTTCGACGGCCTCCGTCCCACAGGGGCGGCCGTCGGCATGGCCGAGCGAGGTCGCGGTGAGCTGCAGCGCCCCGGCGAGGTTGAGGTGGCTGCCGTATCCCGGGACGCCGCTCGCGTTGCGCCGGAGCACCTCGGCCAACGGCCCGGGGGCGTCCCGCGGTGTCAGCGGCACCGCGAGCCCGGCGGTCTCGCGCCCGGCGCTCAGAGCGGTCGAGAGCACGCCCAGGACGGCCCCGGTGCGTGGGTCGGTGACGGGCCCGCCGACGGCGGCACCGCCGGAGCGCAGCGCGTCGCGCCCGTCCGTGCCGAGGGCGAGCTCCAGCGCCTCCTCCACCGGGTGGGCGCGACCGCCCTCGGCGTACGTCGCGGGGGTCGTCCCGAGGACCCGTGCCTCGCGCCAGCCGTGGGCGGCGATCCGCACGTAGGCGCCGGGCTCGATCTCTTCGCCTGCGGCGATCGGGAGCGGCTCCGCGTCCAGGGTCCCGGGGCCGCCGGTGCGCAGGAGGGCGAGCCCCAGGGAGGGCATCGCGACGATGTCGTCGGGGCCGACGGAGCAGCTGCGGCCGTCGGCCGCGTGCAGCGTCAGGGCCTCGGAGCGTGCGACGGCCTGGTGGCTGGTGACGACCGTGCCCCGGTCGTCCGCGACGAATCCCGTCCCCCGCGGCCGGCCCGCCTCGTCGCAGATCCTCACAAGTGTCGACCGGTCCCCGCTGCCCATGGACCGACCGTAGGTCCCGGGTGATCGCCCGGAGAAATTCAGGGCGCGAAAGCGCCCCCCTCACACCCCTCGGTCACTCCGAGCGCCCCTCCATCGGGGTGAATCGGTGGGTCCGGGTGGACAGGAATGGTCGCGGGAGGGGGGATCGTGGAGCGGGCACGCACCGGGGGACTGCCCGCTCCACGAGGGGCCGAACCCCGTGGAGCGCCGGTCAGGCGAAGACGGCGAGGCTCTTGGCCTTGCCCTTCTGCTCCTCGACGAGCACCAGGAACCGCCCGTCGGGTCCGAAGACACCGACCGGCCCCGGCGGATACGACGGCATGTCCAGCCGCACGCCGTTGAGCAGCAGTCCGGCGCGCTTCTCGTCCACGTCCCAGCGAGGGAAGGCCGACGCGGCCGCCTCGGCCACCGGCATCACGGTCAGCTCCTGCTGGTGCTGGTCGAGCGTGCGCGCCGCGTCGAGGCCGTACGGGCCCACCCGGGTGCGGCGCAGCGCCGTCAGGTGTCCGCCGACGCCGAGCCCGCCGCCGAGGTCGCGGGCGAGGGCGCGGATGTAGGTGCCCGAGGAGCACACGACGGAGACGACCAGGTCGATGACGGGGGTGCCGTCCTCCGCGACCGCCTCACGCACGTCGTAGACGCGGAAGGACGAGATGGTCACCGGGCGGGCCGGGATCTCGAACTCCTCGCCGCCCCGCACCCGGGCGTAGGAGCGCTTGCCGTCGATCTTGATGGCACTGACCTTGGACGGCACCTGCATGATCGCACCGGTCAGCGCGGCCACCCCGGCGTCGATGCCCTCACGGGTCACCCCCGAGGCATCGGTGGACGAGGTGATCTCGCCCTCCGCGTCATCGGTGACGGTGTCCTGGCCGAGCCTGATGGTCCCCAGGTACTCCTTCTCGGTCAGTGCGAGATGACCGAGCAGTTTGGTCGCCCGCTCGACGCCGAGGACGAGGACGCCGGTCGCCATCGGGTCCAGCGTGCCGGCGTGGCCGACCCGCCGGGTCCGGGCGATGCCGCGCATCTTGGCCACGACGTCGTGCGAGGTGAAGCCGGACGGCTTGTCGACGATGACGAGGCCGTCCGGCGTCTTGTCCTGCTTGTTCTGCGTCATGCGGAAGGCGAGTCCTCGTCGTTCTCGGCGGACTCGTCGTCCTCCGGCTTGCGGTACGGGTCCGCCCCACCGGCGTAGGTGGCACCGGAGGACGCCTCGCGGACCTTGGCGTCCGAGGCACGTGCCCGGTCGAGCAGGTCCTCGATCGCCTTGGCGTTGTCCGGCAGGGCGTCCGCCACGAAAGCCAGGGTGGGGGTGAACTTCGTCCCCGCGGCGGCACCGACCGCAGAGCGCAGGATGCCCTTGGCGCTCTCCAGGCCGGCGGCCGCGCTGGCCCGCTCCTCGTCGTCGCCGTACACCGTGTAGAAGACCGTGGCCTCCCGCAGGTCGCCGGTGACACGGGTGTCCGTGATGGTCACATGCGTGCCCAGACGCGGGTCCTTGATACCGCGCTGCAGTTTCTCGGCGACCACCACCTGGATGAGGTCCGCCAGCTTCTTTGCCCGCGCGTTGTCGGCCACTGGTCCTTCTCCTTCTTAAGCCTTGCTCAATCGTCTTCGTCGCTGTGCAGCCGCCGCCGTACGGACAGCAGCTCCACCTCCGGCCGGCCCGCGATCATGCGTTCGCACCGGTCGAGTACGTCTGTGAGGTGTCCGGTGTCCCCGGAGACCATGGCAAGACCGATCTCGGCCCTGCGGTGGAGGTCCTGGCCGCCCGTCTCCGCGACGCTCACCGCGAACTTGCGGTGGAGCTCGGCGACGATCGGGCGGACGATGGAACGCTTCTCCTTCAACGACCGTACGTCGCCGAGGAGCAGATCGAAGGACAGAGTCCCCACATACATGTAAGTCCGGATGTCCCGCCGGTTCGGGTTCGCGCCCCGCCATCGCTTGGCGGGGACACCCGAACCGTACACGCAACGGCCGGGGCCGACCGACGGAAATACGACCCGTCGACCGGCCCCGACCGTGGAAGGAAGCCCGGGGGTCACCCCCCGGGAATCCCCGTGGATCAGCCTCGCGGCTTCTCGCGCATCTCGTACGTCGCGATGACGTCCTCGATCTTGATGTCGTTGAAGTTTCCGAGGTTGATACCGCCCTCGAAGCCTTCGCGGATCTCGGTGACGTCGTCCTTGAAGCGGCGCAGACCGGAGATGTTGAGGTTCTCCGCGATGACCTTGCCATCGCGCAGCAGGCGCGCCTTGGTGTTGCGCTTGACCTCGCCGGACCGGACCAGCACACCGGCGATGTTGCCCAGCTTGGACGAGCGGAAGATCTCGCGGATCTCCGCCGTGCCGAGCTCGACCTCTTCGTACTCCGGCTTGAGCAGGCCCTTGAGGGCCGCTTCGATCTCTTCGATCGCCTGGTAGATGACCGAGTAGTACCGGACGTCCACGCCCTCGCGCTCGGCCATCTGCTCGGCACGCCCTGCGGCGCGCACGTTGAAGCCGATCACGATGGCGTCGGAGCCGGTCGCCAGGTTGATGTCCGACTCGGTGACCGCACCCACACCGCGGTGCAGGATCCGGATGTCGACCTCTTCACCGACGTCGAGCTGGAGCAGCGAGGACTCGAGAGCCTCCACCGAACCGGACGCGTCGCCCTTGATGATGAGGTTGAGTTCCTGGACCAGACCGGCCTTGAGCGCCTCGTCCAGGTTCTCCAGGGAGAACCGGACACCCTTGCGGGCGAAGTTGGCGTTGCGCTCGCGGGCGGCACGCTTCTCGGCGATCTGACGGGCCGTACGGTCCTCGTCGACCACCAGGAGGTTGTCGCCGGCGCCCGGGACGTTGGTGAGACCGAGCACCAGGACGGGGGTCGAGGGACCCGCTTCCTGGACGTTCTGACCGCTGTCGTCGAGCATCGCCCGGACACGGCCGTACGCGTCGCCCACGACCACCGTGTCACCGATGCGCAGCGTTCCGCGCTGGACCAGGACGGTCGAGACGGCACCGCGGCCGCGGTCGAGGTGGGACTCGATCGCAATACCCTGCGCGTCCTGCTCCGGGTTGGCCCGCAGGTCGAGCGAGGCGTCGGCGGTGAGGACGACGGCCTCCAGGAGGGACTCGATGTTGAGGCCCTGCTTGGCGGAGATGTCGACGAACATCGTGTCGCCGCCGTACTCCTCGGCCACCAGACCGAACTCGGTGAGCTGACCGCGCACCTTGGTCGGGTCGGCACCCTCGACGTCGATCTTGTTGACCGCGACCACGATCGGCACCTCGGCCGCCTTGGCGTGGTTCAGCGCCTCGATCGTCTGGGGCATCACACCGTCGTTCGCCGCCACCACGAGGATCGCGATGTCGGTGGACTTCGCACCACGTGCA
Organism: Streptomyces sp. SM10; assembly: GCF_002910915.1. Taxonomy (GTDB): domain Bacteria; phylum Actinomycetota; class Actinomycetes; order Streptomycetales; family Streptomycetaceae; genus Streptomyces. The sequence continues at coordinate 764 of NZ_NEUF01000113.1, read as the reverse complement.
CGCATGGCGGTGAACGCCTCGTGACCCGGGGTGTCGATGAAGGTGATCTTCCGGTCCTCGCCGTTGACCTCGGAGGAGACCTGGTAGGCACCGATGTGCTGCGTGATGCCGCCGGCCTCGCCCGCGACGACGTTCGTCTTGCGGATCGCGTCCAGCAGTCGGGTCTTACCGTGGTCGACGTGACCCATGACGGTCACGACCGGCGGACGGGAGACCAGGGCCTCTTCGCCGCCCTCGTCCTCGCCGAACTCGATGTCGAAGGACTCGAGCAGCTCGCGGTCCTCCTCCTCGGGGCTGACGATCTCGAGGACGTAGTTCATCTCGTCCGCGAGGAGCTTCAGCGTCTCGTCGGAGACGGACTGCGTGGCGGTGACCATCTCGCCGAGGTTCATCATCACGGCGACGAGCGACGCCGGGTTGGCGTTGATCTTCTCCGCGAAGTCGGTCAGGGACGCACCGCGCGACAGCCGGACAGCCTGCCCGTTGCCGCGAGGCAGCATGACGCCGCCCACCGACGGGGCCTGCATGGCCTCGTACTCCTGGCGCCTCTGACGCTTCGACTTGCGACCACGACGCGCGGGACCGCCGGGACGGCCGAACGCACCCTGCGTGCCACCACGGGCACCCGGGCCGCCGGGACGTCCACCGAAGCCGGGACGACCGCCGAAGCCGCCGCCACCACCGGGACGGCCTGCGCCGCCACCGCCGGGACCACCGGGACGGCCCGCGAAGCCGCCACCGCCGCCACCGGGACCGGCCGGACG
>NZ_NEUF01000112.1 GCF_002910915.1 Streptomyces sp. SM10 | reverse complement strand
GCGGCCCGAGATCGCGATCGTCTCGAACGTGACCGGTCAGTTGGTGTCCGACGACGAGGTTGGTTCGGCGGACTACTGGGTGCGCCATGTGCGTGAGGCGGTTCGTTTCGTCGACGGGATGCGCACCCTCCAGGAGCAGGGCGTGTCCACGTTCCTGGAGCTGGGCCCCGACGGAGTGCTCAGCGCCATGGGCCAGGACTGTGTCGAGGACTCGGTGTTCGCTCCCGCGCTGCGCAAGGACAGGGACGAGCCGAAGACGCTGGTCACCGCGCTCGCGGAGCTTTACGTACGCGGGTCGGCGGTCGACTGGGCGGCGTACTTCGCCGGCACCGGCGCCCGCCGGGTCGACCTGCCCACCTACGCCTTCCAGCGCGAGCACTACTGGCCCGCCGCCGCAGCGCGGTGGACGGGTGACGTATCCGCGTTCGGACTGCGCCCTGTCGGACACCCGATGCTCGGAGCCGCGATGACGCGGGCCGACGCGGACGGACTGATCATGACGGGCCGACTGTCGCTGCAGACGCATCCGTGGCTCGGTGACCACGCGGTGCTCGGTGCTGTTCTGCTCCCGGGCACGGCCTACGTGGAACTCGTCCTGCAAGCAGGCGAGCACGTCGGTTGCGGTCTCCTCGAGGAGCTGACGCTCCAGACACCGCTGGTTCTCCCCGAGCACGGCGGAGTCGCCGTACAGCTGACGGTGGGCGCGGAGGACGCCGAAGGCAAGCGCCCTGTCGCCCTGTACTCCCGGCCCGCCGAAGGGGAGGAGGACGCCCTCCCGTGGCAGCAGCACGCTGCTGGGGTGCTGGCCCCCGCCGGTGCTGAGGTCGGCGATCAGGAGCTGGCCGAGTGGCCACCCCGCGGAGCCGTCGCCGTGTCCGTCGACGGGCACTACGAGGGCCTGGCCGAGCACGGCTACGGCTACGGCCCCGTGTTCCAAGGGCTGCGGGCGGCGTGGCGCCTCGGGGAGGAGATCTTCGCCGAGGTCGCGCTGCCCGACGGCGCCGAGGCCGAACGATTCGGTCTTCATCCCGCCCTGCTCGACTCCGCCCTGCACGCCATGGGACTGAACGGCGGTGGCGAGGCTCGGGACGAGGCAGTGGGGGTCGGTCTGCCGTTCGCCTGGTCCGGCGTCTCTCTGTACGCGGTCGGCGCGTCCGTGCTGCGGGTGCGGATCACCCCCACGAGCTCGGGCGTTCGCGTCCTGGCCGCCGACGATTCCGGCTCCCCGGTCGCCCACGTCGAGTCGCTGGTACTGCGTCCGGTGACCGCAGAGCAACTGGCGGCGCCCGGAGCCGATCAGACCGAACTGTTCCACCTCGAATGGGCACCTCTCCCCGTGCCGCCGCTGCCGCCGGACGGCCCTGCCCGTAGGTGGGCCGTGATCGGCGAGGGCTGGCCGGTGGCCCTTGGCGCCGAACCGTACGCGGATCTGTCAGCCGTGGACCCGGCCGTCGACCTCGTCCTCGTCACACACGGCGTCGCGACCGGCGTCGAGGGCGAAGATCTGGCATCCGACGTGCGCCGGAGTGTGCACGAGCTGCTCACGCTGGTCCAGGAATGGCTGGCTGATCCCCGATTCGCAGACGCCTTGCTGGTGGTCACGACCTGCGGGGCCGTGGCGCCCCGCGGGGAGGACGCGCTGTTCGACCTGGGCGGAGCGGCGGCCTGGGGCCTGATCCGCTCGGCGCAGTCCGAGAACCCGGGCCGACTGGTCTTGGTGGACCTCGACGACTCCCACGCCGCACTCCTCCCGGCACTTGCTACGGGCGAGCCGCAGCTCGCCATCCGTGGCGGGGACGCGTTCGTACCCCGGCTGGGCCGCCCTTCGGCAGCGGAGGCCCTCGTACCGCCCGGGGACGCCCCGTGGAGGCTGGACATCGCGGAGAAGGGCACTCTCGAGAACCTCGCGCTCGCCGCCTGTCCCGATGCCGCCGAGCCCCTCGCGCCGGGGACGGTACGGGTCGGCATGCGTGCCGCAGGTCTGAACTTCCGCGACGTGCTCATCGCGCTCGGCGTCTATCCTGGTGACGCCACGATGGGTATCGAGGGCGCCGGTATCGTCCTGGAGACCGGCCCCGGGGTCACCGGCCTGGAGCCAGGCGATCGTGTGATGGGCCTGTTCTCCGGTGCGTTCGGACCGGTCGCGGTCACGGACCGCCGTACTGTGGCCCGTATCCCGGACGGCTGGTCCTTCACCGAAGCGGCATCAGCCCCGGTGGTCTTCATGACCGCCTACTACGCACTCGTGGACCTCGGGGGTCTGCAGCCCGGCGAGTCGGTCCTCGTGCACGCCGCCGCCGGCGGTGTGGGCATGGCCGCCGTGCAGCTCGCACAGCACCTGGGCGCCGAGGTCTTCGGTACCGCGAGCAGCGGCAAGTGGGACGTGGTGCGCTCGCTCGGACTCGACGACGCGCACATCGCCTCGTCGCGCACACTCGATTTCGAGGAACAGTTCCTCGGCGTCACCGGAGGCCGCGGTGTCGACCTCGTCCTGGACTCCCTCGCCAGGGAGTTCGTGGACGCGTCGTTGCGCCTGCTGCCGCGTGGTGGCCGGTTCATGGAGATGGGCAAGACCGACATCCGCGACGCGGACGCGATCGCCGAGACCTTCCCGGGCGTCGCCTACCAGGCCTTCGACCTGATCGAAGCCGGGCCCGAGCGGATCGGCCAGCTCATGGCCGAGGTGCTTGCGCTCTTCGACAGCGGTGCGCTCAAGCCGCTGCCGATCCGTACCTGGGATGTGAGGCAGGCGCCGGAAGCGTTCCGCTTCCTGGCCAAGGCTCGCCACGTCGGCAAGGTCGTCCTGACCGTGCCTGAGCCCGTGCAGCGGCACGGGACGGTCCTGGTGACCGGGGCCACCGGCGCGCTCGGTGGGCTGGTGGCACGCCACCTGGTGGCCGAGCACGGTGTGCGCAGCCTCGTCCTCACCGGCCGTCGGGGGGCCTCGGCCGCCGGTGCCGCCGCGCTCGCCGAAGAACTGACCGAGGCCGGCGTTGAAGTCGTGCTGGCAGCCTGCGACGTCGCCGACCGTGATCAACTGGCGGCCGTCCTGGCGGACGTGCCCGAGGACCGGCCGCTGACGGGCGTCGTGCACGCCGCGGGAGTCCTCGACGACGGTGTGGTCTCGTCCATGACACACGAGCGCCTCGACACCGTCTTGCGCCCCAAGGTCGACGGAGCGGTCCACCTGCACGAGCTCACCGCGACGCTCGACCTGTCGATGTTCGTCACGTTCTCCTCGGTGGCCGGTGTCTTCGGCGGACCCGGTCAGGCGAACTACGCGGCGGCCAACGCCTTCCTCGACGGTCTCGCCCAGCAGCGCCGCAGCGCGGGGCTGGTGGCGACCTCGCTGGCGTGGGGGCCCTGGGCCACCACGGACGGCATGCTCGGACGACTCGACGGCTCCGACGTGGACCGCATGGTGCGCTCCGGGGTCCTGCCGCTCACGGACGAGCAGGGACTCGCCCTCCTCGACGCCGCGCTGGCCTCGCCGCGGGCCGCGCTGGTCCCGGTCGGTCTTGATCTCACGGCCCTCCAGTCGCAGGCCGTCGCGGGCGCCCTGCCCGGAGTGTTCCGCGGACTGGTCCGCACCGCCGGCCGACGCAGGGCTCCGGCCGCCGCTACGACGGGTGGGTCGACTCTGGGGCAGCGCCTCGCAGGACTCGCTCCGCAGGAGCGCGACCGGGAACTGCTGGATCTCGTACGAACCCAGGCGGCCTCTGTTCTCGGCCATGCGGGCGCCGAGACGGTCGACGGTGACAAGCAGTTCAAGGAGCTCGGAGTCGACTCCCTGACAGCGGTGGAGCTGCGTAACCGGCTCAACGCCGCGACCGGTCTCCGGTTGCCCGCGACCCTGGTCTTCGACTACCCCACCCCCGCCGCTCTCGCGGGCTTCCTGCTGACCGAGATCCTGGGCGTCGTCGTACCGGAGAACGCGAGTGCGCTCCTCACCGCCGCGGGCGACGACCCGATTGCGATCGTCGGGATGAGTTGCCGGTTCCCCGGCGAGGTGAACTCGCCCGACGACCTCTGGCGGCTGCTTCTCGACGACGGTGACGCGATCACCGGGTTCCCCGACGACCGTGGTTGGCACGCCGACCGGCTGAACACACGGGAACCGGAGGAGGGCGCCGAACGACTCGCCACCGTGCGCGAAGGTGGCTTCCTGACGGGCGCGAGCGCCTTCGACCCCGGCTTCTTCGGGATCTCGCCGCGCGAGGCGCTGGGAATGGATCCGCAGCAGCGCCTGCTGTTGGAGACCGCGTGGGAGACGTTCGAATCTGCGGGCATCGACCCAGCCGAGATGCGCGGGAGCGCGACCGGCGTTTTCGCCGGTGCGTCGTCCTCCGCCTACGGAGCTGGGGCGCAACTGCCCGAAGGCTTCGAAGGGAACGCCCTGACCGGCAGTGCCACCAGCGTGGTGTCCGGCCGGGTGTCGTACACCTTCGGCCTGGAGGGGCCGGCGGTGACCGTGGACACGGCATGCTCGTCCTCACTGGTGGCCCTCCACCTTGCTGTGCAGGCGTTGCGTCAGGGCGAATGCACCATGGCACTGGCCGGCGGTGTCACGGTCATGGCCGACCCCGGCATCTTCATCGAGTTCAGCCGTCAGCGCGGGCTGGCACCGGACGGCCGCTGCAAGCCGTTCGCCGAGGCGGCGGACGGCACGGGGTGGTCCGAGGGCGTTGGCATGGTGCTGGTGGAGCGGCTTTCGGACGCTCGGCGCAACGGGCACCACGTGCTCGCCGTCGTACGCGGTTCCGCCGTCAACCAGGACGGTGCGTCGAACGGCCTGACAGCCCCGAACGGTCCGTCTCAGCAGCGGGTCATCCGGCAGGCGCTGGCGAACGCGGGAGTCGACGCCGGAGACATCGACGCCGTAGACGCGCACGGTACGGGCACGCGGTTGGGTGACCCGATCGAGGCGCAGGCGCTGCTCGCGACGTATGGGCAGGAGCGGTCGGATGACCGTCCGCTGCTGCTGGGGTCGGTCAAGTCGAACATCGGTCACACGCAGGCGGCGGCTGGTGTGGCCGGTGTGATCAAGATGGTGCAGTCCATGCGCCATGGGCTGCTGCCCCGCACCCTCCACGTGGACGAGCCGACGTCGCACGTGGACTGGTCGGCGGGTTCGGTGGAACTGCTGACGGAGTCGGTGCGGTGGCCGGAGACGGGCGGGGCACGGCGTTCCGCGGTGTCGTCCTTCGGGATCAGCGGAACGAATGCGCACGTGATCCTGGAGCAGGCTCCGGACAGTGAGGTCATGGAAACCTCCGCGAGCACATTGGTGCCGGTGGTGCCGTGGGTGGTGTCGGCGAAGACGGCCGAGGCGCTCGATGCACAGGTGGAGCGGGTGTCGGTGTTCGCCGGGGATCTGGATCCGGTGGATGTCGGGTTCTCGCTGGTGACGACGCGTGCGGCTCTGAATCACCGTGCGGTGGTCATCGGTGGCAGGAGAGTCAGGGGCACGGTTTCGTCGAGCAGCTCGGCGGTGTTGTTCTCGGGTCAGGGTGCGCAGCGGTCGGGTATGGGTCGTGAGTTGTATGAGGCGTATCCGGTGTTCGCGGATGCGTTTGATGCGGTGTGTGTGGAGTTGGACCGGCATCTGGATCGTCCGGTGCGGGGTGTGGTGTTCGAGGGTGGTGAGCTGCTGGATCGGACGCAGTTCACGCAGGCCGGGCTGTTCGCTCTTGAGGTGGCGTTGTTCCGTCTGGTGTCGGCGTGGGGTGTGAAGC